>JAXJBU010000089.1:0-77342 GCA_036302865.1 Collinsella sp. | reverse complement strand
GCTACGACGAGTGGCAACGTGACGATTAATGAGGAGACCTACAAGGATACGACCTTTAAGGGTATCCAGATTTTCAAGGCTAAGGTTACGCAGGACCAGAAGAGCGAGGGAGTCTGGGATTCCACTGGCGATAAGACCCTTTCCGATATTGATTGGGCAAATAATTCCGTGAAGACTGCAGTGACTACGGCGTTTGATAATGTTGATAATGGCTCTAAACCTAGTGATTTGCCTAACGATAATTCCGCTCAGGCATGGGTCAACTTCATCAATAACCACAGTTCTGAAGTTGTGGGCAATAACGTCAATGCCGGAAGTGTGCTCGACATGATTGCTAAGTCGCTTGAAGGCCAGACGTGGACAGATGCGAAGAGTGGTACCCCGGGAACATTTGAGGGCATCGATGCCGGCTACTGGCTCTTTGAAACGAAGTCGGTCGGTGCAACTACTGGAGCAGATCGCAATAAAGACGCTTACACCTCACCGATCTTCGCTGTCGTCGGTGGCGAAGATGTAAAGGTGGAGCCCAAGAAGGATGTCCCCAGCGTAACCAAGGCAGTCAAGGACGATAACAACGGTAGTTTTGTGACAGATGGGAACAAGGACGTTTTCGAGGCGCCCAATAGGGTTGCGGACTCTGCATCCGACCAGCTGATTGAGTACCAGCTTGCAGGTACCGTGGCCAGCAATATCAATACTTACGAAAAGTACAGCTATACCTTTACTGATGATCTGCCTTCTACGATGGTTCCCAACCTCTCCGACGGTAAACCTGTTGTTGAGGTCAAGATTGACAATGCTAAGGTCAAGGAAGGCTACTACACTGCGAACTACGTCACTGATCAAGGAAAGAACGAGCTTGTTGTTTCTTTTGACAACCTTAAGGGAGAAATTAAATCTGACAAGGATAAGGATATTACCGTTAGTGGTAGCTCCAAAATCTATGTGAACTATAAGGCAAAGCTCAACCCTACTAAGGTTAACGCCGATATACTCGGTAAAGGCCAGAAGAATACCGTTACTCTGACCTATTCCAATAACCCCCACTCTAACGAAACAGATACAACAGTCGTGCATCCCGCCTACGACTACACCTACGGCATTGACGTCACCAAGGTTGGTAATGAGGAAACCCCTAAGAAGCTCTCCGGTGTTGTGTTCAAGCTGCAGGAGAAGAACGACGAGGGCGAACTCGAGAATATGTTCATCGATTGCACCGGTGTAAAACAGACGAACGCCGAGAAAGCCAAGCTTACCACGGATTCCAGCGGCAAGATTAACGTTGTCGGTCTCGATGAGGGCACTTATGTCCTCACAGAGGTCACGCCCGCACCTGGCTACGATAACTCTCACGGCGACAAAGGCATCACGTTCACCATTACAAGCGGTAAGCTTTCCGAGAACGACACCACCGTGGTTACCCCTACGGCTATGGTAACTGATGGAGACAATCAGACGCTCGTCAAAGTCGAAAACTCCACTAACGGCATGGTGCACCTCACCGTTACCGATAAGAAGGGCTCCAACCTCCCGCTGACCGGTCTCAACGGCGTGACCTTCACCTGGATCGCTGGTGGCGCGGTGCTGTGCATCGGCGTGGCGCACCTCATCCGCAGCCGTAAGCAGGCTGAGGAGTCCGAGCAGGAGTAACGCTCGCTCACCCATCCCTTTGGCAGGTGGGATGTGATGGCCATGAGACTTGCGGACACTCTTCTCGTCCATCCACGTTCTTGCTTTGCCATTCTCTTTTCGGGGCAGACTCCGCACTGGAGTCTGCCCCGTTTTTTGGGATAACGCAGCCAGCCTCCATCGTCCGATGTGGGCACGTTCGTCATCGCGTTTCTTGACTCGTATGAGGTTCGGTTTAAGGTCCGTAGGCGCACGCGCGGTGCGGACGGTGGACGGCATTTGCGCCGCAACAAGCGCAAATAAGAATGCCCGGGGTTCGGAGCCCGGGCATTTAACAACACCGGAAACTGGTCGCCCGCGCTCCAAAGTACTTACGCGGGGTGCGTCGTTTCCTGAAGCTATTGTATCCCGAATCGCCCCGCCGATTCGGGACATTTTGAAAACGCAAACGCGTCGGGCAAACCCGGACAATGCGGCCGGGCTCCGCTGGACGAGGAACCGCGTGTGTAACTATCGAACAAATGTTTGTCAAAATCGCGTTTACCAGCCGTGGGTGCATACACTCGCAGTAAAATATCCTTGCGACGCATCCCGTGCGCGGGCGGCCGACGACTCGATCGGAGGTCCCCAAATGCTGAAATTCCTTAACGCGCTCGCCGCCCTCGCGGCGGTGGGCACGTTCGTCATCGCGTTTCTTGACTCGTATGAGGTTCGGTTTAAGGTCCGTAGGCGCACGCGCGGTGCGGACGGTGGACGGCATTTGCGCCGCAACAAGCGCAAATAAGAATGCCCGGGGGTAGGATCCCGGGCATTTAACAAAAGCTGAAAACTAGGCCGCCCGCGCTCCCAAACATTTACGCGGGGTGCGTCGTTTTCTACTGACATTGTATCCCGAATCGCCCAGCCGATTCGGAACATTTTGAAAACGCAAATGCTGGCTTATCCTCCCTTGATTAACGACTTTATCCGAACACTTCCCACATTCATCCGCACATGTACGGATGAATGTGGGAACCCGATACCCTGAGGGCCGGACCGGCCGGCCCCGGAAGATCGGAGGACGGCATGTCCGGAAAGAGGAAGAAGGGTTCCGCGAAAGCGGCCCCGAGGGCCTACGGAAGGCTCACGAGGCACGAGCGGGACACGGTCCAGAGGATGCTGGAGCGCAGGGCCTCGTGCAGGGAGATCGCGAGGGAGCTGGGCAGGTCGCCCTCGACGGTGAGCGCCGAGGTGGCGTCGCACAGGTTCGTGACGGCGCCGAAGCCCAGGCGTGGCGAGCGCGTGGGCGCCGACACCGACCTGTCGTCGGCCTGCCCGCGCCTGGCGGCGTGGCCGCGCTGCTGCAACGGGTGCGGCCGCTACCGCGCGATGGGCTGCAAGCGCCGCCCGCACGTCTTCTACGAGGCCCGCGCCGCGCAGCTGTGTGCCGACTCGGTGCTCGTCTCGTCCAGGCGCGGGATCGACGCCGACGAGCCGGCCGCGGCGGCGAGGCTGGAGGCCATCAGGGACTGCCTGCGCCGGGGGCTCTCGCCCGAGCAGATGGCCGCATGCAACGGAGGGCCGGTGGACCTGTCGCCGTCGACCATTTACCGCTGGATCGCGGCGGGCTACGACGGCATGACCAACATGGAGCTCAGGCGCAAGGTCGGCTACAGGCCGAGGAGGCGCGCCGCCGTCCGGGCGGCCACGCGCCACTCCGCCCGCAGGTCATACGCCGCGTTCCTCGCCCTCGGGGAGGACGCGTGCGCCGCGGCCTGGGAGATGGACACCGTCGAGGGCGCCCGGGAGGACTCGGCCTGCCTGCTCACGCTGCTCCACCGCCCCAGCAGGCTCCAGCTGGCGCTCCTGCTCGGGGAGAAGACCTCCGGGTGCGTCGCGGCCGCCCTGGAGGGCGTCCGGGCGGTCGTGAACTCCGAGCCCCGCGGCGCGCTCGGCTTCGCGACGCCCGCGCGCGCCTTCAGGGCGATGCTCGGGGAGGACGCGGCGGCGCTGCTGGACGCCTACGGCGTGGAAGACGTGCCGCTCGGCGACCTCGACCTGACGCCGGGGCTCATCGAGAGGGCGCGCGCCGAGAGGGGCGAAGCCCCGCTGGCCTAGCCTAGAAGGAAAAACGGAATAGACGGACCGACCGTCCGGCTGAGTCTGGGAAGAGGTGCCGGGCGGCGGGCGGAGCATGGCCACCGGACCTATCGAAACACATCTCCACCGTTCCATCAACTGGGAAAACGGCGCCCCCGGACCCCAGGAGGGGCCGCGGGGGCGTTCGGCTAACTGCGGGAATGGCCTATTTGCTCAATGTGTTCGGCTGAGATCGGAAATCAACCCTGGCTTATCCTCGACTGGACGGTGCAGTCTAGCTGCGTTGTCCGGCGCGGAGGCTCGCTAATCGGCTATTATTTGTTTAGACAACCTGAGCTGTAGAGGAGTGACCGGCGATGGTGCAGGGCGCCAAACATATGAAGAGCAATAACGCCGCGGACAACGGCGGCTCAAGCCCTCAGCCCAAACCTCAACCAAAGCCCAAGCGCCGCCGCAAGCGACTGCCGCGCTGGGCCGACCGGCTCATCACCATCGTCATCATCCTTATTGGCGTGGGCCTTATGACCTGGCCGTGGATCTTGGACCGGCTCGAGGCCTCGGGCGTGTTCAACCAGATCAGCACGGTGTCCAGCACCGTGGACGCGCTGTCTGCCGAGGAGCGCGAGCGCATCCTGCTCCAGGCGCGCTCCTTTAACGAGCAGCTGGCGGGCGAGGCCACCGAGCTTCCCGCCGACCAGATCGAGCCCTACGCTCAGCAGCTCATCTTTGACCGCGACCCCATGATGAGCTGGGTCGAGATTCCCTCCATCGACGTGAGCATGCCCATCTACCACGGCACGAGCGAAGAAGTCCTTATGGCGGGCGTCGGCCACCTGGAGGGCACGAGCCTGCCGGTGGGCGGCACCTCGACGCATTGCGTGCTCACCGCGCACTCGGGCATGCGCAACCTGAGCATGTTCGACGACATCCATTCGCTGGAGCCCGGCGACCTGGTGCTGCTGCACACCATGAACAAGACGCTCGCCTACAAGATGGTGGACTCCGAGGTGGTGCTGCCCGAGGAGATGGAGTCGCTGACCATCGAGCCCGGCGCCGACAAGGTGACGCTCGTCACCTGCACGCCCTATGGCGTGAACGACCATCGCCTGCTGGTGCATTGCGTGCGCACCAAGTACAGCAAGAAGGACGTCGACAAGCAAAAGTCGCTGGCCGGGCGCCACTGGGGCAAGCGCGAGTTTGCCGTGCTCATCGTGATCGTAGCCATTGTGCTGTTGCTGTTGGACATCGTGATCCACGCGGTCCGCAAACGCCGCAAGGCCAAGGTCTCGGCATAAGACATTCTCCAGAACCACCACAATGGGGACAGACACCTTTGTGGTGGTCGGGGCTTCCAAACCATCACAACATTCGATGAAAATCTCGATTTTGGCGAAAAGCATCGAATGTTGTGATGGTCTTCGTTGCGGACGGCGCGGTTTTCGTTGCGGGTGGGACGGTTTTCGCTATGGACGGTGCGGTTTTGCTGCAGAACCGCCAGCCTGCCGCCTGCCAACCGCCGCCCTCGTTACGTTTTCGCTGCATTTAGGTAAAGCGCCTGCTCCAAGCGGCGTTGCCTTGTATACTAGAGCGGTTTATCTGTTATGCGGAAGGGAGCGCCTATGGCACTCAGCGAGAAAGACGTGCGCGGCATCGCCGAGTACGCAAAGATCGCACTGACCGATGACGAGCTCACCCAGATGACGTCCTACATGAACGACGCCGTCCAGATGCTCGAGCCCGTCCTGCAATATGACTTGCCCGACGTGGAGCCCACGTTCCATCCCATCGGAAGCCTGTCCAACGTGATGGGCGATGACCTGCGCGAGCCCGAGCGCGATCTGCCGCTCGACGTTGCGCTCGAAAACGCCGGCAGCGCGCGCGACCGCTACTTCCGCGTGCCGTCCATTTTGGGAGAGGGGGAGAGCGAGTAATGGCACAGAGCTTCGATTCCCTTACCGCCGCCCAGATCGCCGCGGGCGTTGCCGCCGGCGACTTTACCGCTACCGAGGTGGCCCAGGCCTCCCTTGCCGCCATCGAGGCGCGCGAGGGCGGGGTCCAGGCATTCCTGCAGGTGGCGCCCGAGCTTGCGCTCGAGGCCGCTGCGCGCGTGGATGCCGATCGCGCCGCCGGAAAGCCGCTGCCCCCGCTCGCGGGCGTGCCGCTGGCCATCAAGGACAACATGAACCTCGTGGGCACGCGCACCACCTGCGCTTCCCGCATGCTCGGGGACTACCAGAGCGTTTACACCGCCACCTGCGTCCAGCGCATGCTCGATGCCGGCTGCCTGCCCATGGGCAAGGCCAACATGGACGAGTTTGCCTTTGGCAGCTCCACCGAGAGCTCGGCGTTCCACCGCACCAACAACCCCTGGGATACCGAGCACGTGCCCGGCGGCTCTTCGGGCGGCTCCGCTGCAGCCGTCGCCGCGGGCGAGGTCGCGCTCTCGCTGGGCTCGGACACCGGCGGCTCCATTCGCCAGCCGGCGTCGCTGTGCGGCGTGGTGGGCTTTAAGCCCACGTATGGCGCCGTGAGCCGCTACGGCGTGGTTGCCTTTGGCTCGTCGCTCGACCAGGTGGGCCCCTTTGGTCGCACGGTCGAGGATGTCGCGCTGGCCATGAACGCGCTTACCGGCGCGGGCCACGATCCGTACGACTGCACCAGCCAGGATTGCGCCGTCGACTTTACCGAGCATCTCAACGACAGCATCGAGGGCAAGCGCGTGGGCATCATCCCTGCGTTTATGGAGGCCGAGGGCCTGACGCCCGAGGTCAAGGCCGCTGTTCAGCGCGCCGCCCAGGAGCTGCAGAACCAGGGCGCCGAGCTGGTCGAGGTCGACCTGCCGCACCTGGACGCCGCCATCGCCGCCTACTACGTCATCGGCCCGGCCGAGGCGTTCTCCAACCTGGCTCGTTTCGACGGCATTCGCTACGGCTATCAGGAGGAGGGCTGCGCCAACCTGTCCGACCAGAGCTCGCTCTCGCGCGCCCACGGCTTTGGTGCCGAGGCCAAGCGCCGTCAGATGCTCGGCGCCTACCTGCTGAGCTCGGGCGTGTACGACAAGTACTACTACGCCGCGCAAAAGGCCCGCACGCTCATCACGCAGGACTACGACGCCGCGTATGCCAAGGTGGACACCATCCTTATGCCCGCCTCGCCGCGTACGGCCTTTAAGTTTGGCGAGATCAGCGACCCCACGCAGATGTACCTCTCCGATCTGTACACTATCTCGCTCAACATTTGCGGCAACGGCGGTATCTCGGTGCCGCTGGGCCTGGGCGAGGACACCAAGCTGCCCGTTTCTGCCCAGCTGGTTGGTCCGGCCTTTAAGGACCGTCAGCTGCTCACGTTTGCCCGCGCCCTGGAGCGCGGCTTTGCCGATGCCGCCACGGGTGCGCCCGCGCTTTCCGTCGCGCCCGATTTTGCCGGGAAGGGAGGCGAGCTGTAATGAAGGAGCTTTCCGAGGTCCTGCAGGATTGGGAGGCCGTGATTGGCCTGGAGATCCATACCGAGCTCACCGCACTCGATACCAAGATGTTCTGCAACTGCAAGCTCAGCCACGATGACGAGCCCAACGCCAACGTGTGCCCGGTGTGCCTGGGCCTGCCCGGCGCCCTGCCGGTGCCCAACAAGCGCGCCATCGAGAGCATCGTCAAGGCAGGTCTCGCCACCAATTGCGAGATTCAGCGCCACTCGATGTTCTACCGCAAGCACTACTTCTATCCCGATATGGCCAAGAACTTCCAGACCACGCAGGGTCCGGTCGCCTTTGCCATGTACGGTCACCTGGATCTGGATGTGACCGGTCGCGGTGCCGCCGAGCGCCCCGACTGCGCGTTTGGCGAGGCCGAGGCCCAGAGTCTGGCGAGCGCTTCGGCCAACGCCGAGGGCCTGTCTACGTCCATGACGTCGACCATGCGCGAGGGCAACCAGCGTGCCGGCCACCTGGCCAGCTACGACGCGTCCAGCCTGCAGATGCCCGAGCGTCGCGAGGACGGTTCCTACACGGTGCCCATCCGCATCCTGCGCATCCACATGGAGGAGGACGCTGCCAAGATGGTGCACGTGGGCGGTGCCGAGGGCCGCATTACCGCCGCGGCCGAGTCGCTCGTCGACTACAACCGCTGCGGCACGCCGCTGATTGAGCTCGTCACCGAGCCCGATCTGCGCACGCCCGAGGAAGCGCGTCTGTTTATGGAAAAGCTCCGTCGCATCTTTGTGACGCTGGGCATTTCGGACTGCTCCATGGAGAAGGGTTCCATGCGCTGCGACGGCAACGTGTCGCTGCGTCGCCGCGGCGAGACCAAGCTGGGCACCAAGACCGAGCTCAAGAACCTCAACTCGTTTAAGAGCCTGCACGACGGCCTTGCCTACGAGATCTGCCGTCAGGCCGAGGTGCTCGAGGAGGGCGGCATCATCTATCAGGAGACCCGCCACTGGGAGCCCAGCCGCAAGCGCACCGTGGTCATGCGTGTGAAGGAAACGGCCGACGACTATCGCCTGTTCCCCGACCCCGATCTGGCGCCGTTCGATCTGGACGACGAGTTTATCGACCGCTGCCGTGGCGAGATTCCCGAGCTGCCCGATGCCAAGCGCGCCCGTTTTGAGGCCGACTTTGGCATTAAGGCGGCCGATGCCGAGCAGATTGCCGGCGACCCCGAGTTTGCCGAGTTCTTTGAGGCGGCCGCTGCTGGTACGGCTGGCAAGGAGGCCCAGACGGTTGCAAACCTGCTGGTGAACGAGATGATCGCCTATCTTAAGGGCGCAGGCGTCTCGCTGGCCGAGTCCGGCATCGCGCCGGCTCAGGTGGCAGCTCTTGCCAAGTTGCTCGCGACCGATGCCATCAGCTCCAACCAGGCGCACGAGGTCTTTGAGGCCATGGCCCAGACCGGCGACGACCCCAACAAGATCGTCGACGAGCGCGGTATGCGTCAGGTGAGCGATGCCGGCGCGCTGCAGCCGATTGTGGACGAGGTACTGGCAAACTGTGCCGATCAGGCGCAGCAGTATCATGACGGCAACCAGAAGGTCATCGGCTTTTTGGTGGGCCAGTGCATGAAGGCGAGCCGCGGCAAGGGCAACCCGAAGCTCTTCAACGAGTTGCTGAGAAAGGCGCTCGCGTAGACTCACGGGCGGGGAAGGCCCCCGGAGCGGCGGGGTGCTTCCTCAAAATTTCGAACAGTCCTGCGCAAGACGAAGGCCACATTAAGTGGCCTTCTTTGCGTGCGGAACTCATTTTGAGCAAGCGCCCCGCCGCTCCGGGGGCCTTCCCCGCCCTGACGACTCGGCCTTCCGGGTCAGGTGGGCTGAATGGAATTTGGTGAATGGGCGCGCCGTTGGCGCGCCCATTGTTTTGTGGACGTGGCGCAGGGACGGTCCTCTTGGTCACATCGCGCCCCGAGATTTCCAAAAAGTTAACCTTTGTTGACCTTAATAGTTAGATAAACTAAACTATTTTTCAAAAGTGTGCTCGAGCAAACTTATTTACTCGGGTGCTGAGGCACCGTGCCGCGTCCAATGCGGCAAAAGGGAGAAGCAACATGAAGAAGTCGACGTTCAATACCCTGCTTGTCGGTGGCGGTTTTCTGCTTGGTACGGCCGGCATCAAGCTGCTCACCAGCGCTCCGGTAAAGAATGCCTGCGTGCAGGGCATTGCGTGCGGTATGCGCGTCAAGAACTGCTACCAGGACATGGTCGAGCAGGCCAAGGCCAATGTCGATGACATGGTTGCCGAGGCTGCCTACATCACCCAGAGCGAGGCCGCTGCTGACGAGGCAGCCGAGTAACGCTCCCAGGCACAAACTATGAGATTCTCGATTATTAGCGAGATCCCCGGCAGGACCCGTCTTCAATTGGCGGGTCCTGTGCCAGAGAGCGATCTCGATGCACTTCTTAAGCTCAGCGGCGATATCGACGGCGTGCACAAGGTGCGCGTTTATGGCCGTATTGGTCAGATGGCGCTGGAGTACGATGAGCCGCGCCGCGCGAGCGTGCTCGACGCCCTGGGCGCACTCGATGCTCAAGCTATCGCCGATGCCAAGTCGGGTTACGTGATGCAACTCGAGCCGCGCAAGCACAAACTCGTTATGGACCTGGCGACACTCGTCGGTGCCCATTACGCACGTCGCTGGTTCTTGCCGACGCCTCTGCGTGCGGTGTTTGTCGTGGCCGGTTACATGGCATTTTTGCGCGCTGCCCTTCATGAACTGGCGCAGCCGCGCCTGACCGTTCCTGTGCTCGACGCTTCGGCCATCGGCATTTCGTTCGTCAAGCGTGATGTCGACACCGCGGGGCAGACGATGTTCCTGCTCAACGTGGGCGAGCTGCTCGAGGACTACACCCGTGCCATGAGCGAAAACGAGCTCATCAACTCGCTGCTCGACGTGCCCGACAAGGCGCAAAAGGTCGTCGGCGACACTGAGGTAAGCGTTGCCGCCACCGAGCTTGAACCCGGCGATTTGGTCGCCGTGCGCACCGGCATGTCCATCTGCATCGACGGCGTGGTCGAGCAGGGGAGCGCTATGGTCAACCAGGCGACCCTGACCGGCGAACCGTTGGCCGTCGAGCGCAGCGTGGGCGACGACGTGTTCGCCGGCACCGTCGTGGAAGACGGCAGCATCTTGGTGCGTGTGCGCGCCAATACGGCGCAAACCAAACTGCGCTCAATCGTCTCGCTCGTGCAGACGGCCGACTCGCTCAAGTCCGAGGGCCAGTCGCATATGGAGGACCTCGCCAACAAGATCGTCCCGTGGAACTTCCTGCTTGCGGGCCTGGTCGCGCTCACTACGCGCAGCCTTATCAAGACCTCGGCGGCGCTGATGGTCGACTACTCGTGCGCGCTCAAGCTCACGGGTTCCGTTGCCGTCATGACTGCCATGAGCGATGCTGCCAAGATGGGCGTCATGGTCAAGGGCGCAAAGTACTTTGAGTCGTTTGCCAAGGCCGACACCATTGTGTTTGATAAGACCGGCACGCTCACCGAGGCTCAGCCGCGCCTGGCTTGCGTGCTCACGACCGACGGCTGGAGCGAGGACGAGGTCCTGCGCCTTTCCGCTTGCTTGGAGGAGCATTTCCCTCATCCGGTAGCACGCGCCGTGGTCAATGCGGCACGTGAGCGTGGACTCGAGCACCGCGAGCGTCACGCTGCTGTCGAGTATATTGTGGCGCACGGTATCGCTTCGTCCATTGAAGGGCGTCGCGCCATCATCGGTTCCGCGCACTTTGTATTTGAGGATGAGAGCGCGCAGCTCGAGTCCGACATTAAGGAGCAAATTGAGTCCCAGATGCAGGGCCTGTCGCCGCTGTATCTGGCGGTCGACGGCACGGTCGTGGGCGTGCTCGGCATCGAGGATCCGCTTAAGCCCGGGGTCCGTGAAGCCATCGCCGACCTGCATGCGCTGGGCGTCAAACATGTCGTTATGCTCACGGGCGATTCTGAACGCACGGCCGAGCGCATTGCGCGCGAGGCGGGTGTCGATGAGTTTAAGGCCGAGCTGCTGCCCGAGGACAAGTACGCCTATGTGGAGCGCATTAAGGGCGAGGGGCGTCACGTTGCCATGGTGGGCGACGGCGTTAACGATTCGCCGGCGCTCGGTTTGGCCGACGTGGGCTTGGCGATGGGTGGCGGAAGCGACATCGCCAAGGAGGTCGCCGATATCATCCTGACTGACACGGATCTCGCCGCGATCGTGCGCCTGCGCCGCATGAGTCAGGGCCTCGTTGATCGTCTGACGAGCTCCTACTCTAAGGTGATGCTCACCAACTCGGCGCTCCTGGCGCTGGGCATTACCGGCATGATCACTCCGCAGACGTCGTCACTGCTGCACAACGGCTCAACGATCGCCTACAGCCTGGGCAACGCAAAGGCGTACTTGCGTTAGCGTTTTCGATTGAGTATATGGCCTGCATTCGGGCGGCACCGCAGCCGCCAGGGTGCAGGCCTTCTTTTGTTTGACGAGAGGTTAGCGCGGATATATGCTCGTGCTAGCAAAGCTAGCAAATGCTGAAGGTGAGGTTGAGATGGCTACCGTTGGCGGCATGGCGCAGGTGAACGTTCGCGTGGATCGCCAGGTTAAGAACCGTGCCGAGGAGGCGCTGCAGCTTTCGGGCAGGTCACTGCCCGAGCTCATCAAAAAGGTTGTGGTCAAGGTCGCACAGGGTGGCGGGCAGTGTGAGGAAGTGCTGTCTGCCGTTGATGGTCGGCAACAAACCGTCGCGCACGATACTCCGTTCGCCGCATCATGGGCGGCGGCGGATCAGCTTTACGCGGACCTGGGCATCGCTCCGTCGCCCGTATCCGACGATCGCGGTTGGGACACAATCTATTCCGAAGCCATGGATGAGCATTATCGCCAAAAGGGGATGATCCAGTGAGTGGGGCGCCTCTCAAG
The DNA here is from genome assembly GCA_036302865.1 of Collinsella sp. Taxonomy (GTDB): domain Bacteria; phylum Actinomycetota; class Coriobacteriia; order Coriobacteriales; family Coriobacteriaceae; genus Collinsella. The sequence continues at coordinate 65,247 of JAXJBU010000089.1, read as the reverse complement.
ATCATGGTAGACGCCAACGTATGGGTTGATTCGTTTTGCGTCGACCATGCCGAGTCGCTTGCCGCGCGTGCGTTTATTGGTCAGGCGACGGAGACGGGGGCATTGCTGTTCTTTCCGGTGCATATCGCCAAGGACGTGCTGTACGTTGTCCAACACGAACTGAAGCGCAGCGTTCTTGCCAGCGGGGGAGCGCTCGACGAGGCGTCTGCCCGTGCAATTGGCGATGCGGCGTTGGCGTTTGTTCGGAACATGACCGAAAACGCCACGGCCGTGGGCGCTGATGCATCCGATCTGTGGCTAGCCGACAAATATCTGACGCTCCATCGCGATTACGAGGACAACTTGGTGCTCGCCGCGTGCAAGCGCGCACAGGTCGATTACTTGGTGACCAACGATCGCAAGCTGCTCGAACATGCCGATCTTGCAGCAAAGACCCCGCGCCAAATGATGCCGATTCTGGCTTTGACCGAACGCGGCGGCGCGGCTATCGGTTAACGCGAACTGTTTGCGGGCCTCTTGGACGACGATGCGCCAAGGGGCCCGCGTCTGCTATTTACAAAAGCTCGGCCTTAATGGCGGGACTTTCTGCGAGCTGCTCGGCTGCCTTTTCGTCAGAGCTGTCGAGTGCTGCCAGGCTGCGGTAGACCCACTCGTTGACCTGGGTGTTCTTGACGCCTGCGGTCTGCATAAGGGCGCCTACCTCGCGGATTGCTGCGAGCAGATCGGCTTTGGGACCCGCGAGCTCGACCTCGATGTCGTGGTAGGCGGCCACGCCGCGGTTCTCACTCACGTGGTCGATAAAGCCCTCGACGGTCTCAAGCTGCTGGGCGAGAGCTGCATCATCGTCAGCGTCCAGCGCGACGAGTGCGTTCGATACCGTGAGGGCGGGATGTCCACAGGGGACAAAGCCTTCGATGACATCCATGGCTTCGGTAATGGTTGAGCCCAGGCCTGCGAGGGCATTGACGAGTTGCTGCTTGGTATCCATAACGGTCCTTTCGGCGGGTCAATTTTGCTTGGCGAAAATATACGTGACGCGATCGGTAACAAAAGTGCGAAGTGCAGCGCACATTGGGGTCTTCACAGCTCGTGCATAGAACAGCTGCCTGCTTTCAGAACGTGGTAAGATAACTCATCACAAGCGGGGCTCGCCCCGTATGTTCCTTGAAAAGTCGACGGTTATCGGGTGTTTGTAGGCCCGATACCATCCAGACTTTCCCGACATTCGGGGGCGACTGGTTTCGACACGATAGCTCTGAGAGAGGAAGCAGGCCGAGGTCTCCTCGCCTCGTTAAACAGGGGTACCGTCAAATTGAATTGACAACAACTCTTCTTTTGAGCCTATGGCTCTCGCTGCTTAGTTTATAGCGGCGCGTCAACCCGGTGATTTCCCCGACACCGGCGCGACGTCATTTTAGGGGAATGCTCCCGCGCACGTAATCGGTATGGCGCGGGCTAAGACCGAACCGGTTGGGATGCCGCGAGCGTGTCGCTGCGCGCAAAGCGTCCGAGACTAAACCAGCGACTGAGCTTGGAGATGCCAATCAGGGGGCTTTCGTGGACCGGAGTTCGATTCTCCGCGCCTCCACCATAAGCAACAGGCAGGTAGATATTCGTATCTACCTGCCTTTTTATTTCTAGTCCGTACCGCGGAGAATCGAACTCTGTGCAGGGCGCGAGCGTTAAGCAAACGCGGAGCGTTTGTAGTGAGCGGGCGAGGGCGCCGGCAGGCGGCCGAAGCCGGTGCGTATTTGCGAAGCAAATACGCGGATTCTCCGCGCAAACTTCCGACTCAAAACGGATGCGATGTTATCGAATCTCAGCCTGCCATGCGCCACATCAACGGATCCCCCCGTACCGCGGAGAATCGAACTCTGCGCAGGACGCGAGCGTAAAGAAAACGCCGCGTCAACGCAGGCCGGGACACGCTTTCCCAATGGCAGCCCGGGCGGAAAGCGCATTCCGGAATCCGCGCTCAGACTGGGTCGCAGTTTCCGGATGATGCCTCAAGCGGAAACTGCGACCCGGAATCGAGCCGTAGAGTGGGATATGCTTTCCCAATGGCAGCTCAAGCGGAAAGTACATCCCGGAATCCTCGTTCGGAATGGGATGCAGTTTCCAAATGAATGGCTAGCGGAAAGTTCATCCCGGAATCCGCGCTCAGAACGGGGCGCGCTTTCCCAGCGGCGGTCCAAGCGGAAAGCACGTCCCGGAATCTCGCCTCAAACTGGGACACACTTTCCGCTTCACCTACCTCCTCGAAAAACCCGCGCTCTCGCCATCCTAAAACTGGGTAGAAGAAAGCCAAAACGCAATCGCAGGAGGTCAATATGACTGCAGAAGATAAGGCAAAGAACGCCGGCAAGGTCGCGCTCGTCTTGGAGGGTGGCAGTTTTCGTGGGCAGTTTACCGCGGGCGTGCTCGACGTTCTCATGGAGGCCGGCGTCGAGATTCCGGCTGTCTACGGTGTATCGGCCGGCGCCCTCAACGGCGTGAACTACAAATCGCACCAGATCGGCCGTGCCAACCGCATCAACCTGGCTTTCTGCAACGACAACCGCTTCATGGGCGCCGCATCGTTTGCGTCCACGGGCTCCATTGTGGGTTACGACTTTATCTTCAACGATGTCCAGGACCGCTTGGATCCCTTTGACAACGAGACGTTCGACGCGAGCCCCATCGAGATGTACGCCGTCGCGACGGACATGCTCTTTGGAACCGCCACGTATCTCCCGGTCAAAAGCGCCGTACTTGACCTTGATGCCGCGCGCGCTTCGACGTCGCTGCCGCTGGTGACGCCGCCGGTCGAGATTGACGGGCACAAATACGTCGACGGCGGCGTGGCCGATTCGGTTCCTATCGAGCATGTGCTCGAGGAGGCGGGCTTCGACCGTGCGGTCGTCATCGTCACGCAGGACCGCTCGTACGAGAAAAAACCCTACGAGTTTTTGCCGGCCGCGCGTGCGCGTTATGCCGACTACCCCTACCTGCTCGAGGCTATCGAGACGCGCCACGACCGTTACAACATCCAGCGCATGCACCTGTGGAAGTATGAGCGCGAGGGCCGTGCGTTGGTCGTCGCTCCGCAAAAGCCGGTCGAGGTCGGCCATGTCGAGCACGATCCGGCAAAGCTTTTGGACCTGTATATCCAGGGCCGTCAGGAGGCAAAGCGCCTGCTCGCGGAAATCCAAGAGTTCGTTGAGCGCTAGCGATAGCGAACCCTCAAAAAATGACAACAGCTAAAGAGCTGGAAAAATTATGGCTCGTGGATGACATGTGCAGAAACTCTGGTCGGAGCCAAAATACCTGTTGACTCGTACGGCGAGCGGGGTAATATGGACGGGTTACTTGCAGAGCCCCGTGAATCTCTGTAACAACACGTACTGTACATGGAGGAGTCTAAGTGATTTCGAAATCGACTCACTACGCCAAGCAGGGCGAGGTCCAGCGCAACTGGGTTCTCGTCGACGCCGATGGTGCTGTCCTGGGCCGTCTTGCCACCCAGATCGCAATGATCCTGCGCGGTAAGAACAAGCCCCAGTTCACGCCCAACAGCGACTGCGGCGACTTCGTTGTCGTCATCAACGCCGATAAGGTCCAGCTTACCGGTAACAAGGCCGACACGAAGACCTATTATCGCCACAGCGGCTACAACGGCGGCCTCAAGGCTGAGAGCTTCCGCCAGGCTATGGAGAAGCACCCGGAGAAGGTCATCGAGCGCGCCGTTCGCGGTATGCTGCCCAAGACCACCCTCGGCCGTGCCCAGATGACCAAGCTTAAGGTCTACGCTGGTGCCGAGCATCCGCATGCTGCCCAGAACCCCACGAAGATTGAGCTGGAGGCTTAAAGATGGCTGAGAACACCGTTGTCTACCAGGGTACCGGCCGTCGTAAGAACGCCGTCGCCCGCGTCCGTCTCGTCCCCGGCACCGGCAAGGTGACCATCAACAAGCGTGACGCCGAGCAGTATTTCGGCCGTCATCAGCTCGTTGAGAACGCCCTTGCTCCCTTCAAGGTGACCGACACCGCCGGTCAGTTCGACGTTATCGCTCTGTGCGATGGCGGCGGCATCTCCGGTCAGTCCGGCGCTCTGCGCCTGGGCATCGCTCGCGCTCTTCTGAACGCTGGCGACTACCGTGCTGACCTCAAGAAGGCCGGTTTCCTTACGCGCGATGCTCGCGTGGTCGAGCGCAAGAAGTACGGCCTCAAGAAGGCCCGCCGCGCTCCCCAGTTCTCCAAGCGCTAAGGTTTTATCTCCTTTCGAGATACAATGTACAAGCGGGGCCTGCCGATTCCTTGGCGGGTCCCGCTTTTCTTTTTCGACTAGGGTGGGCGGTTGCGTATCGCCTGCTAGGGAAGGAGCGATCCTATGCCCCAGAACATCTTCGGTACCGACGGCGTCCGTGGCGTCGCCAATGCCGACCTCTCGTGCGACCTCGCGTTTCGCCTGGGCCGCGCGGCGACCAAGTTTCTTGGTCCGGATATCTGCGTCGGCCGCGACACGCGTCTTTCGGGCACCATGCTCGAGAGCGCTCTGACCGCCGGCATCATGGCCGAGGGCGGCCGTCCGCACTGCTGCGGCGTCATCCCCACGCCTGCCGTGGCGCTGCTCACCGTTCAAAACGAGCTCGACGGCGGCATCGTCATCTCTGCTTCGCATAATCCGCCGGAGTTCAACGGCATCAAGTTCTTTAGCCGCAAGGGTATGAAGCTTCCCGACGCGGTCGAGGAGGAGATTAGCGCTTGGGTCATGTCCGAGGAGGCCATGGCTGCCGACACGCTGCCGACCGGTGCCGGCGTGGGCCACATTATCAAGATGAAGGACGCTCGCAAGGCATACGTTGACCACGCCATCGATACACTTGATGGCCTGAGGCTCGACGGCCTGGTCGTTGCCGTCGACTGCGGCCATGGTGCTTCTTGCCAGACCACGCCCGCCGCACTGCAGCGCCTGGGCGCCACGGTCCATGCCATCAACACCGATTACTGCGGCACCGACATCAACGTCGAGTGCGGCTCCACCCATCTTGAGCCCCTGCGCGAGCTCGTGCTGCGCACCCACGCCGATATCGGTCTGGCCCACGACGGCGACGCCGATCGCGTGCTGTTCGTGGACAGTGAGGGCAATGAGATCGACGGTGACTACATCCTGGCCATCTGCGGCTCCGACCTGGCCGCCCGTGGCAAGCTCGCCAACTCCGAGATCGTCTCGACCGTCATGTGCAACCTGGGCTTCTCCATCGCCATGAAGGAGCAGGGCTTCGAGATGGTTCAGACCGCCGTGGGCGACCGCTACGTTCTGGAGCGCATGCTCGCGGACGGCGCCGTCATCGGCGGCGAACAGTCCGGCCACATCATCTTCCTGGAGCACAACACCACCGGTGACGGCCTGGTGACGGCTCTGCAGCTGCTGGCCGTGCTCAAGCGCACCGGTCGTACCCTCACCGATCTTGCCGGCATCATGAAGAAGTACCCGCAGGTACTCGTCAACGTGCATTCGGACAACAAGGCCGGTCTGGACGATTGCCAGCCCATCTGGGATGCCGTCGCTGCTGCCGAGAAGGAGCTTGACGGCCGCGGTCGCATTCTGGTGCGCCCGAGCGGTACCGAGCCGCTGGTCCGCGTGATGGCCGAGGCCGAGACGCACGAGCTGACCCAGCGCGTTGTCGACGACATCGTCGAGGTTGTCAAGCGCGAACTTCCCTAATGGTCAAAAACGGGTGCCAAGTGGTAAACTGTTAAGGTTATTTTGGTTGATCGGTATGTCCGAGGGGGAGCATGTTCACTAAAGTCCTAAGGTCTTTTGGTATGCGTGGTCGAGTCCTTACGTTGGATGCTCCCATCTCGGGTGACGTTATTCCGCTCTCCGAGGTAAACGATCAGACGTTTGCTACCGGCCTTTTGGGCCAGGGCGTGGCGATTCAGCCCACCGGAACGCGCGTGATCGCGCCGGCTGATGCCAAGGTCGAGGCTATTTTTCCCACGGGACACGCCGTTGCGCTTAACACGGTCGATGGCTTGGACGTGCTCATTCACGTTGGTTTGGATACCGTTCAGCTCGAGGGCAAGCACTTTACCGTACATGCGCAAGTGGGTGACATCGTCCATAAGGGCGATGTACTCATTGAGTTCGATCGCGAGGCAATTGCTGCCGAGGGCTACGATGTGACGGTTCCCATCTTGGTGTGCAACTCCGTTGAGTTCTCGAGCATCAAGGGCTCCGTTGGCGTGCATGTCGAAGAGATGGACCAGCTCATCGTTGCTCGCGAGCGATAGCAAGTGCACGTGGCCATTAGCCTACAATTCAAACACGTTTACGGAGGGCGCCCTTGAAAGAGGACGCCCTCCGTGGCAAGATGGGATTTGTCCGAAGCTAAAAGGCTTCGGGTCACCGTGGACGGGCAGGGGCCTCGACGCGGCTAGACACGAGACACATACATTACGCGACCTCGCCCTGGTGGCCGCACACGTTGGTTGCGGCCGACGCGGGCCGCGGGCAAGTGCTTGTAAAGGGAGCCTTGCCTCTCTTGTACGAGAAAGGACGCGTAATGAAGATCATTAAAGCTAAAGACTACGAGGATATGAGCCGCAAGGCCGCCAATATCATCTCGGCGCAGGTTATCCTCAAGCCCGACTGTGTGCTGGGCCTTGCCACCGGCTCCACCCCGATCGGTGCCTACAAGCAGCTCGCTGCTTGGTACGAGAAGGGCGACGTCGACTTTGCCGAGGTCAGCACCTACAACCTGGACGAGTATCGCGGCCTTTCGCACGACGATCCCCAGAGCTATCACTACTTCATGCGTGAGAACTTCTTCGATCACATCAACATCGACCTGAACAACACGCATGTGCCCGACGGTTCCAACCCCGACGCCGCCGCTGCCTGCTCTGAGTACGACAAGATCGTCGCGGCCGCCGGTTACCCGGATCTGCAGCTGCTCGGCATTGGCAACAACGGCCACATCGGCTTCAACGAGCCCGATGACCACTTCTCCAAGGGCACGCACTGTGTCGACCTCACCGAGAGCACCATTCAGGCCAACAGCCGCCTGTTCGACAGCATCGACGATGTTCCCCGTCAGGCCTACACCATGGGCACTCAGACCATCATGTATGCCCGCATGATCCTGGTCGTCGCCAACGGCGAGGCCAAGGCTCAGGCCGTGCACGATATGTGCTATGGTCCGGTTACGCCCAAGTGCCCGGCTTCGATCCTGCAGCTGCACACCAACTGCGTTGTCGTTGCCGACGAGGCCGCCCTTTCGCTCTGCGAGTAGCGCGAATCCTGCACCTCGACATAGCCTTGCCTAAGGCCTCCGCTTTGCGGGGGCCTTTTTGCTATCCCTTTCCGCCCGCTTGACCAAAATCTTGCCGCAAGCTTGACGGATGGCGAATGCCCAACAGCTTGATTCATTCCATACCAGATTCTATGCAAAAATGCCACTAAAAGGTCGCAGACGGTAGCGGGTGCTAGGCGAGTTGAATGACAGGGGTGAACCATGTTCATATGAGTTACACTGCCACTGGGATGGGACAAGCCGACAAGCACATTTACCTGCTCAAAGACCGATTAGTCGGGGGATTAATAACAATCGGCCCTCGCTGTACAAAAACTTGCCGCTTGCGTACCGAAAGACAACCTAAAACACAAAACCGCTCTATTCATGGTGCGGCTTGTATGGTCTTGCGGTTACGGTGTCCATACGGTCGAGTAGAGGAGCGGGCATGGTAAACGATTTGAGCGGTATAGACGAGCTCGAGCTGATGCCGTTGGGCGGAGGCTATATGGTGCGACGTGAGCGTCTGCTAAATGAGCTTATCGCCAAGGGCCGAAAGGCCGGCATCGTGGTTCTCTATGCGCCCGACGGGTTTGGGAAGACCTCGGTGCTGCTGCAGTACACCCATGAGGTTAAATGCGACCCGACGCGAGGCCCCGTGCGGATTATCGAGGCCGATCGCGCCACTGGGCGCGAGGTGTTTATGCAGCTCGAGGTGGTCACCGAAGAACTCAAAGACAAACCGCACTCCCTTATCGCGATTGATAATGTGCCAAACCTCGATCAGCGCGATACCGAAGACCTCATCGACAGGATTCGCGGCCTGCGCGCTATGGGGGTAGGGGTCTTTATCTCCTGCCGTCCTTCAAATCGTCAGCTGATTCATGGGCTGGGCGATTCGGTTAAGATCAATGCGCAGATGCTCAAGGTGCATGCCTATGAGTATTCGGCGTGGGCATCGGCGTTTTCGATCAGCACATCGCTCGACTTTTATCAGCTCACGCAGGGTGTGCCCGAGCTCGTCTCGGCATTGCAGGCGGGTCTGTATGGCCAAGGCGACGTAGCCGGTCTGCTTGAAAACGAGATTGTCAACGTATATGGCGCGGCACTTGTCGATCTGGCTTCGCTCGACAATAATGCGCTGTTTTGCGTGGCATGTCTCATGATTTTGATGGGCGAGGGCAATATCGCAGAACTCGAGGCTTGCGGGGTGAGGCTGTCGATGGTCGACCAGTCCTACTTTGTACGCGACTACCCGATCTTTGGCTTGGATCCCGCCGAGCGGAGTTTTACGTGTCTGGGCACGGAGGATAACGGACGCTTGCGTTTGCGTAAGTTGGTGGCCGAGGTTCGCCCCGAACTTGTTCCGAGGGCGGCCCGGATTTTGCTTAAGGCGGGTAGATGCGATGCGGCGATGGGCCTGGCGGACGCCTTTTTGGACCGTGAAGCGGTCCTTGAACTTGCTGGGCAGTATGGGGTCGATTTGGCTCTGACGGGGCACGGGGCCGATATCTGCCGAGCAGCGCTGGGCACGATCGATGCCGACGATCCGGCTCCAGAGCCAACGCCTGCCGAGGCGCTCGGCGTGTATCTGGCAGCGGTCAGCGTGTCCAATACAAAGCTCGCTCGCTATATGGCATCGGTTATCGAGCGCGGGGGCGAACGGGCGGCCTGCGAAATAGACCCTGTTTCATGGAGGGTGGCCCAGACACTGACGGCTGTTTGCTATGGGGACAACGGGCTTGGGCTTCCTACGAACCTGGCCGTGCCAGAAATCGAGACATCCCATACCGCACTCGATATGTTGTCTGCGCATATCGAGGTCAAGCGCTGCCTGACCGAACGGGGAGATGACGGCGGCGTTCTACAGCAGCTCAAAACGAGCAAGGCCTACGACTGCGAGCTCGACATCGCGGGGATTGTTATACGGGCCGATAGCATGCTGGTGGAGCTCTTTGACGGGTCGTTTACGGGAACCGACGAGCGCGACGACGAGATGACGGTGGTGCGGGAGGCGCTCGACGTACGTGGGCTTAAGGCGATGGCTATCTGGGTGCGCATGGTGTTGGCGGCACGGCGGCTCCTTTCCGGCTTGCCGGTAACCGACGACGCGGCGTTCAACGAGCTCGATCGTTTTGCCGTGCGCATGCGCGACAACCAGATTCAGCTGTTTGGCCTGTTGCTAGAAGGCTGGCAGTCGATGGCAGAGGGACGGCCGGTTAATGCAAAGTTCCGTGCGGTCCAAGTGCTCAAACTTGCCGAGGAGTCGATTGCGTACATGCGCGATAACGCATTGCTGCTGGAGCGTGCGGCGTATCTGCGTAACACCTCGATGGTTTCGGTGCGCGAGGAAGCGGAGTTGCTCGATATAAGCCAGACGCAGGTTGGTGGTGCAGAAGCCTGGATGGTGGCGCTGCATTTGGCTTGCGCGGGGCGAGATAGCGATCTTGCGGCCTGGATGTCCATGAATCGCGCGGGGATTCTGGAACCATCGTATCGGCTCTTTGCGCGCCTTGCCATGCATTGTCTGGGCGAGCCGGCGACCAGGATTCGCAAGAAGCTTCCCGTGCGCGAGCTGTCGCGGTACTCGCTGCGCGACGATTTGGAAGGGGAGGGCGAGCGCCTGTTCCAGGCCGGCGAGGTTGAAGCCGTTGATACCATCGACCATATCGAGATTCGCATGTTTGGTGCGTTTCGCGCCGAGCGCGACGGGTTTCCCATCACGGACAAAATGTGGCGCCGCAAGAAGGCGGCGACACTTGCCGAGCGGCTTGCGCTGGGCATGGATGCGCTCGTCGATCGTGAGACGCTGGCCATGGAGTTGTGGCCCCATGCCGAGTTCAATAGCGCCCGCAACAACCTGTACTCGACGATATCGCGCTTGCGGTCGGCTTTGGGACCGACGCCGGATGGCAAGTCGTGTGTGCTCATCCAAAATGAATGCATCGGACTCAACGGCGACTACGTCAAGACCGATGTACGGCTGTTTGACCAGATAAGCCGCGAGGTTTTGGGAAATCGCACGGGTGCGCGCGGGCCCCATTTAGTTGAGCTGTGCCTTAAGATTGAGCAGCTTTATGCCGGACCGCTGTATGTTCCCAATGGCTGTAATCCCACCTACTTTTTGCGTATGCGACGCATTATGCAGTCAAAGTACATCGATTGCATGATTAAGGGAGCAAATGCCGCTCTAGAAGAAAACGATCTGCAGTCGGCGATTTGGCTGGCGGAGTCGGGGCTTCGACAGGAAACGGCGCGTGAGGATATGGTGCGCTGCGCCATGCGTGTCTACAGTGCGGCGGGGCGGCGGCGCGATATCGTCGAGCTATACAGCGGACATATGCACCATCTGAGGGAGCAGGTCAATGGCGTGCCCGAGCCCGAGACGCGGCGTCTATACGAGCGCTTGGTGGAGGGGCGGCTCAATCGCGTGCTGGTCGAGCGATAAAAAACGGGCGCCCGAAGTACTTGGGCGCCCGTAAGCTTGCTATGTGTTGGCTCGCCGGATCATTGGCTCTTAGACGAGCTTGATCTTCTCGATGTCCTTGCGCGAGGACTCGCGATACAGCGAGAACTTGCGGCCGATGACCTGGACGACCTCGGCGTGGCAGCGCTCGGCGAGCTCTTCGGCGGCTTCGCGGGCGGAAAGACTGGAGCCATCGAGCACGGAGCACTTAACGAGCTCGTGCTTCTCCAGGTAGGCGACCGTCTGCTCGACGGTGCCCTCGTTGACATCGGACTTACCGATGATGATGGCGGGGTTGAGGTGATGGACCATGCTGCGAAGCTGCTTGACCTGGGCTCCTGTCAGTGCCATGGGTTCTCGCTTTCTATGTATGGGGCGCCCCACGATGGGGCCTTAATCTACGTGAACTGTCCCACGATAGCGCAGGAACGGCGCGGTGTGGAGCGCGTTTGCCCAGTTCAAAAAGAATGCGGATGCCGAGGTGATGGGCAGTGCGGGCTGTGAACGGGCTACGAGCGGGATTCAGAGGCCGGTTCCCATGCAATAAACGCCCAGCGAACCTTACGGATATGGTCGAGCATATAGCGCCCCTGCGGCACGCCCTTGGAGCCCGGCTCACCGGCACGGGGGTTCTCAATCATGTGCTGAGCGATATAGTCGCGCAGGCGGTCGATCTTATCCTCGTTGCCATGCTCGAGCATACGGGAAAAATCTGCTACGCCCGCCTCAAGGCTATCGAAGGTGTCGCGACGAGGCGATTCAAAGTATGTAACCTGCGGCAACGCACCCATCTGAATGAGGATGTTGAAGGCGTACACAAAGCCATTGCTGCAGGTAACCGAGGCGCCGATAGCGTTCATCAAGTGCAGATCATAGCGCGGGCTGGAGTTGGCGACCATCGTGACAGCACAACGCCGACGAGCCGTACGGTCGAGCTTGGCAAGCGCACCTTTTAGATCGGTCGTCGTAACCGACCGACTGGCAAAGGCAACATCCACCGCTTTCGCGACCGGTCCAACCAAATCCCAATCATCATCCCAAGCAAGCTCAAGCGGCGTTATGCGCCCCTCGAGCCCGTAATACTCAATGCCGGCATCAAGGGTGCCCAACATAGCGGGGGAGAAGTCGGCTGCAATCACAGGATGCCCGGCTTGCGCAAGCGGAATAGCAATCGACCCAGCCCCACACCCCATATCAAGCACCGACTCACCAGGCTGGAGCGCCAACAGCTTCATAAAATCCCGGGCATACGGAGCAGTCTCAAGCGGCCGAAAATGCCGGGCTCTTTTGTCCCACTCAAAAGAGTCATCAGCCCGATGCCGAGTAGCCTGCAGGCGCATCCATTCATCATCCCAATCCACGGAAAGCAGCTCAGAACGAACCAAATCATCAGCCACGGGCCATCCCCCTTACAACAAAAAGCGGCCCCTCCCAAAAAGAAGAGCCGCAACCAGCATATATCAGAAAGAACCGTTCCAACGCCAAACCACCGCATCAGCCAGGGTGGGCAGAAGCGAAGCGACTGCCAAAGGGACAGAACCCAACCGAGGTCCCGTTGTGCGGGAGCCCCGCTGCCCGGCGGCAGGCATATAAGGTCGATCGCGAGTTCCGCACGAGCCGGAGAGCACTTAATGTGCTCTCCGTGCGAGCCAGGACTGTCCGAGCAGGCGACCTTATATGCCTGCCGCCGGGCAGCGGGGCTCCTCGCCCGTATCCCCTAGCTAGTTCTTCAGCGAGTTCAGCGGCGCCGGGAATCGACCACCGCGGTGGGCAAGCACGGTGCCGGCGTTGGGGTTCACCGGCATAATGGGTGCACGGCCGAACAGGCCGCCGTACTCGACGCAGTCGCCCACGCCCTTGCCGATGGCAGGAATCACACGGACGGCCGTGGTCTTGTTGTTGATGACGCCGATGGCCATCTCGTCGGCGATGATGCCGGCGATGGTCTCGACTGGGGTGTCACCGGGGATGGCGATCATGTCCAGGCCGACGGAGCACACGCAGGTCATGGCCTCGAGCTTCTCGAGCGAGAGCGCGCCGGCCTCGACGGCGGCGATCATGCCGGCGTCCTCGGACACGGGGATAAAGGCGCCCGAGAGACCACCGACGCTGGAGCTGGCCATGACGCCGCCCTTCTTGACGGCGTCGTTGAGCATGGCGAGCGCACAGGTCGTGCCCGGGCCACCGCAGGTGCCAACACCGATGATCTCGAGGATGCGGGCAACGGAGTCGCCAATGGCAGGCGTGGGAGCCAGCGACAGGTCGACAATGCCCTTCTCGACACCCAGGCGACGGGCGGCCTCGCGGCTCATGAGCTCGCCGGCACGGGTGATCTTAAAGGCGGTCTGCTTGATCTTCTCGGCGACCTCCATCATCGAGGCGGAATCGGGCAGCGTCTCCAAGGCTGCGGCCATAACGCCAGGGCCCGAGACACCAACGTTGATGACGGCGTCGGCCTCGCCGCCGCCGTGGACGGCGCCCGCCATAAACGGGGAGTCCTCGACCATATTGGCGAAGCAGACAAACTTAGAGGCGCCGACGGAGTCCTGGTCGGCCGTGAGCTTGGCGGCGTCGATGATGGTCTGCGCGGCCATGAGCACGGCGTCCATGTTGATGCCGGCACGCAGGCTGGCGACGTTAACGCTAGAGCAGACGCGGCTCGTGGTAGCGAGCGCCTGCGGAATGGACTGGATAACGCGGCGGTCGGCGTCGCCGATGCCCTTCTGGACGAGCGCGGAGAAGCCGCCCAGGTAGTCGATGCCGAGGGTCTCGGCCGCACGGTCGAGGGCATGCGCGATGGGGGTGAGGTCCTCATCCTTGCAACAGGCGGCGATCTGCGCCACCGGGGTGACGGAGACGCGCTTGTTGACGATGGGGATACCGTACTCGCGCTCGAGGTTCTCGGCGGTCTCGACCAAGTGCTCAGCCGTGTGCGTCACGTGGTCGTAGATCTTCGTGCACATGCGGTCGAGGTTCTCGTCACCGCAACCCATGAGCGAAACACCCATGGTGATGGTCCTGATGTCGAGGTTCTGCTCCTCAACCATGCCGCGGGTTTCCGCGATTTCTGCAGGCGTGATCGCCATCCTTGCGCTCCTATCTGCCAAAACGAGCATAGTCCCCTCTATTCTAACGTGCCGCACGCGCCAAGTGGCACATGCGGCACGTTTTGGTGCGGGGTTGTTTCCGTTGTGTTACCGGCCAAAGACCTCTTCGGCGATACGCGCGCTCTCGGCGGCGTCCTTGGCATAGTAGTCCGCGCCAATCTGCTTGGCGTATTCGGGGGTGAGCACGGCGCCGCCCACGATGACCTTGACGCCCGGAACCTCGGCATGGAGCAGCTTGATGGTCTCCTCCATGGCGACGACTGTGGTAGTCATAAGCGCCGAGAGGCCGACGAGCTTAATGTCGCGCTCCTTGACGGTCTTGAGCACCTCCTGCGGATCGACGTCGCGGCCTAGGTCAAAGACGGTATAGCCGTAGTTGTCGAGCAGCATCTTGACGATGTTCTTACCGATGTCGTGGATGTCGCCCTTCACGGTGGCCACGCAGATCTTGCCCTTATCGGCAATCTCGCCGGCGGGCATCAGCCGCTTAATGGTGTCAAAGCCCACGCGCGCGGCTTCGGCCGAGGCCATGAGCTGCGGCAAGAAGAACTTTCCCTGGTCAAAGAGGACGCCAACCTCGTCAAGGGCGGGGATAAAGTGATTGTTGATGAGGTCCATGGCGTCGTGGTCTGCCAGCAGACGCTCGGTCTCGGCCGCGATCTCGCCTTTGCGGCCCGAGACGACCATGCGACGAATCGGGTCGTCGTTGCTGTCAGTGCCGGCGGTGCCAGCAGCGGGCGCGGTGTCGGTCGATACTGCCTGAGCCGCCGCCGGGTTCGCGGCGATCTTGTACGGATCGGTCCAGCCGGCGTAGCGTTCGATGTATCCGGTCGAGCCCTCGTCCTCAACGCTCAGGACGCGATAGCTGTAGACGGTATCCATAAAGCGCTTGGAGCCCGGGTTCATGATGGGGGCATCGAGGCCCGCGCCAAAGGCGGCGGCCAAAAAGACCGAGCCCAGCAGCGGGCGGGCAGGCAGGCCAAAGCTGATGTTCGACACGCCGAGCGCGCACTTGACGCCCAGGCGTTCCTTGCACAGGGACATGGCGCGCAGAATCTGTTCGGCCTGGCGTTGATTGGTCGAGGCGGTCATGACCAGGCAGTCGATGAGGATGCGGTCCGGTCCGATGCCGTAACGGGCGGCTTCGGCCACGATGCGCTCGGCGATGGCGAAGCGAGCCTCGGCGGTATCGGGGATGCCGTCTTCGTCGAGCGTGAGGCCGACAACGTTGGTGCCGTAGTGGGCGACTAGGGGAAAGATCTCGTCCATGATTTGCCGTTTGCCATTGACCGAGTTGATGATGGGCTTGCCGGCGTAGCGGCGCACGGCTGCCTCGACGGCTGCGGGGTCGGTGGAGTCGATCTGCAACGGCAGCAGCGTGGAACCCTGGAGCTGCTCGGTCGCCTGTTGGATGATCTTGACCTCGTCGATCTCGGGCAGGCCCACGTTGACGTCCAGGATGTCGGCACCCTGCTCTTGCTGGCTGATGCCTTGGCTTACGACGTAGTCCAGGTCGCCGTCGCGCAGGGCCTGCTGCAGGCGCTTTTTGCCGGTGGGGTTGATGCGCTCGCCGATGACGGCGATCTTGTGGCCGTCGCAGGGAAGGTCCACGACCGTTTGGGCGCTCGTGACCGACATGCTGGGCTTGCGGCGGCGCGGGCTGGGCGTGTGGTTGTCGATAAGCGTGCGCAGGGCCGCCATGTGCGCCGGCGTGGTGCCGCAGCAACCGCCCACGACGCTCACGCCGTCGGCGATCATGCCGGCGACGGCCTTGGCGTATTCGGGGACCTGGATGTCAAAGACGGTGTTGCCATCGTCGTCCACGTGGGGCAGTCCTGCGTTGGCCTGCACCATAACGGGCTTGTCGGTAACGGTGAGCATACGTGCGGCGAGTCCTCGTAGCTCGGCCGGTCCTTGGCTGCAGTTGATACCCAGGACGTCAGCGCCGATAGCGTCGAGCGTGATGGCGGCGACCTCGGGGCTCGTTCCCAAGAAGGTGCGGCCGTCCTCCTCAAAGGTCATGGTGGCAAAGACGGGCAGGTCGGAGTTCTCGCGGCAGGCGAGGACGGCCGCCTTGATCTCGGCAAGGTCGGTCATGGTCTCGATAATAAAGAGGTCCACGCCCGCGGCGACGCCCGCGCGCACCTCCTCGGCAAAGAGGTCATAGGCCTCGTCGAAGCTGAGGGTGCCCAAGGGGCGAAGCAGCGCGCCGATGGGGCCGATGTCGCCGGCGACGTAGCGGGCGCCGGCCTCGCGGGCGCAGGTGACGGCCGCGGCAAAGACGTCTGCTACGGTGGCGGCACCGTCGAGCTTGTGGGCGTTGGCGCCGAAGGTGTTGGCGGTGATCACGTCGCAGCCGGCCTCGACGTACTGACGCTGAATATCGGTAATGACCTGGGGCTCCTCAAAGTTGAGCAGCTCGGGCAGGGCGCCTGCCTTCATGCCGGCGGCCTGCAACATGGTGCCCATGCCGCCGTCGAACAGCAGGTGTCCCGTGCCCTCGATGGCCGCACGCAGGCGATCGTCCTTAATGCGCAGATCGTCGATCGTGTGTGTCTTGTACGTGGCACCGTTGCGACGTGCGGCATCAACGGGTGCCGCCAATGCAGTGCCGTCAGAATCATGAGTGATAAGCGGAGTAAACATCGAGGGCTCCTAATGGCTGGAATAGCAGGTGGTGTGGGCGGCGCGGAAGCGGCAGTGCTCGCGCATGCGGCAGATATTGCAGGTGGGGCGGCTTTGGGCGTCGTGGACTTCGCCGTCAAACAGACCGATCACCGCGGTCACGCTTTTGGTGGGCATGAGCAGGCTGGTGGGCGTGACGGTAAGCCCGATGAGCCGCGTGGCGTTGAGCGCATTGACGATCGAGCGCTGGGCCGAGAGCGGGCAGTCGCCGTAGCCGGGACTAAAGCGCCAGTTGCCGGCGAGTCCGTGTGCGGCGGCGTCCGTCTTGACCTGCTGGTCCATTTGCTCGACGGCGGCTTCCACGTAAGCGGAGCACGCGGCGTCGAGCACGGCGCCCTCCAGGGGATGTTGGGCTCCCGTGGTGCGCAGGCGACGCTCGGCGTCCATGCCGAGGGTGCATGCCATGAGCGCGGCAAAGCAGGCATCTTTGAGATGCCGATAGATATCGCGACCTCGCAGCTCAACGTTGGTGCCGACCAAGCGAATGCAAGGCTCACTTTGTTCGTCCACGCCCGTGGCATCGACGGCAAACACGCGGCGCACGCCACGAGGCTCAATGTCCAGTTCCAGACGCTCGACCACAAGCTCAATACGTCGTGACAGCTCGGGCTCAATCTGCTGGCCGCCGTAACCCAGATACCGCAGCATCTCGGCACGGTCGACACGGGGATGGTACGCAGCATCGACACGGTAAAGCGCCGGCGACGCAAGGTCGGCCGGCACTTCGACAGCGGTTGTATCGATGTGCGGTTTTTCCATTACCCCAGGCGCTCCATAATGGTCGCGGCGATCGCAGGACGGTTCATAGTGTACAGGTGCAGGCCGTCGGCGCCGTGCTCCTTGAGGTCGCAAAGCTGGCGGGCGGCATAATCTACACCGGCTGCCTGCAGGCTCTCGGGGTCATTCTCGTACTTGGCGAGAATCTTGATGACGGGGGAGGGCAGCGACGCGCCGCACATAAAGACCATGCGGCTGATCTGCGACTTGCCCATAAACGGCATGATGCCCGCGGTAATGGGCACGGTGATGCCGGCCTTGTCGGCAAGCTCGCGAAAACGGTAGAAGCACTCGTTATCAAAGAAGAGCTGCGTCACAAAGAAGCTCGCGCCGGCGTTCTGCTTTTGCTTGAGGTGTTCGACCGAGAGGTTGAGATCCTCACAGGCAATGTGGCCCTCGGGGTAGGCTGCGGCGCCCACGCAAAAGCCGGCGTCGACGAGCTCGGGGATGAGGTCACGGGCGTAGGCGTAGTCGGAGGCAGGCTTGTCGTCCTCAGTCGCGCCAGCGGGAAGATCACCACGCAGGGCCAGGATGTTTTCAACCCCGGCGGCGCGATACTCGTCGATCTTGGCGGCGATATCGGCATGCGAGCGGCCCACGCAGGTAAGGTGTGCCACCGAGGGCGTGTCGAATTCGCTCGAAATCATATGCGCGATGGGGGCGGTGGTGGCACCGTTGCCCGAGCCGCCGGCCGAGCAGGTGACCGAGACAAAGCTCGGCGAAAGCTTGCACAGATTGCCTGCCACTTCGCGAGCCGTGTCGAGGGTCAGCTCGCCCTTGGGCGGGAACATCTCAAACGAAACGGGCGCGGTGCCCTGGGATGCTGCCTGCTTAAAAACCTCGTCGACGCGCATATTGTGCTCCTCTAGATACGTAATAGTGTGATGTGTTGTAAGGATTCTACAGCACCACTGTGTCACGGTGGAGTTTCACTCGTTATTCGGGGATACCAATCAAAGATGCCTTGCTATCGGCTTTCTCTATAACAGAGCGGCTAATCTAGGCACGGACTATAAAGACTGGTATCTGATGCAAAATACCAGTTAATAGAGCTCCATCCCAAATTGACTACCCTTAAACCATGGGGAGAGGTCTGCAATTTATGCAGTTGATTGGCTGTTGAGGGTGGCAACGCCGCCTCGATAGGGTAACCTCATTGATTGGTTTCGCGACAGCAACATAACGGTAATGTCGCGGAAACACGGCGAGTCTAAGCTATGACTCGTTCGTTAGTAATCAACACCGCATCTCACGCGGTGCCGATACGAAGGGAGTTCCGTATGGCCGATCTTACTGACCGCTTCGGGACCATGGTGTTCTCTGAGGAAGTCATGAAGGACTACCTCCCCAAGGACATTTGGAAGCGCCTTGCTGCAACCCTCGAGGACGGTGAGCCGCTCGACCTGGATGTGGCCAACGCCGTTGCCCACGCCATGAAGGTCTGGGCCATCTCCAAGGGCGCGACGCACTACGCGCACTGGTTCCAGCCGCTTTCGGGCATTACTTCCGAGAAGCACGACAGCTTCCTCGAGCCCAACCACGACGGCACCGCCATTACCAAGTTTACGGGCAAGAACCTCATCCAGGGCGAGCCGGACGCCTCCAGCTTCCCCAACGGCGGCCTGCGTGCCACCTTCGAGGCCCGTGGCTACACCGCTTGGGATCCTACCAGCCCCGCCTTCATTAAGGACGATGTCCTGTGCATCCCCACGGCCTTTTGCTCCTACACGGGCGAGGCCCTGGACAAGAAGACCCCGCTGCTGCGCTCTATGACCGCGCTCTCGCGTGAGTCTAAGCGCGTTTTGGCGCTGTTTGGTAAGACCCCCAAGAAGGTCGTTCCTTCCGTGGGCGATGAGCAGGAGTACTTCCTGATCAAGAAGGACGCTTACCGCAAGCGCAGGGACCTGGTCATCACCGGTCGCACCCTCTTTGGTGCTGCTCCCTGCAAGGGCCAGGAGCTCGAGGAGCACTACTTTGGCGCTATCCGCCCCACCGTCTCGGCCTATATGAAGGACCTGGACGATGAGCTGTGGGCGCTTGGCATTCCCGCCAAGACCAAGCACAACGAGGTCGCTCCCTGCCAGCATGAGCTCGCCCCTGTCTATGGCGAGGTCAACGAGGCCATCGACCAGAATCTGGTCATGATGGAGAAGATGAAGCTCATCGCCTCCCGCCACGACTTGGTCTGCCTGCTGCACGAGAAGCCCTTCGAGGGCATCAACGGCTCGGGCAAGCACAACAACTGGTCGCTTGGCACCGAATCCGAGAATCTGCTCGATCCGGGCGACACTCCGCTCGACAACCTGCAGTTCATCGTCTTCCTCACCGCGGTGATCGAGGCCGTCGATAACTATCAGGAGCTCCTGCGTGCCTCCGTTGCCTCGGCCGGCAACGATCATCGTCTGGGCGCCAACGAGGCTCCTCCGGCGATTATGTCCATCTTCCTGGGCGACCAGCTTACCGAGGTCGTCGAGAAGATCATCGATGGCAAGGCTTCCGTCCATGCCACGCGCGGCGTGCTCGACCTGGGCGCCGATACCCTGCCCAAGCTGATGCAGGACAACACCGACCGCAACCGCACCTCCCCGTTTGCCTTCACCGGCAATAAGTTCGAGTTCCGTGCCTGCGGCTCCGAGCAGAACGTCTCCGACTCCAACCTGGTGCTCGATGCCGCCGTGGCCAAGTCGCTCAAGTCCTTCGCCGACGCGCTTGAGGGTACGCCCGAGGATGAGTTCCAGGACGCCGCGCTCGAGTACTGCAAGAAGGTCCTGACCGACCACCAGCGCATCCTGTTCTCCGGTGACGGCTACTCCGACGAGTGGCCCGTTGAGGCCGAGAAGCGTGGTCTTGCCAACAACAAGACCACGGCCGACGCCCTGCCCGCCTTTGTTTCCGAAAAGGCTATCGCGCTCTTTGAGGAGACGGGTGTCCTGACCAAGGCCGAGGCTCAGTGCCGCTACGACTGCAAGCTCGAGAAGTACAACAAGCTCATGAACATCGAGGCCACCACGATGGTTCGCGAGGCGCGTCGTACCTATCGCCCGGTCATTACCGCCTATGCCACCAAGGTCGCTAAGGGCCTTGAGACTATTCGTGCCGCCGGTGCCGAGGCCGCCATGCAGTGCGAGCAGAACACGCTCAACAAGCTCTGCAACGGTATCACCACCATCAACGACTCCATCAAGGCGCTCGACGCCGTGCATCAGAAGGCTGAGGCCCTCGATGGCCAGGAGCAGGCCAACGTGTACGCGCACGAGGTCGTTCCCGCTATGGATGCGCTGCGTGCCGCCGTGGACGCCATGGAGGAGATCGTGGCAGCCGACTACTGGCCGGTCCCGACCTACGACGACATCCTGTTCTACGTGTAGGGCGTAACTGACATATCGTCACGGTATTGAGCCGGGGTCCGCATCATGCGGGCCCCGGTTTTTGTTTGCGAAGGACGCTTTGAAGCCCGTTTTGCCGCCGATTTGCCTAGGTATAAAGGGCTATGGGCAAAAAACGTCAAATATGAGTACTGTCACAAGTCCTGTAACATTATTTATTTGCAAAATATGTAGTGTTACGCAACATATGTCCAAGTACTTAGCCGATAAACGTCTGCAATTTTTCCGCCGTAGGACGCCTGACGGCTAAATCGCCTTCTGAAGGCATGAAATCGCTGTTACTAAAATGGTAACAGTACTCATATTTGCTATTTTTTGCCCGCTGGCTTTGCGATGATGCCGGGGTCCGCACCCTGTCGGGTTCGAATCCCGGCATATCGGTAGCAAAAAGCCCGCTACCGCGAGGGTAACGGGCTCTTCAATTCAAATGGTGCCCCCAGCGGGATTCGAACCCGCGATATCCACCTTGAAAGGGTGGCGTCCTTGGCCGCTAGACGATGGGGACAGCGGGAAAGAGTATAGCAGACTTTTTTAGCTGTTCACATATCGTTGGCAAACTGAAAAACCACCACAAAGGTGCCTGTCCCCTTTGTGGTGGTTGGGGCGTTAGGGGAGGAGCTTCATGGTGGCGTCGTGGGCGGCGTGCTCGTAGGTGTCGTCGAGGGTTTTGAGCGGCAGCAGGGCCGTGGCCTGCGCATCGCCGCGGCGCTCGAGGGCGTGCGCGATCAGCCAGTCGGCGAGTTCGGGGTTCTTGGGCAGTGCCGGTCCGTGCAGGTACGTGCCGATGACGCCCTTGTAGATGAGACCCTCAAAGCCATCGTCGCCGTTGTTGCCGGTGCCCGTGACGACGGACGTTCCGAGCGGCGTGGCCTCGGCGTCCAAAAGCGTGCGGCCACCGTGGTTCTCGAATCCCACAAAGGGCTCAGGTGCCAGATCGGTTTTGACGGCTACGTTGCCGATCAGGCGGTCGGAGCCGCGTACGGTTTCGGCGGCAATGACGCCCAGGCCCTCAATGCGATCGTCGCCCATGTAGTACGAACGGCCGAGCAGCTGATAGCTGCCACAGATGGCAAGCAGTGTGCCGCCGTCCTCAACATAGGCCGCGACCTTGTCTTTTTGGGCGAGCAGCTCGTGTGCCACGGCTAGCTGGTCGCGGTCGGAGCCGCCACCCATCATGACGATATCGGCATCGGTGAGATCGAGTGACTCGCCCATACGGACCTCGTCCACGCGCACGGGAATGCCACGCCAGGCGCAGCGGCGCTCGAGGGCGATGACGTTGCCGCCGTCGCCGTAGAGGTTAAGGGCATCGGGATACAGGTAGACGATGCGCAGCGGGCGCGAAAGCTCGACTGGCGCGATGCTGACAGGAAGAGCGCTGCCGTCGGCACGGGCTACGGCGCGCCCGGCAACAGCGTCGGCGGTGGCGCCTTTCAGCCCGTCGAGCTCCTTGACCAGCGGCGGGAAGGCCGTGTAGTTGGCGACGGCGTAGAAGGTGTCATCGGCGGCCTCGTCTGCCACGGCGCCAATTGCCTGCGCGACGTCCGAGATAATCGCGGCATCGATGCCGGCGTACTTGAGGCGCACCTGCATGTCGTGCGCGCGCGTGCCTCCGGCAAAGGCGACAAGACCCGGCGTGTCGGCGATGCGCTCAAAGTCGACGTCGTAGATCCACGATACATCGTGGCCGTCGGCATCGTTATCGTTTAGGAAGAAGGCGCAGAGCCTGCCACCTGCTGTTTTAATGGACTGGATCTGGCGATCGAAGCCCACGGGATTCTTGGCCAGGTTGGCCTCGACGGTGCGGCCGGCAATATCCCAGCGGCCCATGCGTCCGCCGGCGGGCACGTAGGCATTAAGCGTGGGCTGCAGATGCGCCGCGTCTACGCCCAGCTCGCGCGCCGCAAAGAAGGCGGCGGCAACGTTGTAGACCATGTACAGGCCGTTGTAGCGCGTGGCGATGTGCGTTGTGGGTGCGTCGGTATCGGGTCCAAAGTTCAGGTCAAAGCCGTAGCCGTTGCAGGTGAGCTCAACGTCCGTCACGCGACGGAGCAGCGCGGGACGACTCCAGCCGCACGAAGGACAATGATAGGCTCCGAGCTGGCCGTACTGCACATAGTCGTACTCCAGCGGCGCGTTGCACTGCGAGCAAAAACGCGAGTCACTAATGCGATCGGACTCGGTGCCCGTGGCGCCGTCGATGCCAAAGGCGATGCTCATGTTGGGGACGCGCGCGGCGATCGAGGCGCACAGCGGATCGTCGGCGTTATAGATGAGCGTCGTTGCCGGCGAAAGCTCCAGTGCGTGGGCGATGACGTCCTGGGTGTGGTCGATCTCGCCGTAGCGGTCCAGCTGGTCGCGGAACAGGTTGAGCAGCACAAAGTAGGTCGGCTTGAGCTTGGGCAGGACGCGCACCGTGTAGAGCTCGTCGCACTCAAAGACGCCTACGCGCTTGCCGCTGCCGGCACGCTTAAGATCGCTGCGGCTCTCGAGCAGTGCACCCACCACGCCCGGCTCCATGTTGTTTCCGGCGCGGTTGCATACCACGGTGGCGCCGCTAGCGGCAACGGCGTCGGCGATGAGGTTGGAGGTGGTGGTCTTGCCGTTGGTGCCGGTGATCACCACGCTGCGGTCGACAAGGTCCGCGAGGTCGCTTAGCAGCTCGGGGTCGATTTTCATGGCGATGCGGCCGGGGAGTACGCCGCCCTGGCGCTTAAGGACGGAGCGCAATCCCCAGCGGGCGATATCGCTCGAGGTGCAGGCAAGAGATGAGCGGAGGTTCATGAAGCCGTTCCTAACATAGATGACATGGTCGGGGCGATCGCGTCGCTAAAAGCCGTAGCGGCGCGCAAATTCCTGGGCAAGCTGCGATACGTCTTCGCAAGCGTTGGCCCAGGGGGCAAAGTCGGGAGTATCCGAGATGATGCCGTCGGCCTCCCAAACTGCCTGATGCGAAAGGTCCCAGGGGTCGTGCGGTTCGGGCCGGCAGGGAAGGTACGGCGTCTGATACATGGGGTTCAGCAAAAAGAACGCGCCGCCCTCGCAGCGGTTGGCAAACTCGCGCAGCGCGCGTGTCGCCGGGCGCATCTTGTTCGTTTTGAACAGCAAGATCGTGCGGGCGAGCAGGTACCAGGGAGAGTTCTCGAGGGCATCGGCCCCCATCTGCTCCTCGAGCTGGTGCGCCAGGGCAAAAAAGCCGTCCTCGTCTTCCAGGCGAGCGAGGGCGAGTAGCACGGTGCCTGCAGCTCGGGTGGGATAGCCTTCCGCCTTAAGAATACGGCGAGAATAGTTGGCGGCAGCACGGTAGCGAGCGCTTGCCATGCACAGCTGCGAGATGGCCTCGAGCGTGTGGAGCCACCCGATAAGAGCCGGCTCGCTTACGGTGAGATCGGCCGCCGTCACGCCGTCCGTCAAAACCTTGTTGGCCCAGTAGTGTGGGGCCTCCATGTCGAACCCGGGCACGCTTTGCTGCAGGTAATCGGCCGTGGTCGCCTCGAGTTTCATCAGGTCGCCCAGGCAGGCGTCGACGGGCGTGTCCGCCAAAATGATGGCGAGCAGCTGCACATCGAGGACATACGCATCGACGCGGACGATCTTGAGCAACTCATCGCGCATATCGTCGAACAGGCGGTTGCGCGTCTGCTCAAACTCCTCGTCGCTGCCCATGTCCTCGATGCGATGGAGTTCGTCGAGCAGGTGGCGGTGGACGCCAGCATAGGACAATAGCGCCTGGGCATGCTCGGTCTGCGCATACTTATGAGGGTTGACGCTTACGTCGTTATGGACAAGCTCGCGTGCTGCATCGGTGAGTTCGGGGTGCGACGCAACGTAGGCGCGCTCCAGGTAGGCGGGGATGTAGACGCTCGGATCCATTAGAGGTCTCCTCCCTTAAACGGCAATCCCTGTTCGGCCGCGCGCAGGATCCGTTCGTCGATCTGGGAGCGCACGATGTCGTTGGTGGCGACCCAGGCGGCAAAGCTGGCGTTGTCAGGGGCGCCAAGGCCCTCCTGCAGCACCGGCGTCGCCTCGGACAGGGCAAGGACGAGCTCATCGGTGGAGCCCACGCCTACGTTGACGCGCGCATAGACGCCATCGGGAAACTCGGTTTGGAAGTAGAGCGCCTCGGCCGCGTGCGGACACGAGTGCGCAAGGATGCGCAGGTAGTGCTCGGCGCCCTCGTAATCCAGCTCGCGCCAAGCAGCGCTCATCAGCGCGATGAGCGTCCACGGGTCCAGGTCGCGCTCTGCGTCCTTGGGACGGCGGCGCAGCGGCGTGTTGGCAAGATAGGGCACGGAGTGGGCGGAACGAAAACGCTTGAGCTCCTCGGAAGGGTATTCGAGCTTTGCCATGGCAAGCATCGCGGTATGGCGGACACCGGCGGGGTCGTTGGGCGCAAAGTCCAGGCTGCGATTCGCGGCATCCAGCGACATACGGTAGCGGCCGCTAATGAGCGCGCGCGATGCCAAGGCGGCAAGCCAGCGCAGGTAGGGACGGCGGGTCAGGTCGCCTGCGGCCTCACGCTCGTAGGGGTCCTGCGCCGAGGCAATCTTGAGCGCCAGATCGTGCTCCACCTCGTCGCACTTGGACACCAGATACTGCACGTATTCCTCGTTGGATTCGGCGATGAGCGCCGTCAGCATGCGCTGGGCATCCCAGTTGGCCGGATCGAGCGCGGCTGCCTCGCGGAGCATGTCCTCGGCTGCGGTCTCTTCTTGCTCTGCCTGGGTATCGTCAGGGATAAAGGGGATGCGGTAGTCGACAGCCTCGACGACCTTGGCGATCAGATGCCCAGCTCGGTCGCGGTCGTGCACGATGAGCGGCGCGGGGTTACGGGTGAATTGTTCCATCAGACGCTCTACGGCGGCACCGTCGGTGAGCGGGATATTGTCGCGGCGCAAGGCCTCAAGAACGAGGCGATGGCAATCCTCTTGAATGGGATCGAATGCCATGGGGCCTCCTTTGCTGCGGTTAGGGTTCAAATGTCTCTATATAAAGTTCTAGTTTACCCGCATGTGGCACACCGGGGGTGTCGCACTTGGACTTGCACCTTTGCACCACGAAGACGGATGTCGCACAAATGTCGGCACCTCGGTTGCGCGGGTGGTATCACAGTGCCGTAAACGGTCGATTTTTGGCGGCGAACGGGGCACATTTTGGAGGGGCACAGTCTTGCCCGGGATATGTGGTTAACCCTGATAAAACGTTTGCCCAGCTTGGGAGTATGAATGCCCCACAAGGGTCTTCGGGGATAGAAAAAACGTTTCATCATTATCGGCTTTAGGTGAATAACTGACCAACCAGAACGGTAAAATAGTGTTTGTCTGAGCGTTGAGACGTTCAGACATCGCGCATTGTCATCGCCGGCAACGCGCAAAACGGTCCTAACGGAGCCAATCGGGTGCTCCGTTATATACGCAAGTCTAAGAGGGGCTTGTTTAGGAGGCACAGTATGGGACGTTTTACCAATCCTCGCGATCTGTACTTTGGTGAGGGCGCTCGCCACGAGGTGAAGAACCTCAAGGGCAAGAAGGCCATCATCGTTTCTGGCGGCAGCTCTATGCGCCGCGGCGGGTTCCTGCAGGACGTTGAGGCCGACCTCAAAGAGGGCGGCTTCGAGGTCAAGCTGTTCGAGGGCGTCGAGTCCGATCCGTCCATCGAGACGGTCATGAAGGGCGCCGAGGCCATGCGCGAGTTCGAGCCCGACTGGATTATCGCCATCGGCGGCGGCTCGCCCATCGATGCCGCTAAGGCCATGTGGGTCTTCTACGAGTATCCCGAGGAGTCCTTCGATAACATCATCCAGCCGTTCAGCTTCCCCGAGCTGCGTCAGAAGGCTCATTTCTGCGCCATCTCCTCTACCTCCGGCACCGCTACCGAGGTTACCGCGTTCTCCGTCATTACCGACTACGCCAAGGGCATCAAGTACCCGCTGGCCGACTTCAACATCACCCCTGATGTCGCCATCGTCGACCCCGAGCTCACCTACACCATGCCCGCCAAGCTGTGCGCTCATACCGGCATGGACGCTCTGACCCACTGCATGGAGGCCTACGTTTCCACCTGCGCCTCTATGTTCACCGATGCCAACGCCCTGCACGGCATCCGCGAGATCGTCGAGTGGCTGCCCAAGTCCTATGCTGGCGACCATGAGGCCCGTCAGCACATGCACGAGGCTCAGTGCATCGCCGGTATCGCCTTCTCCTCGGGCCTGCTCGGCATCGTTCACTCCATGGCTCACAAGACCGGTGCTGCCTTCGAGAACGGCCACATCATCCACGGTGCTGCTAACGCCATGTACCTGGGCAAGGTCATCCAGTGGAACTCCAAGGACCCGCGTGCTGCCGAGCGTTACGCTTACGTGGCCAAGGAGATCCTGCACCTTCCCGGCGAGACCAACGAGGAGCTCATCGCTGCGCTCGTCCAGAAGATTCGCGACCTCAACGACCAGCTCAACATTCCGCAGTCCATCAAGGATTACGCGAATGGCGGCGTGAAGGTCGACGCCGAGAACCCGCAGATGGTTTCCGAGGAGGAGTTCCTCGCGAAGCTCCCCGAGATCGCCGCGAACGCCGAGCAGGACGCCTGCACGCCCGAGAACCCGCGTGAGACCAAGGCTGCCGACTTCGAGAAGATCCTCAAGGCCTGCTACTACGACACCGACATCGATTTCTAATCGACTCTTGTTATCGTAACGAGGGGCTCCGCACGTATCCGTACGGAGCCCCTTTCTTTTTTATTATTAGAGAATGGGATAGTTATGGCTGCAATTTTCAATAGCCCCAGCAAGTACATCCAGGGTCCGGACGAGCTCGCAAAGCTCGGCTCCTATGTCGAGCCGCTCGGTGCTAAAGCCCTCGTCATCGTGACGCCTTCGGGCAAGAAGCGCGTCGGTGCCAAGATCGAGGGCGGTTTTGCCGAGGCCAAGGCCGAGCTGCTGTTTGAGGACTTTAACGGCGAGTGCTCCAAGGGCGAGGTCGATCGTCTGGTTGCGCTCGCTCGCGACAACGGTTGCGACATCATCGTCGGCGTCGGTGGCGGCAAGATCCTCGACACCGCGAAGGCCGTTGCCTACTACCTGGAGTCCCCGGTCATCATTTGCCCCACCATTGCTTCGACCGATGCTCCGTGCTCGGCACTTTCGGTGCTCTACACCGACGACGGCCAGTTCGACAAGTATCTCTTCCTTAAGGCAAACCCCAATATTGTCCTGATGGATACGACGGTTATCGCGGCGAGCCCGGTGCGCCTGACGGTTTCCGGCATGGGCGATGCGCTCGCAACCTACTTTGAGGCCCAGGCGACGCATGATGCCGACGGCGGCACTTGCGCCGGCGGCAAGGGCGGCATGGCCGGCCTGGCGCTCGCCAAGCTCTGCTACGAGACGCTTATGGCCGATGGCGTCAAGGCCAAGGTCGCGCTGGAGAAGGGTGCTCTCACGCCTGCCGTCGAGCACATCATTGAGGCCAACACGCTGCTTTCGGGCATTGGCTTTGAGAGCTCGGGCCTTGCTGCTGCTCATGCCATCCACAATGGCCTGACGATGCTGCCCGAGTGCCACGGCATGTATCACGGCGAGAAGGTCGCCTTCGGCACCATCGTCCAGCTGGTACTCGAGGATGCTCCGACTGAGAAACTCGAGGAAGTCTTGGGCTTCTGCATTGAGCTGGGCCTGCCGGTCACGATGAAGGAACTTGGCGTTGCCGAGCTTACGCACGAGCAGGCCATGATTGTTGCCGAGGCCGCCTGCGCGCCCGATGACACCATGTGCAACATGCCGTTTGAGGTGACGCCCGAGATGGTCGCAAACGCCATTCTGGGTGCCGACGCACTGGGTCACTACTACCTTATGGATGAGTAAACTAAGGTAAGGAAGGGGCAAAGCCGACAGATGGCTTTGCCCCTTTTTGCTATGGTGCAAAGTGGCCTGTCTCCAATGCACAAGTTGGTGCAGGGGGCAGGTTACTTTGCACCAATCGTTGTTTGATGAAGGGCGGATTCTCGTATGGCGCTTCCCATGGTTTATGGCGGTCCCGGCCGGTATGTTCAGGGGCAGGGCGAACTTTCGCGTCAGGGCAGGTACTTGTCGTGGTTGGGCTGCGCTGCCTATGTCTTGTTTGACCAGGGCACCGAGGATCGGCTGTGCAAGCAGATCGTCGATGGATTTCTGGATGAAGATCTAAGCGAGCCGTTCTTTAAGATCTATAACGGTCCTTGTACGGAAGAGGCCGTTGTAAAAATGGCTAAGGAAGCCCAGGCTGAGTATTGCGACATGGTGGTGGGTATTGGCGGTGGCAAGATGCTCGATATTGCCAAGGCCGTTGCGTTTTATGCCGAGCTGCCGTTGTGCGTATGCCCCACGGCGGCTTCGATGGACGGTCCGTGCAGCGCGATTTCGGTGCTGTATCACGAGGATGGGTCGTTCGACCACTACCTGATGCTCGAGAAGAATCCAGATCTGGTCGTGGTCGATACCAACGTGGTCGCGGCGGCCCCGCTGCGTATGACGGTTGCTGGTATGGGCGACGCACTGGCAACGTATTTCGAGGCGCGTTCGTGCGCCGCGACGCACGGCACCAACGAGCACGGTGGCGCGCCGGGGCACTTGGCCTTGGTTGCGGCTCGTGCCTGCTACGACACACTCATGGAGTGCGGCGTCGCTGCCAAGCGCGATCTTAAAAAGGGCCGTATATCGCCGGCGGTTGAGCGCCTGATCGAGTGCAATATTCTGCTCTCGGGCGTCGGCTTTGAGAGCGGTGGTTTGGCGTTGGCGCATGCCATCGCCAACGGGTTGACGATTCTGCCCGAGTGCAGGGCCATGCATGGCGAGGCCGTGGCATTTGGCCTGGTGGTGCAGCTGCGCCTGGAGCGTGCACCCGAGCTTGATCAGGTGCTCGAGTTTTGCCAGCGCGTCGGTCTGCCGACCACGCTCGAGGAGCTGGGCCTTGGCGAGATTTCCGATGCCGATCTGCAGGGTGTTGCAAATGCGGTCTTTAGAAACGAGCGTAATATGGCCAACGAGCAGGCAAAGGTGACCAAACAAAAGCTCGTGCAGCTCATGTGCGAGGCATAGTTTGGCGCTTGATTGACCTTGTGCGATCGAGGCGGCGATGGGCCATGGGCTATTTGCCGCAAAGATGCTCCGCGTGTAATTTGCCCGAGGCGTGGGCCGATAGCGTATCATTATCTCTTGCTTGTTTGCACTGCTCAGGGAGGGGCCGCGCATGGCGCAGGAACACGATCTGTTTGATGACATTATCGAGATCAGCAAGGGTTTCGACTTTCTTAAAAACCCGCTTGGCGGTGTGACCGATGCACTCGATCCGTCGGCACCGCAGTGGAATCCTGCCGACTACAAGGAGCGTCCGCGCGGTAACACCATTCCGTGCCTGACCTGCAAAAACGAAAAGAGCGGCTGCACCGCGTGCATGGACGTGTGCCCGGTCAACGCTATCGAGGTCGAGGAAGACTCCATCGAGATCCTCGACTCCTGTCGCAAGTGCGGCCTGTGCGCCGCTGCCTGTCCGACCGAGGCGATCATCTCGCCGCGCCTGGCGCCCAAAAATCTGTATGACGATATCGTCTCTGCTGCTACGAGCCACGAGACCGCCTACGTCACCTGCACGCGTGCCCTTAAGCGCATGCCGCGCGAGAACGAAGTCGTCCTTGCCTGCGTGGGCGATATTACGGCCGAGACCTGGTTCTCGGTACTGGCAGACTATCCCAACGTGAGTGTGTACCTGCCGTTGGGCGTGTGCGATAAATGCCGCAACACCGGCGGTGAGGACATTCTGGGCGAGGCGATTGCGAAGGCCGAGGGGTGGTCCGGCACGGGTATGGGCCTGGAGGTCGACCCCAAGAGCCTCAAGTGCCATAAGCGCCGCGAGTACGAGCGCAAGGAGTACATGGAAAAGATCGCCCGCACCACGGGCCTGACGGTGACCAAGCTCAATTCGGCGACGGCGGCGCTGGCCTCGGTGACGCAAAAGCTCAAGGCCCATCGCCATCAGATTACCCAGCTGGAGCGCACGCTCAACACCATGTGCGGCACCACGACGACCAAGCGTCGCCGTTCGCTCACGCACGGGCGGCAGCTGGTGCTCTCGACATTGCAAAACCACCCCGAGCTTGCCCAGAACATGCAGGTGAGCACGCCGGAGTGCGATTTTGACAAGTGCACGTCGTGCGGCGAGTGCGTCAATGTATGTCCCACGTTCGCCTGCGATCTGGTGGGAAGCGGCCGCTTTGCACTGGAGTCCACGTATTGCCTAGGCTGCGGAGCCTGCGTCAAGGTGTGCCCCGAGCATGCGCTTAAGTTGGTTGAGCATGATGCATCCAACCTGGTCGTCGTCGATCCCGAGGCCGAGGAAAAGGCCGCCCAGAAGGCTAAGGCCCACGAAGAAGCCCAGAAGGTCAAGGCCGAGGCAAAGGCCAAGCTCGACAAGATGCTCGACCAGGTGGAGAAGCTCGCGGACTAGCCAGCGACCCCCATCTCTGCTTCATTCGTGCCGCCGTGGCGTCCGGGTTCGCCCAGATGCTGCGGCGGCGCTATACTTATGCAGTTTGAAATGCTTGTACCAAAAGGAGCTGTCGTGTCCCTTTCCATCGGTATCGTGGGCCTGCCCAACGTGGGCAAGTCGACGCTGTTCACCGCGCTTACCAAAAAGACCGGCCTTGCCGCCAACTACCCGTTTGCCACGATCGACCCCAACGTGGGTATCGTCGATGTGCCCGATAGCCGCCTACAAAAGCTCGCCGACATCGTCAACCCGGGCCGCATCGTGCCGGCGACGGTCGAGTTCGTCGACATCGCAGGTCTGGTGAAGGGCGCCAACGAGGGCGAGGGCCTGGGCAACCAGTTCCTGGCCAACATTCGCGAGACCGACGCCATCTGCGAGGTCGTGCGCTACTTTAAGGACCCCAACGTTATGCGCGAGGTGGGTCGCACGGGCGAGTTCGTCGACCCCGCCGGCGATGCCGACACCATCATGACCGAGCTTATCCTGGCCGACATGGGCACGCTCGAGAAGCAGCTGCCTAAGCTCGAGAAGGAGGCCAAGCGCGACAAGGAGCTCATGCCCAAGTTCGAGGTCGCCAAGCGCCTGCTCGACTGGCTCAACGAGGGTAAGCGCGCCGCGTCCATGGAGATGACCGACGAGGAGCGCGCCGCCGCCAAGGGCCTGTTCCTGCTCACCATGAAGCCCATCCTGTATGTGGCCAACGTAGACGAGGACATGCTCAACGAGGACCTGGCGCTCATCGATGGCGTCAAGCCGCTGCCGATCTGCGCCAAGATCGA
Organism: Collinsella sp.; assembly: GCA_036302865.1. Lineage (GTDB taxonomy): Bacteria > Actinomycetota > Coriobacteriia > Coriobacteriales > Coriobacteriaceae > Collinsella. Next base: position 33,254 of record JAXJBU010000089.1, on the reverse strand, counting down.
GGCTGAGCTTTCCGAGCTCGATCCCGAGGACGCTGCCGACTACCTGGAGAGCCTGGGCCTGGAGCAGCCCGGTCTGGACGTGCTTGCGCAGGCTGCCTACAAGCTGCTTGGTCTGCAGTCATTCTTTACGGCTGGTGAGATGGAGGTCAAGGCCTGGACGGTTCGCCAGGGCGCGACCGCCCCGCAGGCCGCCGGCGTCATCCACACCGACTTTGAGCGTGGCTTTATTAAGGCCGAGGTCATTGGCTATGACGACTACATCGAGCTCGGCGGTGAGCAGGGCGCCAAGGCCGCCGGCAAGCTGCGTATTGAGGGCAAGGACTATGTCATGGCCGATGGCGACGTCGTGCACTTCCGCTTTAACGTGTAAGGGCGACGCATATGTTTAAATACGGCAAAAAAGCTGGCTACATGGGCATTGCGCTGCTCGTACTTGCGGTGATTCCGTTGGTGGTCGCAGCGTTTGTGATCCCCAACATTGGTCCTGAGGTGGCAACGAAGTTTAACGCAGCCGGCGAGGTGACGCGCTGGGGCAAGAGCTACGAGCTGCTGGCACTGCCGGTGCTCAACCTACTGCTGAGCGTGGCGACGTACTTTACGGCAGGACGCCAGGCTAAAAACAATGATGACTCCGCCGCCATGGCACGCATCGTGTGCGAGCGCTACCTGCGCAACGGTTGCATCACGGGTGTATTCCTCAACGTGATCAACGTTTACTTTATGTACTCGGCGATTACCGGAACGGGCTTTGGCTTTGGTTTCTAGCTTGTTCTTTTAGGCAACGAGCCTGCACGCATATTCAATGGCTGCTGCGAGGCCGCCGCTCGATCGTGGTTTAAAGACCATGTCGGCGGCGGCCTCGTTTTCGTATCCGGCGCCGCGAAGGGCGAGTGCGATACCGGCTTCTAAAAGGAGCGGCAGGCCGTGTTGGCTGGTTGCGATTACGGCAGCCTGATTGAGCGAGCAGCTGTGCGCTTGGCATTGGATGGCAAGTTCACCTTGCGCCGGGCAAGGGACCAGAACGGCGGCGACGCGACTTGATAGCAATGCAAATGCTGTGCGCTCATCTGGTGAAAGGCATTCGGCTTCAACGACGACGAGCTTGGGCGGTGCGCTGTTTGTGCGAAGCGTAGTTCGGTGCATGCGGACCGAAGAACCCGACATAGAAAACTCCTGTGTATTCGGCAAAACGTAAACTATAGTTTACGTTTATGTTCGGCCCCATTTCAAACTCGTCTGCATGGACGAACGTGCGAAACAGATTCTTGGCAGGCGGGTTGAAGAGACACGCAGGGACCTTGGTATCTCCAAGGTTGATTTTTGTGTGGCGACAGGAATCAGCCGACCCTACCTCGACCGAATCGAAGATGGGACGGCAAATTTCACGCTCAAGGTTCTATTTAAGATCGCGCCCGCACTCGGCATGACGGTGTCAGAGCTTCTCGAGGGCATCGAATAGGGGATACCCGTCGAAAACTGAATTACGCCATCGGGATGCGGTCGTGGTTGACTTGGCTGTAGAACAGGCGCTGGATCTCGGCGGCATCGCGTGACTGGCCGAGCGCCCACATGGTCTTGGCCACGAGCGTCTCGGTGGTCATGTCGTCGCCGCGCAGAATGCCCGGATGATCGGCGTAAGCACGGCCGACCTCATAAACGCCCAGATCGAGGCCCTCTTCGGGGACCTGCGTGGTCATAACGACAGTGCGGCCCGAATCGACCCAGCGGAAAATTGCCTCTTGGAATGACTCGCCCGACTCACCAAACTCGGGGATACCGCCAATGCCAAAGGTCTCCAGAATCACGGCGTCGTAGCTATCGGCAAGGGCGTCGAGGATGCCCGGATTTACGCCGGGCGTGAGCTTAAGGACAAACACGCGCGGGTCGATGCTGTCGTAGAAACGCACCGGGTTTTCGCCCTGATGCGTGCCGTGAAGCCCGTTGCGCACGATGCGGTCATTGCGGATATAGGCGATGGGCGGATAGTTGACGCTAATGAACGCGTTAAAGCTCATGGTGCGCTGTTTGCGGGCGCGCGTGCCGGCAATGGCTACGCCGCCAAACACGATCGAGACGTCGTGCGAGTGCTCGTCGAGCGCATAGAGCAGGCTCTGGTACAGGTTGAGCTTGGCGTCGGTAAAAGGATTGCCCATGGGCTTTTGCGAGCCGGTGAGCACGATGGGCTTGGGGCTGTCCTGAATCAGGTAGGAAAGCGCTGCCGCGGTGTAGCTCATGGTGTCGGTGCCGTGCAGAATCACGAAGCCGTCGTGGTCGGCATAACCCTCGACAATGACGTCGCGGATACGCATCCAGTCACTGGGGCGCATATTGGTGCTGTCGATGTTCATGGGCTGCACGACGTCGAGCTCGCAGAGGCCCGAGATCTCGGGGACGCTCTGGGCGAGCTCCTCACCGGTCAGGGCGGGGGAGAGGCCGTTGCCGTCCTCGGTCGATGCGATGGTGCCGCCCGTGGCGATGAGAAGGATGCGCTTCATGCTGGTATTCCTATCGTATTTGCCGCCGCAGAGGCGGAGTCGTTCGGCAGTATTGTGGCACAGGGCGTCCAATGTTCAAACGTATTACATCATCTGTAACGTTTGGTAACACTTCGATTGCCGTCAAATAGGGGTCCAGGTCGTGCGTTTGCCGTGCGCTGGCGGCTGCGAGGGACGAGAAACCCCATATAACGTGTACACTATGGAAGTTATTCTCGTTTATTCGCGCGGGTGGGCACCGGCTCCCCGCCAACAAGAGGGGGAACCATGGATCAAAAGGCTTCCGCAAAGGTCCTCGTACTCGACTTTGGTGCGCAGTACGGTCAGCTCATTGCCCGTCGCGTCCGCGACCTCAACGTGTATTCCGAGATTGTCCCCTGCGACATCTCGGCCGATGAGATTCGCGAGATGAACGCCTCTGCGCTCATCCTTTCTGGCGGCCCGGCTTCCGTGTACGCCGAGGACGCTCCGTCCATCGACCCCGCCATCTTTGACCTGGGCCTTCCCGTTCTGGGCTTTTGCTACGGCCATCAGATCACGGCCGTGACGCTCGGCGGCAAGGTCGGTCACTCCGAGGTGGGCGAGTACGGCCGCGCCACCATCACGCGCACGGCCGGCGCCAAGCTCTTTAACTCCACGCCCATGGAGCAGACCGTGTGGATGAGCCACCGCGATGCCGTCTCCGAGGTGCCCGAGGGCTTTACCGTTACCGCTAGCACCGACGTGTGCCCGGTTGCCGCCATGGAGTGCGTCGAGCGCAAGATCTTCACCACGCAGTTCCACCCCGAGGTCAAGCACTCCGAGTACGGTCAGCAGCTGCTGAGCAACTTCCTGTTTGAGATTTGCGGCCTGGAGCCCAACTGGAGCATGGACAACCTGGTCGAGACCATGACGGCCGAGTTCCGCGAGAAGGTCGGCGACGACCGCGTGATTCTGGCTCTTTCCGGTGGCGTCGACTCCTCCGTCGTGGCTGCGCTGGGCGCCCGCGCCGTGGGCAAGCAGATGACCTGCGTGTTCATCAACCACGGTCTGCTGCGCAAGGGCGAGCCCGAGCAGGTGGAGGAGGTCTTCACCAAGCAGTTTGACGTCGACTTTATCCACGTCCACGCCGAGGACCGTTATGCCGAGCTTCTGGCCGGCGTGACCGAGCCCGAGGAGAAGCGCCGCATCATCGGTACGCAATTCTGGAAAGAGTTCTTCGCGGTTGCTCAGCAGCTCGAGACCGATGGCAAGCCGGTCAAGTACCTGGCTCAGGGCACCATCTACCCCGACATCATCGAGTCCGGCGCTCGCAAGACTGGCGGCAAGACGGCCACCATCAAGAGCCATCACAACCTGATCCCGTTCCCCGAGGGCGTGCACTTCGACCTTATTGAGCCGCTCGACCACTTCTTTAAGGACGAGGTCCGCGCACTTGGTCTGGCGCTGGGCCTGCCGGGCCACATCGTGTTTCGCCAGCCTTTCCCGGGCCCGGGTCTTGCCATCCGCATCATTGGTGCGGTCGACAAGGAGAAGCTCGAAATCCTCAAGAACGCCGACGCCATCGTGCGCGAGGAGCTCGACGCCTACAACCAGCGTCTGTTTGAGCAGACCGGCGAGCGCAACTCCGAGCACAGCTGCTGGCAGTACTTCGCGGTCCTGCCCGACATCAAGTCCGTGGGCGTTATGGGCGACGAGCGCACTTATCAGCGCCCGATTATCCTGCGTGCCGTCGAGTCCAGCGATGCCATGACCGCCGACTGGGCCAAGCTGCCCTACGATGTGCTGGCCCGCATTTCCGGCCGCATCGTTGCCGAGGTTCCCGGCGCCAACCGCGTCTGCTACGACATCACGTCCAAGCCGCCTGCGACCATCGAGTGGGAATAATCAGAGACCCTTTGCGAGGGAGGTCGGAAACGGCCTCCCTCGTTTTTTATTTTCGTGCCATGGGTGCTTATGCATTGTGGTGTATGTGGTACATGCAAACCAGCCACGCAATCTCTCAAGCTGTTTAGCTGGGATTATTGTTTGCTGGTATGTTTTAAAGTGCTTTCAATTACCGAAGCAACGTCATCAATTTATTTCTAATTAATGCTGACCGGCAGATTGCGTCCGCCCGCAAGAGGCCGCTCGGACTGGTACTCAAAATGTACTCACGACGTTTTGGGTATCGATTTGCAGGTACTCACAGACGGCAAAAACGGGTGTCTACCTCGATATATTCGTTATCCCCAACGATTCCTCAACGAATATTGACTAGTGATTGAGTGCTGCATGGCTCAAATTATCTACGTAATTACGTAATTACGTAATTACGTATTTTGAAGTAAAATGGTTTCGGCCAATTAAGGAACGTAGAACAGGTCAATTCGGAGGGGCGACCATGGAGGAAGATCAGGCTGTTCATGCCGAAAGGGAGCTGGATAAGTTCACGCTTTCGATAACCCGCGAGGATAAGCGGGCTCTTAAGTCCTATGCCGCGCGCCAGGATAAGACAGTGGCTAAAGTCCTGCGCGAATGGATTGACGAGAAGTGCAAGGGGGAGAAGTGATGTCCCAGACGGCGCAAGCAGTCGTTCAGAACCTTGTTGATCGCGCTGTCAAACTGGGCGATCGTCAGCTCGCTGCCGACATCCGCGCCTTTGCTGCGCAGCGCCAGTTTGGGCTTGTATTTGAACACAACCGTCCAGAACGACTTCGCCTTTATGGCAAACCTATCATGAAGGGCGATGTCGTACAGGTACTTCCCGAGCGTGGTAGAAAAGAGGACTCTAACTCCCAACTGTTATGGTTGGTAAATACCGTTCGGGGGGGGGTTGCTGATCTAAAGCCATATCAATCGCCCTCATATGACGAAAACGAATGCGAGCCCCGCCCCGTTGCTGTCGACGATGTCGTGCCTGTCGCTGAATATGACCAGCCGATTTATGCCGGCCTCAAAGAGACTGGGCGTGTTGAGCGCGGTGGCGATAAGCCCTATCAGGTTGTCATTAACGGCGAAAACTACCATGCTCTTGAAACCTTAGCCTTTGCCTATGCAGGCAAAGTGGACTGTATATATATTGACCCACCCTATAACACTGGCGCCCGCGACTGGAAATACAACAATGATTACGTCGACGGCTCCGACGCCTATCGCCACTCCAAGTGGCTTGCCTTCATGGAGCGCCGCCTCAAGCTCGCCAAGCAGCTGCTCAATCCCAACGATTCAGTACTCATCGTGACGATCGATGAGAAGGAGTACGCAAGGCTTGAGCTTCTTTTAGAGAGCGTTTTTCCCAACGCGACCGGTATCCAGACGGTTTCAATCACCATAAACAAGAACGGGGTTGCCCGTGGCAACCAGTTCAAGAGGGCTGACGAGTACGCTGTCTTTTGCTTTTTTGGTACCGCCGCGCCGTGCCAAGTGGACCGCAGGCTCTATTCCGTCGAGTTCGGAGAACTTGAGGAAAAAGTGGCTGATGACGCGTCGAGCAGCCGCTCCCAACGTAAGGTACGTTGGGAGCGGCTGCTGAGGGGCGGTCCCAATGCCGCCCGCACCGCAAGGCCGAACCTCTTTTATCCCATCTATATCGATGAGGAGACCGCGACCATTAAGGAGCTCGGCGCTTCTCTCCCCCTTGAACAAGACTGGACAAAGATACCGACAAAAACGGGTCTCAGGGCAGTTTGGCCTATTAGGACCGATGGCCGAGAGGCGACTTGGAGGATCTCCCAGAATGCTCTACAGGCCAAGCTTGATCGCGGGTGCGCAAAAGTAGGTGAGTACAACAAAAAGAGTGATCGGTACTCCCTCCTTTACCTAGGAGATTCCCAAGAGGAGCGTCTCAAGAATGGAGAAATTAAACTCATTGGCAAGGCTGAGGATGGGTCCTTGCTTCTCGAAGAGCAGGGAGAGCGCTCTGCCATTCCAACAACCGTTTGGAGTGGCGCGCAGTTCTCTGCCGGTGAATACGGGAGCCGATATATCAAAAAGTTCATCGGCGATAGGCGCTTCACATTTCCAAAGTCCCTTTATGCGACCGAGCTCTCAATCGCTTCCGTTGTTGCCGACAAGCCCGACGCCCTTGTAGTCGATTTCTTCTCAGGATCGGGCACCACGGCGCACGCCGTCATGCGCCTGAACCATCAGGACGGCGGGCGCAGGCGCTCCATCAGCATCACGAACAACGAGGTCTCAGAGGACGAATCCAAAAAGCTCACCAAGCGCGGTCTTCGCCAGGGCGACCCCGAATGGGAGGCGCTGGGCATCTGCCAGTACGTTACCAAACCTCGCGTCACGGCGGCCATCACGGGCAAGACGCCCGAGGGCGACCCCATCAAGGGTGACTACAAGTTCACCGACGAGTTCCCCATGGCCGACGGCTTCGAGGAAAACGCCGTCTTCTTTGACCTCACCTACGAAGATCCAGACGCCGTCGAGCTGGGCGTGGCCTTCGAGGAGATCGCGCCTCTGCTCTGGCTGCGCGCTGGTTCGCGTGGCAGCATCATCAAGCACGAGCAGCCGGGCCTTGCCATGGCCGACGCCTATGCCGTCCTTTTCGACTTTGCTTCGGTTGGCTCTTTCATAGACGCCGTCAAGCAGAATGCCAGCATAAGGTGCGCCTATGTGATCACGGACGACACGGCTCGATATGCCTCCGTCAAGACTCAGCTCCCCGGGCTCGACGTTGTCCGTCTGTACGAGAACTACCTGCAATCGTTCAAGATTGCCGCCGAGGATGCGGTGAGGTAAGCATGAGAGTCGAACTTAAGGATTTCCAAGCCGGGGCAGTCGCGACCCTGGCAAACAAGTTGCAGTCGATGTGTCGACGCTATGAGCAGGACGGCGAACTGTCTTCGGTGTGCCTCGCATCTCCCACGGGCTCGGGCAAGACGGTCATGTGCGCGGCGACGATCGAAGCACTCTTCTTCGGAGACGATGATCTGGGCCTCATGCCCGACGAGAATGCCGTTGTTCTTTGGCTCTCGGATTCCCCGAGCCTGAACGAGCAGACGAGCGTGCGTTTCTCCAACGTGGCGGACAAGCTGGCAGACAGCATCCTCGACAGGCGCCATCTGGTCACGATTACCAACGACTTCGGAGCCGCGCACGACATTCTCGAACCGCGCCACGTCTATTTCCTCAGCAAGGACCTACTTAGCAAGAACGGCCTGCTCACCAAGGGTGGTGAGGCCAACTCCGGCCGCGTGTTCTGGGATATCCTTGACCGCACCATCAGGGACCCGGAGCGTAACCTCTATCTGTTCATAGACGAGGCCCACCGCGGCCTGGGGGCCAATGCGTCAAGTGAGCGCGGCACCGCGACGATTTACGCCAACCTAATTGATGGCCTGGATGGTCGTGCAGCGATGCCCGTTGTCGTTGGTGTCTCCGCCACGCCGCAGAGGTTCGAGGCAGCTATGGACCAGCGCGCCGATCGCGTGCGTATGCCAAAGGTCGCTGTGACCCCTCGCGAGGTCCAGGAGTCAGGTCTGCTCAAGGACATCATCGAGTTGCGCGTGCCAGAGAAGGACGACCCAGTCGAGCACCAGTACCTCACTATGGCGTGCGAGCGCTATGCCCTGGCCTGCCGCGAGTGGGGCGAGTACTGTGCCCGTGAGGGCGAGAGTCCCGTCAACCCGCTGCTGCTCATCCAAGCGGCGGACAACGTGAGCAACTCGGCCCTGGCTGAGATGTGCGACCAGATTACGGGCCTGGTCCCCGGTCTTTCCGAGGCGATGTCGTTTGCCAACGTCTTCGGCGAGCATAAGGACATCGCGGCGGGAAAATACCTCATTCCCTATGTCGAGCCCGAGTTCGTTCAGGACACCTCGCGCATTCGCGTGCTCTTCGCCAAGGAGGCTGTCTCCAACGGATGGGACTGCCCGCGAGCGGAGGTCATCTTCTCGCAGCGCAGGCGTTCGGACTCGACCTATATCGCACAACTCGTGGGACGTATGGTACGCACTCCACTTGCGCGGCGCATCGAATCCGATGATCTTTTGAACTCCGTCGCCTGCTACCTACCCCAGTTCAATCCCGAGAGCACTCAGGACGTGGTCGACTACCTCATGGGCCGCAAGGACGACATGGGCGAGAGCTCCATCGGCAAGCAGAACATCGTTCTCAACCCCGTGACTATCACGGCGGCTGTGCCCAAGTCCGAAGCCGACTACCAACAGGAGCTCAAGGCGTACAAGGAGAACGAGAAGGCCATCGAGGCGACGCGGCAGGCACAACCCGGCTACCAGGCGCCGCTTGCCGGCATCGCGATTCAGGAGCCGTTGGACATGCAGGGAACGCAGCCCTCGCTTGCCTCGGCGGTCAGGCCCGTCGACGTACCGGCGCCAGAAGCGGAGCTGACGCCTCAGCCCGCAACGGGCAACTACGTTGTAGCGCCTGCCCCGGAGCAACCTGCGACCCCTGAGCCAAGTTCCACGCAGACCGAGCCGACCCAGCCCGTCTCGGTCGTAAAACCCGTGCCCATGGCAAAGCCCAAGCCGCCCACCAAGCGCGAGCAGTCTTTCACGCACCAGGAGTGGCAGGGCATCCGCACAGCCTTCGACTCCATCCCCGTCCAGCGCATTCCGAAGAAGGCTAGAAACGAATTCCAGAGCCTGGTTAAGACGGCGACTCTGCTTGTCGAGACTGGCCTCGATGTCAATGCCGCAGCCGACGTGAAAAAACAGTTCGTCCAGAAGCTCAAGGGATACATCGTTGCTAACGAGGACGAGTACCGCGAAACCAAACACGACGTAGAGGTTGCCGAGACCGTCAAGATCACGCTCGACAAGCTCAACGAGACCGAGGACCAGGAGCAGGAGGAGGCCCGCACGGACGCCGAGGGTCTCAGAAAGGCCGCTCGCGACGCCGACATGCATTTCACTAAGGAGTTTGCGAATGAGTATCGTCGCGCCAACTTCAAGGAGCTTGGGCGGCCCGAGTGCGACCTGCGCCTTGCCGCAGCGGTTCGCACGCAGGCCATCGTTGATGCGCTCGAGGGCTGGGCGGCTCAATGCCGAAAGGGATACTTCGATAAGGTCGATGGATCTGGCGATTATGACTACCTTAACGACGTGGCAAAGCAACGCTACGACGAGCTGGCCCGTGAAACCGAGGGCAAGCGTCTCACAAAGATAGAGTGGCCCACGTCTACCAGCACGTCGGACGACTTCGCTAAGTATCCGTGCCATATCGTGCAGAAAGAGGACGGCCTCTGCCCGCTCGACCTGAACCCGGCGGAAGACTATATCGTTAGGAACGAATTGGCAAAGAATCGCACAGTTGCCTTCTATCGCAATCCGTCGGGCAGCATGTCTGCCAAGGCGTTTTCGATCCCGTACATGTCTTCGGTGGGACGTAAGGCCCTGCATCCAGACTTCCTCTTCTTCGTGAAGGATGCTGAGGGTGTCATCAGACCGTCCATCGTCGACCCGCATGGCGAGTTCCTCGGTGACACGCTGGCAAAGCTCAGAGGCTATGTAACCTACTTGCGCGATTATCCCGACGTGTTCAAGCAGGTACTCTTCGTCGGTGATATGGGCGAGGGCGTGTACAAGGTGCTCAACCTCCTGCGCCCCGAGGTCCAGGATGCCGTTATGGCCTACAGCGATGTCGACTGTAAGGCGCTCTTCTACGGTTCCTTCGCAAACGATTATCACTAGGATCGTCGGGATTTGCCCGGCAGACGTCTCGGCCATATACCAGAAGAGAAATAGTAAGGCACGCTAAGGCGGCCATCCGTTAGGGATGGCCGCCTCTCTTCAGTCTTGACCCATGTTTTCCAACGTTTCGGTGGCATTCGCCGGTCATGACCTCGTATCCGTTACGCGGGTGGCACCTCCGCTACGCTGCGTCAAGGGGCCCATGAGACCCCGCACAAACCTCCGCTCCGCTCCGGTTGGTGGAGGTCGTCATGGACTCCCTTGACCCGTCTTCGCTCCGGTGCGGCTTTGCAGGGAGCAAAGCCGACGACGACGCGCGGCGTCGCCATTCGGCTTTGCCCGCAAGGGCGAGATGTTCAGGGCAGCGTGCCCGGAAACGGAGGAAGACATGCAGGAGCTGATGACGGGGGAGATTGCGGAGGGGCTGCCGAGGCTCTATGAGCAAGACGGCACGGAAGACCCCACGGTATACGTCCACTACTTCTCGTGCGTGAACGGATGGGACTGGTGGCTGCTCGAGTTCGACGGCACGGACGAGGCGTTCGGCCTCGTCGAGGGCTATGACGACGAGCTCGGCTACTTCAGCATCAAGGAGATGGCCGAGCTGAACCGCCAGATGGGGTTCGCCGCCATCGAACGCGACGAGCACTTTGAACCGAAGTCGCTCAGCGCCGTCAGGGGGAGGTAGCTCCATGGAGATGGACGAGTTTGACGCCGTGGGCAGATTCGGCAAGTCCCCGGGCGGAGCCGTCGGGCTGACTGTCGTCGTCGAGTTTGAGTCGGGTGGCGAGGGCGGGGCGTTCGAGATGGGCACAGCTCTGGAGGGGTCGCCCGAACTCGGGCGACTCGTCTCGGACGCATGCGACGAGGCCGACGCCTTGGTGGGGGACGGGGGCGGATGGGCTGCCGTCCGAATCGGATTCGGCGACGTGGAGAGCATCGACTGCGAGAGCGGCCGGACCGTGCACGTTGCCGAAGAGGGGTGAAGCGTACACAGAGAGCGCGGGCATGCCATCGGCGTGCCCGCGCCAGCTATTCCGGGGATGCCTCGCGCCATCCCCGAGCCCCTGCGCGCCAAGGGGCGGTGCCCCTTGGAACCTTGGCTAAGGTGGCTCGGGGGACATGGAGGATACCGGAGCGCGTGCGTCCGGCGGCATCAACAGAACTCAACCTGATGCTTGACCGCTACGGCCTAGAATTCGGCGGCTTCCGCTACTTCGTGGCACCGCAGGAACAAGTGTAGTATGCCGCAGAATCTGTAATCGTAACCGTTTCCTCCCATGCCGCAGAATCTGTAATCGTAACCGTCTCATCGTATGCTGCGGAATCCGTCACGGTACGCGGCTCCGAATGCCATGCTCCACATGCTGCATTCCCCGCCAACATGGCACTTTTCGCATGACTCCGCTCGTTACCCGTAATATCCGCACCGCATCCATTACAGATTGAACGAGACTCCGTATGAGTCACCGCCGGATGATGCACGGTCTCCGTATGGGTCACTGCGGGATGGAACACCTTCTCCGTATGGGTCACTGCGGGATGGTAGATATCATACTTATGGACATGCGCCGGGGTGTCATCCTTCTTCGAGGAGCTACCGGAGTTGCTATTGTTGCTTCCACTCGGCTTGCTGTCGGAACCGCTGTTCCCATTATCCTTCTTGGAGCCGTTGGATGAGCCTGAATCGCTCTTCTTGCTGTCGGAAGTTTCCGGGGTCTTCGCGTCGGACTTCTCTTCCTTGGCGGTCTCCTGCGCCTTCTCGGTCTCCTTCTCGACGGCACCGGCATCGGCATTCGGGTTCTTCTTGATGTTGTTCTCGAACTTCTTCACAACCTCAGCGCCCTTGTCACCGGTCAGGGTGGAATCGCCCTTCTTCACGGCTTCCGCAACGTCCTTGACGATGGCTGTCAGGTCATCTTTCGTTACCTTGTCCGCATCCACCTTATCGAAAGTCACGCCTGTGGCAACTGTCTTGTCGGCTTTTCCGGCGGTAACCTTCTTCGATGGCACCTTATAGATTGAGCCGTCGGCGTTCACCGGTGAGATGAATGTGACGGTATAGGTACCGGACTCACCGACCTTCACGGTCACCTGCTTGTTCGCGGCGATAGCAGTGTAGAAGTCCACTTCCCCGTCCGCATCCTCTATATGGGCGATGACGGGCGTGGAGGTGTCCGCATCCCAGCCGTCAGCCTTCACCTCAAGGGATAGCACCATGTCCTGCTCCTCATCGTCCTTCGACTGCGACACCGCAGGGGCATTGGAATCTCCCGTCCAACTGGCATGTGAGATAGCGTAAGCCCCGCAGCCGATGAGAAGCGCCGCACAGAGGATTCCTGCACCAGCCGCGCAGACCTGTTTACGGGAGAACTCGCGCCCGAAGAGCTTGATTCGACCGCTATTTTCCATTCGTGAACACCGGGTCATACATCGTCTCTCCCAGCTTCAGAACCAGGCTGTCGTTACGTTTCTCGAGGGTATAGGCCACCGACGCCCCATCGGCCGTCAGCTCGCCCTTGTAAACGAGCGGGCGCGGTGTCGAGTCGGTATCCTTCGCCCTCTGGTCTTTGACCGTGAGGCTGTACTTTCCCGAATGGTCCGATGCGGCCCATTCGTCATCACTGGGACCTTGAGTGAACAGATAGCCCTTTTGGTTATACGACGCCTTCTTGAATGCGATCTTTCCGCTGTCGAAGTTGATCTCCTCGGGGCTCGCCATGGACTCCGGCCGGTTCGAGCGTTCCCATTCCTGCGATTCAAGCAGCTCTTTGACGCGGGCGACCGCCTTGCCGGTGTAGTCCTCGTAGTACTTCTTCGCATCGTCCTCGCTCAGGAAATAGCGCTCGCCGTACTCCTCGTCGCCAGAGGGGATATAGGCATCCGCATCGTCGGCCTTCTTGAGCGTCAGGGTACCGAGCTCGCTTGAGCTCAATACGATGTTCTCGTCTTCCTGCCTCCACGTTCCCGAGGACTCGAACGACCCTGCGTAATGCCAGCCGTCCCCGTCGTCGAAGGTGATCGTCGTCTCGGAACCCAGCTTGTTATTCGTCATCTTCCCGAGGGCGACGTTGTCGCAGACCGATATGTAATAGAGCGTCTTTCCCTTCACTCCCGTCGGTCCGCATCCGCTCAAGCCGCTCAATCCGGCAATCGACATCAGTCCGACAGCGCCCAAAAAGCCGCGCCGGGATACATTCATCGCCATGGCAGTTCTCCTTTGATTCATAGATGGTACTTACGGCGATCCCTTCAACCTGGAAAAGGGCCACGTGAGCATTGTATTGCAAATTGTCACTTATATAGGTGTGACTCATATAGGTCCGACTCAAATCATTGGCACCACCAGTCGGGAGGTACCAATGACTCAGCTAGATGCAAAAATGAAAGTCGGACTTCGCATCAAGGAATTGAGAAACGCTCTTGGATACAGCCAGGAAGCCCTTGCGTACTCGATAGAGATGTCTCGAACCTATTTTGCCGAGGTCGAAACCGGGAAACGGAACATCTCGATCGAGAACATAGAGCGCATAGCAAGGGGCCTTGGTGTTTCTCTAAGGGAGTTTTTCGATTCCGACCTGTTTACGGGGTGACTCGGTGACGGATCGCTGAAAAAATCTGTGGATGCGCGGTGCTGCTTCTCTTTATGCTATTCGAATATCGCGAGACCTGTTGACTTCTATTTCCGCCACGAATCGGCGGTGCAGGATAAGGCTCCACTACGTTTCGCCGGAGGCAAACGGCGCAACTCGGCGAGCCGAGTTCGAAAGCGCAGGTAGATGCCTGCGCCTAAAACGAAAAACACCCGCATCCACGTGTAGCGCGCGGGCGCGGGTGCGTAGTTGATTGGGGCGTTTCCGCTGGATATGGGCGATTACGCGGCTAGAAGCCCTCGGGAACGTAACCTGCGGCCGTTTTCGGCTTCGTCGGCGCTGTCGACGTGGCGTCGGGGGCGGTCGGGCCCCGCCAAACCCTCGGTGCCGTCTCGTTCCTGATCTTGCGGCGAGCGGTTGATCGCTCCATGAGTGTTCGTTCGGCATCGGGTGACGTCATCCCGAGCATGGGTCCCACGAAAGTCTCGGTAACGTCCCTGCTGGGGAAGGCCATGGGTACGCCGTCGTGGATCACGAGGGCTCCCGTCTCGCGGCCGGTCCAACGCTGGAGCTCGTCGGGCGTGATGAGCGGCCTGCGCACGAGTCCCTCGCTCGTGCCCGTCGAGCCGGTGTTCGTTCCCTTAGTTCGGCTCGTGGACTGCGCGACCGCCGTGTAGGAGCCCATCGACTCCGAGAGCTTGCGCGCGGTGTCGAGGTTGGAGCAGGAGAGAACGACCTTGTCCTTGAGGAGGTCGAGAATCGTCTCGGCCTCTTCTCGGCTGTAGCCGGAGACGGACTGGAGCTGGAGGAGCGACTGACAGAACCAGAGAACATGGACGCCTTCCGAGCGCATCTCTCCCAGGTCCTGGACGATCCTCTCGTTGCGGCCGAGGGAGGCCGCCTCATCGAGGAGGAGGACGGTCTCGACGGGGCAGCGCCCGGCATGGCCCGCGGCGCAGGAGCGCAGCGCCGAGAGCGCTTGGGAAACGAACGTCTGGACGAGTCGCTTGTAGTTGCCCGTTGCAGAGGATGATGAGATGAAGACCACCGTGGGCTCCTCGCCGATGCCCCCGAGGCCGCACTCGTCATCGTGGAGCATCCGAGCCACGTTGCCGTCGACGTACTCGGTGAGGCAGTTGCTCAAGGTCGAGACGATGCCGGGCCCGCCCCCGTGCTCACCGTTGAGCCCGCCGAGGAAGGGGAGCGCGGGGTCTTCCGCGGGCAAAGACGCCGCCAGGGCGGCGATGCGGTCAAGCGGTCCCTGGTCGCCCGACGGCGAGATCGCGGCAGCGACGGACATGACGGTCTTCTCGTCTTCCGGGATGGACGCGTCCTCGATGAGGGCGAGGGAGATACCGACGAAGAGGTTCCGAGCGCCGTCGTAGAAGAACGGTTGGCTTTTCGACGGCGCGGGCACGATGCAGCGTGCGAGCTCACGCAGCTCCCGTGCACAGCCGCCGGCCCCCTCCGCCCCAAAGGCCTCCTTTGCCCTCTCGAGCGGATCGAATCGTACTGAGGATGCAGGCGCGTCGAACATCACGTCGACGATGCGGTGAGTGCCCGTCTTCTCGAACACAGGCTCAAGGAAGGCCCTGAGCTCGCCCTTGATGTCGTTGATGATGAGGGAGCGGCCTTGCTCAAAGTTTGCCAAGGCTGACAAAATGGCGACGCGGCGGCTCTTGCCCTCGCCGCTCTCGGCGAGGACGCAGGCATGGACCGAGTCGATGAGCCTGACGCTCCTCCCGATCTCGCCCACGACCAACGTGCCGCCCGAGGGCTTGCCGCCCTCCTGCCATGACTCGCTCCTGCGCTTAAGCTCGCTGTGCGCCGAGACGAGCCTCGCGTCGCCGTGGATGGGCGCGCCCGGCGCACGACGCCCGCCGACCCAGGTCCCGTCGTGGAACCAACGCGACCAGTCGAGATGGCTCCAGATGCCGACGGCTATTGAGACAGTGAGGGTTGCCGCGCACCCCACGAGGAAGACATCGTCCCGGATCAGCTCCGGCAGGACTTCGAGCGGGTTTTGGAACATGGTGCCGGGGAGTTCGGGCACTGCGGCCATCCCGAAGCTCGTGAGCGTCGCGGCGATGCCGACGACCCATGCTTCCAGCCAGCGCCATGCCGCCGGCAGCAGGACGAGCGCGATCGCGGCCCCAGCGGCCGCGCCGGCGGCGACACAGCGCTTGAGGTGCGCGCCCTCGTCGACGTTGAAGCTCTTCTGCTTGCTCATAGAATCATTCCCTTCACTATTGTTTTCGCTGAGTCGAGCACGATGCCCGCCGCATCGCCCCTGATCGCGGCCGATACGGCGGCTGCGAGCGCCCTCGCGAGCGCGCGCTCGGCCTTCTGGCCGACTTCGTCTGACAGGTCCTTCTTGCCTTTGGGACCCTCTGTTGCGGACGCGAGCGCTTTGGCAAGGGCCCTGCCCACAGCAACGGGGGCTTTTGCCATGGAAAGCGCGTAGGACGGGCACGACCGGAGGCATCTCTCCGGGATGGGCCCGCGCTCGCGGACGGCTTCTCGCGCGCCCTCCAGGTCTTTTCCGGTGACGCAGGCGCGGACCTCGCCGACGAGCGGCCTCATGCGCTTGCGCTCCGTTGCGGGCCCGTCGTCCGGCCTTGCGGACCTTATCGGTTCCCTTTCGGGGTCCGTTGCCCGGTCGGGTGCGATGACCCTCAGCAGGGCGTTGCCCTGGCGCGCGCGTAGCTCGTGCATGGCGTCGTTCAAGTAGCGGTCCTGCGCAACACCTTCGAGCCCCTTGAGGCCGGCGCAGCGCTCCACGGACTCGCGGTAAGCCGCGCTCGCCTCCTTGATTTCAGGGTGCCTCGACCCTGCTTCCTCGATTGCGGCATCGACGGCCTTGGCGACATCTGGGTGCCAGCGGCGGAGGTGCGCGTAGGAGATGCGGCCGTCCGCAGGCAGCGTGACGCCAATCTCGTCGGCGGGGATTTGGCGGACGGCGTCGACCGCCCGCGACCTCGCGAGGTCGCGGGCCTCATACTCGGCCGCGAGCGCCGGGGCCAGGGCCGCGTCGGTGAGCGCGTTTCTAGCCCGGTCGAGCCTGTTGCGGGCCATGAGTGAATCGAACGAGCCATCGGACGACCACGCAATAACGTGCGCGTGCTTGGAATTCGGGTGGTTTTCGTGCTCGGCGGCTACCCAACGGACGCTGGACTCGGGGATGCCCATTGCCTCGGCAAGCGCCGGCGCGAGGTTTCGGCGGCAGAAGCGCTGCCAGTCCTCCTTGCACGCGAGGTCGAGCTCGCATGCCTCGTCCCTGCGGACGCTGAGCACAACGGTAGCAATCGCGCCGTCAGCCTTTTCGAGCTCCTTGCGGGCCGTGCGGAGATGGACGGCCCCGTTCTGGTCGAAGAGCGCGGTCGACCCGGGCCTCTCGGCGCAGTAGCCGATGAGTCCCATCCTCTCTGCGAGCTCGTAGCGCTTGAGGTCGTCGACGGTTGCGGATTTGTCGGCCCCCTCGCGCGTGGCGACGTACTCGACGTTGTTGGTGATGACGGCGGAACGCCCGCGCGACCCGGAGGGGTGCACACGGGCGTTCACGACGAGGCTGCTACGACTTGCCATCGGACAGACGCTCCCTTGCCTCCGAGAGCGTCATGCCGCGCTGCATGAGGCCGGCCTGCTTGTCGTAAGCGGCGTAGATGTCCGAGGCGCTCACGCCGTCCAGGCCATTGAACGTGCCCTTCTCGATCTCGACGGCGGCGATTGCTGCGACGATCGAGGCACGCGTGGCGCGGTGCACAACGCGCGCGATGCGGTCCTCCTGCTCGGCGTTGCGCTCGCCGAGCGTGCGGTCGAGTTGCTCCAGCAGTGGCTGCATGACGCCGCGCAGATAGGTTCCGAGCTCGGTGGAGTAGAGCGCCAGGCCGTCGGAGGCGAGCCCAGCGGCGATGAGCTCGCGGGCGGCTGCACTGTCGCTAAGATCCTTTGAAACCCCGTAGGCGTGGAGGCGGCGATACGCCTTGTTAGGGAGTCGGAGGCTCATGACCTTCGACCCGTCTTTTCCGATGGCCATCTTAGAGTCCCTCGTTCGGGAGGGGCGCGCCGACAGCGCGGAGGGCGGCGATGTTCTCGGGCGTGCGCTCGTAGGTCTTAGGCCAGAAGGTGACGGGCATCATGGCGAGGTCATCGCGGGGGATGCCGTAGGCGAAGAGGTAGGCCTCGATGGCGTCGCCGTATTCTGCATCGTTGACGCGGTAGGCATCGGTGAAGAAGATGCCGGTCGGGTCGTCGTTGCTGCCTTTGACGAAGTAGACGCCGTTCCCGCCTTCCTTGAACGGGTTCAGAATCTTGAAATCAGGCTTCGCGTAGTAGGCGATTCCTGCACGGACGATGCGCGTGAAGCCCGGATGCTCGACGGGCCGCGCCGCGCGTGCGAAGCCCAGGTCGGGGTCGGACTCCAGCAGATGGGAGAGCACGGAGCCGACGGCGTCGTCCTTGTGCTTGGGGACGGTCCCGAGGAGGTCGTCGAGATGCGATTTGGTTTTCTTGACAAGTTCCATCATGGTTTTCCTCTCTGCCGGTGCCGTATGGGTACCGGTGGTTCATTTGAGGGTCTTTGCTGATGATGCTTCTAGCTGCGGCGAAACGTTGCGGTGCCGAAGGTGCCAAAGAACAGGAAAGAGTTTCTGGGCCTATGGCACCTTTGGCACCATCGAGAGACTTTGCAGGTGAGGGGGGCGACCGAGGTGCCGCAACGGCATGTTGCGGCACCTCTATCGGCCCTAATCCGTCTCCCGGTACACCCAACAGCGCTGCTTTCCGTACGGGGGACAGAGGCGCTTGTTGCCCGGGGCCCATCCCGGGCACTGCGACGACAGGATGCGGCTGACCATTTTGCAGTTGGCCTTGGTCTTCTCGAGGTGGAGGGCCTTGTCGAGAATCTCGAACGTGCACATGGGACGGTCGGTGTTGCCGGGGAGATACGCGAGGACCTTCTGCACGCAGGGGTCCTCCTCGACGAAGCGTCCGCGCTGTGCGGCCGCCTCGGTCTCCATCTCAGGTGTTAGGACGGTCGAAAAGCGGACATCGCCCGTCCTCATCCACGTGCGGGCCTCTGCCCATGCCTGGCGGATTGCGGCCGGGAAGTCCTCATCGAAGACGGACTTCTCAGTGCGCTCGATGCCGCAGAGCAACGGGAGGAAGCGCCTTGCGCCGCTTGAGCGCTCGCGTATAAAGTCTGCCTCGTTCGTGGTACCGACGAAGACCACGCGCCGGGGAAACGCCTCCGTCCTGCGGCAATAGGCCCCTCGGAACTCATCGACCTGACGGGTGACCCCAGCCTTCACGCTCTCGATAGAGCGCTCGGACATCCCGTTGAGCTCGGGGACCTCGACGATCCATTTGCCCCGGTTCTGCTCGCCCGTGAGCTTGACGTCGCCGAGGTTGATCACGGAGTCCGTGAAGTACTCGTCGCGGATGGCGAGGCCTCGGGCGAAGGACGACTTGCCGATACCCCCGGCGCCGCACAGGATGGGCATGTAATCGGCCTTGCAGCCCGGGCTGTAGGCGCGGGCGATGCCCTCGCAGAACAAGATGCGCTCGACCTCCGAGACGTATACGCTCCTCTCCGCACCAAGGTAGACATTGAGGAGCGTCCCTACGCGCGGGATGCCGTCCCAGGTGAGGGCGTCGAGCATGGCGACGAGCGGATCGTAGGCATTGTCCTCGGCGACGATGGTCAATGCGAGCAACATGAACTTCTCCTTCTGGAGGGAGATGGTCTGCTGGAGGAGGGCGAAGAGCCGCGCGTCGTCGCTGTCGCGCCACCGGCGTTCCCTCGCATCCGCGTCCCAGGGCAGAGGGCCGGTCTTGAAAAGCTCGTTTGCGAGCCGGTTGTAGCCGACGTTCAAGGGGAGGGACTTGAGCTCCTCGACGATCTCGTTGACCGTCGGCGGGGAGCGGCGCTCTGGAGGCTGCGGCCCAAGGACGTCGTCGTGCTTCTGCGCACCCATCAGGCCACCTCCTCGCGAGACTGGGGGCGTCGTGGGCCGTTGATGGGGCAGGCACTGCCGAAGACGAGCACTTCGAGCCGGCTAAGGCGAAGCTCCGTGTCGACCAGACGCTCGACCAGCTCTTCCTCTGTCAGGGGATGGTCGAGGCCGTGGTCGCGCAGGATGGTGCGGCGCCGGGCGGAATTCATCATGCTAAGATTCATCGATGGGGTCCTCCTTATGTGTGGACTCATGATTTTGGGCGACGGCCGAGCTTTGGTCGGGGAGGCCGTCGTCTATCCCGAGGTTTGCGATAAGTGCGTCTTCGAGTTCCACGGGGGAGCGCTCGGGCGCGAACGATTCGGCGAAGGCGGCAAGCGTCTCAAGCGACTCGACGAGCTCGTCGTCCATGTCTGCCGCGCGCCGGATACGCCGGAGTTCCGTTACGACGGGCCCCACGCGCTCCTTGACCGCCTTGCGCATGCGGGTGGTCGCGACCACGGTGAAAGTGCCCTCAAGCAAGCATTTCGTGATGTACTCCTGCTTTGACAGGCTACTCAGGGCGACGCGGAGGTCGAGCTGGTCCGCCTCTGCGGGCGACATGCGGAAGGCGATGGTCTTGCAGCGGCGGCGCCCCTTGGCGTCCATAATCGGCTTAGACATCCGACATCATCCCATCAAGGGCCTCCACTAGATCGTGCTGCGTCGAGGGGAAGAGATGCGAGTACATCTCCGTGACCTCGGCGGTCTCGTGGCCCATGCGATCGGCGATCGCCGTGGGCGAGTAGCCGCTGTTGACGAGGGCGCTCACGTGGGAGTGGCGGATGTCGTGGATACGGATGCGCTTCACGCCCGAGAGCTCGCAACCCCTCTTCATCTCATGCGACAACGCATGTTTTGTGATGGGGAAGAGTCGGTCGGTAGGAACGATTTCGGGATGTGCTGCCAGATAGTCGCGCAGTTCCTCGCGAAGGAGGCTCGGCATGACAATGTCGCGCTTCGAGGCTCGCGTCTTGGGTGGGCCGATAACGTCCTCGCCCTTGACGCGGGCATAGGAGCGGCGGATGCGGATGACGTTGAGCCCGAAGTCGATGTCCTCCGGACGAAGGGCAAGGAGCTCGCCCTCGCGGCAACCCGACAGATAGAGCGTCAGGAAAGCGAGGTAGATGAGGGGCTTATCCTCGATGGCCTGGGAGAAGAGCTTGAACTCGGTAGGGGTCCAGTAGAGCATCTCCTTCTCGGGACGCTTGGAGCCGACCTTTCCCGCCGCCAGCATGGGGTTCTGGGGCAAGCGGTAGAAGCGGACGGCGTGGTTGAAAATGGCTGAGAACTGGTTGCAGATGGTGTGGAGATAGCTCTGCGACAGGCCCTGCTCAAGGAGCCAATTCTCCCAACGCACAACGTCTGCGGCCTTGACGTCGCAAAGGCGCATCTTACCGAAGACCGGGAGGATGTACTTGTCGATGATGGCATCCTTGGTGAGCTTGGTTCCAACGCGCAGCCGAGGGTAGACGTCGCGGGTGTACATGGTCTTGACGAAGGCCTCGACGGTGATCTCGACGCGCTCGTTGCAGGACGCGAGGAAGTTGCGCTCCCAAGCGACGGCCTCCTTCTTGGAAGCGAATCCGCGCTTCGTCTTTTTGTGGCGCTCGCCTAAAGAGTTGCGGTACCAAGCCTCGACCGTCCAGGTCCCGCGCTTCTTGTCTCGGTTAACTGACATGGGCCATCGCCGCCCTCTGCTTGGAAGGGGCGGAGAGAAGCCGTGCCTCGAAGTACGAGCGCTGAACCTTCCCGGGGATGGTCATGATTCCCTGAGCTGCAAGTTCTGCATTCAAGGTCTTAATCAGCTTGAACGCATAAGACTTGCTCATGCCCGTGATCTCGGCAACCTCCTCCGCGCCGATAAGCTGACGTGTCATATGTAGTCTCCTTTCCAGAGCGGGGCACCGATTGCCCCTCGTCTTGATTATGTCCAAAAAACGTATGACCTACTACGGAAAGTGTAATTTTGCAGATTAAGTCACATCTCCTACATTTTTTGTATGCATGAGATTTCGCATGTAGACTTGAGAACAGTATTTCTTCGGAGGTGTATCTGGATGACTGCCGTCGATCGCATCGGTGCTGCCAAAGAGACCCTGACGTCATTTGTGGCCGATAGGGAGTGGGAACAAACGAGCAAGCGCTGGGGAAGGCTACGGCTGTCCGAGAAACTGCTCCGCCTCCGTTCGGCGCGAAAATGGACACGAAAGGTCGCCGCTCAGGCGGCAGGCATTTCGGAGTCGGCCTTGAGGAACTACGAGCTCATGAAGTCTGCCCCGAAGGAAGAGCATTTGGAGGGGCTTGCGAACGCCTATGGCATACGGGCTGAGGCGCTCCATTTTTATGATTTCAACGATACTGACCTGATTGCTCAGGCTTTTTTCCAATTTGCCGCGACATATGGGTTCGAGCCTGTTGCAAACGAGCGCTATTCAGCGCTCAAGCCGACTTCGCCTTTCATGGAGTCTTTTCTAAAGAAGTGGGCAGCTCAGTATGCTCAAATTGAGAGCGACTCCGATCGAGACGACTATGAAAGATGGAAGGACAACTTCTCAGCCGACTTTGATCCGTCCCAGTTCCCCCTCCGATACGAATATGATCCACGAGATTCTTGGGTGCCGATTACGCCTTGGCAAAATAGGATGCAGTCCAAGAAGCTGCCCGAGCTAAGGGCGCGGTGTACCCCTGCAAAGACCCAGCTGGATTTGGCCCGAGAGGCTGATCTCTCCCTCGCAACGCTACGTTCGTATGAACAGGGGGCTAGGGTGCCGAAATATGCGGCGCTTCAAAAACTGTCCAGCGCTCTTGAGGTGAAGAGGGGAGCGCTTGTATTTACCGATTTCGGTAGTCCTGTTCAAGCTGCTCATGCGCTATTTCAGCTCTCGGCTTCATATGGATTGATTCCGCTTCAACTGGAAGAGGGGCCGGCGCTTCTAGCGAGAGCGCCTGTTCCCGACTCTTTTCTTTTTGAATGGGCGAAGAGGTACGAAACGCGCGTGAAGCAGGCCGATGAATACGACGAGTGGCTTGATCAGTTCGACTATTTCGAGCACGATAAGTCCGATGGCTATGTCGAGAAGTTCCGGCAGCATGAGATACGCCAACCGAACGGTTCATCGCTTATTGACGGCTATGTCTATAGCGATTTCTGTCCCTTTGACGAGCGATTTAAGAAGGGGTATGCCCTGCCCTAATTGTGGTCAGATTAGCCGGCGTGAGGACCAAATGAGTATCAAACGGCGATGGGAGAATGCCTGATAGAACGGACTGAGGTAAAACGAGCGCCTCATTTACCTGCGGCACCCGTTATCGAGTGGGAGTAGGCTGATAGGGTTCTGACCTGCATTTTTGAGTGCCGCACTGTGCCGCTGAGTTTCGTTTCGTACGAGAGTCATGGCAAAGCCGCCAGCGATGTTGGTGAGTAAATACGATAACCGAGCCTCCGTTCCCGCGTTGGGACGGAGGCTTTTTCTTTGTCGTTTTACTCCCTTTCACCTGCGATTTCGCAATTTACTCCCCCGTGTTTCAAGACGGCAAGGCACGGTGCGGCATTCGGAGGAACGGGAGTAAGGATTCATCCCAAGTGAGTAGACGCGCGATTTTTGTCTCCGAGAGCCAAACGGGGCCGTTTCGGGGCCTGTGAAACTCAAATCGAACTCAATAGGCTTTTCGGCGGTCTTCTCACAGCGTTTTCCCAGGTGGTTAATGGGGAGTAAAGAATCTCGCCGCCTCAATGAAAACGGGAGTA
This sequence comes from Collinsella sp., assembly GCA_036302865.1. Taxonomy (GTDB): domain Bacteria; phylum Actinomycetota; class Coriobacteriia; order Coriobacteriales; family Coriobacteriaceae; genus Collinsella. The sequence goes on along the minus strand of JAXJBU010000089.1, from coordinate 9,797 downwards.
ACCAGGGGAAATGCCGCGGCGTACTGCCGCGTGCCGCCGTGTAAGCCACCGCGTCATTTACTCCCCAGGTGCGCCGGAAATGCCTTGGCATGCAATGGGGAGTAAAAACTCAGCTTACGCAGGCCCGAGCGGCGCTCGCCGCCTGGTCCACCGTCCTGATTCGGTTGCGTTGATCGCGAAATGCGGAGAGCCGCTACAGCGAGGCTTTCCAGTCCTCGTATTCGTCGGCGTCGATCTTGCCGTTTTCGAGCTGCGCGCGCTTCTCTGCCCACAGTTCGATCGCCATCGCGGCTTTGGGCGCGTGCGGCGCCTTGGGGTTCAGGGAGAGGCCCGTGCCGTCGGCTGCGGGCACGATGCCGAAGGAGTCCTCGAGCCGCACGAGCAGCGACATGAGGTCGCCCGCAGTCTCGACGCCGTAATCCTTGAGGGCGTTGACGGACACGCCGAGCGCCGCGGAGATGGACTCGAGCAGCTCGGGCTTCACGGCGCGGATGCCGCTCTCGTAGTGGCGCACGGCCCCCTCGGTCAGGCCGACCGCCTCGGCGAGCTGCGCCTGCGTCATGCCGCGCGACTTGCGGTACCGCCTTATGTTCTCGCCTACGGACATGAGCCCTCCTCCTGGAATTACGTACCAGCACATCTTATCAGCGTACGCAAATGTACGCAATTCTATTGACAGTACAGATATGTACGTTTACTCTGAATCTGTGAACCGTACGTATCCGTACGCCATTGATTGGAGGAGCCATGGACGAGAAGGTGGCGAAGACGCCGAGGCCGCACATGCTGGACGCCGACGAGGTCGCGGAGCTGCTGAGGATCAAGAAAGGCAGCGCCTACGAGGTGATCAGGAAGATAAACGCCGAGCAGGAGGCGCGCGGGCGCGTGGTCATCCGCGGGCGCGTTCGAAGCGACGTCTTCGACGCCCTGTACTTCCCGGAGGTGGACTGACATGCCCGTGTACAAGGACGACGGCAACGGCACGTTCTACGTGCAGTGCTACTACCGCGACGCCCGCGGCTCGAAGCGCCACAAGACGAAGCGCGGCTTCTCCTCCGAGGTGGAGGCCGCAGTGTGGGAGAGCCAGTTCAAGAGCCTTAACGGCGGGGCCATGGACATGACGTTCTCCGAGTTCGTCGAGGTGTACGCCTCCGAGGTGAAGCCGCGCATACGCGAGCACACGTGGATCACCAAGGAGTACATCATCAACGACAAGCTCGTGCCGTTCTTCGGGGACATGCGCATGTGCGACGTGAGGCCGATCGACGTCATCAGGTGGCAAAACGAGCTCACCGAGCACCGGGACGCCGACGGGAAGCCCTGGGCACCGACGTACCTGCGCACAGTGAACAACCAGCTCAACGCCATCTTCAACCACGCCGAGCGCTACTACGGCCTCAGCGACAACCCGGTGCGCAGGGTCGACAAGATAGGCTCGAAGAAGGGCGGCGAGATGCAGTTCTGGACCAAGGACGAGTACCTGAGGTTCAGCGAGGCCGTCATGGACAAGCCTCTCTCATTCCACGCCTTCGAGCTGCTTTACTGGACGGGCATACGCTGCGGCGAGCTCCTGGCGCTCACGCCGTCCGACTTCATGCTGGAGAGCTCGCGGCTGCGCATCAACAAGTCGTACCAGAGCCTCAACGGCGTTGACACCGTGACCGACCCCAAGACGCCCAAGTCCGTGCGCACGATCGTCATGCCCGCCTTCCTGCGCGACGAGATGGCGGACTTCATCGAGATGCGCGACGACGTCGCCCCCGACGAGCGCCTGTTCGCCGTGACCAAGCACTTCCTGGCCCACGAGATGGAGCGCGGGTGCAAGGCGTCGGGCGTGAAGCGCATCCGCATACACGACATACGCCACAGCCATGTGAGCCTGCTGATAGAGATGGGCTTCTCCGCGCTGGCCATCGCCGAGCGCATGGGCCACGAGGCGGTGGACATCACCTACCGCTACGCGCACCTGTTCCCCACGAAGCAGGACGAGATGGCCGCCGCGCTCGACGGGGCGAGGGGGTAAGAAGGATGCCGTGCGAGAACAGCGCCCGCAAGCGCAGCAAGACGATGGCGTTCCGCTGCACGCCCGAGGAGCGCAAGCTCATATGCGAGATGGCAGCCTGGAGCGGCATGAACAGGCAGGACTACATCATCGCCAAGCTCACCGATACCCAGGTCGAGGTGAGGCCCTCCGTGAGCGTGCAGAAGGCACTGAGGGACTCGATGGCGGAATTGGCCAAGGAGGTGCGGCTGGCGGCCTCCTACGGCGAGCTGAGCGAGTCCCTGCAACAGAGAATTGAGCACGTGATGAGGTTCTTCCTAGCGCTCGGCGAGCCTGTTGACGCGCCGACGGAAGAGACATCGCCACGAACTACGTTTTTGGAAGAGCCGGTTCCATCCGTCATCGATGCGGGTTCCGACACCGCAAGCATCTTCGAGATGGGACGCAGGTAGGGCCTAGCGCCAGACCTCCAACGCCTTGTCCGCAAGCCATTCGGCGCGATCGGCGATATCGCCCTCGTTCCAAGACTCCTTCTCTAGGGCGCCGGCCATGGTCGCAAGGCCGGCGGCGCAGAGGGCCAAGCCGTCCTTGTATCCCTTTCCCTGCTTCTTGGTGGTCCAATCGGCATCGCGGATGGAGGCGTTGAGCGAATGCGTGATGATGGCGAGGTTGCCGAGCGTGAGGAGCTTCCGGTCCCTTCGCGTTGCGGCTTCGTCGTCGAGGGCTCCCCATTTGTTGCGCCACTTCTTGGGCATCATGTGCTCGAGGGTGTACTGGTTGAACCCGAGCAGGGCCGTGCTGCTCATGCCCGGACGAATGGCGCTTTCCAGCAGATAGAGGACGCCCTTGGACTGGAGGTTGTACAGACACGATTCCTCGAATGCCGCTCGAACCTCGGCGTCGCCGGGCATGTACGTCGTCGCCTCGTCATTGGCTTCGAGAGCCTTCCTCAGCGCCTCCGCGTCCTTCACCTCGTTCAGGATCAGCGAGGTGAACAGCCTGTTGTAGTTCTTCGTGGTCGCCTGAACCAGCATTCGGCGGACGATGTAGCTCTCAAGCAGGGCGTAGATCTTAGATTCCTCGCTCGAAGACTCCGCGTTCTTTCGAACGTAGAGCACGTACGGGATGAGCGTCGAGTTCTTGAGGCCGAATATCAGCACGTTCAGGCGCTCGACGCCGGAAGCGGAGGGGATGTCCGCGTCGCAGTAGCCAGGGTCGAACGTGGACTCGAACGCCTCGGCATACGCCTTCATGTTGTCGAGAATCTCGACCTTGTCGCCGTTGCAGTACCTGCCGATGAAATCCTTGTAGGACTGGAAGAGGTTCGAAGTACGCGAATAGAAGAGCTTGTCCTCGGTCGTGACGCCACGCCTCTTGTCCTGGACCAGAATCTGGAGGAACGCGTCGAAGAAGAGGTCGACGAGCGTGCGCTTGATGCGCCCGGTAACGATCTCCTGCTCCCAATACTCCCTCTTCTCAGCCGTGGGCTCGAAGACGTCTTCCCAGCACTCCTTGAACGCCTGCTCGTTCTCGCGGTTGAAGAAGTAGTTCTTGAGGAGCTCCGCCGTCGTCAGGCGCACCCCGAGCGAGTTGATGGTGTCGAATATCTGCTGCTCGTCCTCGCCCTCGGTAAGGTCGATGCAGACGAACTGGACGTTCGACTTGATCGTGTTCCTGTCGACCTTCTCCGGGTCGATATTCTTGAGGAAGTAGTTGTAGGCAAGGACGATGGCCGAGGAGCCCTCGAGGGGTTCGCAGCCCGTGGCGCTGACGACCTTTTCGAAATCCTGCCGGTCGTACTTGCCGTGCCGCAAGGCGACATCGCCGGTCTCCAGGACGAAATCTCGCTCAAACAAATTGTTGGTGCCGTTTTTTGCACAGAGTGCCTTGAAGAAGATGACCATGGTCGTGAGTCGCTGCTGGCCGTCGATGACGGTGCGAACCTCGGAGACCTCGGACCAGGTGTTGCCGGAGGAGGCCTGCTTCAGGATGATGGAGCCCAGGAAATAGGGCCGCTTCGAGGCCGTGACGAACTCCATGTCGCCGAGGAAACGCTCCCATTGCTCTTCTCCCCAGACGTACGCCCTTTGGTAAAAAGGTATTTCGAGCAGGCGCGATCCGTTGAACACGCCGCTTATCGTTGCTTTTCCTGCATCCATCCTTAAAGCCCTATCTATCCTTTGCGGTTATTGCTGGCGGGGTCAATTTTATCAATACGCTGCTTGACCCTTTAATGTTCCCGGTCCTTGCCGTCTTCTCCCCAGAAGGTGCTCGAAGATGATGCGCAGGTCCTCGTCATCAAGGCAGCCGCCCTCGAGGCAGCCACGGTCGATGGTATCGATCATCGTCTGCCCCTTCTTCTTCGAGCGGTCGTAGATCACTGTGTCGAGGGATAGCTCCCTGCCGTCGCGCGTGAACATCTCGTGCATGAATTCGGCACTGTTCGCTTGACTCCAATCGCGTACCGCGTGCTCGAGCGGGCCGCTTCCCCTCGATATGGCGACATCCCAATGCTCGCAGTTAAGCAGAAGAAGTCGGTTCATGAACTCGACGCCCGAAAAACCGAGTCTCGCAAACGGCGGAAATAGAGGGTCATCTGAAAAGACCGCAGCATACTCACTGCTCAACGGCATATACGCGAGATGAAAATCGTACGAGTCGTTCTCGGGCCCGATGATGAACATAGGCATCGACGTCGTAACGAACCCTGAGCCGACGGGTGCCCTAAGGATGGAGAAGCTCTTCTCAAAAAAAGCCTTTCGAATACGGTTAACTGGCACAATATCATCGTTGGAGAAGAGCATGGTTGCGGCGGCGGCAAGCTCGACCACCGCTTGGGAATCCCCGCGCCAATCCGACCAATCGAGCAAGCCGAGCTCATAGGGTGTCAGATGAACGTTTCTGAGCAGCTCTTCGGCAGTCTCGCGTGACCATTTCTTGTCGACGCGCATACTGATAGGGTGCCGGACGATGATATTTGCTGCCAGCTCGCAAACGGCGGCTTTCCCATCAGAATACCCTTCGTCTTCGCACCGGTCTTCTTTCTGGCGTTCCAAAAAGCGATCGTAAAGCGGCGCGATGCGGCTCTCGAGCTCAGATAGCTTAACCTCGATGAGGTTCTGCGCATAGAATCTGTCTGTCGCATCGCCTGTCGCATCGGCATGCTCGACCTCATAAAGATCGCGCATGCTGCAAAGGTTCTCGCAATTCGTGCGGAAGAAGGAGCCCTTCTGTCTGCTGTAGGCATGAAGCTGCCCGGAGGAATCCGCGAAATGGCGCAGGTAGAACCGCGGCACCCAGTGCTGCTTTCGCGTCATCTTTCCGGGCAGCTTCGACATCCTAAGCCTTCACCGCCTCGTATTGGTAGGTCGTGCGCACGTTGTAATGGAAGTCGTTTCCGAGGTCCAGCGCCTCGAAGTGCTTCTTGGCGCAGCCGATCTTGATCTTCTCCGCGTCGCGCAGGGCGGGCTCGCCGTTCTTGCCGCCCTTGGTCTCGGTCACGAAGTACACGCGGCGCTCGCCGTCGGCCTCCTCGACGTACGCCCAGTCGGGGTTGTAACTGCCGAGCGGCGTGTCGATCTTGAACGCCGAGGGCAATTTCGCGAACACGAGAACCTCCTCCTGCTTGTCTAGAGCCTCGGCAAAGGAGCGCTCGACCCCCGCCGAGTCGTAGACCACGTAGTTGTACAGGCTCTTGCTCGTCATGTCCGGCTTCCACGCGTTCTGCCCAAGGTAGGCCGTGTAGTCGTCAAGCTCGAGGTCGCGCATGGTGTACCACTCGTCCTCGGGAAGGCGCACGTACTTGATGCCCTGGGCGATGAGGTCGTTCTTCACGCGGTTGATCTTGTCGCCGACCTGCGCGAGGAAGGTCGCGGGGTCGATCTCGAACTCGTCGAGGCGGCTGCAGCCCTCGAGGATCGCCTTGATGGTGCCGCGGGTGAGCCCGACGGCGTCCTGCAGCTCTGCGATCGGGTCGGGAAGGTCGTATTTCACCTTTCCCGAAACGGACACCACGGAGGTGCCCGTGCCCTCGGCGCTCACGCCCGCGTCGTCGATGCCCAGCGAGGCACGCTCGCTCGTCACCTGGGGCGGGCGCACGGCGAGCATGCCGTCGACAGCTTCGATGGCATGCTCGATGAGCTTGCCGGAGTCGACCTCGACCTGGAAGCGCGTGCGCTGGCGGATGCGGTCCCACAGGGCCTGGAACGCAGGGTCGAGCGTGACGTCCTTCTGCAGCTCGACCGAGACCTCCTTGGCCTTGTCACGGATCTGGACCCTCTGGGACTTGTGGATGATGATCGCCTCGACCTGCTCCTTGGCAGGCTCGAGCTCGGCGGGGAGCTCGACCTTGCCCTCCTCGGCGGCCGCCTTCAGCTCGGGCGTCACCGCGCCCTTGCCGTCGACCATGCCGGTCGCGACGAGGTGGTCGTAGACCTGCTTGGACTTCTCGTAGCCCAGGCGCTCCTCGACGCCATCATCGCCCTTGACCGTGACCTTCGTGAAGCTCTCCGGAGTGATGACGCCGAACTTGAAGTCCTCAGCCTCAAGCTCCTTCTGCAGGCCGTTGGCGAAGTCGTCGTAGCTCTCGTTCGCGATGACGGTGAGCACGTTCGCCTCTGGGTCGTACAGGCGCTCGCCATCCTGGTTCACGCACAGGCGCAGACCGCGGCCGATCTTCTGGCGCTTGGTCAGGTTGTCCTTTGTCTCGACGAGCGTGCAGATCTGGAACACGTTGGGGTTGTCCCAGCCCTCCTTGAGCGCGGAGTGGCTGAAGACGAAAGAGACGTCCTTGTCCGCGTCCTTGCCGTCCGGGAAGGAGATGAGCGTCTCCTTCTTCTGCATGATGAGCTCGAAGGCCCCGGCGTCGTCGGCGGTGCCGGCGGCTCCCTTGGAGTCCTTGAACTTGCCCTTCTTGTCCTTGGCGAAGTATCCCTGGTGCACGGCGTGGGGGTCGCGCACCAGCGGGGCGCCGACGGCTTCGTAGCACTCGAGCCACGTGCCCTTGCCGATCCCCGCCGCCTTTGCGATGCGACGAGGCGCCTTCGAGTTCAGGGCACCTGCGTACTCCTCCTCAAACATCAGGGCGTACAGGCCGCCGTGGACTTCGGGCTCGTAGACGCGGTATCGGTCGACGCGGTCGATGAAGAAGAGCGAGAGCACCTTCACGCCGCGCGGCCACAGCTCGAACTGGCGGGCCAGGTGGTCCTCGATGGTGCGGCGGATCTGCGCGCGCTTGACGACCTCCTCGTTGACGTCGCCCAGCGCCTCGCCGAGCTCGAGCACCTCGCCGTTCTGGAACTCTATGAACTCGTCGCCCACTGCGGCGCCGATGTTGTTGACCACCCAGCCGCTCTCGTAGTCGCTGTTCTCGCCGCTCTTCTGGTAGAGGTCGTTGCCGGTCTTCACCGTGACGGCCTTGCGCTTCTGCGTGCCGTCGGCCTGGCGCACGTCGATGGACACCTTGGCGGAGAACGGGTCGGACTTGACGGACTCGAGCCTCACGTACGCGCCGTTGAGGTTCGCCTCGGCCTTGATCGAGTCCACGCAGATGCCCTTCACCAGGTGGCGCTCGAAGGCGTCGACCGGCGTGAGGCGGTAGATCATGTTGTAGGCCTGCTTGTGCGTGGCCGAGTAGCGCAGCACGAACAGCGGGTTCAGGCTCTTGATGGCGGCCTTGGCCTGCTTGGTGTTGTCGACGCTCTGGGGCTCGTCGATGATGACGACGGGCTTGCAGGCGCTCACGAGCTCGCGAGGGCTGAAGCCGCCGGTGAGCTTCTCGCTGGGACGGTGGAAGAGGTTGCCCTCCTTCGCGGTGCCATCCTTCTCGAGGCCCTTGTTGAACGCGTCGATGTTGATGACCATGACCTGGATGGAGCTCGACGTGGCGAAGTTACCCACCGGCCCCATGTCCTTCGAGTCGTACACGAAGTAGTCGAGCGGCGTGCGGTCGTAGAGCGTCTCGAAGTGCCTGCGGGTGGTCTGGAGGCTCTTGAGGACGCCCTCGCGGATGGCCACGCTCGGCACGACGATAACGAACTTGGTGATGCCGTAGCGGCGGTTTAGCTCGTAGATGGAGCGGATGTAGACGTAGGTCTTGCCGGTGCCGGTCTCCATCTCGACGGTGAAGTCTCGCAGGCGCCCATCGGTGAGGACGTCGGTTGCCGGGAGGCAGCCCTCCTCCTGCACGGCGTGCAGGTTGTCGAGGAGCTGGCCCGGCGCCACGCGAAGCTCGTTGCCGTGGCCGACCATGAGCTCGCCGATTGCCGTCTGGCCTTTGCGGCCGGAATCGGCGGAGAATACGCTGCCAATAAATTGTTGTCCGCGGAACAGGTCGCAGGTTGCTTCGATGGCCTCCAGCTGGTGCTGCTGGTCGGATGAGAACTTGAACTCGAGCGCCGCCATGCTAGACCGTCCTCAATTCGATCTCACAGCCCATGCGCTCGCCGGCGTGCTTGAAGATCTGCACGGCGTTGAGCTTGAGGGTGTCGTCGAGGACGGAATCGAGGATGAGAACGCGCCTGGGCTCCATGTCGGCGATGGCCTCGAGCGCCTCAATGGTGAGGCCTCGGGACATGCAGCAGACGAGCTCGTCGCAAGCGACGGACCAGATGGGATAGCCCGCGGCTTCAGACTTCTCGACGGGCAGCGTGAGCTCGAGGCCCCATTTGAGCATCATCTCGAAGACGATATCCATATCGGAGCGATCGGGCTTGACCACGTCGAAGAGGAGCTGACCGGGCTCGGGCTTCTCAATGCCGGACTCATCGAGCTCGAACACACGGAAGCCGATGTCGGGAAGCTGCTTGGGTCCCTCGCCAAGCTTGAGTTGACGGTTGGATTCCTCGAGCTCGGTTTTGATTTTGTCGCCTGCGCGGCGAATGCGTCCTTCGCCTATGTCGCAGAGAGTCTCATACCCGTCCTTGTAGGCGTCGCGTTTCGGGTCACAAGGCTCTGGAAGCTGGACAAGGATAAACTGATAGCGATCATCTTTTCCGAGCTCCTGCAGGAACATGGCATGGGCGGTCGATGCTGAGCCTGAGAAAAAATCAAGCACAATATCACCCGTGCTTAAATGCTCATGTACGGTAAAGAAGCAAGCAACCGAAAACAATAGATAGACCGCCAGCACTACACTATTCCGAACCAAAGACCAAAAGATAAGCATTTTGAGAAAATCTAAACTTTTGGATTTTCCTACAATGCCGACTACGGCGGAATCCCTCCCACTCCTTATATATTTCTTTCTGTATACATTGAATTTGTATTTAGTAAAATGCAGACAACACCACGGATCGGCTTTTGGCTGGACAATTCCAACCAAACACCGCAGCAGACAGTAGAAACCATTCTGAACGTTAGGAAGCCGGTATGATTGTTACATATAAGGGGAAGAAAAATTTCTTTTAGATACTTGTTTTCCTAAAACTGATGTGATATAATAATTCAAGTCCAGAAAAGGAGTAAAAAATATGCGGCAAGGTATTCTTAAATAAAACTATAATCAAATAGTGGGAACAAAGGATTATGATAGTCCCTTTTGTAGGGGCTTAGTTTTTTGTACCCAATTTAAGAATACTTTTGCCTTATCAATTTTGACATATCCCCAAAAACAGCACTCACAAACAGGTGTATGCTGTATATGCGTATGTCCGCAAATTATCATCCCCAGTGGTAAAAGTATTTTACTGCTGGGGATTTTTATGCCCTTCGGGGCAGTAAAGGGAGGACAATCACATGAAAATAATCAATATTGGAATTCTTGCCCATGTAGACGCTGGAAAGACGACCTTGACGG
>JAXJBU010000088.1:0-25085 GCA_036302865.1 Collinsella sp. | reverse complement strand
CGGCCGAAGAGGCGTCAGCAGGTCAGTGGGTCATCGTCCCGGCGTTCAGCATCAGGGTAGCGCTGCGACGCGGAAATCGCGCGCTGTTGACGCGCCCCCGCAGTGCCCGCTTCCCCCAAGGACAATTATCAGTGCAGGTAGCGTTGTTGGCAAATATAGATAAATGACACTCTGTTGTTTTTTGCACAACGTTTTGTTTTAACCCACTCAATCTGCGAACGGTCGATATTTGGCTGTGAGTGGTCGCTCGTTTACCTGCAAGGATACCCTACAAACTAGATAGTCAATTCCCATACAGCCAATGTTAACGCCAACATGTCCATATATCTATTCAAGAAACTGCCGCTTGTTCCCCGCGTCGATTCGCCTCGGGACAAATACCACCACAAAGGTGCCTGTCCCCTTCGTGGTAGTTTTGTCCAACGCGCGATGGTCCCTCTGCATAAAGGAATGGCTCCGACTTTTTCAATCGGAGCCATTACGGCGCGGAATGGATTGCGCGCATCCTCGCCGGGCATTTGGGACGAGCCGCTGGGTGAGCAAATCTATTTGGCACAAAATAGGGACGTAAAAATGATTGTCGGAACATTTTTAAGGACGAACTTGCTCCCACTCGCAGCCTGAAGCCTTAATCTGCACGAGCATATCTTCTTCCGCGGCCTTCCCCCTCTTGCCTTAGGTAGCCCTTGCCCACAAGGGAGTTCAGCTGACGCACCGTCTTCGTCTTCTCGTATCCGGTCACCTCCGACACGGTCGAGCGCGACACGAGCCTGTTCTCCGGAATGGCATCGAGCACCAGCCGTTCCTCGTCCGTCAGCGCGCATCGTCTATCGACGAAGGGGAGTTTGACGGAGATGTAGCCGTCGCCCACCTCGAAACTCGGTGAAGACCCGGTGCCCTCGTACGCACGCCTTATACGGCGCACGCCCGTCCCAAACTTCTCAATGAGCCCCGCGCGGAACATGCTCTCGGCAAGCACTGGGTTCCTGAGCAGGGAGAAACGACCCTCGAGGTACGCTTCTTTCGTCATTCCCGGAACCAACCCTCCCGGCGAGACGATCTCCGCATCGTCATCTGAAAGCGAGATCCTTACGCATGCGTCCACATCCCAGGTGCGATGCGCGAGGGCATTCGCAATGGCCTCGCGGAAGGCTTTTTTCGGAATCCTTTCCACCGACACCCTGTCTGCGCCCTCAATGGCCTCGTACTCGCAATACCTTTCGTAAAACGCTATCGCGCGGTCGAACTGAGCGATCACAGAAACGCCCTTTACGGTTTCCCTATCAAGAATAGTATCGTGGTCCGCCCCGAACTTAGCCATATCAATTCCTGAGAACGCATTCTCGTCGGCGAGCAACGCCGCAGCATTGGTAAACGCGTCTCCGTCGAGCAGGCCGAGTGTCCTCATGACGTCGTTCGTCAGGGCATTGACGCCCAAAGCACTTGACAGCCTCTTTCCCAAAACGGTGAATTCAAGGTCGCCAGAACGGGCGGGCAGCGCATCGAAGCTGAGGTTCTGCCCTTCCAGAATGAGACGTTTCAGCTCCACGCCGTCCACCTCGACCGTTGCGGAGTCCGACCTTCTGTAGGCCTTACCGCCGCTCAAATAGGGTTTATCAAGCCCCTCCTCTACCGAAAGCTCGACCGTTCTTCCATTTTCTCCTATCTCAAGAAGAAACGACGGACGCGGCGAAATCGAGTCGTTGATCCTGTTCTCGATGTCTAGGCATGCCTGCTTAGGGTTATCGAGTCCCACCACAGCGCCATCGTCGTCAACACCGAACACTATGCGACCGCCGTTGAAATTGGCGAACGCGCTCACCGTCTTCAAAAAGCCCCTGTTGATTTCGGATTTGTATTCCAGGTCATCAGTTTCTCTCTGCATAGCCGCTCCTATCCCTAAATCGTTGCAACGATTGTACAACGATTATCAAATCGTTGTAGATACGACGCAACGACTACGGAGCGTTTTGCCTTTGCTGCGCAAGGTCAGCGAGAATCTGTAATATGGCCAGCCGAAATAAGCGAGGACCACAGATCAGCCAGGGTTTTCATTGAATATCCCTTTTGCCTTTATATACACAAAAAGCGCCCCTTGGGGCGCTTCTGAGGGGCTCCTCCTTGGATGCACCCAAGGAGGAGCCATCCTGCTCAACCGTTACGAGGCGGGGGTCGGTAAGCCCTACCTCGACCTTCTGCACATCCTCGAAGGGCGGGACCACTTCGTCCTCACTACCAACGTCGACCACCAGTTCCAGCTGGCAGGGTTCGACAAGGCGCGGCTGTTCTACACGCAGGGGGACTACGGCCTGTTCCAATGCAGCCGCAACTGCTCCGGCGAGACGTACGACAACGAGCGGCAGGTCCGCGAGATGGCGGAGCTCCAGAAAGACCAGCGGGTGCCGAGCGAGCTCGTTCCCCGCTGCCCGCGCTGCGGGGCGCCCATGGTTCCCAACTTGCACATCGACGGCTCTTTCTGCGAGGACCGCGGATGGCACAAAGCGGCCGCCCGCTACCGCGCATTCTGCGAGGCACACTCCGGCGACCGCATCCTGTACCTGGAGCTGGGCGTCGGGGACAACACGCCCGTCATCATCAAATACCCCTTCTGGAACGCCGTGGCACAAAACGGCCGCGCGGCGTACGCCTGCGTGAACATAGGAGGGGCGTGCGCACCGGCCGCAATCGCTGGCAGGAGTATCCTCGTAGATGACGATATAGATGGATTTCTTCAAAGCGCTTTAGTCTGATTACCTGACAAAGCGGAAATCATTCCTCATCAACCACGTCCTCCGCCCACGCCGACCCCAAGGCCGTAAACGCAGGGAATCCGCAGGGCGCGACGGGGGTTTCTCCCCAGAACGTCCTGCGGATTCCCGGTGGGGAGTTCTAGACCTTGTCGGCCTTAGTACATACCGCCGCCCTGCTGACCAGCGGTGGCAGCAGCGATAGCGTCCTCAAGCTGAGTGTTCTTGGGCACATCGGAGACGGTGGCCTCGGTGATGAGGATCAGGCTGGCGACGGAAGCAGCGTTCTGCAGGGTGACGCGGCTGACCTTGACGGGGTCGAGGACGCCCATCTCGATCATGTCGCCCCACTCGCCGTTGGCAGAGTTGAGACCCTGGCCAGCGGGCAGCTCGGCGACCTTGTCGACCACGACAGCGCCCTCAAAGCCAGCGTTCTTGGCGATGGTGGCGACCGGAGCGGTCAGAGCCTTCTTGACGATGTCGACGCCGATCTTCTCCTCGGGGTCATCGATCTCGACGGCATCGAGCGCAGGAGCAGCGTCCATGAAGGCGACGCCGCCGCCAGCGACAATGCCCTCCTCGACAGCAGCGCGGGTGGCCTGCAGGGCGTCCTCGACGCGGTGCTTGATCTCCTTGAGCTCGGACTCGGTAGCAGCGCCGACCTTGATGACGGCAACGCCACCGGAGAGCTTGGCCAGGCGCTCCTGGAGCTTCTCGCGGTCGAAGTCAGAGGTGGTGTTCTCCATCTCACCCTTGATCTGAGCGATACGAGCGTCGATGGCCTCCTTGGAGCCAGCGCCACCGACGACGACGGTGTTGTCCTTGGAGATGGTGACGGACTTAGCGGTACCGAGCATATCAGCGGTGATGTCAGCGACCTTCACGCCCAGCTCGTCCAGGGCAGCCTGGCCACCGGTGAGGACGGCGATGTCCTCGAGGATGCGCTTGCGGCGATCGCCGTAGCCCGGAGCCTTGACGGCGCAGACGTTGAGGGCGCCACGGATCTTGTTGAGGACCAGGGTCGGCAGAGCCTCGCCGTCGATGTCCTCAGCGATGATGAGCAGGCCGCGGCCAGCGCGCTGGACAGCCTCGAGAACGGGCATAATGTCCTGAACGCTGGAGATCTTCTGGTCGGTGATGAGGATGTACGGATCCTTCATCACGGCCTCCATGCGGTCGTTGTCCGTGACGAAGTAAGCGGAGACATAGCCCTTGTCGAACTGCATGCCCTCGACGGTGTCGATGGTGATATCGAACGTCTGGGAATCCTCGACGGTGATGACGCCGTCCTTGCCCACGACCTCCATAGCCTCGGCGATCTTCTCGCCGACCTCGGGGTCACCGGCGGAGATGGTACCGACGGAAGCGATCTGCTCCTTGGTCTCGACAGGCTTGGCCTGCTTCTTCATCTCGGCGACGGCGGCGTTGACGGCCTTGTCGATGCCGCGACGGATGGCCAGCGGGTTAGCGCCAGCGGCGACGTTGCGCAGACCGTCGTTGACGATGGCCTGAGCGAGCAGGGTTGCGGTGGTGGTGCCGTCACCCACGGTGTCGTTGGTCTTGGTAGCGACCTCCTTCACCAGCTGAGCGCCCATGTTCTCGATGTTGTCCTCGAGCTCGATCTCCTTGGCGACGGAAACGCCGTCGTTGGTGATGGTCGGGGCACCGAACGTGCGCTGCAGCGCAACGTAGCGACCCTTGGGGCCCATGGTAACGGTAACGGCGTCGGCCAGAGTGTTGACGCCCTTGGCGAGCTTAGCGCGGGCATCGGTGTTGAACGTAATGTTCTTTGCCATGGTAGGTAATCCTCCAAAAGAAATGTGACTCGCGTCGTCGCTTCCGAGTCCTATGCGGCGAGCGCGTTCAAAGACGAATCAGACGATTCTGACGAGACTAGGCCTCGACGACAGCGTAGATGTCGTCGGCGCGCATCAGCAGATACTTCTCGCCGTCGACCTTGACCTCGTTGCCACCGAACTTACCGTAGATGACAACGTCGCCAACCTGAACGTCCATGGGGATACGCTCACCCTTGTCGTTGACCTTGCCAGCGCCCACGGCAACGATGGTGCCGCGCTGCGGCTTCTCCTGAGCGTTGCTGGCGATATACAGACCAGAAGCGGTCTTCTGCTCGGCCTCGTCGGGCTTGACCAGAACACGATCTGCAAGCGGCTTCAAAGACGACATGCTTGTCTCCTCCTTTTTGGGCTGCGTGGTTATGCCACGCGAATTAACCCTTTTTGTTTGCGTACGCGTTGAATGGTACCCACGAATGACGGGTTATACAACACGGAGTCAAAAAATCTTATTTTTTGGCACTTAGATTTTCTGAATGCCGGGGGATAACTTAGCGATGCCTCCCGTGTGGCTCCGGAGGGGCGGGGCGTAAGGTTTCCTGCTCGGGCAGTCCTGCTCGCACGAAGGCCACATTAAGTGGCCTTCGGCTCGTGCGGAACTCGCGATAAACCTTATGCCCCGCCCCTCCGGAGCCACACGGGAGGCAGGCTAACTAATTCGGGCCCGACATTCAGAAAAGTCAGTGCAGCAAAATGGCGATGCAGATGTTGCGAACAAGAAAGGGGCACGTTGCTGAAACGTGCCCCCTATGAGTGGGGTATGAGGCTAGCGCTCGTAGATTACGTTACCTGCCAGGTAGGTGGCCTGAACCTTGGTGGCTTGCAGTTCTTGGGGGTCGATGGTGAGTGGGTTTTGATCCAGGACTACCAGGTCGGCGTATTTGCCGGGTTCCAGGCTGCCGAGGTTTTGCTCGTCGCCTGCCGCATAGGCGCTGCCCAGGGTGTAGTTGCGCAGGGCTGTTGCTGCATCGATGCGCTCGCTCGGCAACCAGCCACCCTCGGGCCAATGGCTTTTGGGGTCTTGGCGTGTGATAGCCGTGTAGAGCACGTTCATGCTGGTAACGGGCGTGATAGGGCTGTCGGTACCGAAGGCTTGGCGAATGCCGCGATGTTTATAGGTCGCAAACGGCCACATGATGCGGCTGCGCTCCAAGCCCAGGTCGCGCTCCGGACCACCCGGGTCGAGTGTAATGTGGCAGGGCTGGCTCGAAGCAACCACGTTGAGCTTGCGCAGGCGGTCGATGTCCTCGGGCAGAAGGTTCTCCAGGTGCTCGAGCGTGTTATGGCCGTGCTGGGGCAGCCCGTACAGGTCGGAGGCCTCCTCAAAGATATCGAGCGCGGCATGGATGGCACCGTCGCCGATGACGTGGATGCGCACGGTGTGACCGCGTTCCGCGGCAGCGAGGATCAGTTTGCGCATACGCTCGGCCGGAACCGTCAGACGGCCCTGGTCGCCCGGGAAGCGCGGGTTGGCATAGGGCTCGGTGAGATAGGCCGTGTGTTCGCTCGACACGCCGTCGAAGAACTGCTTAAAGCCTGGCGCCGAGAGCAGCGCGTTGTTCGCGTAGCGGGTCTGCAGCTCTTCCAAGCGCGACTGATCATCCAACAGCGTGGGGAACAGATGGGCGCGGATGCCCAACTTGCCGGCTGCCTGCAGTTTGTCGTAGACGTCGTCGCGGATAAAGTCGCAGCCCGGCATGGGCATGAGCGACATATCGCATATCGAGGTGATGCCCTGCTCGGCCATACGCCTCATTTGATCGGCGTAAGCGCTTGCGATGCGATCCTCCCCCAGCCACTCAAGGCAGCGCGGTAGCAGCTGCATGGCAGCCGCCTCGTGAGCAATGCCCGTGAGTTCGCCGTTTGCATCCTTGTCGTAACTGCCGCCCGCTGGCGGCTCGCTGTCGCGTGTGACGCCGAGCGCCTCGAGTGCGCGGCTGTTGAGCCAAAGCGTGTGCCCGTCGCCCGAATACATAACGCAGGGACGATCGGGGAATGCCGCATCGAGCGACGCCTTGGTAGGATGCTCGGGCGGGTCCCAACGGTAATCACGCCAGCCCTGCGTCACAACCCAAGCGTCGTCGGGCAGGTCCCGGGAAAACTCGAGCGCGTGCTGCACCAGCGCAGCCTCGGACGTGCCCATATCCATGAGCATGTACGGCGAGGAACCGACCGAGGTATGGAAGAAGTGCAGATGAGCGTCATGGAAACCGGGGCAGACAAACTGCTCGCCGTAGTCGATAACCGGCGTGGCGGCAGGAGCGGCGGCGATCACGTCATCGGGCGCACCGACTGCGACGATACGGTCGCTTGCAATGGCAATCGCCAGCTCGCGGGCGGTATCGGTGCCGTCTTGCGCGGTAAAGACGTTCTTGGAGCGGATAATCCGATCGATATGTTGCATGGGCATCCCCATCTCTGGCAGGAAATTCAACACCCCCGAGTGTACTCCCCCGCCCTTGTAACAAAACCCCAAGCGGCAAACGGCAACTTTACCAGCCCTAGCGGCAGGTGGCATACTGGAGAGAGCCTGTACGATTTTGCGATCAACCCAGCAAGGAGCAAATCGACCATGACGAAGACCAAGGCACAGCAGATTATGGCGGCGACCGAGGCTCGCGCGGCTGACGACGTCACCGCAGCCATCAAAGATATCGCTACCGAATTTGAACCATATATCATCAAGCAGCGCCGGCACTTCCATAAGCACCCGGAGCTGAGCCTTGCCGAGGAGCGCACGACCTCCGACATCGCCAACCAGCTCGACGCCATGAATATCCCCTACGAGCGTCCGCTCAAGACCGGCTTGGTGGCAACGCTTCGCGGTACCGCGCCGGATGCCTACCGCGAGGACGGCACGCCACGCCGCCGCATCCTGCTGCGCGTCGACATCGACGCCCTGCCCGTCACCGAGCAGACCGGCGAGGAGTTCGCCAGCGTCAACGAGGGCTGCATGCACGCTTGCGGCCACGACTGCCATA
The DNA here is from genome assembly GCA_036302865.1 of Collinsella sp. Lineage (GTDB taxonomy): Bacteria > Actinomycetota > Coriobacteriia > Coriobacteriales > Coriobacteriaceae > Collinsella. The sequence continues at coordinate 17,501 of JAXJBU010000088.1, read as the reverse complement.
TCGCCATGATGCTCGGAACGCTGCAAATCCTGCGCCATATGACCGACGACATCCACGGCGAAGTCCGCATCGTATTCCAGCCCAGCGAGGAAAACGGCCAGGGCGCTAAGCTCATGATCGGCACGGGTGTGCTCGACGGCGTCGATGGCGCCTACGCCGCGCACATCTGGAGTGAGGTCGACGCCGGCACCGTGAGCTGCGAGCCCGGTCCGCGCATGGCCAATACCGACTGGTTCCGCATCGACGTCCGCGGCACCTCGTGCCATGGCGCCATGCCCCAGCGCGGCCACGACGCCGTCATGGTTGCCGCCGAGATCGTTAACGCCCTGCAGACCATCGTCTCGCGCGAAATCAGCCCCTACGAGCCGGCCGTCATCACCGTCGGCGAGCTGCACGGCGGCACCGCGCGCAACGTTATCGCCGGCACGGCCTACCTCGCCGGCACGGTGCGCACCTACGGAGATTCGACCCACGAGGAAATGCCGGAGCTTATGCGCCGCATCGTGGAGCATACCGCGGCCGCCTTGGGCGCCGAGGCAGAGCTCACCGACTACACCATCGCCAACTACAAGGTCGAAAACGACGCCGCCTCGAGCGAGCGCTGCCGTCAGGCCGTAATCAAGTGCCTGGGCCCCACCGGCCAAGGCCATTATCGCGGCACGCTTTCGGGCGAGGATTTTTCGGAGTACCTGCGTCGCGTACCGGGCGTGCTCGCCTTTGTAGGTACGCGCAACCCCAAGATTGGCGCCACGTACGCCCAACATTCCTGCTTCTACAAGATCGACGAGACCGTGCTGGCAAAGGGCTCCATGGTGGCCGCCCAGTATGCTATCGACTTTTTGGCCGAGCCCACGCAAGAGGAGCTCGACGGCCCCGCGATTACCGCGGTCGCCGAAACCAACCCCGATCTGGCCGCCAAGTTGCGCTCTGCCAAGGCGACGACCGCCGAGGCTCGCGACGCCATCCATGATGCCCGAACGGCTCGCCATGCCGCGATCAAGGGCATCCACGACGCACGCGCTGCTGCACGCCGCGAGGAGAAGCACGACGAGTAGTCGATTCGCTGGCATCTCGCAGTCATAGCCACATCGCGATGTCAAAGCGGGGGCGGACGTTTCGACACGTCCGCCCCCGCTCATTTATCAAGCGCTATTTCTAGCCCGTCCCCAAATAGCAGGCGGCGTGGCTACTCGTCCTGCGGGCCCCCATCGGAGCTTGGCTCGGACGCGGATTCCGGGTCCGTCATGGGCGCAGGCTCAGGCGCAGGCTCGGACTCAGATGCCGTCTCAGGCTCGGGCGCCGGCTCAGGCTCGGTCGCGGGAGCGGGTGCAGGTGCCGGCGAAGCATCCGGAGCACCGTAACCCGAAGGGGTGGACTTCTTCTCGAAAGGCAACACAAAAGTCAGGACGTCGTCCTTATCCTCATCGGCCCACTCGCTTGCATAGCGTGCGGCCCAATAGCCAACGGCACGGTGCTTGAGCATCTTGCCAAAGACCGTAAGAAATACGGTGACAAAAGCGACCAGCACCAAGAACAGCGCGAGCGTGACGCCACCGCCGGTAACAATTGCCTCAATACCCGTAGGACGATAGTAGTAGCTATACATACCGATAGAGGCAATGGCGCCAAAGACGACCGTCAAGATCCATGTGACAACGTTGGCGACCAGGCCCGTCAAAAACTCGGGAAGGAACGAAGCACAGAACAGCTTGGTCTTGTTGTGCTTAAACGCCGCCCAGACCTTATCGAGCGAAAACGCGCTCTCGACACGCCCGGTCACCGCAAAGTGCATCACGGCGATGTCGGCGAACATCTTAAAGAAGACACCCAGAATCGCCGAGGCAATTAGCGCCAGGACAAGCAGGCCGAGCGAACCGAACAGCGCAGCCTCGAGTGCATAGGAGCCGTAATAAGAATACGAGCCCGCGGCGCCAATTACCACGCCCTCCACCAGCGAAAGCACTACACCGATAACGGGAATGGCAGCGATAACCTCGAGCACGACCGAAATAACGCTCGAAAAGACTCCGAGACCAAACGACGTGGAACGCATGAGTGGACGGTCCATGCCGTCATCGACCTTGAGCGAAAGATCACGGCCCCACTCGATACCAAAGCCGGAACCACACACACTCGCAATGCAAGCTGCCAAAAAGCCGATGGCAGCCGCAATGCCGCCAATAACGGGAATAAACAACACGAGCACCGACACAACGCAAATCAGCGCCGGCAAAAACGCGATTTGGCATACACGCTGAAGCACGCCCGGAGTCTTGGTCATATCTTGGAACGCCTGAGCCACACAGCCCTTTGGCGCATTCGCCACGGGCGGTTGCGGAACAAACTGCTGGGGCTGAGGCTGTCCCTGGGGAGCGGGGCCAGCGGCACCGGCATTAGGAGCACCACACACGCCGCAGAACTTGTCGTTATCGCCCATGGGGGCGCCGCACTGCGAACAGAACATCGAAATCATCCCTTCGTATCTAGAGCGAATCACCTGGATCGCAAACGATGCCTTTGGCATCATTATCACCCAATGTGGGGTCAAATACTCAAAGATGACCGATTTGCAAGGTACGCGGCGCCAGCAGGCGGTTCGTTGAATATGTCTGTGCTAGTTCGTTCCGCGGAAGCCCTTGCCGACGATCTCGGAGCTGTCGACGATCGTGATAAAGGCACCCGGATCGACTTCGCGCGCATAGCGGCGTAGTTGCACGGCCTCGCGACGGCTCAGCACGCTCATGATCACCGTCACGCACTTGCCCGAGAAGGCACCGTAGCCGCGACTGATGGTCGCTGTGCGGTTGAGATGCTTGACGATAAACTCCTCGACTTTGCGCGGCTCGGAGCAAATGACCGTGCAGACTTTGCGCAGGTGAATGCTCTCAATGGCTTTGTCGACCACAAGCGTCTTGGCAAACAGGCCGAGCACGCAGTACAGACCGACACGCGGGCCATACAAAAAGGCCGCGATGGCCACGATGCCAATATCAACCAACAGCAGCGCGCGGCCAATCTCGAGCGTCGTGCGGCGCTTGAGGATCATGGCAAGAATGTCCGTGCCGCCCGTCGAGGCGCCGATGTCAAAGACAATAGCGCTGCCAAGCGCCGGCAAGATAACGGCAAAGCACAGGTCGAGCCACATATCACCCGTCAGAGAGACATCGGTCGGAATAAAAAGCTCAAACAGCGAAACATAGGCGGACAGCGCAAACGAGGCGAAGACACTCCAAAGAATCGCCTTGCGCTCCAAAAAGATAAAGCCCAAAACGACGAGAACCGCGTTAATAATCCACATAAAGACGCCGACGGGCAGGGTCGGGAACAGCGTGGACAGAATGACCGACACGCCCGAGGTGCCGCCAAAAGCAAAGTGATTAGGGGTTTTAAACGCAACGATGGCAAAGGCCGTAAGAATCAGGCCCAGATTGAGCTCGGCAAAAAAGCGCGGGAAGCCCGGCTCCTGGCTGCGCTTTTGGCCGGCACGCTCGCCGCGCTCGATATCGGTGCGATCAACCACGCGCTCCATCGGCACCACGGGAGGACGATGCACCTCCTCGGCAGCACGCGACGCCGCCTCTGCCGCAGCGGCCTCGATTGCCCATGCCTTGCTTTCTGTTTCGTGCTCGTCGGCCATTACGGCAACTCCTCGTTAACAATTTGGAAACAATGCGCTCATTAGGGTAACGCGGAACGCGGGGATTGCAACCCTTAGTTAGACGAGCGGTATGACTATATCGGGAGCGTACAAAAACGGCCGGCCACGCTTTTGCTTGCGCGGTCGGCCGTTTAACGTTTTCGCAGATAAAACCTGCCAAAACAAACCTGTCCCTTTTTGGAAGGTTATTCGTGCTGGCTGGTGCGGTGCTCGTACTCCTCGGGGGTGATGACGTCCTCGATGCGCAGGTTGACACCCGCCACCTCAAGGCCGGTCATCGCGGCAAGGCGCTCAGTGACACGTGCCTTGACATCGTCGAAGATCGCGGGCGCATAGGCTCCGTACTCGATAATGACGGAGATGTTGACGACCACGCGATTGTCATCGGTGACCTCGACCGTCACGCCCTTGGTCAGATTCTCGGCACCAAACTGCTCCTGCACAAAGTGCATGAGGTTACCCTTCATGCCCAAAACGTGCGGAACCTCGCGGGTGGCCATGGCGACGATCTTCTCGATCACACCGTTGGAATAGGTCAGCGAGTCCTCGGACTCGTCCGCTTCCTCGTCCGCCTCCTCGTCGTCCTCATCAGCATCGGACTCGGCCTCGACGAGTGCCTCGTCCTCGAGCGTCACATCCTCGGCCTCGGCAGCGACGGTCTCGTCTGCCTCGAGCTCGGTATCGGCTACATCGACCTTCGTATTAAAAGCCATGGTTCCTCCTTATGCCTGCCGCGGATGCGACAGTCGAATACATATTAGCGGCCGCTAAACAGACGGCCGAAGAAGTTGACGATCCCGTTCTCGCCGTCGCGAATTTGGCCGATCACGGCGCCGATCAGCACGAAGAATGCAATGACGAGCGTGTCCCACAGGCCGAGCGTGAGCACCAACACGGCGAGGATAAAGCCAGCGACGGCACCGAGCGTGGTGTTGGGATGACGCACAGCATAGCTCCAGATGGCAGCGCCCGTACCCTTGATGAGACCCATAGCCTCGTCAAAATCCGCGGCTGCCGCGTCTTGCAACTCGGTTGCCTCTGCTTTGGAATCAACAGGTTCGCTCGCCGGCGTGGCGCTCTGGTCAATCGTCAGGCGCGGCGTACGAGCGGTCTTATCTTGATTGGTATCACTCACCGGAAACCTCCACGGTCTGGACGGTAGTCTTGGACGGCAAAAAACGGACGCGCGTGGTCGTACCCGGCGTGCCGAGCATGGTGTCGCAGGCTTCCTCGATGCGCTGCTGCATCGCGGTAGCCAGAGATGCCACGTCCTTATCGTCAAGCGCGATAGCCTCGACCTTAAATCGGACGTGCGAATCGTCGGAGCCTTGGACGCGGGCCTCGACATGCTCGACCATCACGCGGTCGTCGCGCTCGGCAGCAGCCCTGGCGCACGAAGAAAGCGCCGCGAGCGTGACCTCGATATTGCGCTCCCCCGCCGGATGCACGCAGGACGGCTCACGACGGGCGAACATCAGGCGGAAAAAGCTTACCAGCACGCCGATCGCCACAACTCCGCCGCATGCCGTCACGACAATGCGCGGCATGGGATCGCGCATCAGCAGCATAAAACGATACGTATACGGTCCCCAGAACTGGCAGACAAGCGTACCCAGCGCCACGATGGCGGCGGCAAGGTACACGATCGCTAGGGCTCGTTTGAGTACGCGCACGCGCGCTCCCTTCAGGTTTCGGTCCACAGAATGCAAAACGATTCGCATCATTATAAAAGAGCCGGGTCCGGTGCTGTACGCACGCGGATCCGGCTCATCTATTCCACGAGGCTTGCATGCTCGCTTCATTATGCCCAGATATACACGGCTTAACCCGTGCGGGCGCTACTCCTCCTCGAGGGCAGCGATGACCTCGTCGGTCATGTCCATGGTGCTGTAAACATCCTGGACGTCGTCGAGCTCCTCAAGACGGTCGATGAGGCGCTGAACCTTCTTGGCGTCGGCGCCGGAGACCTCGGTCGGGGTGGTCGGGACCATGGTGGTCTCGGAGCCCTTGACCTGGACGCCCTGCTCCTCGAGCGCCTTGGAGACAGCCATGACCTCGTTGGCAGTAGTCCAGACGATCCACTCCTCGCCGGCGTCCTCGTAGTCCTCGCCACCGGCCTCGGCGATGGCCATCATGAACTCATCCTCGTCACCGGCAGCACCGTTGGCGATCATGGTCTCCTTCTTGGCGTTCTCGTCCAGGATCTCCTTGGCGACGACGATCTGGCCCTTGCGCTCAAACTGGAAGGCAACGGAGCCGGAGGTGCCCAGGTTGCCACCAGCGTGGGAGAAGGCGGAACGGACATCAGCGGCGGTGCGGTTGCGGTTGTCGGTCAGGCAGTCGACGTAGACGGCGACACCGGCGGGACCGTAGCCCTCGTACACGATGTTCTCGTAGACGGCGGCATCGGCACCCGAACCAAAAGCCTTGTCGATAGCGGACTTGATCTTGTCCTTAGGCATGGACTGAGCCTTGGCCTTGGCAACGGCAGCGGCGAGGCTGGCGTTGTTCTCGGGCAGCGGGTCGCCGCCGAGACGGGCAGCAACGGTGATGTTGCGGCTCAGCTTGGAGAAGAGGGCGGAACGCTTGGCGTCCTGCGCGCCCTTACGATGCTTGGTTGTGGCCCACTTAGAGTGTCCGGACATACGTGTCTCCTATCGGTTTCGACCTAAAGCCCAGCGCAGATGCTCGGGCAATATAAACAAACGTCGTTATGATATACCTACTGGCCTGCGAGATAAACCCCAAAATGAAGGCGTCGTGATGATGGCCCCTTTGGTGCAAAGAAACCTGACCCCCAATGTACCAAGTTAGAACCAGAGGAAGTCGCTGCGGGTGACGGTGGTGCCGATGGCGAAGGGCATGCAGGCGATGACCGGATACAGGTAGCGCATGTAGGTCGAGCCGTTGCACGGACCAATCAGGCACACGGCGAGCACGCCCAACAGCGGCACCCAGATCGCCAGCGCACGCCATGAATGACGACGCAGCAGGTAGACCACCACGGCGATCATGATCCACACATAGGTGGCCGAGCTCATGGTGAGCGAGATAAACGGGATGCGTTGTACTGCCACGCGATACAGGTTGATCAGGTGGTCGCACCAGCGCACAACCTTGCTATCGACCGGATGGAAGTCGAAGTACTTGAGATTATCGGGGCGTGCCATAATCTCGGCACTGCGCGCCGTGCTGTAGACCCACGCATCGCGGGCACTCGGATAAAAGTAGCCGTAATAGTTATTGATGAGCGCCGAGATATAGCACTCGGGATCCTTTTTGAACATCTGGGCCCACACCTCGAAATAGGCCTTGATGTCCTCCTGCGAGGCGTACTCGTTAAAGCAGTTCTTGACGGCATCGGACTTGTCGGGGTTGTAGCGGCGGCCCAGGTTCTCGTACTTGAGTACGCGGTCGATCACGGCACGCTCTTCGTCGGTCACTGAACCGTCGCAAGGAGCCTCCACGATGGTGCCGTCCTCCTTAACCGTGGGGTTGACGCCCGAGTTGAGGCCGTCGTGCTTTTGGACGAAACGAGCCGTCTGCTGGAACGGAATCGAGAGGATTTCGCGCTTGGAACCAGGCGTGATATCGTGCGCCGGCATAAAGACCTTGGTGAAGTACATATTAGAGGCAAGGCAGAGCGCAAGTACTGCGAGCACGCCGACCCAGCGGAAGCGCGGCGTGGCACATGAGACCGTGGTGCCCATCTGCTTAGCCGCACGACGAGCGACATGTACATCCCAGGCGCAAAACGCCGCCGCGATTACGCATGCCGCCAGGGGAAACACCAGGCCGCCGTTGCGCAGAAACGTGGAACCCATGGCGCCCAGAGCGAGCAGCAGCCAGTCGTGGCGCGCAAAGAGCACGGGGGTTTTCTCGCCCGCTCGCTCGACATTGGCATCACGACGGGGCAAGCCACATGCCACGAGCTTGACGGTCTGTACCAGCAGCACCAAGAACGCATCGGCAAAGAGCACGTCTTTGGTGAGCAACGCCGCGTAGTTAGAGAACATCGGCATAAACGCAAAGAACAGCAGGATCGCACCGCAAACCGGCAGGCTCACGCCCAGTTTGCGCAGCGACGAAATGGAATAGGCCATGCAGGCAGCCGTGATGACAAATTGAGCGCAGGTATAGATGATGAGGCCCGCGTTAGCGCTGTTGAACAGCGAAAGCCCCAGCTGAACGCACGAGCCGATAATGGCCGTGTGCACTACGGGATGATGCCCGTTGAGCAGCACGTTGGGGTTGAGTAGGCGCAGGTAGTCGCTCGTGCCGTTGGGATAGTTGAACCACTGGCGAATCTGCGCGCCCGTATCTCCCATAAAAAGGCCAGGCAGCGAAGCGATGAGCGTGGGCGCCCAGGCGATCATAAGCACCAGGAAGGGCCCGGCAAAAGGATGGACCGAGAGCACGGCGTGAGTCACACGCCATACGCGGCCAAAGTGCGCCTCGGAAAACGGAATGCGCCGAGAGCTCAGCCAATCTAGACACTCAAAGGCAAGGTAGAAGGCAACGACCGCCAAGAGCATCCAGCCCGCGCCGCCAATCCAGGCGCAGATGATGCGGGCTTTGTCGCCAAGGACAATCTCGGCCGAGTCGGTGAGATCGTAGCTGCGGCCGAACACCATGCAGATGGCGAAGAACAGCGACGGCAGAATGATCGATGGACGCCAGGTGTCGCCACGGCCAAAGAACACGTAGCGAAACGGCAAGGTGAGCAGGCAGGCAAGTGCAAGCAGCATGACCGCGTCGGTATGGCCGGCAAACGAGAGGAGCACCTCGTAGCACACGTACAGCATGCCCGAGGCTTTGGGGTCAATCGCCAAGACTGCGTTGCTCGACACCGGGGAGGGATCGATGGAAAACGCCGTGGTCGCCAACAGCGCGAGCAAAAATGCGATGAGCGTCTGCTTGGCGGGGTAGCGCTTAAACCAGACGATGCGGGCAGCGTCACGCGCAGCCGTTGTGGAGAGATCGGAATCCTTCACAGTCCAAAGAGCCTTTCTAGAAACCTGCCAAAAAGGGACAGGTTTATTTTAGCAGGTTTTATCTGGGGAAACGTTACGGTTCTGTCATCGTTGCCCAGCGAATCACCACAAAGGTGCCTGTCCCCTTTGTGGTGGTTAGGCGTCGAGGTAGATGCGCTGGGGGCGATTGCGGTGTCGGGCGAAGATGATGAGCGCCAGGCCCGCGATAACGAGCGGCAAACTCAGCAGCTGGCCCATAGTGATGACGCCTCCCAGTAGATAACCCAACTGGGCATCGGGCACGCGCACGAACTCAACGAGAAAGCGGACGATGCCGTACCCCATCACGAACACGCCCATAAACGTACCCTGGGGCAGTAGCGGCTTTTTGCGACTGAGCACCTGCAAAATACAGAAGAGCACGATGCCCTCAAGAAATGCCTCGTAGAGCTGGGAGGGGTGACGCGGCATATCGCCCGCGGTGCCGCCGAAGACCACGCCCCAGGGCAGATCGGTCGGCTTGCCCCACAGCTCTCCGTTGACAAAGTTGGCACAACGGCCCAGGCACAAGGCCAGCGGCGCGCCTATGACGGCAAGGTCTGCCAAAGTCCATGCGTCGAGCTTATACATGCGGCACACGATGATGCCGCCGATAATGCCGCCCACCAGGCCGCCATGGAAGCTCATGCCGCCCTCGTTGGTGGCAAAGATCTCGAGCGGGTGCGCCCAGTAGTAGCCATCACCGTAAAAGACGACGTAGAACAGGCGCGCACCGATAATGAGGCCAAAGACCACGCCGACCACGACACTCGTCAGGTCATCAATCGTGATGTTAAAGCCCCAGCGACGCTGTGTGCGGTACATGACAACCGCCGTGAGCAGGGCGCCGACCACATAGGCCAAGCCGTACCAGTAGATGGTGATGGGCCCCGCCGAAATGGCGACGGGATCAAGCATATGGTAGAAGTCGTTGAGCATGTCGACCCTCCTACTCCCTACATACAAATGCGGCCGCGGGCCTTGCGCTCGCAGCCGCATATTTGGGCGTAACGTCTATGCGGAGTATGCCGTCCGCAACTTTCGCATCTTAGAACGGCGCATACTCGTCGTACAGGTCGTCGGTCTCGCCGGAGGCATTGACCTGCTCGACACGGGTAACGCCGGGCACATGCTCCTTCAGGATGCGTTCAATACCCATAGACAGGGTCAGCGAGCTCATGGGGCAGCCGGCGCAAGCGCCCTGCAGCTCCAGCTTGACGACGCCCTCGTCGTCAACGCCCACATACTCCATATCGCCGCCGTCGGCCTGCAGGTTGGGGCGAATCTCTTCAAGAACCTTCTTAAGCAGCTCTTCGTTAACAGCCACAGGGGCTCCTTTCTCACAATTACGCGGGCGCGCCCGCGGACAGGGGCTATGTTACTACAGCCATGTACCCGCTCACGAGCCATCCATGCGCGCGGACACGACTTTCACGAGCAGTCAATTTGGGACGGGGCTCTTTTAGCTGCCTTTTGTTGCCAGCTGGCGTTGCCACGCGCTACTGCTGAGCCTGCCCCTCGGTGCCGATGTGAACATCGACGATAACCTGGCGGTAGCTGATGCCACAGGAGTCGAGGATGCGGCGGCTGATGCGCCCATCATCGGTGTCGGCGTACTTGTTGTCCAGGTAGACAACCTCACCCACGCCCACCTGCGCCAAAATCTTGGCGCAGTCGTGGCACGGGAACAGCGTGACGTAGACCGTGGAACCCTCGAGGTCCTTGAGCGAGCCGCGGTAGTTGAGCACGGCGTTTGCCTCGGCATGGACCACGTAGTTGTGCTTGTCCTGCAGCGGGTCGTCGCTCGTACCCCACGGGAAAAAGTCGTCGTTGAGTGCCGAGGGTGTGCCGTTATAGCCCACCGAGAGGATGCGGTGGTTGGTGCTGGCGATACACGCACCCACCTGCGTGTTGGGGTCCTTGCTGCGGCGCTGCGCGGCAATGGCCACGCTCATAAAGAACTCGTCCCAGCTAATGACGTCGCGGCGCTTGCCCGACGCAGTTTGATGAAGATCGTCCGACATGGCAGACACCTCCGTAATCGCAACATTTTGACCCATTGTAGCAGGGCGTCCCTGCGCCCTACGCGCGACGAGGCTTTTGGTTAATGCGATACAGCTCGGCCAGTCCCCGCAGCGTCAGCGCGTCGTCTACCGTCAGGCTATGGCCGACCAACGCCGCGAGCGCCTCGGCATCATCGCCGGTGATGATGATGGGCACGCTGCCCTCGCCCGCCGCCTTGGTCGAGCGCATCTCGGCAAGCACCATATCGAGCATGCCGTCGATGCGGGCCACCTCGCCCAAGACCACGCCCGAGCGCATGGCCTCGCGCGTGTTGCGACCGATCACATGCGTGGGTGCCGAGGGCTCGACCTGCGGCAGGCGCGCCGCAGCGGCCGAAAGCGAGCGGGCGCCAAGTGCCAGACCCGGCGCGATGACGCCGCCGACAAAGGTTCCGCGCGTATCGATGACCTCGATATTGGTCGTAGTGCCCAGGTCGATCACGATGCACGGAGAGCCGTAGACGGCGCGGGCAGCCACGGCGTCGGCGATGCGGTCGGGACCGATCTCTGCCGGATCGTCGTAGTGCACGGGTATGCCGGTCTTGAGGCCCGGCCCCACGGTGAGTACGCGCCCCGTACAAGTGCGGGAAAGCGCCGTCTTCCACGGGCGCTCGAGCGCCGGCACCACGCAACTCAGCACTGCGGCTGCGGGCACAAGCGCACCCGGCATGCCCGCATCGGCCGCCAGTGCGGCCATGACCTGCACGAGACGCATGCGCGCCTCGTCTGCTGTGATGCTCGACGGCGTGGTGATCTCGCACGTCGCAAGCGGACATTCCTGCGCCGCGGCCGAATCCTCTGCAAACAGGCCAAAGCGAATGAACGTGTTGCCCACGTCGACCGTCAATAGATATGCGCACCCATTAAGCATCGTCGGCGCTCCTTTCGTCTGCCCAGCAGTATATCGCCTACCTAAACCAGTCATCCCAAAATGACTAGCTTGCGGCTATACTGGTGCGCGGTCGTTTGCGAGCTCACGCGGCGGCCCTTGGTAACCCGACTTCCCGCGCCGTATCCGTAACGGCGCTCCCGGGGGAAGCGGATATACGCAAAGGAGTTTTATATGAGCAATCCCTCGAACCGCGCCTCGATGCGCGGGCAACTCACGTTGCGCGGCGTCGTCATCGGCGTCCTTGGCTGCGTGATTATCACGGCAAGCTCGGCCTACACCGCCCTCAAGATGGGCGCTCTCCCCTGGCCGATCGTCTTCGCTGCCGTCATCTCGCTGTTCTTCCTTAAGCTCATGGGCAACGCCAGCCTCAACGAGGCAAACGTCACCCACACCATCATGTCCGCGGGCGCCATGGTCGCCGGCGGCCTGGCGTTTACCATCCCGGGCGCCTGGATGCTGGGCTATGCCGACCAGATCAGCTGGCTCGACATGTTTATCGTGGCACTCGCCGGCACCGTCCTGGGCCTGCTGGCCACCGCGCTCATCCACCGTCACTTTATCGTGGACGCCGCGCTTGAGTTCCCCACCGGCAACGCCGCAGCTCAGACTTTGCGCGCTACCGAGGCCGGCGGCAAGACCGGCAAGCAGCTCTTTGGCTCCATGGCCATCGCCGGCATCTACAGCGTGCTTCGCGACGCCCTGGGCGTGGTACCCAGTATGTTGTGCACGCTCAATATCCCCGGCGTGACCTTTGCCATCTACAACTCGCCCATGCTGCTCTCCGTCGGCTTTTTGGTGGGCTTCGCCCCCGTCGCGTTCTGGTTTGCCGGCGCGCTGCTGGGCAATTTTGGCATCATCGTCGGCGGCACCGCTGCCGGTCTGTTTGACGTTATGACCGCACAGGGCATCGTCAAGTCCCTGGGTATGGGCCTCATGATGGGCTTTGGCGTCGCCGTCGTCCTCAAGGACATCCTGCCGCAGGTCGCCGGTATCGTCCGCGGTCTCGCCGCCGACAGCTCCACCGACACCGACGAGCAGTCGCTCATCTCGGGCTCCCTCAAGCTCGACGCCGGTATCATCGGCCTGGGCGCTGCCGCCATCGCCGTGATCATCGCCATCGTGCTTGACCTTGGCCCCGTTCCGGCCGTCATCGTCACGCTGTTCACCTTTGTCACCACCATCATGAGCGCGCAGAGCTGCGGCCAGACGGGCATCGACCCCATGGAGATCTTCGGCCTCATCGTCATGCTCATCGTGGCAGCCTTCGCACAGATCGCTCAGGTCAAGCTGTTCTTTATCGCCGGCATCGTGGCCGTGGCGTGCGGCCTTGCGGGCGACGTCATGAACGACTTTAAGGCCGGCGCCGTGCTGGGCACCAACCCGCGTGCGCAGTGGATCGGCCAAGCCATTGGCGGCATCGTGGGCGCCCTGGTCGCCGCCGCCGTCATGGTCGCGCTCGTCACCGCCTATGGCCCGGACGCCTTTGGCCCCGACAAGAGCTTTGTCGCCGCGCAGGCAAGCGTGGTCGCCACCATGGTCTCGGGCATCCCGAGCGTGCCGTGGTTCGCAGGTGGCTTTATCGCCGGCATCGTCATGTACTGGTTCGGCATTCCGGCCATGATGATCGGCCTGGGCGTGTACCTGCCGTTCTACATGTCGCTTACGGCCTTCCTGGGCTCCTGCGTTAAGCTCGCCTACGACAAGTGGGCCGCTCACCGCGACGCCGCCGCCGGTCTTTCGGACGAGGAGAAGGCCGCCAAAGACGCCGCCTTCCAGGAGCAGGGCCTGGTTGTCGCCAGCGGCCTGCTCGGTGGCGAGTCTATCGTCGGCGTTATCCTGGCGTTTGTCTCCGTCGGTTTGAGCCTGCTGGGCTAAACCCAACAACAACGTACCCGTACAGAGCGCGGGGTCGGTGACTATCCGGCCCCGCGCTTTTTTTATCTGCCGAAACCCTCGGCAGTACTCGCATGTGGCATGTCTTCCTTTGCCCGCTCGCCTAAGTTCCATGTCAAGATGACCGTCCCGCCCGTCACGGTGTAGAGTACATGCTGCGAACGCACCCGCGTTCCTGCGGCAATACGAGGTGGACATGGAACTCGATAAACAACAGCTCAAGCGACTGCGCGAGCGCCATCATCGGCGCCATGGCATCCGCCCCGCCCACAGCGAGGCCATGAAGAACGCAAGCCGCTTTCTAAAGCAGGCATTCAACATTCGCGAGGGACGCGCGCCCTATCACGTGATTCGCAAGCGCTTTGTAAACGGGGCGCGCCTGACCGGCTCTCACCTGTGCATCCTCATCATCGCTATGCTCATCGCGAGCGTCGGCCTCGATATCGACTCGGATATCGCCATTGTAGGCGCCATGCTCATCTGCCCGCTCATGGGCTCGGTCCTTGCCATGGCATACGGCATCGCCACGCTCGACCGCGAGATTGCCGTCGAGGCCGTCGCCAGCCTCGCGCTTCAGATGGCCTTTTGCCTGGTCACGTCCACGTTGTACTTTAAGCTCTCGCCCCTTGGCACCACCACGGCCGCCATCGTCGACAATTCGACACCGACTGTGTGGGACCTTGCCGTCGCGCTCGCGGGCGGCTTTGCGGGTGGCCTGGGCAACTCGCGCGACCAGGAGCCCGCCACGCTCATCGCCGGCGTGGCCGTGGCGACCGCGCTTATGCCACCACTGTGCGCGGCGGGCTATGGCATCGCCATCGCAAGCGGGTCGCTGTTTCTCTCGGCGCTTTACGAGTTTGGCATCAACGTGGTCTTTATCGCGCTGGCGGCCGAAGCCGTATTGCTTCTCTTACGTGTACCGCTCAAGCGTGACCTCAACGGCGACGGTATTGTGACTGCTGAAGAAAACGCCGAGGTCGACGAGCTGTCACGCAAGGTGCGCCGCCGCATCATTGTAGGCACGGTAGTCTTTGCCATCCCCTGCATCGTTATGACGGCGGGGTCTATTGGCTCGGCGCAAGCCGGCGTGCAGGACGGCTACGGCGTCACCGAAACCACGCGCGAGCTTGCCGCGGTACTGCCGGGCTTTAAGGATTACACCGTCGCCGTCGAGACCTCGGCCACCGAAGGCGAGGAAGAGGGTATTGTCGAGCGCGAGATAGTCGCCCACGTGACGACAAGCGAGGCGCTCGGGGCACACGACCGTCACGTCGCCCGCAAGCTCATCGACCTCAACGTGCCCGAACTCGATCGCGTGGAATTTGACGTAAAGTGATGCCGGCGCGGGATGAATGCTCGCACGGACGCAAGCTACGACGAGGCACAGACGCGATACGGACACGAGCAAATAGCAGGGTGCAGTTCACACTCGAGCCCCGCTCGCTGTTTTATTGCCGTGAATCAGACGTCCGCATCGACATCGCCAGACTCCACCGTAAACGCCGGACCGGTACTCACCAGATAAAAACGGGTCACCCTGGTATCTCTAAATAGGTAGAGCAAGCCCTGATCGCGTCGGCGCGAAATATACGCCACGTGGACCGTACCAAATATTTCGCCGTTTTCCTTCTTTAATATCAGGATGTTGGGGTCATCCGTACGCTTAAACTGCCCGTCTGTGCAGATTCCGTCTTGATCGACCAGCTGCCATCGACAGTTGTCCTCCTCAAGAAAAGCCAGGGTTTCCCGACTCGTCTTGTCATCCCGATAGTAACCATCAATGGCAAACCCTTCGGAAGCGCACTCCTGCATATAGGACGTTTCTCGGCTTATAGCAAACAGCCCTGTAGCGCCCAGGAGCACAGCCAGGCAGACCACTGCAAGGGTTATCGAAATAGCACGGCGACCCATGTTAGCCCAACCGATAGTTGTTTAACGGAGCGCGAAACATACCTGGAACCTCCGATACCAGGGGGAACGTCGCCAGCAGGCTGGCGACAACTATATGTTTCTAACATCAAACCATATGGCTGCCACTCGCGGAGGGGGCATCGGCAAGCGGCGTGTTTTCATACTCCATTGGTCAAACCTAAGCGCGGCCCTACAGCTCGTACTTGTACACGCGATAGATGTACTTCTCGGCTTCCATCTCGTGGGTGGTGATGGCCAGACCGTACCGATCGTACTCGGTGAAGGTCTTGGCCTGGCCCGAAGCCACGAGCATACTATTCGAATCGCCAACGCGCTGCGCACTGCTCACATAGCCCGAAAACGGCACGGCGATCTGGTCTTCGAGCTCGTAGGTGCGCGCCGTCTCGTCCACTGTAAAGATGCACCCAAACGAATGCGTGCCGCGGCTGTAGTCGGTCACCACCGCGGCGCCCAGCTGACCCCAGTCGAACTTGGGATAGCTTTCGGCCGCACCAAAGTTGTTGTCGTACAGCAGCACCTGGTAGCGACCAGTCGCAATCGTCTCGTCGTTTGGCAGATACGTCACGCTATACTGGCCCGCATTGAGCAAAAATCGCCCTGGGCCTGCAGTAACTTGTCCTCAAAGCCCGAGCCGGCCCATTGCCACTCCTTTCTATTTCTGGGTCCATCTTCTCACTGTTGACGGCCGAAAATGATCCGTTTACCTCCGTCCCCGACGGATTATTTTTTAGTACTTGAAGAAGCCCTCGCCCGAGCTTTCGCCCAGCTTGCCTTCGTCGAGCATTTTCTTGAGGACGGATGCCATGGCTTTGAAGTTGTAGGGCATCATCATCTTTTTGAGCAGCGGACTTACCAGGCCCGGGACCTTCTGATACTGCATGACGATGTTGTACGCCGTCTGGATACCCACCGTATCGAATACGCGGAACGGGCCCTTGGGGGCGCCGGTGCCACGCGTCCATGCGAGGTCGATGCTCTTGGGATCGCTCACGCCCGAGACATACAGGTCGAGGCCCGAAAGCAGCCATGGCACCAGCATGGAATTGAGCAGGTAGCCGTTCTTTTCCTTGTTGACGGGCAGGGCAAGCATGCGAATGTCGTTAGCGAAGTCGACGAGCTCGTCGAAGTAGCGCTTGTCGGTTTGGTCCTGCGCCATGACCTCGGTCATGTTGTTCTTCCAGATGGAGTTGGCAAAGTGCAGCGACAGGTACTTCTCGGGGCGGCCGGTGTACTTGGCAAAGGTGCTCGGCAGCAGCGTAGAGGAGTTCGTTACGACGACGGTCTTTTGCGGGAGAACCGGGGCAAGCTTCTTGTAGAAGTCGATCTTTGCCTGGGTGTCCTCGGCCATGGACTCGATGACCAGGTCGGCGTCGGCCACTGCCTTGGCAAGATCGAGCTCCAGCTTGAGCGTGGAGTAGGCACGCTCGACGGCGGCGAGTGCCGCCTCCTTGTCGAAGGGCTTGCCGCTATCGGCGATACCGGCGCACCACTCGCCCGTGCCGTCCGCCATGCCCTCGATAGCAGCGATGTACTCCTCGCGCACATGATCGATCTTGGGCTGGGTACGGCCGATGCTGCCCTCGCTGCGCAGCCAAATCGTTACATCAAAGCCGCAGTAGGCTGCCTGAAAGGCAATCTGGCTTCCCAGCACGCCGCCGCCGGCAACGCAAACGGTCTTGTAGCTCATAAGAACAGTCCTCTCTTACGTAATTCCATAGATGTGTATTTATTCAACCGTAAGGAGGACGCGCGCTGGGGGTGGGTTCTATAAACGGACGGTAATTTGCGGCGAACGGCTACACCTGTTCATTAACTCTCGATTTTGAGGGCATTTTTTGGCGCTGCTGAACCGCTGTTTTCGGAAGTGCGGGGAAAAATCGGGTTTCGCCGACCAGACCGGCTTTTTTTACAACAAAACCGACGCTCCTATAAGTTGTCAATAGGCAGTTTGCGGGAGCGCTCCCTTCAATTCGCACAGGAGCTCGTAATACCTCCTCTCCAGTTTCGTCGACCGCCGTGTCCCCCGTTCCAGGTGACCGAGCGCGGCCGCG
>JAXJBU010000087.1:0-1696 GCA_036302865.1 Collinsella sp. | reverse complement strand
GTGGCCGACAACCCGATTTCCGGCAGGAAGGCGGCGTGACATGAGCTAGAATGACGGCATTCTAGGTGATTCTCGCCTCGCTCAGGCGGCCTCCGGCCACCATCGCGAGGCGAGCCTTACACCAACTTTTGCGACACTACCGGATCGCGTGCCTTCCTCGTCTACTTCTTCGTAGCGTAAGGGCAAGGCTGCAAAAGCTGAACAATAAAGCGCGGAGTCGCCATGCGGCCCCGCGCTTTTCTTTTAGCGCCGGTCCCTGCGCCGGCGTGCGGCCTATTTCTCCCCCATTTTGGCCATTTTGCCCTCCAAACGGCACTACCGCCGGCAACATCCAGCAGATACGCTGAATCTAGTCGTATAGGCCCTATGAGAACGGGAGCAACCATGGCAGCCTTGTTCACGACCCCCAAACGCAATGACACTACCGCCGGAACCCATGTTGCCGAACCCGACGTTCGCCGTCGCATAGGACTCGCGCACGGCAGCTGGCGCCGCGTGACGCGCCGCATCGTCTGCGGCCTGGCCTGCGCGCTCACGGTGAGCTCGCTGCTCATGCCGAGCGTCTCGCTCGCAGCGGAATGGGTCAAGGTCGGCGGCAACAAGTACAACACCGCGGCGAGCGACGAGGCCGGTACCTGGTCGTGGGACGGCGCCGACGACTTGAAGCTCAACAACTATAACGGCGGCGAGATCCAGGCCGCAGGCAAGCTCAACGTGAATTACTCGGGAACCAACATCGTCACTGCCGAATGGATCGAAAGCATCAACGTTTCTCATGGCACTAACGAGAATGCCGAGCTCAATATCCAAGGCGACGAGGGCGGCACGCTCAGCGTGACATCTACTGAGGACGCTATCCTCACCACGGGTAATATCAACATCGACGGAGCCGGATCCGTCAACGCCACGAGCGCTGGGTTTGATGCCATCAATGCCGGAGGTGATCTCGCTATCAAAGGTTCGGGCAACGTCAACGCCACGGGTGCATCGGATGGCATCAGGGCAAACGGCAATATCACGATTGACGACAGCGGAGCCGTCACCGCCAGGGCTACCAAGGACAAGGGTATTGGAGCCGACAAGAACCTCACCATCAAGGGTGGCGGGACGGTCGAGGCAAGCTCAGCCGATGGTGAGGCCCTTTGGAGCGGCGACAATATCAACATCTCGGACGGCAGCCAGGTCAAGGCAAGCTCCGAGGAAGACGCTGCCGTCGAGGCCAAGGGCAGCCTCGCAGCCACAAACGCCTCCCTCAACGTAAACGGTGTTGAATATGGCGTCTATGCCCACAAGGGCATCACCCTCGATTATGCAAACGTGACGGTCCGTGCAAGTAAAGGCAGATACGGTGGCGCCAACGCCCTCTTCACCTACCAGGACGACATCGTCGTCAAGAACGGCTCCACCGTGGACGCGTTTGCGGAAGGCGAGGTTTCGGCTGCATTCTCCACCAGAAACGATCGACCCAACGAGAAGGGCGGCCACATCTACATCAGCGACTCCGTTGTCAAGGCCATAGCCCGCTATGTCGAGAACGGCGACGGCCCCATCCCCTACAGACACTATGACCCAATCCGAGGGCACTAAAAAGATAGGAGCCCCCGCTCGTGACCGCGGGTCGGGGCTGCGACAATGATGTTGAAGTGCCATAGGCGCAGCCGCGCCGCAACGAGGTTGGGAGGCTCCCATGCCAAAG
>JAXJBU010000086.1:0-47735 GCA_036302865.1 Collinsella sp. | reverse complement strand
TCTACGCCCGCAACACCGTCACCAACGACGTGCTGTACAAGGAGGGCCTGGACCTTCTCGTCGTGCCCTCCGCCGAGCTCTCCCGCGGCCGCGGCGGCCCGCGCTGCATGAGCATGCCCTTCTGGCGCGAGGACCTCTAAGTCTTTCCGTTTCCGGTGCGGTCCCCCTACAACCGCACCGGCTTCGCCCGTTAAACGGGCACCACTAATACTTACGTAATTCATTTCTTCGAAAGGAATCAAACCATGGGTGTTAACCTCTCCGGCCGTAGCTTCCTCAAGCTTCTCGACCTCACCACCGAGGAGATCGAGTACCTGCTCAAGCTCTCCAAGAACTTCAAGGATATGAAGCGCGCTGGCGTTCCGCACCGCTATCTCGAGGGCAAGAACATCGTTCTGCTCTTCCAGAAGACCTCTACTCGTACCCGCTGCGCCTTCGAGGTCGGCGGCATGGATCTGGGCATGGGCGTCACCTACCTCGATCCGGGTTCGTCGCAGATGGGCAAGAAGGAGTCCATCGAGGACACCGCCCGCGTTCTCGGCCGCATGTATGACGGCATCGAGTTCCGTGGCTTTGCCCAGGATGACGTCGAGGAGCTCGCTGCTAAGTCCGGCGTGCCCGTGTGGAACGGCCTGACCACTGAGTGGCATCCCACCCAGATGCTCGCCGACATCCTGACCGTCCAGGAGAACTTCAACTACGACATCAAGGGCAAGACCCTCGTCTTCATGGGCGACTGCAAGAACAACGTCGCTCGCTCCCTCATGGTTGTCTGCTCCAAGCTCGGCATGAACTTCGTGGCCTGCGGCCCCGAGGAGTGCATGCCCGCTGACGACGTCATCGAGGCCTGCAAGCCCATCGCCGAGGCTAACGGCTGCACCATCAAGCTGACCACCGACGTCAAGGACGGCGTCACCGGTGCCGACGTTATCTACACCGACGTGTGGGTCTCCATGGGCGAGCCCGACGAGGTCTGGGCCGAGCGCATCGCTCAGCTCACCCCGTATCGTGTTACCTCCGAGGTCATGGCTATGGCCAACCCGGGTGCCATCTTCCTGCACTGCCTGCCCAGCTTCCACGACACCAACACCACCATTGGCGCCGAGAAGTGCGAGCAGTTCGGCATCACCGAGCAGGAGGTCACCGACGAGGTCTTCGAGAGCCCCGCTTCCAAGGTCTTCGACGAGGCCGAGAACCGCATGCACACCATTAAGGCTGTCATGTACGCCACGCTCAAGTAAGAGCATCTAGCATCTCGCTCGGGGTGTATTGCTGCACACCCCGAGCGGTTTTATCTGGTAATAATCTCGCATCAAGCGGCAGGCACGGCACGGAAGAGCCGCTTCTGGCGAGATCAGTAAATGATTTATGAAGGGGGGATGAGAACTATGACTGAGACCGCTAAGAAAAAGCGCGGTATGCCTTCATCGTTCACCATTCTTCTTGCTCTGCTGGCAATTGTTGCAGTGATTACCGTTATCGTCTCCGGCACGTCCGGCGGCGCGGTTACTGCCGCCCGTCTGAGCGATTTCTGCACCGCCCCGATTAAGGGCTTCGCTGACGCTCTGCCCGTCTGCCTCTTCGTTATGATCCTGGGCGGCTTCCTCGGCATGATGACCGAGACCGGCGCTCTGGACAACGGCATCGCCGTTCTGGTGCAGAAGCTTAAGGGCAACGAGATTATGCTCATTCCCGTGCTGATGCTCATCTTCTCCCTCGGTGGTACCACCTATGGTATGTGCGAGGAGACCGTTCCCTTCTACGCCCTGCTCGCCGCTACCATGATGGCCGCTGGCTTCGACCCCATGGTCGGTGCCGCTACCGTCCTGCTCGGCGCTGGCTGCGGCTGCCTGGGCTCCACTGTTAACCCGTTCGCCGTCGGCGCTGCCGTCGACGCTCTGACCGGCGTTGGCATTGAGGTCAACCAGTCCATCATCATCGGCCTCGGTGCCGTCCTGTGGATTGTCACTACCGCTATGTCCATCTTCTTCGTGATGAGCTACGCCAAGAAGGTCAAGGCTGACAAGGGTTCCACCATCCTGTCGATGCAGGAGCTCAAGGACGCCGAAGAGGCTCACGGCAAGGCTGCTTCCGAGGTCCACAAGGAGGTCAAGCTCACCGGTCGTCAGAAGGGTGTTCTGATCGCCTTCGCCTTCACCTTCGTCGTCATGATCGTCGGCTTCATTCCGCTGGCCGACCTCAACGAGGGCGTCGCCAACTTCTTCGACGCTGGCGCTGTCTACGACGCCGACGGTAACGCCGTCGTCCAGGGCTGGTCTGCCCTGATCACCGGCCTGCCCATTGGCCAGTGGTACTTCGACGAGGCTTCCACCTGGTTCTTCCTCATGGCCGTCCTGATCGGTATCATCGGTGGCCTGTCCGAGAAGCAGATCGTTAACACCTTCATCACCGGCGCTGCCGACATGATGTCCGTTGTTCTCGTCATCGCCCTCGCCCGTGGTATCTCCGTCCTCATGGCTAACACCGGCCTCGATGTCTTCGTCCTCGACGCTGCCGCCAATGCCCTGGCTGGCCTGTCCGGCGTGATCTTCGCTCCCATGAGCTTCCTGGTCTACTTCGGCCTGTCCTTCCTGATCCCCTCGACCTCCGGTATGGCCACCGTCTCCATGCCCATCATGGGACCGCTGGCTGTTAAGCTCGGCTTCTCGCCTGAGGTCATGGTCATGATCTTCTCCGCCGCCATCGGTGTCGTGAACCTGTTCACCCCGACCTCCGGCGCCATCATGGGCGGTCTCGCCCTGGCCAAGATCGAGTGGACGACCTGGCTCAAGTTTGCCCTTAAGCTCATCGTTGCTCTCTCCGTCGTCTGCGCCATCATCCTGACCGTCGCCTGCGTGTTGATCTAAGTACCCAACGGGTACCCCACGGAAACCTTGACGATCCTGTAGAGGATCACCTGGTCATCGTCTGTCCGGTGGGGTAAACCCACCGGTAGACTCCTACCTTTAGCCCCCTTCCGTTCCGTGCGCGGGAGGGGGCGACTTTTTGTTCCGCGGTTTTACCAAACCGCGGAACCGGTCGACGCTACGCGCCGTCCAGAACGACAATTTGTCATTCAAAAGGCAAGGCATGACCAAAAGGTCTATGCCTCGCCTTTTTCATGCCAACTTGTACGTTCTGGACGGCGCTCGCTGTCCGTCCTCTGCCTGCGGCGCTTTCCATTGTTGGTGCAGAGGGCGCTTTGCCTACTCTGGTGGGCTTTCGCTGGCTTATGCTCAACCTGCGACGTTTCCATTATTGATACAAAGGCCAGGTTTGTTTGAACCAAAAAGGGGAAGTTGCGGTGGAATAGTTCCTGTTTGGCCGTCTTGAGGGGTTAAACGGGAACTATTTCACCGCAACTTATCGATGGCGTGTTTGGTTGGTGCCAGTTGATTGCTTGGGCGTTGGGGAGGGTCTGCTCCGTTATAATCGCCTAGAACATTAATTGGAAACGGGACGGGAGCCATACATGCGCCAGGGTTTCGACAACGCGAAGTATATCGAGCTGCAGGCTGCTCACATTAAGGAGCGCATCTCACAGTTTGGTGGCAAGCTCTATTTGGAGTTTGGCGGCAAGCTGTTCGATGACTATCATGCGAGCCGCGTGCTGCCGGGTTTTGAACCGGACAGCAAGTTCCGCATGCTCAAGAGCATCGCCGACGATGTCGAGGTTATCATCGCGATCAACGCGAACCACATCGAGAAAAACAAGGCTCGCGGTGACCTTGGCATTACCTATGACGAGGATGTGCTGCGCCTGGTTGACTTGTTCCGCGGCAACGGCTTTGCCGTCGCGGCTGTGGTCATCACCCAGTACGCCGGCCAGCCTGCTGCCGATGTGTTCCGCAACCGCCTGAACGCGCTCGGCATTCCTGCCAAGCTGCACTATCCCATCGAGGGCTACCCGCACGATGTCGATCTGATCGTGTCCGATGATGGCTACGGCAAGAACGAGTTTGTCGAGACCACGCGTCCGCTCGTTGTCGTGACGGCACCCGGCCCCGGCTCGGGCAAGCTCGCCACTTGCCTCTCGCAGCTGTATCACGAGCATAAGCACGGTACCGCCGCCGGCTATGCCAAGTTCGAGACCTTCCCGGTCTGGAATCTTCCTCTGACGCATCCGGTCAATATTGCCTACGAGGCCGCCACGGCTGACCTCGACGACGCCAATATCATCGATTCGTTCCACCTTGAGGCCTACAACAAGACCACGGTCAACTACAACCGCGACGTCGAGGCCTTCCCGGTGGTCCGTGCTCTGATGGAAAAGATTCTGGGCAAGAGCCCCTACCAGAGTCCTACGGACATGGGCGTCAATATGGTCGGCTTTGCCATCACCGATGACGATGCCTGCCGCGACGCTTCCAAGATGGAGATCGTCCGCCGCTACTTTACCGCGGTCGAAAATGTGCGCCGTACCGGCGTGGGCGATGAGCAAGTCGACCGTCTCAAGATTATTATGAAGAAAGCCGGCATCGATAAGAACTACTCACCGGCGCGCTCGGCGGCCCTCACCAGGGAGCAGCTGACGGGTGGTCCCGTGGGTGCCATGGTCATGCCCGATGGCTCCGTGGTGACCGGTAAGACCTCCACGCGCCTGGGTGCCGCAAGTTCGCTCATTATGAACGCCCTCAAGCATGTCTCGGGCGTCGACCTTGAGCTCGAGGTCATTAGCGATGAGGCGATCGAGCCCATCAGCAAGCTCAAGACGCATTTCCTGGGCAGCAAAAACCCGCGCCTCCACACCGACGAGACACTTATGGCGCTGTCGATCACCTCGGCCACGAGTGAGACGGCCGCTCGCGTCCTTTCGGGCCTGGAGCAGCTGCGCGGTTGCGATGCCTTCTTTAGCGTGATTATCTCGCCGACGGACGAGACGGTACTGCGCAAACTTGGTATCAACGTGTGCTGTGAGCCCAAGTTTGAGCGCCGCGGTTTCTTCCATCGCTAAGTTTGAAGCACCGCGGTAATTGCATTGCATTTTGGCCGTATCGGGTTAGCGCCCGGTACGGCTTTTTGATCAATAAAGCGCCTATTTCGACGAAAAATAGCTGTTTACCTGCCTAGAGACAATTTGAGCGGTATACAATAACCGTAACTGTTTCATCCTTAGCGGGATGCCGCATGATGGATATTACCTGCCATCGTGAGGTGTGTCGGTCGCGCACGGCGCGTTAGATGCTCGTGCTCGGTTTGAGGAGGCTGCTATGGCGGGCAAGGGTCGTGCGAGTGTCAACGATATGAAGCGTGTCGAGGTGCTGGTGTTGATGGAGATCGACCAGCAAACCAAAGACAATGGCGGGCCGTATGGTTTCTCGCGCAAAACGCTTGCCGAGCGCGTGGGGGTTTCGCCGTATCGTGCCCGCGCCGCAATCGATCGCTTGGATTCCGAAGGCATGATTGATGTCGTCTCGCGTTATAGCGAAGACGGCGGTCAGCTTGCAAATGGCATTTGCCTCACCGAACGTGGCGAGTGGTATCTTGAGGGCGTCCGTACCGGCATGCTCGTTCAAGAAATGCTTGAGGACGAGGCTGCTGATCGATAGCAGCATGTAACCCTTGCCATAGCGACGCCGCCTGGGAAACCGGGCGGCGTTTTGTTTCAAGAATGAGAAATGCAATCGCACGCGAGAAAAATTGCGAACGGTTCGCGGTGCGAGTATTACAATGAAGACCCGTAAGATGTGGATAAACAACTTCTACGGGAAGCGCAGGTAACTCAATATGACCAAGCATGTGTTCGTAACCGGTGGCGTGGTTTCGTCCCTGGGCAAGGGTATCACCGCGGCCTCGCTGGGCCGTCTGCTCAAGTCGCGTGGCTACAAGGTAACGATGCAAAAGGCCGACCCGTATCTGAACGTCGACCCCGGTACCATGAGCCCGTTCCAGCATGGTGAGGTCTTCGTTACCGAGGACGGCTACGAGTCCGACCTGGACCTGGGTCATTACGAGCGCTTTATTGATGAGAACCTGACCCGCGATTCCAACTTTACGACCGGTGCCATCTACAAAAGCCTAATCGCCCGCGAGCGTCGCGGCGACTTTTTGGGCGGTACCGTGCAGGTGATTCCCCACGTCACCAATGCCATTAAGGACAAGTTCCGCCGCATCGAGGAGCAGACCGGCTCCGATGTAGTCATCACCGAGCTGGGCGGCACGATCGGCGACATCGAGTCCCAACCGTTTGTCGAGGCCATCCGTCAGTACCGCAAGGAGGCCGGCCCCGAGAACGTCTGCTACATCCACGTGTCGCTCGTTCCCTATATCGCCGCCGCCCATGAGGTCAAGACCAAGCCCACGCAGCATTCCGTCAAGGAGCTCCGCAGCTTTGGCATCCAGCCCGATATCATCGTGCTGCGCTCCGACCACCATATCGATGACGCTATCCGCGGAAAGATCGCAAGCTTCTGCGACGTCGACACCGATTGCGTCTTTACCAACGAGGACTGCGCGAGCATTTACGATGTTCCGCAGCTGCTTGCCGAGCAGGACTTTGACCTGCGCATTTGCGAGCGCCTGGGTCTGGATCCGCGTGAGCGCGACATGAGCGAGTGGAACGAGTTCCTGCGCAAACAGAATCACGCCAACCATCACGCCGACAAGGTGAAGATCGCCGTCGTGGGTAAGTACACGCAGCTGCCCGATGCGTACCTGTCGGTTATCGAGGCCCTGCACCATGCGGGCGTCTTCTACGATCGCCATGTGGACGTCCAGCTGGTCGACGGCGAGAGCCTCGACGAGCAGAATGTCTCCGAGGTTCTGGGCGACGCCTCGGGCATCCTGGTCCCCGGCGGCTTTGGCAAGCGCGCCCTGGAGGGCAAGATCCTCGCGGCCGAGTTTGCCCGTGAGCACAAGATTCCGTATCTGGGCATTTGCCTGGGTATGCAGGTCGCCGTGTGCGAGTTCGCCCGCAATGTCGTTGGCCTTGCCGGTGCCAGCTCCTCCGAGTTTGATCCGGACGGTCCGTATAGCGTCATCGATCTGATGAGCTCGCAGGAGGACGTGACCGAGAAGGGCGGCACCATGCGCCTGGGCGCCTATCCGTGCAAGCTCGCCGCCGATACCCTTGCTCGCGAGGCATATGGTGAGGAACTCGTCTACGAGCGTCACCGTCACCGCTTTGAGTTCAACAACGCTTTCCGTGACCAGCTCGAGGACGCCGGCTTGGTTATCTCGGGTCTGTCGCCCGACGAGCGCCTGGTCGAGATGGTCGAGCTGCCGCGCGACGTGCATCCGTGGTATGTGGCAACCCAGGCTCACCCCGAGTTCAAGAGCCGCCCGACCAACCCGCAGCCGCTGTTCCGAGAGTTCGTGCGTGCCTCGATCGGTCAGCACGAGGGTGTCGATCGCCTGCAGGTGACGCCCATGAACCTCGCTACGGACTAAGGGTGCCGGCGAACAAAGAACATACCGAAGCTACTCCCTCGTCGCTCGCCGTGGCGGCGGGGGAGTATCTCGATTACCTCGCGGTCGAGCGGGGTTTGGCGCGCAACACGATTGCGGCCTATCGTCGTGACCTGACGACGTACTGCGCCTATCTGGAGCGGGCGGGTATTGTGTCTTTTGAAGAGGTGACTCGTCAGGTCGTGGAGGGCTTTGTCGCCGACCGTCGCGATGGGGGCTATTCCGATGCCTCGGTGGAGCGTGCGCTTGCGGCCGTGAAGGGCCTGCATGCCTTTTTGGTGCGCGATGGGGCTGTGGCCCAAAATCCAACGGCGGCGTTGCGCCTGCCTAAAAAGGCTGAGCGTTTGCCGGAGTATCTATCGGTGGAGGATGTCTCGGCGCTGCTCGATCAAGACTTTCCCGAGGGCGAGATGGGACTGCGCGACCATGCCATCTTGGAAGTGCTCTACGGATGCGGTTTGCGTGTGAGTGAGCTGGTTGGGCTCGATGTGGGCGATATCCATATTGACGATGGTTTTGTACTCGTTCGCGGTAAGGGCTCAAAGGAACGCCTGTCCCCACTGGTGGGAAGCGCGGCGCGAGCTCTGACGCTCTATGTAACTGAGGGACGTTCTCGCTTGGCGGCCCATGCCCGCGGAACCGAGACCTCGGCGGTTTTTTTAAATAAGAACGGACGTCGCCTGTCGCGCCAGGCCGTGCATGCGATATGCGAGCGGTATGGGCGTCAGGTGGGGCTGGTGGGGCTCCATCCCCATACCTTGCGCCACTCCTTTGCCACCCACATGCTCGCGGGCGGTGCCGACCTGCGTGTGCTGCAGGAGATTTTGGGCCATGCCGATATTTCGACCACGCAGGTCTACACGCATGTCGACCGAACGCAACTGACCGAGGTCTATCTGGCGGCGCATCCGCTAGCACATCGCTAGCACATCGCTAGCACCTCGCTGACCTGCATATTTATAAATATTAAATGGGACGGGCCCCAGATTGCCGAGACGCACTTTTGCGCGCATGGGCAATCTGGGGCCCGTCCCATTTTTCGCCAGACACCGACGCGGTGGTGGGCCGTGTGTACCGTGGGTGGGGGAGTTTGGGGGCGATGTGAACGGCATGTAAGGGGACGCAAAAATCGCCTCAAGGTCAACTTGAAGGTTGAGGTTGAAAGGCGGGGTGCCACAGGTGGCATCCCGTCGTTGCTGTAAACACAACATATTGTGTTTTCGAACATATGCTTGGGGGTGTTTTGCAATATATGGAGGGTGGAGTGGTGGGGCGGGGTGGGGGAAGGGGTGGGGAAAGGTGTTGAAAAATGGGGCGGTTCCCCATATTATTAATGACGTCGACAGGCGGGGTGGTTCCCCGCGTACGTGCCATCTGAGTAACCGAGGGGAGGGCGCACATGGGAATGACTGGTGCATACGAGCGCAATCTCGATGCAAAAGGTCGTCTGTCCCTGCCTGCACCCCTTCGCGAGGAACTTGGAGAGCACGTTCGCGTGTTCAAAGCCCTGGATGTCGATGCTCTGTACGTGTTCTCTGCCGAGGCCTTCGATAAGTGGGTCGAAGGACTCTTCGCGGGTCGTGAGGGCCACGAGGGTTTTAACCCGCGTGACATTAACGACCAGAAGCTCATGAGGGCGATCAACAAGCGCACCACGTCGATGGACGTGGACGGCGCCGGTCGTATCGGTCTTTCCGAGTCTCTCCGCAAGCAGGCGAACCTCGACCGCGAGGTCACGGTTGTGGGCAACTACGACCACCTTGAGGTTTGGGATCGCGCCGCGGCCGATGAGGACGATGACGATGAGGCCCTGCTGGACCTCTTCTTCTCGTAAGGGCAAGGCACGGGTAACGGATGGAGCGTGGGATCTTGACACAAGAATATCGGCATGAACCTGTCATGCTCGGCGAAGTGCTTGAGTCGCTGCGGCTAAAGAGCGGCTCCGTTGTCTGCGATTGCACCCTTGGCGGTGCCGGCCATTCGGTAAAGATGGCCGCGCAGGTGGGGGAGACGGGCCTTTTGCTCGGCGTCGATCAGGACGACATGGCCCTCGAGGCCGCTGGCGCCCGTCTGGACCGCGAGGTTCCCGGAGTTCCGCACCAGCTGCTGAAGGGCAACTTCGGCGACTTGGACGAGCTGCTTTGCTCGGCCGAGGTGCCCGGGGTCGATGGCTTCCTGTTCGATTTGGGCGTTTCGTCACCGCAACTCGATATCCCTGGCAGGGGCTTTTCGTATAACGAGGACGCCCCATTGGACATGCGGATGGATCCGGGTAATAACACCTTAAACGCAGCTGAGGTCATCAACACCTATAACGAACACGACCTCGCCCGGATTCTACGCGTCTACGGCGAAGAGAAGTTTGCCTCGCAGATCGCGCGCGAGATCGTGCGCCGCCGCGAGCAAGAACCGATCGAAACCACCGGCCAATTTGTCGAGATCATCAAGGCGGGTATCCCGGCTGCCGCTCGTCGGCATGGCGGACACCCGGCCAAGAAAAGTTTCCAGGCCATTCGCATCGAGGTCAATCACGAGCTCGATGTGCTCGAACGAGGGCTTGATGCCGCCACCAGGTGGCTCAACCCGGGCGGACGTATCTGCGTCATCTCGTATCACTCGCTCGAGGACCGTATCGTAAAGAACCACTTTAAGGAGATGAGCCAGGGGTGCACGTGTCCGCCGGAGATTCCGGTGTGCGTGTGCGGCAACGTGCCGATACTCAAGGTCATCACCCGCAAACCCTTGGTTGCCCAGCCTGATGAGGTTGAGCGCAACCCTCGGGCGAGATCAGCCAAAATCCGCGTGGCGCAGCGTCTGTAGGCGCGACCGCGCGATATTGGACCTCCCGCTCGCACCATAAACGAAGCTTAAACACACTACCAACGTACTCGGGATGGGAGGCGGCATATCATGGGCTACAACACTTCAAGCGCAGCACTCGCCTATGATATGAACGCCATGCCCGCCTATCGTGAGACGCCGCAGGCCCCCGTTGCTCCCCGTGAGCAGCGCGCGCCGCGCTTTGATGTCTACACGGGCGCGGGCCGTCAGGCAAACCAGGCGGTAAGCCCGGTTTTCATGAGCGTTCTTAAAACGTTTTGCATCATTGCGGCTATCTTCATGACGATCGGCGTCGCCCGCGTGGCGCTCGCCGGCGTTACGGCCCAGGTGCTCAACAGCAACGCCGAGCTTACCAGCACGCTCGAAAAGGCGACCGATGAGAGCTCCGACCTGGAGGTCATGCATTCGGTCTATGGCGCCGACACGCGCATTCGCGACCTTGCGGGCGCTTATGGCATGGTGGAGCCCAGCGAGAGCGTTACACTTGACTTTTCGCAGGATGCAGCCGCGGGCGCCAACGCGACCGCGACCGCTCAGTAGCAAGACGGTAGCTGAGTATGACAAATGACTATCGCCGCGGTTCCGATGGGGGCCGCGGTTCTGGACGTCCCTCGTCGCGGGGACGTTCTGGTTATCAAGGAACGGGTCGGCAATCTTACAACGCCGGGCAGTCCCGTGGCAACGACCCGGCGTCGCGACTTCGCGGCTCGGACGGCCCTCAAATGCATAACACCAGGTCGCGCAAGAGTTCGTCGACCGAATGGCTCACAGGCACGCCTCTGTCTCGCCGCAAAGCCATCATGGGCTTCATCGGGCTTGGTTTGGGCTTGGGCGTCTTTCGCCTTGCCGACTATCAAATTGTCGAAGCCGATAAACTGCGCGAGCGTGCCGATGCGCGCCGCCTGCTTGCACAGACCCTCTATGCCAAACGCGGCACCATCTACGACCGCAACGGTAACGTGCTGGCGTCGTCGGTCGAATGTCGCAACATCGCCGTGAACCCGCAGCTTGTCGAGGATGTTGACAAGACGGTGTCGGCGCTGGTCAAGGCAACTGGAATCGATAAAAAGACCTGCCGCAAGCTCGTCGAGTCCGATGGCACCTGGGTGTATATCAAGCGCCAGGTGGACGAAGACGATGCTGCGGCGCTGGAGAAGAAAAACCTGCCCGGCGTGCTTTTTGAGCAGGCCATGAAGCGCGTATATCCATACGGCAATCTGGCATCGCAGGTGCTGGGTGTAGTGAATGTAGACAACGACGGCTTGACGGGTCTCGAAAAGCAATACAACAAGCTTCTGACCGGCACGAATGGTACCCTCGTGCGCGAGCGCGCGAGGGACGGCAGCTATATCGCGGGCGGTGCCTATAAAAAGGTGGCTGCGGTCGACGGCGTTGACATCGTGACGACACTCGACGTCAATATGCAGCGAGCGGCTGAGGATGCTTTGGCGGAGGCTGTCGAGAAGACAAAGGCCAAGAACGGCTCGGCTTTGGTCACCGACCCCACGACTGGTGAAATTCTCGCCGCCTGCTCGTACCCGACCTACGACCAGACCGATCTGGAAAACGCCAAGACCGAGGATATGAACTTGCGCCTGGTCACCGACGCCTACGAGCCCGGCTCGGTCTTTAAGACGCTCGTGGCGGGCGCCGGCTTCGACTTGGGCGTCGTGCGATCGAGTACGTCGTTTGAGGTGCCGGCGAGCATCAAGGTGGGTGACGATACCGTCACCGATGCCGACAAGCGCGACTATGCCATGACCATGGATGTGCGCGAGATGATGCGCCGTTCGTCCAACGTGGGCTTTGTCCTGGTGGGGCGCAAGATCGGTGCGGATGACTTTGCCGCCTATGTGGACAAGTGGGGCATAGGTCACAGCTCCGGTGTCGATTTTCCGGGCGAGAGCCTGGGCATCGTCAAGGAGCGTGACCAGTATGACGGCGCCACGCTGGGTTCGATGAGCTTTGGACAGGCGCTGTCCGTCTCGCCGATTGAGATCGCACGTGCCGTGGGCGGCATCGCCAACGGCGGCGTGATGATGACCCCGCACTTCTATAAGTCCAGCAAAGGCGACGAGAAGGACTGGGGCGAAGGCGAGCGCGCGATTTCGGAGGACGCCGCATCCCAGGTGACATCGTGCATGCAGACGGTCGTGTCCGAGGGAACGGGCGTTGGCGGCGCGGTTGACGGCTATGACGTGGCGGGTAAGACCGGTACGGCCGAACGAGCCGACGAGAACGGCGGCTACCTCAAGGAGAACTACATGTCGTCCTTTATGGGCTTTGCACCGGCACAATCGCCCAAGGTGCTGTGCTATATCACGCTCGACGGAACGCCGAGCGGCTCAGATGCCGCTGCGGTGCCGTTCCAGTCCATTATGGCCAACGCGCTCGACGTGCTGGGTATCCCGCACACGAAGTAGGGGGTTACAATCTTTGGGGCGTGGTTTGTTGTCCCATATGAGGGGTGTTCACATGCCCTGCACCACGCATGCGCGGCGCTGGGATACAATACGCCGATAGCATTATTAGGTTTACAGGGGAGCTGCAATGATAGAGATCGCCGTCAACAACCTCGCGGCCGCAACAGGGGCCCGAACCGTGACGGGAGAAGCCGATCAGGTATGCCGCGGGTGCGTTATCGACTCGCGCCAGGTCGAGGAAGGGACGATTTTCGTCGCCTTTCCCGGTGAAAACGTCGACGGCAATGATTTTGCTTCCCGTGCCGTCCAGTCGGGTGCCGGCGCCGTAGTGATGACGCGTGAGCCCGAGGCCGAGCTGGTCTCGCTGGCGCAGGACAAGGGCTGTGCCATCTTGCTGACCGATGATCCCGAGGAGTTTCTGCTGCGTTTGGCGCACACGTACCGTCTGGAGCTTGGCTGCCTGGTCGTTGGTATTACCGGTTCCATCGGCAAGACGACGACCAAGGACGTGCTCGCCGCTGTGCTCGCCAAGCGCTATCGTGTCTGGGCCACCAAGGGCAATTTCAATAACCTGATCGGCATGCCACTCACGGTGCTTTCCGCTCCGGCCGATACCGAGGTCCTGGTGCTCGAGATGGGCATGAACCATTTCCACGAGATCGAGCGCCTGTCCCAGTCCGCCAATCCCAACCTTGCCATCGTGAGCAAGATTGGTACCTCTCATATCGGCATTTTGGGTAGCCGCGAGAACATCGCCCGCGCTAAGGCCGAGATTGTCCAGGGTATGTGCGCCGCTGGCGACTTCTTGCCGCTGCTGGTTTTGGGCGGCGAGGACGACTTTACGCCGTTCATTCGCGATACGTTCGCCCAGCCTGCTGGTATCGACGTGATGCTGGCCGGCGTCTCGGACGATGATGAGGTCCGTGCCCGCGACGTTCGAGTTGATGACGAGGGCCGTCCGGTCTTTACGCTCGATTTTGGTCAGGGCGAGACAATCGATACCATGCTTGCCATCCCCGGCGTGCAGTCCGTCCCAAATGCCGTTAAGGCCGCCGCGGTTGCCTATCGCCTGGGCGTGACGCCCGAGCAGATCGATGCTGCCTTTAGGGGCCTCACGATCACCGGTCACCGCCAAGAGATCAAGCGCGCCAAGAGCGGTGCCCGCGTCATCGACGATTCCTATAACGCCAGTGCCGAATCCATGGCTGCTGGCCTCGATCTGCTGTGCTCGCTTTCGTGCACGGGGTCTCGCATGGCGATCCTGGGCGAGATGGGCGAGATGGGCGATGAGGCTCCTCGCATGCATGAGCTCGTGGGCGCCTATGCCGCCGCCAAGAAGCTCGACATGCTGGCGTGCGTGGGTGGTGAGCTGGCCCAGCTTATGGCCGATGCCGCGCGCATGATGGGCATGGACGAGGACCGCATCCAGGTGTTCTCCGATTATCAGCAGGTGCTCGACCGCATGGGCGGCGCGCTTGAAAAACATGATGTTGCACTGGTCAAGGGTTCCCGTTTTGTTGAGCTCGACCGCTTTGTGGAAGGTGTGTGCTAGCCCATGTTCGGCAATCCCTCGTATCCAACGTATCAGGCTTTTTTGGGGCTTGGCATCGCCGCTGCCATTGCGCTGCTGCTCATGCCGTGGTGGATCAAGCTGCTCAAGGTCGAGGGTATCGGCCAGCAGGTTCGTGCCGACGGCCCCAAGCGTCATTTGGTTAAGCAGGGAACGCCCACCATGGGTGGCGTTGTCATCCTCGTCGCGATCTCGCTGACCTGCCTGCTGATGGGCAAGCTCACCACCGAGCTCGTGCTCGTGCTGCTCGCCACGCTGGCGACCGGCGTGCTGGGCCTGATCGACGACCTGACCTCCGTTACGCACGGGCGCTCGCTCGGTCTGACGCCTCATGCCAAGATGATCGGCCTAACCATTATCTGTGTCACCTTTACGGTACTTGCCGTCAACTGGTGCGGCGTCGCCCCCGAGATTCGTTTTCCCGGCGGCCTGACGATTGACCTCGGTGTTCTTTCGACCACCATCTGCGGCCTTTCGTTCCCGTGGCTCTACATTGTCTTTTGCTGGCTGATGATCGCCGGTCTTTCTAATGCCGTGAACCTGACCGATGGCCTTGACGGTCTTGCTGGCGGCACCTCCATGATCGCCATGCTCGCCATGGCTGCCATGGCGTTTTTGCACGGAGACGTGAACCTGTCCATCTTCTGCACCGCGTGTGCCGGTGCCTGCTTGGGCTTTCTGTGGTTCAACTGCTATCCGGCGAGCATCTTTATGGGCGATACCGGCTCGCTTGCCCTGGGCGCCGCGTTTGCCTGCACGTCCATCATGACCAACACCGAGGTCGTCTCCCTCATCATCGGCGGCCTGTTTATCGTTGAGACCCTGTCGGTCATGATTCAGGTTGTCTACTTCCACTTTACGCACAAGCGCGTCTTCCTTATGGCGCCCATCCATCATCATTTCGAAAAGAAGGGCTGGGCCGAGACCAAGGTCGTCATCCGTTTTTGGATTATCGCTGCGGCCTTTGGTGCCGTTGGCCTTGCTTTGTTCTTCCAGTTGGGATAGTGGTCTTTCATGCCTCTTGCTGATGTCTTTAGCCTGCTCGTTTTGGGTCAGGGCAAATCCGGTCTCGATGTCGCCCGCTGGGCGCTGGCACATCCCGAGCGCGTAAGCGCCGTTACCGTGTATGGCGGCGGCACCTCTGAGCCCAATGACGCCACGCGTGCGCTCGAGGCTGCTGGTGCGTCGTTTGTCTATGGGGCCGAACAGGTCGAGGGCGCCTATGACGTGTGCGTGACATGCCCGGGTATTTCGGAGTTCTCGTCCTTCTTTAAGGCGGGGCGTGAGCATGCCGCTCAGATTATGGGCGAGCCCGAGTTTGCCTATCGCTTGTCTCCCCAAAATTGGATTGCCATCACGGGCACCAACGGCAAGACAACTACCACGTCGCTGACTGATTATCTGCTCAAGGCCGCCGGTGAAGCCAGCGTGGCCGTCGGCAATATCGGTGAGCCGCCGGTGAACGAGATCGACGGCCGCGCACATAATGAGTGGTTTGTGGCCGAGCTGTCGAGTTATCAGATTGCTACGACCGCCGAGCTTCATCCTCGCGTGGCGGTGCTGCTCAACATCACGCCCGACCACCTGGGCTGGCACAAGAGCCACAAGAACTATGCGCTTGCCAAGATCAAGTTGTTCGAGAATATGGTCGACGACGACCTCGTGGTTATCGACGTTGAGGATGCCGGCATCCATGAGTTCGATGAGTACATCTACATGCCGGGCCGCCGCATCTGCAAGGTCGCTTTTGACGAGCCCGAGGGTGCAGACGCCGCCTTTGTGCGCGACGGCAAGTTGGTCGTCCGCCTGAAGGGCGTCGAGACTCAGCTTGTCGCCACTTCCGAGCTCAAGATCTCGGGCCATCACAATGTCATCAATGCCCTATGTGCTGCCACGGCTGCTTTGGCCGTCGGTGCCGATCCCGAGGGCATTTGCCGTGGTTTGGCATCGTTCCAGCCGCTGGAGCACCGCGTTGAGCCCTGTGGCGAGATCGATGGCGTGCGCTACGTCAACGATTCCAAGGCAACGAACACCGATGCAGTCGAAAAGGCCCTGACGGCGTTTCCCGACGACGATGTGATTTTGCTGCTCGGCGGCCACGATAAGGGTACGCCGCTTGCGGACTTTGCCCGCGTCGTTATGGACAACGTGCGCTCGGTCGTTTGCTTTGGCGATGCGCGCGAGCGCTTTACCGCCGCTATGGACGAGGCCGATGTCGATGGTGACGTGGATATCGCCCAGGCGGATGACCTGCGCGATGCCGTGGACGTCGCCCGTTCGCTGTCGAGCCGTGGCGACGTGATCTTACTTTCTCCTGCCTGCTCTTCGTTCGATGAGTTCTCGGGCTATGAGGAGCGCGGCCGCGTGTTTAAGGACTATGTGGCCCAGCTTGCCGCTGCGGCGAAATCGCAAATGGAATAGGGGTTGCCGGTGAGAGAGGAGAGCCCCCGACAAGGTATGAGGAGGCCCGACTCGGACCGTGCTTCCTCGCGGCGCAGCACACCGCGTTCCGGTCGCGGCGGGCAGACGTTTAGCGAACGCTATATTGCCGGCGTTCCCGCCCGTATCATGCGCCCCCGTTTGATATTCATGGCCTGCCTGTTTACCTTGGTGTGCTTTGGCCTGCTGATGGTGTACTCGGCGTCTTCGGTCGAGGCGCTGCACGAGAATGGCTCGGCGACGTTTTTTCTGTTTCGACAAGCCGCGTTTGCCGGAGTTGGCGTGCTGGCTATGGTTGCCATCGTGCGCATCTTGCCGGACAGTTGGTTTGGGGAAGACGTGCTCAGGATCTTCCTCATAGGCATGATAGGGCTACTGTTTCTGGTGTTCTTGGTGGGCAGCGGCAGCCGTGGCGCCACGCGCTGGCTCAACATCGCCGGCATTCAGTTCCAGCCTTCCGAGTTTTTAAAGCCATTTGCCATTGCGTATTCGGCCATCATGCTCGATCGCTTCTTTTCGCCCGGTGGCAACATCAACGAATTCCTTCGCAAGATGGGCATCTACCTGGGCATTTCGCTCTTTCTGATCTTTATCCAGCCCGATTTCGGTACTGTCCTGATCATTCTGTTGACCCTCATGTGCATGGCGTTGTTTGCGGGTCTCGACCCCAGATTTATCATCGGCGTGCTAATCTTCGGCATTCTCGTGATCGTGATTGCGCTTGTCGCAGAGCCGTACCGTATGGTGCGTATTCAGGTTGCCTTGAACCCTTGGGCCGACGAGTATGGTGACGGCTATCAGGCCACGCTTGCCATCATGGCCTTTGCCTCGGGCGGTCTGTTCGGCCGTGGCATCGGCAACTCAACCATGAAGTACTCGTATCTGCCCGAGGCGCACAATGACTACATCCTGGCCATCATTGGCGAGGAAGTCGGTTTTGTCGGAACCGTGCTGTTCTTCTTGGTGTTTGCGATGCTGATCTACTCGGCGTTTCGCATTGCCGAGCAGGCGACCGATCGCCGGGGCGCGCTTATGGCGTCTGGCTCCGCGGTCATTCTCGCAGTGCAGTTTTTGATTAACGCGCTGGGCATCCTCAACGTGTTTCCCATGACGGGCAAACCGTTGCCGTTTATTAGCTACGGCGGTTCGTCGATTATTGTGTCGCTCATGCTTGCCGGGTTGATCCTGCGCGTTTCGTACGAGAGCGCCCGCCGCGATGAGTATGACCGCCGCCGCGAGAGCTTTGCCGTTATGGATGAGAGTACCGCCGGCGTGCCCCACGTGCGCGGCGAGCGATCTTCGCGTAACGGTTTTACCGTCCTGGATGGCTCTGCGACCGAGCCGGCAGCCCGCCCGCGTCAGCGAACGGCGCCGCAAGGTCGTCCTCAGCGCCCCAGCCCTCGCAACGCGGGCGGCGGATATAATCGAATCGATTTGAACTCGGACCCGTCGGCGCGTCTGCGTACCGACGACCAGGGACCGCGTGTACGAAGGGACTACCATGACCGATAAAATGACCGTTGCTATTGCAGCCGGCGGCACGGCCGGGCACATCAACCCCGCGCTCGCCTTGGCCGAAGAGCTGCGTGACCGTGGCCACCACGTTGTGTTCGTGGGCCAGTCGCGCAAGCTCGAGGGTCGTCTGGTCCCCGAGGCTGGGTTTGATTTTGTGCCCATTACGGTCACGGGCTTCGACCGCTCCCGTCCTTGGACGGCGCTGACCTCGCTGTGGCGTGTCAACAAAGCCAAGCGTGCGCTCGCCAGTCATTTCTCAAAGGTCGGCAAGCCCGATGCCGCCATTGGTTTTGGTGCCTATGTCGAGGTTCCGCTGCTGGGGTGGTGCAAGGGCGCGGGCGTTCCGTATCTGCTGCATGAGCAGAACTCTGTTCCGGGCCTGGCCAACAAGATGATGAACTCCCACGCCGCCCGCGTGTGCATCTCGGTGCCGGCAGCGCGTTCGGTCTTTGAGCGCGAAGGTGACCCTGACCACGTGCTCATGACCGGCAACCCCGTACGTCGCTCGGTGATCGAGGGCGATCGCGCTCGCGGCCGCAAGGCACTTGGCGTTCCCGAGGACGCTACGCTGCTGCTCGTCTTTGGCGGTTCACTTGGCGCCCAGCACCTCAACGAGCGTGTGGCTTCGCTCAAAAACGAGCTGCTTTCGCGCAAGAACCTCTATGTGTTGCATTCGACGGGTGCCGACGGCTTTGAGGAGACCGAGCGCGCTTTGGCGCTGACGCCCGAGGAGGCGAAGCGTTACCGCGTCCAGCCTTACATCGACAACATGGGCGATATGCTGGCTGCTGCCGATTTGGTGCTCTCGCGTTCGGGCGCATCGAGCGTGGCCGAGATCGCTGCACTCGCCGTGCCTTCGGTGCTCGTGCCGTACCCGCATGCGACGGCCGACCACCAAACCACCAATGCCCGTTATCTGGTCGACGCTGGGGCCGGCGTGCTCTGCGCCGATGCCGATATCGACGGTTCTGCCTTTGCCGATGAACTGCTGCACCTGGTCGATGACGCGGCGGCGCGCGACGCCATGCGTCAGGCGGCGCGTGGTCTGGCTCAGGATAGGGCCGCCGCTCTTCTGGCGGATGCGGTAGAGGGTTTGCGTTAGTTAGACGGGATATCGTCGGTCGCCCTCGCGCTGATGCGGTAGGTGCGGTACAGTTAACGGGTTACAGGCAGTGTTTACGCAAGGAGTACACGAGCACATGGCTGATTCCCAGACTGCAACCTCCGCGCCCGAGTTTAAGAGCGCCCACTTTATCGGTATCGGCGGCGCCGGCATGAGCGGCATCGCCCTCGTTCTTCACGAGCGCGGTTATGCCGTTACCGGCTCCGACCTTAAGACGTCACGTTATATCCGCCAGCTTACCCGCGCTGGTGTGAAGGTGCATGTGGGCCATGAGGCCGCCACGATCGACGAGGTCAAGCCCGACGTGGTTGTTGTCTCCACCGCTATTCCGGAGTCCAACCCTGAACTCGTGCGCGCTCGCGAGCTTGGTATTCCCGTGTGGCCCCGTGCCAAGATGCTCTCTGCTTTGGGCCACGGCTACACCACCGTCGCTGTTGCCGGCACGCATGGCAAGACCACCACGTCTTCGATGTGCGCCACCATGCTCGACCGCATGGGTCTGGATCCGAGCTTCTTGATCGGTGGCATCGTCGAGGGCTATGACACGAACGGCAAGAACGGCTCGGGCGACTACTTTGTCGCTGAGGCCGACGAGTCCGACAGCTCCTTCCTGTTCCTGAACCCCAACGTGGTCATCGTGACCAACGTCGAGGCCGACCACCTCGATCACTACTCGGGTATCGAGGAGATCGAGGCAACTTTCGCCAAATTCATGAGCCTGGTGGGCGAGGACGGCACCGTCATCGTCTGCGGTGAGGACCCGCATCTGGTCGAGCTCGCCAAGTCGACGGGTCGTCACGTGCTTTCCTACGGCTTTGCCGAGAGCAACGACATCGTCTGCATGCACCCGGATGTCAAGGGCATCCAGAGCGATTTTATCGTTCGCTTTGAGGACGGCACTGAGCACGCTGTGGAGATCAAGAGCAATCCCGGTCGCCACAACATGCTCAACGCCACGGCGGTGCTCACCGTCGCCCATGTCCTGGGCCTTGACATCGACGCCGCCGCCAAGGCGCTCTCGAGCTTTGAGGGCGTCCGCCGTCGCTTTACCCACGTGGGCGATATCGATGGCATCACCGTGGTCGATGATTACGGCCATCACCCCACCGAGATCAAGGCGACGCTTGCTGCTGCTTCGTCGCTGGGCTACAAGCACGTCGACGTCGTGTTCCAGCCGCACCGCTATTCGCGCCTGCAGGCCCTGTGCGACGACTTTGCCGATGCATTTGCCAATGCCGATAAACTGCTGCTGATTGATGTGTTCTCGGCTGGCGAGATGCCCATTCCGGGTGTCACCTCTAAGATGCTCGCCGATACCGTGCGCGCCAAGCATCCTGGCAAGGAGGTCGTGTACTGCTCCAGCCGTCTTGAGCTCAATCAGGAGCTCGAGCAGATGGTGGGCGAGGGCGACCTGCTGCTCACTATGGGTGCCGGTGACGTTACGACCGTCGGTCCCGAGTTCATTGAGTATCTGACTGCCAAGAAAGACGCTTAAGTCTAATGGGTCTGTTTAACGCCGTCATGGCGCTCTCGGGCATGATCGACACGGATGTGATCGAGGACGAGCGCCTTGCGCGTCATACGAGCTATCGTATCGGCGGCAAGGCCGACCTCTTTGTGACGTGCCATAGCTATCATGCCCTCCGCCGCGCCGTGGCGGTGCTCGATCGCGAGCAGGTGCCGTGGGTCATCATCGGCAAGGGCTCCAATCTGCTGGTTGCCGATGGCGGTTATCGCGGCGCCGTCATTTCGCTCGGACGTGAGTTTCAGCGCACGGTTGTTGCCGATGACGGTTGTACGCTGACGGTCGGTGCGGGCGTGATGTTTGCGCGCCTGGTCAACGATGCCCTGTCGCGTAGCCTCTCGGGCCTTGAGTTTGCCGTTGGCATCCCTGGTTCGGTTGGCGGTGCGATATCTATGAATGCCGGCACACGGACCGAGTGGATTGGCTCGCTGGTTGAGGATGTCGTAACGTTTGACCCGGCATCCGCTATCAAACATTATGCGGGGTCCGAGATCACTTGGGGCTACCGCGAATGTAGCCTTCCCCGCAATGAGATCATCCTCGAGTGCGTGCTCAAGCTTAAACTGGCGCCCAAGGCCGACATTCGCGAGCGCATGGAGCGGTACCTGACGAGGCGCAAGCGTACACAGCCCATGGGTCGCGCATCCTGCGGGTCGGTCTTTCGCAACCCGCCCGATGCGAGCGTGGGCAAGCTTATCGAGGATTGTGGATTAAAGGGTTTTTCGATTGGCGGCGCGGAAGTTTCGCCCGTTCACGCTAATTTTATCGTTAATAACGGAACTGCCTCGGCCGATGACGTTGCCGCGGTTATCAGACATGTGCACGGAAAGGTGAGGGAGGCGTATGGCATCGAGCTCAGACCGGAAGTTAAATTCCTCGGCTTCTAGAGCATCGAAACCCACCTTCCGCCGCGCCGGAGGGCGTTCCGGCGCGCCTGCCAAACCTCAACGCAATACCGTCGCGCACTCTAAGTCTGTCGGGCATGCTCGACAGACCAGTCGTCCGGTCGTCGGCTCGCAGCTCGGTAATCGTCCGGCCGCAAAAAAGTCCTCGCGTCCCTCGGTGACGTCAAAGCCTGTTATGGGCGCCAAGCCTGCCCGTCCCATGGCAACTCCTAAGCCACCGACGGGAACTAAAACGCTGCGTCCGGGTCGCACGCTGGGCGCATCGAAACCGCGCTCGCTGACATCGGTGCCGGCTACCGCCAAGAAGCCTTCGGGTAAAAAAGGCGTCAACCCGTTGTCTTTACTTAGGGCGATGGCAAATAAAACATCAGACGCCGCTTCTGTCGTTACAGGCAAAGGCAAAATCGTGGGCGGCGTTTTGGCCGTCTTGGCCGTGCTCGTCGTCGTTGCTATCGTGGTGATTAACTCTGGATTGTTTACCGCCACTGATATTCAGATTCAAGGCAGCGAGCATGTGACGAAGCACGATGCTATCCAGCTGATCGATTTGCCCGAGGGAACGTCGCTTTTTAACGTCGATCCCGACCAGATTACCGAGGACCTCAAGCAGAACCCGTGGGTCTCGGGCGTGGATGTCCAGCGTCAGTTCCCACATACGCTCATCATTACGCCGATGGAGCGCAAGGTCATTGCAATTGCCTATATCAGCTCCGATGACCTTGCCTGGGCCATCGGGGATGATGACACCTGGATCGCCCCGCTGTCGACGTCGGTCGAAGTGGATGACCAGGGCAACGTCATCACGACGGGGCAGGGCTCAAATACCCTGACCGGCATTGATGCCGCGCTGGCGCTCGCTAAGCACTATGGCGCGGTGTTGTTGACTGATGTCTCGGCGGATGTCGCTCCGGTTTCCGGCCAGGCAGTGAGCTCCAAGGCCGTTAAGGCTGGCTTGGATTATGTGCGTGGTTTTTCGAGCGAGTTCTTGGGACAAGTCAAGGATATTTCCACGCCTTCGGTCGAAGCCATCTCGGCAAACCTCAATAACGGCATTGAGGTGTCGCTGGGCGATTCGAACGATATCGTCAAGAAGGAGCGCGTAGTCACCAAGCTGCTTTCGCAGGTAGAGGGCGTAACGTATATCAATGTGCGCTCTCCGGGTAACTATACATTTAGGAACGCTCCGACCTCGTAGCGCTGGTTGATGCTTTGTTGAGGGGCCATACCACGCCGTTTATCTGGTTTGTTTGGTTTTCACGGTCAATTATTTGACTGATACGTTCATAATGTGCAAACATAATACGGTTTACCTTTGCATTTACTTTCAACCTGAAGGTTAATGTGCGCAGGGGTCGACCCATGCTATGGCTATAACCTTTGTTCGGAGGACCGACATGCACGAGACAGAGATCAACAACTACCTTGCCGTCATTAAGGTGGTCGGCGTCGGCGGCGGCGGTACCAACGCGGTCAATCGAATGATCGAAGAGGGCATCCGCGGCGTCGAGTTTGTTGCCATCAACACCGATGCTCAGGCACTCGCGATCTCTGATGCCGATATCAAGGTGCACATCGGCACCGACCTTACCCGCGGCTTGGGCGCCGGCGCCAACCCCGAGGTTGGCCGCAAGGCTGCCGATGAGTCCCGCGACGACATTGCCGAGGCGCTCGCTGGCGCCGATATGGTGTTCATCACCTGCGGCGAGGGCGGTGGCACCGGTACCGGCGCTGCTCCCATCGTTGCCGATATCGCGATGAACGAGGTCGGTGCGCTGACCGTCGCCGTCGTGACCAAGCCCTTCACCTTCGAGGGCCGCAAGCGCAAGAAGAGCGCCGAGGAGGGCATTAAGACCCTCTCCGATTGCGTCGACACCATGATCGTCATCCCTAACGATAAGCTGCTCGACATCGCCGAGAAGAAGACCACCATGCTCGAGGCCTTCGCGATTGCCGATGGCGTCCTTTCCCAGGGCACCCAGGGCATCACCGACCTCATCACCGTCCCCGGTATCATCAACCTGGACTTCGCCGATGTTAAGACCATCATGAAGCAGGCCGGTACCGCCATGATGGGTATCGGTACCTCTTCTGGGGACACCCGTGCCGTCGACGCTGCCCAGCAGGCCATCTCCAGCCCGCTGCTCGAGAGCTCCATCGATGGCGCCACGCGCGTGCTGCTCTCCATCGCCGGTTCCAAGGACCTGGGCATCCAGGAGATCAGCGACGCCGCCGACGTTGTCGCCAACGCCGTCGACCCCGAGGCCAACATCATCTTCGGTACCGTTGTCGACGAGTCCCTGGGCGATCAGGTGCGTATCACCGTCATCGCTACGGGCTTCTCCGACT
Source organism: Collinsella sp. (assembly GCA_036302865.1). Lineage (GTDB taxonomy): Bacteria > Actinomycetota > Coriobacteriia > Coriobacteriales > Coriobacteriaceae > Collinsella. The sequence continues at coordinate 23,641 of JAXJBU010000086.1, read as the reverse complement.
CCAACGTCAACCGTCAGGACGAGCTCTTTGCTGCTCAGCAGTCTCAGAGCAAGGCCGCTGCCTCCGCTGAGCCGCAGCGCACCGCTCCTGCCACGAGCCCGGCTCAGGCCGCTCCGACCCGCAACGTCGGTGGCACCGAGCTTCCTAACTTCGGCAACGATCAGTTCGAGCTTCCCGACTTCCTGAAGCGCGGTAGCTTCTAAGTCGTTCTTTGCATTGTTGTGCACAGGGGCGTGTCCGTATGGACGCGCCCTTTTTATATCGACTTTGTAAACTAGAACCTCCAATCTCTTTACGTTCCCTTTACGATTGCCTCCAGCGCAGCAGGTATCCTTTTAGAGAAGTATGACAGCCGTATAAACGCGGGCTGTAGCGGCGATGCCGCGGTACTTGTGTTATTAGGAGGCTTTAGTATGGCAGCACGTGCGGACAAAGTTTCGCGTGTCGACCATGATGGAGTTACGTTGGTGGAGGGCGCGACATCCGATGTTCGCTTTGCCTTCACCGAGCGTGCCGGTGGCGTTTCCGAAGATGCGTACTCCTCACTCAACTTGGGCTCGCATGTTGGCGATGACCCCTTTGCTGTTCAAGAAAATCGTCGTCGTGCGCTCGAGGCTATGGGTGCCGCCGAGTGCGAGCACAACCTGCTCGTTCCCAATCAGGTCCATGGTGATCATATCGTTGCGGTGACCTCGAACGGCGCCGATGACCTTGAGGACGTCCGCGAGCAGATTGCTGAGGGCTGCGATGCCATCGTCTGTACGGCGCGTAACGTGCCCGTGCTGCTCTGCTTTGCCGACTGCGTTCCCGTGGTGCTGGTGGCCCCTGGCGGATTTGCCGTGGTGCACTCCGGTTGGAAGGGCACGATTGCACGTATTTCCGCCAAGGCGTGCCAGGCGCTTTGCGATGCTGCCGGCTGCGATGCGAGCGACGTTTCCGCCTATATTGGCCCCCATATCTTGGGTGACGAATATGAGGTATCCCAGGAACTCATGGATCGCTTTGCCGCCGAGTTCTCTTGCATCGATGCGAATACCTCTCGCATGCTTGATCTTTCCGCTGCCATTCGCGAGGCGCTGGTAGATGTCGGTGTCGACGCGGATAATATCGTGGATACCCAGCTTTCGACCGTGCGTCAGAACGACCGCTTTTATTCCTACCGTAACGAGGACGGCACCTGTGGGCGCCATGCTGCGATCGGCGTGATGCTATGAGAAAGATCGTATCGGTTCTGAGCGCCGCTGTGCTTACGCTTACGCTGTGCGCCTGTTCTTCGGGATCTTCTACCTCTTCCATTACCGTCGCTGGCTCCACGACCTGCCTTCCTATCGCCGAGATTGCGGCCGAGGGCTTTAAGGAGGAGACCGGCATCGACGTGCTCGTTTCCGGTTTGGGTTCTTCTGCTGGCATCGAGGCCGTCAGCGCCGGCACGGCCGATATCGCCAGCTCCTCCCGTGGACTCAATGCCGACGAACAGGATCTGGGCCTGACTCCCATCGTCATTGCCCACGACGGTATTGCGGTCATCGTGAACGACGACAACCCCGTCGATAACCTCTCGACCGAGCAGCTCCGCGATATCTACGCCGGCAAGATTACCAATTGGAAAGAGGTCGGTGGCGAGGACCTGAGGATTCAGGTCATCAACCGAGACGAGGCGTCCGGTACGCGCGAGGCCTTCCGTACCATCGTGATGGATGGCACGCCGTTCGATCGCCGCTCGGCTGTTCTTTCGGGTACGGGCCAGGTGCGCGACGTGGTATCTCGTTCGCGTGGGGCCATCGGCTACATTTCGCTGGGCTTCGTCGATAGCCTCAACGCCAAGACCTCGGTCAAGGCCGTCTCGGTCAATCATGTTGAGGCGTCCGAGAAGACGGTCGCGAGTGGCGGCTATCCCATCTCGCGCGACCTTTACTTCTTTGTGAAGGGTGTGCCTTCGCAGCAGGCGCAGGATTACATCGACTATGTGACGTCCGAAAAGATGGACAAGCAGATTCGCGAGGCGGGCTTTATTCCCGTCACCAACGACGAGAAGGGGAGTGAGTAGCATGGAAGCACAGGAAAACTCCCAGACTGAGCAGAATGTTCAGACGCCCAAGAAGCGCGAGCTGGCGCTCGTATCGCGCAGTACCTATATCAAGGAGAAGGCGCTGCAGTGGATCTTCTTTGCCTGCGCGTTCTTGGCGGTCGTTACCGTCATCCTGATTTTTGTCTTTACCACGTACTCGGCGCTGCCCGTCTTTACTGACATCGGTCTGGCTGACTTCTTTAGCTTTACGTGGGCGCCTTCCGAGGGCCACTACGGCATCTTGTCGCTGCTTGCCGGCTCGGGTCTGGTGACCGTCGGTGCGCTCGCCATGGGCGTGCCGCTGGGCGTGGGTACGGCCGTTTACCTGGTCGAGATTGCCAGCAAGCGCGTGCGCAAGCTCATCAGCCCCGCCGTTGACCTGCTGGCGGGCATACCCTCCATCATCTACGGCTTCTTTGGCATGATCATCATCCGCCCGTTTATCGCACAACTGACCGGCGGCCTTGGTTTTGGTGCGCTGACGGCGTGGTTTGTGCTCGCCATCATGATTGTCCCTACCATCACCACGCTCACCATCGATGCTCTCAATTCCATTCCCATGGGCATTCGCGAGGCATCGTATGCCATGGGCGCCACAAAGTGGCAGACCATCTATAAGGTCGTGCTACCTGCCGCGAAGCTGGGTATCGTTGATGCCATCGTGCTGGGTATGGGCCGTGCCATCGGCGAGACCATGGCCGTGCTCATGGTCGTAGGTAACGCCCCGGTTATTCCCGACAGCATTGCGAGCCCCATCTCGACGCTCACGAGCCAGATTGCGCTCGACATGAGCTATTCCTCGGGTCTGCACCGCTCGGCGCTGTTCGGCATGGGTGTGGTCCTGTTTATCATCTCCGCCACGCTGGTGGGTATCGTCCGTCTGATTTCCAAGAAGAAGAGGGGGTAGGCTATGTCCGATTCCGTTGACACGACGGTCGATACGACCTCGTCGCGCGAGCGCATCAAGCGTGCCCTTTCCCACGGCAAGAAGGGCCGCATCAACAAGGACCTGTCCAACAAGATCATGCTTGGCGTGTTTCGTGCCGCTGCCTACATCACCACGCTGGTGCTGGTCGCTATCATCGCCTACGTGGTCATCAACGGCCTGCCACACATCTCGCTCGACTTTATCTTCGGTTGGCCCCAGGGCGTCAATGCCGAGGGCGGAATTTGGCCCACGATCGTCTCGACCGTCTACGTGACGGCGCTCGCCATGCTTATCTGCACGCCGATCGCTGTGCTGGCAGCCGTCTATCTGGCCGAGTACGCCAAGCAGGGCAAGGTCGTCGAGCTCATTCGCTACGCTGCTGACGCTTTGGCCTCGGTGCCCTCCATCGTTATGGGCCTGTTTGGCTACGCCTTGTTTGTCGAGGCTATGGGCCTGGGCCTTTCGATGGTCTCGGCCGCTCTGGCGCTCGCGCTCTTGATGCTTCCCATCGTCATGCGCACCACCGAAGAAGCCATTCGCGCCGTTCCGCGCTATATCCGTTGGGGCGCGTACGGCCTGGGCGCTACCAAGTGGCAGGTCGTCTCCAAGATCGTGCTTCCTTCGGCCTTTGGCCGCATTGCCACGGGCATCGTCCTTGCCATCGGCCGTGCCATCGGCGAGACCGCCGTGGTGCTCTACACCATGGGCCAGGCCATCAATCTACCTATTTCGCCGCTCGATTCCGGTCGTCCCATGACCGTTCACCTGTACCTGCTTGCCAACGACGGCATCAACATGAACGCAGCCTACGGCACTGCGCTCTTGCTGATGGTGATCATTTTGGCCTTCAACCTGTTTGCGCGCTTCCTGTCGCGTAAGCGTCGCTAGTTAAGGAGTCCCATGTCCGTTTATCAGTCCGCTCCCGCGTTGGAGCAAGCGGCCATTACGGCCAAGGATTTCAACTTTTGGTACGGTGACTTTCATGCGCTGACGGGGCTTGACCTCAACATCGCCAAAAACGCCATCACCTCCTTCATTGGCCCTTCGGGCTGCGGCAAGTCGACGTTTTTGCGCTGCATCAACCGCATGAATGACCTGATCGAGGGTACGCGCGTCGAGGGCACCATGACGCTCGACGGCAACGATATCTATGCCGAGGGTGTCGACCCGGTCGACCTCCGTCGCCGCGTGGGCATGATCTTTCAGCAGCCCAATCCGTTTCCCAAATCCATCTACGAGAATGTCGCCTTTGGCCCTCGTCTGCAGGGCGTGACTAGCAAAAGTGACCTCGATGACATCGTGGAAGAATCGCTCAAGCGCGCCAACCTCTGGAAAGAGGTATCCAATCAGCTCAACAAGGATGGTTTGGCGCTCTCGGGCGGTCAGCAGCAGCGTCTGTGCATCGCGCGCGTGCTTGCGGTGCAACCCGATGTCCTTCTGATGGACGAGCCCTGCTCCGCCATCGACCCCACGTCCGTCTCTAAGGTCGAGGATTTGATGGCCGAGCTGGCGCCCGAGATGACGATCATCATCGTCACGCATTCAATGCAGCAGGCAGCTCGCATTAGCGACTACACCGCATTCTTCTTGCAGGAAGTTGCCGGCGAGCCCGCTACGCTCATCGAGTATGGTCAAACCGACGCGATCTTCACCAGCCCGGTGGACTCGCGGACGGAAGACTATATCACCGGCCGCTTTGGCTGATCGGTGCGACTAGTCCCAAGCCGATCGGACCTGGTCCGGTGCGTATTCACTGTGCGGGCGGCATGACCGCACCCAACTGATTGGAGTGAACCATGCGCAAACTGTTTTCCCGTCAGCTCATCGAGGCCCGCCACGAGATGCTGAGCATCTACGAGGCCGTCGATCTGGCCCTCCACGATGCCGTGAGGGCCTATGTTACCGACGACCGCAAGCTCGCCACCAAGACCAAGAAGCGCACGCTTTCGATTGACGCACGCTGCGCCAACCTGGAGGCCGTCTGCTACAACCTGATTGCCACGCAGTCACCGGTCGCCTCCGACTTCCGCTTGCTGCAGACGATCATCTACGTCGACTTTAACCTGCAGCGCATGACCGATAAGGTTCGCCAGATTTGCCGTGCCACGCGTCATATGATCAAGGCCGACATCTCGCTGCCCAAGGAGCTTGTCGGCACGGTCGAGGCCGAGGCTGAGGCCGTCTACCAGGTGCTGGGCTCTTCGCTTTCTGCGCTCGTCACCAACGACATGTCCATCATCTGCAACTTGGCCGTCGAGGACGAGCCAGTGCACGCCGCCTACGAGAAGTTCTTCCGCACCTTTAACCGTATGGATACGGGCGACTTTATGGACGACGACAGCAACTATGACGACCTGCGCCGCGCCATCATGGTATCGCGCTATCTCGATCGCATCGCCTCGATTTCCATCGATGCCGCCTGCCGTCTGACCTTCCTGTTGACCGGACAGCGTATGACTGCCGGTGATATCGCCTGCACTGATGAGGATGAGCTCGAGAGCATGCGCGTGCCTTCGGGCGAGGGTGTTATCATGAGGCCCGCCGTCGATGCACGCTACGTTGCCAAGGTGCCCGTTAACGAGGTCAGCGAGGGTCTTCGCTACCTGCTCGATCATCTTGAGGATGAGGACGATGGCGAGGACGACGAGGAGTAAGTAACCCCGTTCGTCGAAAGATTGTAAATACCTAAGTGAGCGCGGCCTTGCACATGCGGGGCCGCGCTCTTGCGTTAGCATGGGACTACTTGTTTGGCTGTCAGCGGAGGCGATTGGCAATGGATAACTATTTGGACTTGATGCGCGCTCGCCGCGAGCAGATTCTGGAACGTTTTTATGCGGCGCTCGATCGCGCGGGCCGTCCCCACGACGCCGCGAGCCTCATTGCCGTGTCCAAGACCGTTGGTGTCGATGAGACCGTTGCCGCCATCCAGGCGGGGTATCGCCATTTTGCCGAGAACCGCCCGCAGGAGCTGGTTCGCAAGCTCACGGGTCTGGCGGAGCATCCGGAGCTGCCCGAGGTGCGCTTCGATATGATCGGCAACCTGCAGACCAATAAGATCAATGCGGTGCTGGGCTCAGCCGAGCTGATTCACTCGGTGGGTTCGCTGCATCTGGCGCAGGCGATCTCGAGCCGTGCTGTCCGCAAGATTGAGGCAGGCGAGCTCGCCGGCCCCCAGCGTGTGCTCATTGAGGTCAATGTGAGTGGTGAGGAGTCGAAGGGAGGCTTTTCGCCCGATGAGATTCGCGCCGCCGCGGGTGAGCTTGCGGAACTTGAGGGAATTTGCGTGCAGGGGCTTATGACTATGGCGCCCCGGGGGAATAAGGATGTGGCACGCCGCACCTTTGCGGGGCTTCGTGAGCTGAGGGATGAGCTGGAGGCGGCGCATCCCGATTTGAACCTGCCTGAGCTTTCCTGCGGCATGAGCGAGGACTTTGAGCCTGCCCTTGAGGAGGGCTCTACGCTCGTTCGCCTGGGCAGGGTAGTATTTAGCCCGGAGTTTGCAGTAAAATAAGGCTCTGAAGTGCGCACTGATTATCGGGGCGCCTGCACTAAACCGCGAGAGGACACAACCATGGGCTTCCTTGACGAGATTAAAAATAAGATGCACCTGGGCGGCCAGCAGGGTTACGACCAGGGTTATGGCCAGGACGACGACTACGGCTACGATGACGGCTATGACGATAGTTATCAGGGCAACGGCTACAGCGGTGCTTCGGGCGAGGGCTTCTACACCCAAGACGAGCCGAGCAACGGCCTGCTTGGTCAGACGCGCCGCGGTGAAGCTGAGTCGGTTGCCGTGTATACGCGCTCCGGTCAGCTGGTCGGCGATGACTCCCGCCATGCCACAACGTATAACCCGCCTTCGCGCTCGCAGGACAGTGTTGCGAGCGGTTATCGTCCTGGTGCCTATGACACGCCGTCTAGCTACGCCGAGAACACCCGCGCCCGTGCCGCCGCTGCGCCCGCGCCTGCACCGAGCGATGCCTCGGCCTATGCGAGCAATATCATCAACGCCACACCGCAGCTGCCGGCCTATGTCCTGCGCCCCGAGAGCTATGACGACGTGGAGACCGTGGTGCGCCGCGTTCGCACCAAGCAGCCTGTCGCACTGATTTTTGTGGGCGTACGCACCGAAGTTGCCAAGCGCGTCTTGGACTTCTCTTACGGCTTTGCCTGCGGTCTGGGTGCCACGGTCAAGGAGGTGGGCGACCGCGTGTTCATGGTGCTGCCCGCCGGTTGCGAGGTCAAAGATTCCGATCTCAAGAAGCTTCGTGCGGACGGCTACCTTAAGTAAAGACAAGACGAGGAGATTCCCATCAACATCTACACTATCGTCCAGCTGGTCAACACGCTGTTCAACTTCTATTCCACGCTCATTGTCGTCTACTGCTTTATGACGTGGATTCCCATGAAGCAGGGTGGTTTGCTTCAGGATATTGCCGCGGTGCTTGATAGCGTGTGCGGTCCGTGGCTCAACCTGTTCCGTCGTTTCATCCCGCCGATGGGCGGTATCGATTTTTCGCCGGTCGTTGCGATTATTGCGTTGCAGTTGGTGCAGAGGCTGGTTCTGCAGCTTCTTATAGGTATACTCGTGTAGAACTGACTTAGTAACTTACGTCGGGCGTGTAGCGCCGAGGCGATGAAAAAGGAGACTTGTTATGGCTATTACCCCTGCAGACATCCAGGCTCAGACTTTCTCTGAGGCCAAGCGTGGCTACGATCCTGCCGAGGTCGACGTCTTCTTGGAGACGCTGTCCTCCGAGGTTGACGCTATGCTCGCTAAGATCGTCGACCTTAAGGGTCGTCTGACTGCTACCGAGCAGCAGCTTGCCGATGCGCAGGCTCAGCTTGCCCAGGCTCAGGATGCCGCCGCCCAGGCCGTTCCTGCCGCCCCCGTGGCTGCTCCCGCCCCTGACTTCTCCGCTCAGGAGCGCCAGATTTCCGCTGCCCTGATCGCTGCCCAGCAGACCGCTGAGACCATCGTCAACGATGCCAACGAGAACGCTGAGCGTATCCGCAACGAGGCTGACGCCAAGGCCCGCGAGGTTATCCGCCAGGCTCTGACCGAGAAGCAGGCCGAGCTCGAGGAGATCGATCGTCTCAAGGCTTCCCGTGAGGAGTTCAAGGCAGAGTATCTCAAGCTCATCCAGCACTTCATGGACGATGCCCAGAATTCCTTCCCGGCCGATCTGATGGCCTCTACGCCGGTCGGTTCTGCCGCTTCTCCTGCAGTGACTGTTCCCGCCGAGCCGCTGCCCGTCGCTGACCCGGTTGTCCCCGTGGCCGATCCCTTCGCCCCGATCGACAACTTTGCTGCCGACGACCTGGACTAACATTCGGCCTACAATTTAGTGCCTAGAAAGGACCCGCAGCTTGCGGGTCCTTTTTTATGACTGTGCCGGAGTGCGTAACATAAAAAACCGAGCCCTGCACATAATGGCGCAGAACTCGGCGAACGGGTGAGCGGTCAAGGGTAGGTTTTAAGGCATGTCCCAAAACCTACTTGAGGAGGAAGTCGGAGAGGGGAATGGTACGGGCCTCGCGATGCTCGGGATCGGCGATGTGGTCGGCAGGATATCCACAGACGAGCATGTGATAGGGATAGACGCCCTTGGGCAGATTGAACTGCTCCTGTGCCACCCCAGGCTTAAAATGGCATACCCAGCACGTTCCCAGGCCCTGCTCGGTGGCCTCCATCATCATCTGATCGCAGACAATCGAAGTATCGATGGCACTCGAGTTCATCTGATCATACGGGCGCACCCAAGCATCATCGGTAACGCTGCAAATAAGGAAGACAAGCGGAGCCCCAAAGATAGACCCATCACGAGCAAACCGAGGCTGACAAGCAGCAGCCTTCTCCAGAAGCTCAGGCGTATCCAACACCATCACACGGGTTGGATGATTATTACAAGCAGAAGGAGCAATACGCCCAGCCTCAACAATGGCATCCACCACAGCCTGCTCAACAGAACGATTCTCAAACTCGCGACAAGAATACCGACCCCGAGCCAGATCCAAATAACTCACAACCAAGCCCTCCAAATTCAGTGTATCAACCCAAAGCAAAACAAAGGGTACCCAAAGCCCGATCCAGCCAAACGTTTAAGGCGGTCCCAAAGTTCCCAATCGGGCTCAAAGGCCCTGTCAACAAAAGCCTCATTGCTTTCAAAGTATCAGCCAAAGTTCCCAATGGTGGTACGTAAGGCGAAGGGCCGGCCACGGTTTGCTTTCGAACGACTCTGCAAAGCAGCCGGAGTGAGAAAGCAAACCGTGGCCGGCCCTTCGCCGCCGGGACACGTACCCCCAATTAACTGTTCTTCATGACAATCGAATCCACGACATCGGCCACAGTCTCGCAGCAGTCGGCGCAGTACTCCAGGAAGGCGTAGACGTCACGCCAAGCGATGACCTCGAGCGGATCCTTGCCGTTAACGTGCAGGTTGCGCATGGCGTTGATGTAGAGCTCGTCGGCCTCGGACTCGATGGTGTTGATCTGGATGACCAGCTCGCGCAGCGTTTTGGACTTGCGGTAGTTGGGAAGCTCGACCATCAGGTCTTTCATGGCGCGGCAGGCGTCAGTCACCTTATGAGCGATGACGATGGCATCGGGGTGAATGCTCTGGATGTTGGTGAAGTAGACGCGCTGCACGACGCCCTCGATACGGTCAAGCACAGTGTCGAGCGAGCAGCTCATCAGGTCCAGATCCTCGCGCTCAAGCGGGGTGATAAAGGCAGTGAGCAAGGCATCCTCGAGCTCATGGTGCTTCTTGTCGGCCGCATGCTCAATCGCATGCATCTCCTCGAGCATGTCGTGGATCTGCGCGGGATCAAAGTTCTCAAAAATCTTGATGAGCAACTCTGCGGCCTGGACAGCAAGGTCGGCGCAGGCGACGTAGTTGTCAAAGTAGAACGAATCGGGTTTCTTTGCCATGGGTGGGTCCTTTCGAGGCGAAGACGGGTGGGCGAAGTGTTGCGGTCCAGATGGACGTTCGGTTTGACTAGAGGAACATCATGAACAGCTTGGCCATGACAAAGCTGATGAGTCCGCAGGCGGGGAAGGTGAAGAACCAGGTGAACATCATGTCCTTGACGACGCCGAAGTTGATGGCCGAGAGGCGCTTGACGGCACCGACGCCCATGATGGCGCAGGTCTTGATGTGCGTGGAGGACACAGGGATGCCGGTAAGGGTGGCAAGCAGCAGGTTCGCGGCGCCCGCCAGGTCGGCGGAGAAGCCCTGGTACTTTTCGAGCTTGACCATGCTCTGGCCGACGGACTTGATGATGCGCTCGCCGCCCACGCTGGTGCCGATGCCCATAGTGGCCGAGCACAGCAGCATAATCCAGATGGGGATGCCTGCATCGCCGACGCTCGTCTGGCCGCTGGCAAAGGCCACGCCTAAAAAGAGCACGCCGATGAACTTCTGTCCATCCTGCGCGCCGTGCATAAAGCTCATGGCCGCAGCGCTCGCGATCTGAGCGTATTTAAAGAAGACATTGGCACGTCGCCTGTTGGCGGCGGCGAAAAGAATCGAGACGAGCTTGCACAGGACCCAGCCCATGACAAAGCCCAGGCCGATGGAGAGTGCCAGGCCGTAGATGACCTTCATCCACTCGTGGACGTTGACGCTGCTCGCGCCGCCGAGGGCGATAGCGGCACCGGTCAGGCCGGCGATAAGGCTGTGGCTTTGCGAGGTGGGGATGCCAAAACGCGACGCTGTGGCGCCGTAGACGACGATGGAGAACAGGGCCGCGCACAGGCAGGCGAGCGCCATGGTGCTGTTTCCGCCAAAGTCGACGATATGCGAGATGGTATTGGCGACGCTCGCATTAAAGTGCGTCATGATGAGCACGCCGAGGAAGTTGAATGCGGCGCTCATGAGAATGGCGGCGCGGGCGGGCATGCAACGCGTAGTGACGCAGGTCGCGATGGCGTTGGGCGCGTCGGTCCATCCATTGACGAAGATGGCGCCCAACGCGAGGATCACGGTGACGGCAAGGACTGGGTTCGACACAATTTGGCCGAGGAAGGTTGAGAACGTTACGTCCATATATGGGCTTTCTCGAAGTTTGCAGGCACGTTACAAAAACATGATAAATCGTATCACCTCCTGTGGGTTTCTTAACGGAGTTCTGACGTGAGAAGTGGATTTTTTGGCACTAAAATTGAATATTAGTCCTGTTGACCGCGGGTATTCTTTTTGCTAACACGCCATGCGGACACGTGCGATTGCTCCGACACTCCAAAACCACAGTCTGTTCGCTTTACAACATGCAAACATGCGTTCGATAATAGGAGACATGGAATATCGACAGACAGATGGCAAAACTCGGCGCGTGCACAAGCAGTATGTGGACGTCGTGGCTCGCATCCTCGCGGGCGGACAGGTCGTGCCGGTCACCGTCTGCTGGGTCGACGGTCGTTGCTTTACGATTGACGAGATTGTCTCGACCACTGGGTTTGGCCTGACGGTTCACGGCATTCGTACGGCAACCTATAAGGTGCGTTTTGGCGGGCATGCGACCGAGTTGTATCTGGAGGACCAGACGCGTGAACGACCAGATGGCTCGCAGGCCCATCTGATGCGTTGGTGGGTGTGGGCATTCGACCGTACGCTCGAGGGCGAGCGCCGTAGGTAAGGACGTATGGCATTCGGGTACAATGACAGGAATCTTGTCACCTACGGCGCTGTCGCGGCGCTTTTGAAAGGACGAACCTATGAACGATATCCAGGGCTATCAGAACGGCCCCGTCGAGACCGGCGCAAGCCGTGCCAAGGAGATGTCGCCGCGCGCGTACAATCTCGCCATGTCTGCCCTGATCTTCTTGGGCTTTTGCGCCATGGGTGCCGGCGCCTACTTTACGAGCACCATGTCGTTTGCGCGCATGATGATGAACGGCGCCGCCTTGCCGCTGGTCTTTGGCTCGTTTATTTTGACCATCGTCGGCATGGTCATGATGTCGGCCGCCGCCAGCAAGCAGTCCGTGGGCCTGTCCCTTGTGGGCTACGTAATCTTTGCGAGTACCTTTGGCCTGACCGCGTCGTTTGGCCTTGCCAACTACGACCTGCCCACCATCAACACTGCCTTTATCGCCACGGCCGCCATCACCTTTGTCTTTGGCGCCTTGGGCGTGACGTTCCCCAAGTTTTTCCAGCGCGTATATGGCATCGGTTTTGGCATTCTGCTCGCTACTATTCTGGTTGAGATCGTGCTGATGTTCATGGGCGTCTCACAGACCATCACCGACCTGATCGTGATCGTGGTGTTCGCCGGCTTTATTGGCTACGACACCTATGTTGCCACGACGGTGCCGCCTACGCTGCCCAACGCCGTGCTTATGGCCTCTAACCTGTTCGTGGATATTATCAACGTGTTCCTGCGCATTCTGAACATCCTCGGCCGTCGCGACTAGTGGCGAATTGCGGCGGTGCTTGCCGTGCGTGCAAATCGATGCGAAAGGCGGTCCTTCGGGGCCGTCTTTTTTGTACGCGGCGGGGTATCATGGATGGGAAAAGCCGATAGCGGCAGCGACAGGAAAGGTGGCCACGTATGGCAGACGTCGACAACAGGAACCGTAACCGCAGGTCCAACCGAGCGGGTCAGCCCAATCCCAAGCGCGAGGCCCGTGCCAAGGCCGCCGAGCGTCACGTGGCAACTGTGTCCGAAGCGTGCGCCAAGGATATCGAGCGTTCGCTTGCCGGTGTTCGCGAGTTTGACGGTATGCCTGCCGGCTTTGTCTCGGCGATGAAGGCCAAGGTTCAGAGTGCTGTGGCCGCCGAAGAACAGTTTGCCGAGGACGTCGAGGGCGCGGAGGCTGCCGAGACCGAGACGGCGCCCGAGACCGAGGCAGCGCCTGAGCCTGCCGAGGAAATCGCCGAAGCTGAGTCCGCGCCTGCTGAGGAGCCCGCTCCGGTTCTGCCTGAGGTCGCCGTGCTCGATGCCTCCGCCACGCAGGCCATCCTGGACAACGGTCGTGGCTATGCGCAGTTCTGCGACATGGCCGTGCTCGCCTTTGCCTCGTTCACCAACCCGGGCGGTGGCTACATCCAGGGCTATCTGGGCCAGGAGGCCACGCTGTGCGCCGATTCGTATCTGTACAACGTTCTCGATAAGCAGCGCAAATGGTACGGCGAGAACCGTCGCCGCAACATCAACTGCGAGCTTTACCGCAACCGTGCGCTGGTGGTGCCTGCGGTGCGCTTCGACCGCAACCACGTGCATGCATACGCCGACGTGATCGTGGCCGCCGCGCCCAACGTTAAGCGCGCCCGCCAGGAGTATCGCGTGAGCGACGATGCTCTGCTGGACGCCCTGCGCGACCGCATTCGCTTTGTGCTTGCCATCTGCGACGAGCTGGGTCGCGAGAAGCTCGTACTGGGCGCTTGGGGCTGCGACAACAACGGCTTTGACGCCGAGGCCGTGGCCGAGCTCTTCCGCAAGGAGCTCGCGTCGGGTGACTTTAAGGTCAAGCAAGTCTTCTTTGCCGTGCCTTCTACGCGCTGGGATGAGGATTTTGCCAAGTTCGAGCACGTGCTGGCAAACTTCCCCGAGCGCAACGAGGAGTCCTATGCCCAGGTTGCCGCTCGCGCTGCGGCAGCTCGCGCCGCCGAGCAGACCCAGGCTGCTACCGAGGATGATGAGGACGAGGACGATTGGCGCAAGTACCTGTAATCGGTACGTGCTGACAGATAGGTCGAGCCGGCGGGAGAGGCTGCTTCCGTCGGCTTTTTACTGAGCGAGGGGCTTACGATGAAAAACGTTCTATGCTTTGGCGACAGCAACACCTATGGTTACGATCCGGCGGGCATGCGCGACGGCACCGCGGTGCGCTATGCGCAGGATGCGCGCTGGTGCGGCGTGGCCCAACGTGACTTAGGCGAGGGCTGGCATGTAATTGAAGAAGGCCTCAACGGCCGCACGACGGTACGCGACGACATGTGCCATCTGGACACCAATCTTAACGGCATCCGCGCACTTCCGATGCTGCTCGAGGCCCATAAGCCGCTGGACGCCATTGTGATCATGCTGGGCACCAACGACTGTAAGACGGTCTTTAACGTGACAGCTTCCGATATCGCCCGTGGCGCCATGGCGCTGATTCGCGCCGTCCGCGCGTTTCCGTGGACCGACGCTGCGCCTTGTCCGCGCATTCTGCTGATGGCGCCTATCAAGATTAAGCCGCAGATCGCCGACGTATATATGACCGATTTTGACGAGCATTCCGTAGAAGCCTCGGAACATTTTGGTGAGTACTACGCGCATGTGGCTGAGCAGTTTGGCTGCGACTTTTTGAATGCAGCGGAGTTTGCCGAGCCGGGCGATATCGACTATCTGCATATGATGCCCGAAAGCCATGAGAGCCTGGGTCACGCCGTGGCAGCCAAGCTCCAAGAGATGCTCGGAGAGTAGCGCGACCCCAAACCACCGCAAAGGGGGCGGGCGCCTTTGCGGTGGCTTGGGCTGCGAATCTTAATACTGCCACAACTAACTGCGTGCCATCTACCTGCGGCTTTGCGGGGGAATATCCTAACTTATCCCAAGCGCGTCGAAGGCGGCGCGGACGACCTGCTCGGCGGTGGGGCGGATATAGTGCCGTCCCGACACGCCGGGGAGGGCGTGGCCCATCAGCATCTCGATGAGGTCCCACGGCAGGCGAAGCTCGACCTCCGCTATCGTACGCCAGGAGTTCCTCAGGTTCGACCACGGGATGTGCTCGATGCCGCGGGCGGTGCAGAGTTTCCGCCAGCGGTTGTTGCATATGCTCCGGTTCATGGGCAGCCCGTCGCCTCGGTCGCACAGCCACTCGCGGCCCTCGGCGGCACGGGCGGCCGCTATCTCGACGAGGCGGTCGGCGGCCTGCGGCAGGATCACGACGGTGCGCGCGGACTTGGCGGTCTTGAGGGCGTCGACGGGCGCGGTGCCGGACTGCTGCATCTGGCGGCAGATGTCGGCCGAGGCGAGGGCGGTGCCGGAGCGCTCCCAGCGCAGGACCTCGTCGGTGCGCACGCCCAGCGACTCGCCCGAGCGGCAGGAGCCGAAGCACGCGAGGATGAACGCGGGCTCCAGGGGGTTGCCGCGCAGTGCGTCGAGGACGCCCAGGGCCTCGTCGAGGGTGTAGACGCGCTTTGAGCGCTCGCGGGTCTTGCGGGTGGGCATGGTGTACCTGACGCTGGCGGCGAACGGGTCGAGCGGCAGGCGGATGAAGGTCGAGACGCAGGCGTAGACCTTGCGCAGGGTGAGCAGGGCGGTGTCGGCGGTGGCGGCGGGCAGCGTCAGCAGCCAGTCCTGCAGCTCGACGGCGCGGAGCTGGTCGACGGGCATTCGTCCCCATCGGGGGCCGACGTAGTTCCTCCACGAGCGCAGCACGAGGTCGCGGGTGTTGGGGGCGAGCGTCCCCGCCTCGACCTGCGCGGCCATCTTGGGGACGAGCCACGTCTCGTAGGCCTTGGCTATGGTGGGCACGGGGGCGTCGTCTGCGTGCTCGACGTGGATGCGGTCGAGTTTCGCGCACGCCTCGCGGTAGGTGCCGTACACGGTCTTGGTCTTGCGCCTGCGGCCCTGCGGCGTGTTCTGCATCCAGCGCAGGACGTACTTCTTGCCGCGCCTCATCTCGGTCACGGAGCCCCAGACGCGGCGGCGCTGCTTCTTTGTCATATAATCAGATCCGTTCAGATCGCGGGCTTATTCTCCGTTTCGCCCGGTTCTGACCACGGCCCCGTCTCACGTTCCAAAGTGCAGGGGCCGTCTCCTTAGTCTCGGGGCCGCGGCATCAGCCTGCGGTCCCGAGATTTTTCGCTTTCATGGGCATCACTTCCCTAGATGTAGGTGCTTGGAATTTCGCCGCGATGGGGCGATAATCGGGATAGCTCATCCACCGTGTGTGTGAAGGAGTCCTCTGGAGGCGCCCAAACAGCGCCTCCTGCTTTTCCCTTCGCTGTCTCCAATCTCCATAACTTGTTCGGTTTACTTTTACTGCCGCTGAGGCATAATAAGGACGAGCCCTTTGCTTAAAGCTCAGGACCTGGCCGCACCTCGGGGCCCGAAATCCGGGGTTTTCCTTTTTTCATTTCCTATATCTTTCGACTAGCTGGGTGATTCCGTCTTTCCGGTATTTTTCCGGGCGGTTCACCCTGTCCCATATTTTTCCTACGTACTTGCTTCCGGCGGGGTAAGCGCTTCGGAAAATGTACTTCCCGGGAAGAGCGCCGAGGGTGACGAGGTAGTTAATGTCTGGACCGGTTGCCACCACGCTTATGCTGTCCTCCTTGCCTCGCTTGTTCGTCTGACGGAAAATATCGAGGTCGATTCGTCTATCGAGAACCTTTGGAATGAGGGGAAGTCGCTTCACTCTTTCAAGCTCGATGTCCGTTATCGGGTTCAGAGGGAGCCCGTCGCGTCCGTGGACGCAAATCAGATGCCGCCACTTTGCTTCGCTGTTCAGTCCTATCACCGGCAACCCGTTCCAATAAAGCGGCCTTGTGAGTTCGGCAAAGAAATAGTCGTGTGAGACGTCTCGCACTTGAAACATGTCATAGCCAAAACTCAAAAAATATCGCGATAGGTCGAGATGACCGTTCTGGTCGATGGAGTACTCCATAGCCATCACATGTTCCTGCGGCCGCGAAAATGGAATACGTTGAACTTCTGCTCCGAGGGCCATGTCTCGTAGCTCGCGAGGGTGCTGATCCCGAGATTTCGGCAGATGTCTCTGCAGATTTGAAGCTTCGCCGCGCTTGAGCCCTCGACCTGCAGGTGCCCGTTCCTCGAAGCCGCAAGCGCCCCAATGAACAGGTCCGCCAGCTGAATCAGGTCGTTCTCGTGAGACTCGACCTCCTCGACGAAGCGGACAGCATCGCCGAACTGGAAGGTGTCTATCAGGCACCTCCTCAGCGTGTCGACCCTGTCGCGCTCGTCGATTCGGCGGTCGATGAACAGGCGGTATGAGTCCCTCCGGTCGAGCCAGTTGTTGAACACCTGGTAGTAGACCTTCTGGAACATCTCCTCGGTGTCCTCGAAGTTCGTCTCGCGCCTGCTGACGACGACCGCGCGGAACCTGAGCCCGGGGTCCGAGAAGAAGAGGTCGACCAGTGCCTGGAAGAAGGGGAGCCTCGACGGGCATACCGTCTTCCACCCGAATTCCCCCTGCACGTTGTAATAGGCCCTGAGCAGGTCCACCTTCCTCACGATCTCACGCTTCCGGTCAAGGGGGCACATTATCCCGCCTATGGCCATGAAGTCGTCCGCGGCCGAAGATGTGACGCAGCTCTCGTCGCAGTAGACGTTGTAGGTCGCGCGCTCCACGCTCTAGCCCCTCTCGTCCCGCTCGCCCATGTACCAGACGACGCGGCCCTTGCAGACCACGGGCTCGTCGCCCGGCCCGGCGAGGATGTCGTCGTACTCGCCGCTGTGGCTGTCCGCCGTGAGCATCACGGTCGAGCGGCCCCGGGTGTAGTTGCGCACCACGGCGCCGTAGTCGGCCGTCTCGGCGAGCACCGGCTGGCCGTTGACCGGCTCCATGTCGGGGTCGACCAGCAGCAGGGCGTCGTGGGGGAACCGGTTGTCCATGCACCCTCCCTGGGCGTGGACCATGAAGCCGCGCGGGTGCGCGTCGGCGATGGAGGCGGGAACCTCGACCTCGTCGGCGAGGTTCCCCTCGTCGCACGGCTCGCCCATGTGGGCGAAGCCCAGCAGGGGGACCATGCGCGAGGTGCCGCTGATGGCGGCCTCGGTGGCGTCCTCTCCCATGAGGTCGGCAACGGTCGTGTTGAAGAGGTCGGCAAGCTGACGAAGGATAGGCGTCCTCGGCGTGGCGCGGCCGCTTTCCCACTGACTTACCGACGAGTAGGTAAGACCGAGCTTGTCCGCCAACTCTGCCTGCGTGAGTCCCAGCTCGTCGCGGTGTGCGCGAATCTTCTTCCCGAGGTCCATCTTTTCACCCCTTTAGGTAAATTACAATTTCCCTTTAATTTTATTAAAAAAGTAGTTTGAATTATCTTGAATGTGTTGTAATATGATTACAGCGAAAGGAGGACGGGATGACAGAGACGTTGAGAGAGGTCCGAGAACGCAAGGGCGTCAAGAAGGGTGCCGTAGCCGAGGCGATGGGCGTCACCTACCCCACCTATCAGCGGTACGAGGAGACGAACCGAATGCCTACCGACGCATTCGACGCGGCCTGCCGCTTCTTGGGCGTCTCGCGAGATTCTATTTTTTTGGCCAACGACTTGAATTAAATTACAGTCACAAACGAAACGGAGAGAACCATGAACGAGAACTACATCGACATCGAGCTGGGCGGCTGGAACATCCCCGAGACCATCACGGTCGAGGCCGAGCCCGTCGAGGCCCGCGACTTTTCCGACTTCGAGCTGTAGGGGAGGGCGACATGGGAGACGTGAAGACGCGCCGCGAGAACATCAGGTACGAGGCGCGCGGGAAGTCGTTCGAGATCGAGTGCCCGAGCGGCTTCTCGGGCATCGAGGCCATCGTCTGCTGGTGCGACGCTGAGAACGGCTGGCACCACGAGGCCTTCGAGTCGCTCCTCGACGCCCGCGGGCGCCTGGACGGCCTGCTGCGCGGCGAGGCGGTCATGGCCTACGTCCAGCGCACGGTGGTGATGAACACCGCCGACGCCATCGACCCTGACATCCAGCCGGTTGAGGTCGGCCTCGCTGCGGGCGAGTGGGTCATGTATCAGCTGCAGAAGGGGCGTGAGTAGCGATGGGTAAGCGGGTCCGCTACGACTTCGAGCTTGTCGACGGCTCCTATGTCGAGACCGACAAGGGTGCCGCGTTCCGTATCTCGGAGACGTTCGGCTTCACCAACGAGAAGAACATCAAGATTTTGGAGAAGGACACCGAGAAGCTGGGAAAGCTCGACGGGACCGAGTACTACATCGCCTCGCCCGTGACGTTCGCCCTGTACGGGCGAGTCTACTTCACGCTGGGCAACTCGCTCGTCTACATGCCCGGCCTGGAGGAAGTCTACCTGGGCGGCGATGGGCGATGAGCAAGTTCTGTCAGGCGGTTCGCCTCGTGGTCGCCATCGTCGTCACCACGCCGCTCGTTCTGGTTGTCGCGGCGCTCGCGCTGGTCGAGTGCCTCTTGAGGATGGTTTCCGGGGCGTTGATAAGGCTCGGCATCTCAATCCTCAGAACTCTGTCCTAGTGGCGACAGGCCCCGCTCCCGGGGCGGCACCGTTGCCCCGCGGCTCTCCATAACCATCCGCGGGGACGTTCCCTACCGGTGCCGTGCCGGGGGCGAGGCCCCGAAACCGACAAAAAAGAGCCGCCCGGTGTGGAAAGCGGGGACGGCTCCAGACCTGAAAGGAGGTCACTCATGGATTCTAGCAGAGCCAAAACGTTCCAGCAGATGGCCGACGAGCTTGGCATCCGCCACAAGCTGATGTACACGCTGCGCGAGGCGTCGAGGGTGACGGGGGTGCCATACGACACGCTGCGCTGCGAGTGCAAGGCGGGCCGCCTGCGCTCGCAGCTGCCCGAGGGGCGCAAGGTGGGGCGCATGGTGCGCCCGGAATGGGTGGAGCAGTGGATCGAGGAGGGAACGCATGGCATCGAGGCTGCTTAGGTGCGCGGGGTTCGTCGTGCTCCTGTTCGTGGTGAACGCGCTCATGCCCTACGTCCTGCGGGCGATGCTGCTCGCGGCGGATGGCATCCGCGTGGCGCTCGGGATGGGGTCGGTACTGTGATCGGCAGGCGATTCGCGTTCACCGTCCCGTTCGTGGCGGGCAAGCAGCGCCACAGGCTCGACCGCAGGCACGCCCGGATGTACACGCCAAACGAGACCATCCGCAACGAGGCCGCCATCCGCGACGCGGCGCTCGGGGCCATGCGGGAGGCGTACCCGGAGCTCAAGGGGCTGCTGTTCCCGTTCAGGGTGCCCGTCGCGGTGCGCATCGACGTGTACGAGCCGCTGCCCGTGTCGAGGCCGAAGCGCGTCACGTCGGAACCGAACACGTTCAAGCCGGACGCGGACAACATCGCCAAGCTCGTGATGGACGGGATGAACGGGGCGGTCTGGGGCGACGACAGCCAGGTGGCCGAGGTCCACGTGGTCAAGTGGCCCCGTCGGCGCGGCATCGAGCCGCACATGGACATACAGGTATATCGCGGCTGGACAGACCCAGCCGAAGAGAAAAAGTAGAAACGGAGAATGAAATGAAGCGAAAGGCATTCAAGGAGCTCATGAGGCAGGCCGTGGGCAACGTCCTCATCAACACGGAGCTCAACGCCGAGGCGCTCGAGGAGAAGGTCGACCCCGCGGTGCTTCGCGGCGTCGCCTACGGCATGGCGGTCGCGCCCGTACTGATGGACGAGGAGCCCATCGAGTTCGACCGCGACTTCCTTGCCGTCATCATCGCGTACGGCAAGAAGTGCGAGGACATCTACGCCGAGAACGGCGCCGTCGCCACCATCTCCAAGCTCTACGGATGCGAGGTGAGCGTCGATGAGTAGCGAGATTATCGAGTTCAAGGACGATGCGGGCATGCCCGTCAAGTTCACCTCGCAGGACATCCGCGAGCGCCTGTGCCCCAACGCCACCGACAGCGAGCTGGCGCTGTGCGTGGAGCTTTGCAACCGCCAGCACCTCAACCCGTTCACGCAGGATGTCTACCTCGTCAAGTACGGCAACGCCCCGGCGAGCATCATCACGAACTACCAGGTGTTCAACCGCCGCGCGAACAAGCAGCCGAACTACGGCGGCATCGACAGCGGCGTCGTGGTGCTCCGCGACGGCAAGGTCGTCAAGAAGAAGGGCTCGGCCGTCTACAAGATAATCGGCGAGCAGCTAATCGGCGGATGGGCCGAGGTCAAGTTCACGGACGGCAAGATACCGGCCTACGCCGAGCTGGCGCTCACCGACTACAGCACCGGCAAGAGCAACTGGGCGAAGATGCCCGGCGTCATGATCGACAAGTGCGCCAAGGCCGCTGCGTGGCGCCTCGCCTACCCGGGCGAGTTCCGCGGCATGTACGTGAGCGAGGAGATGGACCAGGCGCAGCCGCAGCCGCGCAAGGTGGCCGCCGAGGTCGAGAGCGTCGAGCCCATGGTCGACCTGCAGCCGGTGCGCGAGCTGTTCAAGCCGTTCATGGCGGCGACCGCGCTCGACAGCGCCGGGGCCATGGCCGCCATCTGCGCCGCCGTGGGCTGCACGTCGGGCTCCATGCACGACATGACGCTCATGCAGGCGCGCCGCGCGGCCTCGTGGATGGAGGAGGAGCTCGCGGCACGCAAGGCACAGCCCGAGCCCGCCATCCCCGAGCCGGAGCCCGCGCCCGTCTATGAGCCCGCGCCCGCCGAGTATGCGACCGACGACGACCTGCTGGGAGGCTTCTAATGGCAGACGAGGTTTTGGCGGTCGAGGCCGTGCCGCTCGAGGAGGACTTCGACACGCTGGTGGCGTCGCTCGCCATCGACGACACGCTCGAGGACAAGCTGGCGAAGCTCAAGAAGAACGTCGATGAGAAGCTGGCGGACTACGTGGACGTCAAGCACATCGAGAAGGACGAGGACTTCAAGGCGGCGAAGAAGTACCGCGCGGCGGTCAACGACGTGAAGAAGCCCATCGAGGCGCAGCGCAAGGCCGCGAAGAAGAAGTACAGCGACCTG
Source organism: Collinsella sp. (assembly GCA_036302865.1). GTDB lineage: Bacteria > Actinomycetota > Coriobacteriia > Coriobacteriales > Coriobacteriaceae > Collinsella. Next base: position 2,014 of record JAXJBU010000086.1, on the reverse strand, counting down.
CTCAAGACGTTCGACAAGACCATCGGCGAGATAACGGCGCCCATCGACAAGCTATCCGATGAGTACAAGGCCGAGATCGACCGATACGACGGCGAGTGCAGGAAACGCCGCCTCACCGCGCTCAAGGGCCACTACTACGACCTCGCGGGCGAGATGGGTCCGCTGGTGCCCTACGAGCGCATCGCCGACGACAGGTGGCTCAACGCGAGCTTCGGCGAGGTCAAGGCCAAGAACATCATCGAGCGCCGCGTGGGCGAGCTACTGCACCAGTTCAAGTTCGTCAACGGGCTGGACTACGCGGACGAGTCCGAGAAGGCGTGGGCCGTGGCGTGGTGGACGAGGACGCTGCCGGCGGACTCGGGCGAGGTTGCGGCTGCGGTCGCCGCGCATCGCGAGGAGGTCGCCAAGGCCGCCGCGCTCGCGGCGACCTACGAGCAGGCGACGGCGCCCGCACCGGAGCCCGAGCCGGAGCCCGCGCCGCTGCCGCCCGACCCCGAGCCGATGCCCGTCGAGGAACCTGAGCCGCCCTTGGGCGTGCCGAGGTGTGTGCGGGTGGTCCCGTCGCGCCCCGAGCCGAATGTGGCCGAGGATGCGGCCCCAGCACCGCAGAGGGGCTACCGCGTGGTCATCGAGTGCGCCACGGCAGACGAGCTGCGTCGCGTGAGGGCCGTCATGGTCGACAACGACATTCACGGATACGTCGAGAGGATGTAGGACATGGGAGAGAGCAAACTGCCGCCGCTCCGAACGCCGGAGCAGCGCAAGGAGGCGATGGCGAGGGCCATCCACACGCGCCGCGAGCGCGCCGCGTTCAAGGCGGCGTGCAAGGCGGGGAACATCCCGCCCGAGACGGCCATCGAGGCGCCCATCGCGGCAAAGCTCAAGGTCGACGAGTTCGCCCGCTCGTTCCCGGGCATCGGCCCGGTCACGGCGCAGAAGATCGTCGAGGCGTGCCACATCCGCGACAGCCGCCGCGTGAGCGGCCTGGGCTACATGCAGGGGCCGCGCCTCGTCGAGGCAATCAAGAGCCACATGACCGCGAAGGAGGACGGGCAGTGAGCATCAACCGAGTGAACATCAGCGGCAACCTGACCCGCGACCCCGAGCTGCGCGCCACTGCCGGCGGAACCCAGGTTCTGTCCTTTGGCGTCGCCGTGAACGATCGTCGCCGCAACGCGCAGACTGGCGAGTGGGAGGACTATCCCAACTTTGTCGACTGCACCATGTTCGGCAACCGCGCCGAGGCCGTTGGCCGTTTCCTCGCCAAGGGGATGAAGGTCGCGATCGAGGGCAAGCTGCGCTACAGCTCTTGGGAGCGCGACGGCCAGAAGCGCTCGAAGCTCGAGGTTATCGTCGACGAGATCGAGGTCATGGTGCGCCGTGAGGGGCAGACGCAGGCCCAGCCGCAGCAGAGCCTCGCGGACACGGTGCCCGTGCAGCCACAGGCGCAGGCCGCGCCGCAGTGGAGCGCCCAGCAGGCCTACGCCGCGGTCCCGCAGTCCGAGTTCTACGACGAGGACGTGCCGTTCTGATGAGGCACGTACCCGACATCATCCGCGACCACTGGGAGGCGGCCCTGTTCGCCGCCTCCTTCTCTGCGGGTTTCCTGTTCTTCTCTTCGCTTCTATGGGGGTGGTTCTGATGGCCTTCACCGTGTTCGACAGCTTCGCCGAGGTCTACGACGACTTCGACGCGAGCGACCCCGAGGACCTGCGCGACCGCGCGATGCTCGCCGACGCGATCATGATGTACGGGCTGCACGGCGTCGAGGCCGACCTCCCGAAGCACCTGCGCCGCGTGTTCAAGGCCATGAAGAACGCCATCGACAACTCCAAGGACGCGCGCGGCAGGGGCGGGAAGGGCGGCCGCCCGCGCAAGAAACCGACTGCCGACAAACCCGAAACGCAGGTTTCCGAAAGTGAAAACCTAGGTTTTCCAAACGTGAAACCAGTTTCCGACAAACCCGAAACGCAGGTTTCCGAAAGTGAAAACCCTACCCTGTCCTGTCCTGTCC
>JAXJBU010000085.1:0-104165 GCA_036302865.1 Collinsella sp. | reverse complement strand
CGCGGCCGCGCTCGGTCACCTGGAACGGGGGACACGGCGGTCGACGAAACTGGAGAGGAGGTATTACGAGCTCCTGTGCGAATTGAAGGGAGCGCTCCCGCAAACTGCCTATTGACAACTTATAGGAGCGTCGGTTTTGTTTTTGCGATTTTCGGTATGATCGGAGGTTCGCTATCCAGCCCCGTAAACCGACATAGTTTTGTTCGCGACGGCACAACCGCGCGTTTAAGCGCGGGGCCGGTGGGGCATTTTTGCCCCACCGGCCCCTATCCCAGCTCTATTCCGGCGCTACTCCGGCTTGGTTTCTACCGTGGGGGTCTTGTCCGCTGCGACTGGGGTGCGGGCGGTGTCCATAGTCAGGCAGTGCTTGGGGCAGCTCTCGATGCACTCACCGCACACCACACAGGCATACGGGTCGATCGACCACGTTCCACCCTTGCGATCGACCGCGAGCGCGCCCGCCGGACAGCGACGCGCACACATGCCGCAGCAGATACACACGTCCATGTCGTTGACGATATGCCCGCGCAAGCGCTCAGGTGCCGCGAGCTTCTCCTGCGGATAGCACACCGTTACCGGCTGCTTGACCATAGAGCCCAAGGCCGTCTTGGCAAATGTCAGCAAACTCATGCCGCGCCTACCTTTCCGTGCAGCTAATGCAGGGGTCGATGGTCAGGATAATCATGGGCACGTTGGCAAGGAGTACGCCCTGCAGCGCATGCGTCAGACCCGCCAAGTTCTGCGACGTCGGCGTGCGCACGCGGAAACGGTCCAGGTTCTTGGTGCCGTTGCCGCGCACATAGTAATACGCCTCGCCGCGCGGCTGCTCAATCACAACCTCGCCGCGCGCGCCGTCGGCCGGCGTAAGCTTGGTGCGCCCGCCAATCCCGTCGTGCGGAATCTTGCCCACAAGCTCCTTAATGATGTCCATGGCCTGCGTGACCTCGGCGCAACGCACCTGGCAGCGGGCATAGCAATCGCCATCGGTAGCAACGATGGGCTCAAACGCGGCCAAGTCCGCATAGGCGCCGTCGTCAAACATGCGCACGTCGTAATCCACGCCCGATGCGCGCCCAAACGGACCGACCATCGAAAGCTCCAGCGCGTCTTTCTTGCTAATCACGCCCACGCCATGCAGGCGCTCGCCGCAGCTGTTGTCGTCCAAAAACGTATGCATCAGGGCCTCGTAGTCAGGACGCATGGCATCGAGCGTCTGGACAATGCCCGCCAGCTCGGAGTCCTCGATATCGTGCTTAAGGCCGCCGATCTCGTTAATCGACAGAATCACGCGCCCGCCGCAAGTGCTCTCAAAGATCTTGAGAATCTGCTCGCGCAGGGTCCATGACCGATAGAACAGCGCCTCGAAGCCAAAGGCGTCGGCGAGCAGGCCCAGCCACAGCAGATGCGAGTGAATGCGCGAAAGCTCATGCAGAATGGTGCGGATATACTGCACGCGACCAGGCACCTCGATGCCGAGCATGCCCTCGCAGGCGCTGGCATAGCCGCAGCTATGGCCCACGGCGCAGATGCCGCAGATGCGCTCGGCAATGTAGCCAAACTGATGCATATCGCGCTTTTCGGTGAGCTTCTCGAGTCCGCGGTGCACAAAACCGATCTGCGGAATTGCCTCGATGACGCGGTCGTCCTCGATCACCAGGTCCAGATGAAGCGGCTCGGGCAGTACCGGGTGCTGCGGGCCAAACGGAATAACGGAGCGATGTGCCATGGGCCTTACGCCTCCTTTTTCTGCTTGTCGCGGGCGGCCTTGGCGGCAAGCGCCGCGCGGACCTTGGCTGCTTTCTCGGGATCCATGGCAGCGAGCTTTGCCTCCATCTCGGCAGCCTTGAGCGCGGCCTTCGCAGCAGCCTCATCGTGCTGAGCATCGGAGCCGGCAGCCGCAGCGGGCTGAGCAGCGGCGCCCGCGGCATCGCCGGCGCTCGCAGCGCCCTCCCCTGCAGCAGCCGCAGCAGCGGCGGCCTTTTCGGCAGCGGCCTTGCGCGCCTTGGCTTCGGCGGCGGCACGGACCTTCATGGCCTTCTCGCGCGCGGCCTTCACCTCAGGCGTGATAACGCTCATGGGCTCGGCAGTCGAAACCTGGTAGAAAAAGCCCTTAAAGTCGATCTGCATGTCGGTGATGGCAAGACCAAACAGGTCATGCGCCTCGTTCTCAAACGGGAATACCGCCGGATAATACGAGCTGATGGACGGAATCTCCTGATACTGATCAATTCCCTCAACCACCAGGTTCTCGATCGCATAGCTGCCGTCCTGCGCAATATGCTCCTGAGCAGCACGAACGTTGATAAACGTATAGACCAAGCGATACGAGCCGTCGTCGACGTTGCGCTCAGCGTGCATTTGCACAAAGCGCGCGCCGACGCCCTTAAGCGCCTGGACATGCGGCAGGAGCCCGTCGATCCCGACGGTGGTATAGATAGCCTTTTGCATTACTCGGCCTCCTTTGCAGCGGCGGGCGCGGCGGACCTGGTGGACACGTTGGCCTCGACACCGTCACCGGCACCATCAGCCCCGGCCCCCGCAGCCACAAACCCGTCCTCGCCCAGCTCAACGCCACCGTCCCAGGTTGCGGCACCGCCCACGGTGAGCGGATCGCCACCGGCGCGCATCACGGCCTCCTTCTGGTCCAGGATGCCGCACGCCTCCACGATGGCATCGATCACGGTCTCGGGGCGAATGGCGCACCCGGGCGCGTACACATCCACGGGAATCGCGCGGTCCACGCCGCCGATCACGTTGTAGGCATCGCGGAACACGCCGCCCGAACACGCGCAGATGCCGCAGGCCACCACGCACTTGGGCTCGAGCATCTGGTTGTAGATCTGGCGCACGACGGGCAGGTTCTGGGCATTGACCGACCCTGTCACCAAAAAGATATCCGCATGCTTGGGGTTGCCGGTGTTGACCACGCCAAAGCGCTCCGCATCGAACAGCGGCGTGAGCGAGGCCAGCACCTCGATATCGCATCCGTTGCAGCTCGAGCCGTCGTAATGAATAACCCACGGCGAGCGCGACATTTTATGATCCATGGATGCCGCCTCCTAAATAAACACGTCGACGAGGATGGGCATAAGGTTGAGCAGGCCAAACACCAGCGCCACGCCCCAGCCGAGCTTAAAGCAGCTGCGCCAGGTGCTGCGTGCGAAGGTGTTGTCGATCAGCACCTCGACAAAATACGTCGCAGCCATCACGACCAGGGCGACCAGCCAGCTCACCGGGTTGTCCCAAACAAAGAACATGCCCACCCACATCAAAAACAGCACGGTCTCGCACCAGTGCATAAGGGTCATCTTGGCCAGCGTGCCGCCGCTCATCTCGGTGGCGACGCCCTGGACAATCTCCTGATGCGCGTGATGCGAGTACGAAAGGTCGAACGGCGACTTGCGTAGCTTGATGGTGAGTACCGCAAGCAGCGCCAAGAAAATGGGCGCACTGTACGCGATGATGGGCGCCGACTGCCCGGTTACGGCGATGGAGTCGAAGCTATCGGTAGCAAGGTACAGGCCCACGCTCATCAGCAAAACGGCGGGCTCGTAACTCATGACCTGTAGCAGCTCGCGGTCGGCGCCGACCTGGGCAAACGGGCTTTGCGTCGAGGCGGACGCCAGCACCACAAAGATTGCAGCGAGGGTAACCATAAAAGCGCACAGCAGCGTGTTGGAGCCCGACACAAAGATGCCGCCGCCCACGACGGTGAAGATGAGCGCGCACGCCATGTAGGTATCGTCCATGGTGTTTACGCTGGCAGGGGCCTTTCGCAGCAGCTTGGCAACGTCGTAGAAGGGCTGCAGCAGGCGCGGGCCCACGCGGCCCTGCATGCGGGCGGACAGCTTGCGGTCAACGCCGTCGATCAGGCCGCCCACAAGCGGCGCCAGCAAGGCAAACGCCACGGTACCAATAAAGATGCCCACGACGCCCGAACCTTCAAAATACTTGCCGCGCAGCACCGAGGGCGCGCTCATGGCAAGTCGCTCGGGCCCAATCCACGCGCAACACAGCAGCGCAAACAAGATAATGCTGCAGCACACGACGCTACCCGCGGGGCCAATACGCTTCTCGCCAAGGGCGTCCTCCGAGTACCAATTGCGCTTTTCGGCCTTCACCTCGTGTCCCATCGAGCCGCGGAAATGGCGATATTTGTCGGTCCCCACGCCCGAAAGATATACGTTTACGTGCGGTTTGTTGCTCACGCGGAAGGAAGTCAGCAGCACCACGGCGATAAACGCCACGATAACCACCATCAGATACATGGCGTCCTTGCCGATAACGTACGGCACGCGGCCAAACGCCATGGCCAAGTAAGGCGACACCAGACCGCTCGAGATAACCGGGAACGCCACGCAGCACAGAATCAGCAGCGCGGCGATGGTGTTGAGGGCCATCCATTCGGTCTTATGGACATTGACCTCAACGTTTTGAGCCGTGGGGTCGACGCCCGAAAGCTTGGCAAGCCACTTGCCCCAGAAGAAGAAGGTCGCGGCCGAGCCAAAGGCAAGTACCATGATCATGAGCACGTTGCCGGTCTGCGCGAACGCCACCAGAGCGCCCCACTTGGACACGAGCATGCCAAACGGCGCCACAAACATGCCCATGATGCCCAGCATCATCAGGCGCGTCAGGTGCGGCATGCGGCTGAACATACCGTCCATGTCCTCGATATTGCGGCTGCCGATATGATGCTCGGCCGTGCCCACGCACAGGAACAGCAGCGACTTTGCCACCGTGTGGAACAGGATCAGGAAGATGGCCGCCCATACGGCCTCGGGCGCGCCGACACCCAAGCAAGCACTGATGAGGCCCAAGTTGGAAATGGTGGAGTACGCGAGCACGCGCTTGGCATTGCTCTGCGAGATGGCCATAAGGGCAGCGAGCAAAAACGTGATGGCGCCCACGCTCGTGACCATAAAGCCGGTCACGGGATAGATGGCATAGAGCGGGCTCAGCTTGACCATCAGGAACACGCCGGCTTTGACCATGGTTGACGAGTGCAGCAGGGCGCTCGTGGGCGTGGGGGCAACCATGGCACCCAACAGCCAAGTGTGGAACGGCATCTGTGCGGCCTTGGTGAGCGCGGCGAGCGACAACAGGATGACCGGCATCACCAGCAGCGCGGACTGCGCGGTTCCGGCGCCGGAAAGCTCAATCATGCCCGAGATGGTCAGCGGCATGCCGTTAACGTGCAGGTACATGAGTCCGGCCAAAAACGCGATGCCGCCCAGCATGTTGAGGATGATCTGGTTAAAGGCGTTCTTGATGGCCTCGGGCGTGCGCGTATAGCCAATCATAAGGAACGAGCACACGGTGGTGATTTCCCAGCCGCAGAACAGCCACTCAAGGTTGTCGCTCGTCACGATGACGAACATGGCCGAGAGGAACAGGAACATAAGCGCCAGGAACTGCGGACGACGGTCGGGCGCGGTCTGCCCGCGCAGCGCGGCCTCGTGCTCATCATGGGCCTGGAAGTCCTTCATGTAGCCCAAAGCGTAGATACAGATAAGGCTGCCGACGATGCCGACGGCGAGGACCATGATCACGCTCATGTAGTCCAGGTAGAGCGGCGTCGCCGTGACGGCTTCGGCCGCAGGCAGCGTCATGGCCGCAAAGACGAGCGAGCCCACCAGCTGGACTATGCCGAGCACCGTGGTAAGCACGCTCTTATATTTGTGCGCGTTGTACAGGATGACGGCGCACAGAATTACGTCGATGACGGAGCTGATGATCGAGAGCACGTGCGAGGTGCCGGGGGCGACCTCAAAGCTCTGCGGACCCGTGCCAAAAAACATGACGGCGACTACAACTGTCACCGCCATAATAATGCCGGAACCTATGAGCCCCACCGCATCGCGGGCGCGGTCACCGCGCACGAGCAGCATGCCCAGCGCCGGTACCAGCGGAAACAGGGTAAGGAAATACAGTAGCGTCATACCATCACTCCCCCATGCAAAAACGCTGCAATTGTTTAACGTTATAGCTCAATTGAGGAGTAGCGGCGGCAGGTTTTCGGTCAATTGGGGAGTTTTAGGCGTACGGGGCAAGGGCACGTCCGCTTTGGAGCAGAGAGGCGGCAAGAAAAATGCGCCCCTGTGGGCGCACCATCCCGTTTGCTATTCCGCCTTTTTAACGCGCGGCTTGCGACCGCGCGGCTTATCGACCAGTGCGGACTCACCGCTCTCGCGGTACTGACGGCACCAAGCCTTGACCGAAGACTCGCTGGGAATCTTGTGCTTGATCATGGCCTCGCGAACCGTCAAGCCGTTTTCCAGACGGTCCTTAACCACAGCGAGCTTTACGTCGTACGAATAGGTGTGATGATGCGAACCGGCGTTGAGAACGGCGTCGGCACCGCCCACAGCATACGCGCGGGCCCACTGACGAGCTATGGCCTGGGGAATGCCAAGCTCCGCGGCGAGGGCGCGATGGCCGACCCCCTCTTGGAGGATCTCGACGGCGCGCTGCCTAACCTCGGGCGCATGCGTGCGAGTCCTAGTTGCTTCCGACATACCTGCCACTTCTTAGCCTTAACCGTTAATCTGCTTTCTTACGTGCAAGTTAGATAGTAGCATTTTACTGTTTGCTCAAAGCAGTTAATTAAAATAGACACGGCGTTATCTGGGCATTTGGCACCAAATTACGACATTTCTTTATCGATTATTTACGCTGGTAGCTGACTCGCAGCTAATCGTCATTCGCTTGTCAACAAAATTGACATCTCTTTATGTCCTTTGGTATAGAGGATATAGTTATTAACCCCTCCCACAATAATTTTGAGTGATCTGCAATGCAGTAGACGTCCTCACTCCTCATGATTACCGCGCATTGCCATCCACTGGAGCAAAACAAAAAGGGCGGGACCTGCTGCGCTTGCAGGCCCCGCACCGGTTGACACCCGACGGGACACAGCCGGGCGAGACGGATCCGTGCTACCGCCCCGCCTGGCCGCGATGTCCAACTACAGCTCGTTGGCCGCGTGATACGCCGTGCGAATGGCGCTCGCAATGTCGGCGGTGCGCTCGCCCGAGCAGTCGCCCACGCAGGTCACGGGCACCGTCACGCCATCCAGGTCAAACGCGTTGGCCTTGGAGCCCACGGCCATCACCACGTAATCGCAGGCGATCTTCACCGGCTCCTCGGCGCCGTCCTCGGCGGTGCGAACGGCCTCCACGCCCTCGTCAGTAATGGCGGTCAGGCGGGTCTTCACGTGCTGCTCCACGTTGTGCTCGGCAAAGTCGCTCATAATCAGCGGCAGAATGGTCTCAGACTCGCCCGCGGCAATCTTGTCGAGCATCTCCACGATCGCCACCTCGCAGCCGTGCTGCAGCAGATACTCGGCAGTCTCGGTGCCCACCAGGCCACCGCCAATGACGGCGACGCGGCCGCTGAGCTCCACCTTGCCGGCCAGCACGTCCCAGCTCGAGACGACCTTGTCCGAGTCGGCACCCGGAACGGGGATGACCACGTCGTGCGCGCCCACGGCCACAATCGCGGCGTCGGCGGCGTTGAGGTCCGCGGGGCTAGCGACGTGGTTGAGCTCAACCTTCACGCCCAGGCCAGGCAGAATCTTCTCGTAGTACTCGACCGAGCGCATGATCTCGTCCTTGCGCGGGGGCGCGGCCGCCAGCACAATCTGGCCGCCCAGATGATCGCTCGCCTCGTAGACGGTCACGTTGTAGCCGCGCTTGGCTGCCACGCGCGCGGCCTCCAGGCCGGCAATACCGCCGCCCACCACGGCGATCTTCTTGTCGCCCTCGCCCGGCTTGATGGCGATGGTCGCCTCGTCGCCGTTCTCGGCATTGAGCACGCACGAGATGTACTTGCGGTTTTGAATCGCGTCGACGCAGCCCTTGTTGCAGTTGAGGCACTCGCGGATGGGCTCACCCGTGGCGGCCTTCAGCGCAATGTCGGGGTCGCACATGAGCGAGCGGCCATAGGCGATGATGTCGGCGGCGCCGTCTTCCAGAATCTTCTCGCCGGCCTCGACCGAAACCACGCGGCCGACGGTTGCCACCGGCACGGAGACCAGGGCCTTGACGCGCTCGGCCACGGGCAGCGTCCAGTTGTAGGGCATGGCGCCCATGGGCGGAATGGTGTCGCCCATGTTGCCGGTATGGTTGGCCTGCGCGACCTGGATCATGTCGATGCCCGCGCCCTCGAGCAGCTTGGCGAACTCGCAGGCCTCGTCGGGCAGCAGGCCGCCCTTGCCGCGCGGCGTGCCGTCGGGGTTCTCCATGATCACGGGGAGCTTGTACTCCACCATCAGCCCCGGCGCGGCCTCCTTAATGGCAGCGACGACCTCCAGCGCATAGCGAACGCGGTTCTCGAACGAGCCGCCGTACTCGTCGGTGCGCTTGTTGAGGATGGCCGAGCACAGCGAACCCACCAGGCGGTCGCCATGGACCTCGATGGCATCGATGCCGGCCTGCTGCGCGCGGGCGGCCGAGGCGGCGATGGCCTCCTTGATCTGGGTGAGCTGCTCTACGCTCGCCTCGTTCACAAAGTGCTGCATGTCGTGATGCAGCTTGGCGTAGGCCTGCTTGCGGATCTCGTTGGACTCGGCCATCTTGGCGGCGAAGGTCTCCTCGTCGCCGGCGGCTTTGGCCTCCTGCGCGGCCTTGGCGGCGGCCATGGAACCCATGACCATGCGGCCGACGCCGGGCACGTCGTACTCGGGGTGGAACAGCTGCAGCGCAACCTTGGCACCGTGCTTGTGGACAGCGTCGGCCAGGGCCTTAAACGTGGGGATCTGGGCGTCGGTCGCCAGCTTGGGCGTGGGGCTCGCAGTCATGACGGGAGCGACGTCGCCGATGACGATGTAGCTCACGCCGCCACGGGCCAGGCGCTCGTAAAAAGCCAGGCTGCGCTCGCCGATGGAACCGTCGCGCTCCTCGTAGCCGGTGGTCAGCGGCGGAAACATAATGCGGTTCTTGAGCTCAAGGGGGCCAACCGTAATGGGCTGGAGCAGCTTGGATGCAGGTGTGGTCATGGACATTCCTCTCTTGTAGGCGCGACGGCGATGATGCCGCGTAGTTGTCTAGAGGATATGGCATGGAGGCACAGCGGCACAACGAAAATCGGCGAATATCAAGTGGCGGCAGGTGGATGGGGCGGGGCGGCCCGTCGGTTTGTCTCAATCTGTAACAACCACTCGGCAAAACCGGGTCTTGCTGTTACAGATCGAGACATTCCTCTCGGCCCATCCTCAACAATCTAGATCTGTAACATCTAGACCTACTTTTGACCCCAACCTGTTACAGATCGAGACAAACCAAACCCGCCTGCTAGAAAATCTCAATCTGTAACGGTTACTCGGCAAAAACCGTCCCTCGTGTTACAGATTTAGACAAACACGACCAAGCCCACCGGTATATCTCGATCTGTAACACCTAGCCGCCCAAATCGGGTCTAGATGTTACAGATCGAGATTTTGTTTGAGAGGCCGAGAATTGGATCGAAAACACGGTCCCGAAATAACAAAAAAGCTCGCCGGCTAGGCCGACGAGCTGCAAGTTCTTGGTCGCGGGGGCAGGATTTGAACCTACGACCTCCGGGTTATGAGCCCGGCGAGCTACCAGACTGCTCCACCCCGCAATGTCTGGGCGCTTCATGTGCGCAAGAAAGAATATTACGCGGGAGTTCGGTAAGCGGCAAGGAAAATCTCGTAGAGCATAATTCCTTCATATTTAAAACCCCTCAGCCCCTATCACCGTAAACGAATCGCAGCCGAGCGCCGTCGGCGGCGCGTATACAATGGTGCGCGTCCTTTTATGCCAACACTGGGAGTAGACATGCTGCTCGCTATCGATATGGGAAACACGCAGACGGCCATGGGCCTGTTTGACGGAGACGAGCTGGTGCAGTCGTGGCGTATGCCCACCGACCGCTCCTATACCGCCGACGAGATCCACGTGCGCCTGATGGGTTTCTTTAAGATGTACGGCCTTTCGCTCGATGCGGTCGACGCAATCGCCTTTGCGGGCGTGGTGCCGCAGCTCTCGCGCGAGTGGCACGCCGTGGCCGACCGCATTGCCGCGGACGCCATCGTCATCGGGCCGCAGACGGCCGCGGTGACCAAGCTGCGCGCGGCGCGCCCCCAGGCCGTAGGTGCCGATCGCGTCGCCAACGCCGTTGCGGCCGAGACTTTCTACGGCGCGCCGGCAATCGTGGTGGACTTTGGCACCGCGACCAATATCGACGTCATCGATGAGGACGGTTATTACATTGGCGGAGCGATCGCGCCGGGCATCCGCATCTCCATGGACGCGCTTGCCGCCCGCGCCGCCAAGCTCGCCAGCGTGCCGCTCGAGGCGCCCGAGCACGCCATCGGCCGCGATACCGAGGAGTGCATCAAGGTCGGCGCCGTAACGGGCGCCGCCGCCATGGCTGAGGGCCTGGTCGCGCGCATGAAGCGCGAGCTGGGCCGCGAGGATGCCACCGTTATCGCCACGGGCGGTCTCGCCAGCATCGTCGCCGATTCGACCGATGCCTTCGACGTGGTCGACGGACAGCTCACCATCAAGGGTATCTGCGAAATCTACCGCCGCATGCAGGAGCTGGGATAGGACAGGGGCTTAAGTCGAGCACGAGCGCGAGCGGCGAACTAGGCAACGCATCGGCCCTATTCCTCAAAATCGAAAGATTTTCAGTTTTGAGGAATAGGGCTTTCTGCTAGGCCTCGTCGCACAGCCACCTCGCCAGGTCCACGATCTGCACCCCATTGCGGTCCGTGGCCTCGTGATGCGTGCGGGCGAGAATCATCTTGGGGTACGCGTCGCCAATGCTCAGCAGTGGTGAAATCTCGCGTTCAAATGTCTTATCCGAGCTGATGTCGTCGCTCACCTGAATGTAGAGCTTCTCGCTTCGCTTGATTGCTACAAAGTCTATTTCCTTTTTATAGAGCACGCCGACGTATACCTCGTATCCGCGGCGCAGCAGCTCGATTGCCACCATGTTCTCGTATACGCGTCCCCAATCCATATCACGTGTACCGAGCAGCGCGTATTTGAACGCGTGGTCTGCCAGGTAATACTTCTCGCCGCTCTTAAGGTATTTTTTGCCGCGGATGTCGTACCGACGAACTTTATAGAAGGCAAACGCATCGCACAGGCACCCCATGTACGTGCCGACCGTCTTGTTCGTTATCTTTAGCCCATCCGCGTTCAAAATATCCGTAATGTTACGTGCCGACGTTATGTTGGATACGTTGTCCATCATGTAATCGGCAATGCGCAGCAGCGCCGATTCGTTTCTCACGTTATGCCGCTGCACGATATCTCTCACGATGAGCGTTTTGAAGACATTGGAGAGATATTGATAACGCTGCTCCTGCAGTGGATAAGGGTAGGAGCCGGACATACCGCCGGTTCTCGCGTACTCATCGAAGTCGCGGTCGACCTCGCCCTCGTCGCCATAGAGTCGATACTCCTCAAACGAGAATGGGAAAACCTCGATCTCAAACGTACGCCCCGTAAAGAGCGTCGACAGATCGCTCGACAGCAAAAAGGCATTCGATCCGGTAATGAATATGTCGTACTGCTCGGATGCGTGGAGGCTGTTGATCGCACGCTCAAAACCGTCGCACATCTGAACTTCATCGATAAGCAGAAAGTTTTGTTTGCCGGACACTCGATGCTCTTTTACATAGGCGAGCAGCGCGTGATACTCGAGCAGATTCTCGAACTCATCGAGGTTGTAGTTGATATGGATGACATTCGAATTGGACAGATTTGCCTCCACGTAATCGCGGAGGGCCTCGAGCAATTTTGATTTACCGCTACGACGGATGCCCGTGATGACCTTGATGTCCGGCACGCCAATAAGGCTCGTCAACGTGTCCATATATGACGTTCTATTGATGAGTTTCATTGGGGCCTCCTCGCGGTCTTTTATCGCTATTCCTCAAAATTGAAAAATTTTCAGTTTTGAGGAATAGGCTCTATAGCGAATATACCTCGCGAAAGACCGAGCTGCCTTAATCCTATTCCTCAAAAACGAAAATTTTTCAGTTTTGAGGAATAGGGCGCTGGCAACCCATTCCCCAGATAGGCGAAACCCTCCCCGGCACAGGCCGAGGAGGGTCTTGTTGTCATGTCTATCTTTGGGCGCGAACGCCCCGCGCTACAGCCCGCGAATTCGTACGGCCTCGGGCGGAAACTCCTGCTCGCCGGCATCGGTCTTAATGGTCGCGCGGCCCCAGATGTCCAGGCCTGCAAACACACCGACCGCAAGCGGCAGGCCGTTGGGCGACACCGCCGCAACTTGGCGGCCCAGCAGCGGCACCATGTCGAAGTACTCGCCCAGCACGGGAGCCAGCGGCCCTGCGGCGCCTTGCGGCGTGTTGGCAACAACCGCCCAAGCGTCCACGCGGGCCAGCACGGCGGCGGCCAGCGTCTCGACCAGCGCTTCGTCAGCCACGTCCACACCAAGCTCGCCCAGCGCCGAACGCTCAATATCCACCGTCACGGCACCGAACATGCCCGCAGCAGCGGCACCGCCGTTCACGGCAACACGCGCGAGCGACGTCTCAAACGCAGGCGCACCGCACACGATATCGCTCGGCCACTGGATACCCACCTTACCGGCAAGGCCCAACCCCGGCGTCGAAGCCGTGCCCACGAGCGCGTCCATCATGCCCATCGCAGCCACAAACGGCAGGCCGTGGAAGGCATGCATGTTCACGTCCGGGCGCACGATCAGCGAAAACGTCAGCGAAGCATCGCCCGCGCTCCAAGCGCACCAGCCCGCGGACGCACCCTCGCGGCCCGCGTCGCGCGCGGCGTCAAGCTCGGTACCGGCGACAACAGCATTCATCTCGATCATCTACATACGCCCCAATTCGCCCACGATATGGCCCACGCGGTCCTCGGGCTCCTTGACCTCGACACCGTTGTAGCGGAAGAACCGCGGCGGGTCGTGCATCAGGTCCTCGAGCGGCACCAGCACAAAGTCGCGCTCGCCAATGAGAGGATGCGGCAGGCGCAGCTTTTTGCCGCCGTGAGTCTCGCCGTCCATCCACAGCAGGTCCAGGTCGATGGTGCGCGGACCGTTGGCCTTGGCCTTTTTGGAGCGGTCGCGCCCAAGCTCGGCCTCGATCTTCATGAGCTCGTCGAGCAGCACCAGCGGCGCCAGCTCGGTCTTGATCTCGATGACGGCGTTGGCAAACGCGTCCTGGCGCGTCTCGTAGGCCGGCTCGCTCTCGTAGATCTTGGAGGAGTTGGACACGCAGGTGAGCGGAATCTCGGCAATCATGTCGCGCGCGGCGCGGATGTTGTCGCAACGATGCCCCAAGTTGGAGCCCACGGCCACAAACGCACGGCGCGGCTGCGGCTTGGCGACGGCCCAGTAACCGTTCAGGAACTGCGCAAAACCCGCGGCGTCGTGCACGCGCACGATGTTCGCACCGGCCTGGATGGCGCCCAGGCACAAGCCAAACGTGGCGGCATCGCGCGCGGCGGCCTCGGTCACGCCCGAGACAGCGCCCACAAAACGCTTGCGCGACACGGCGCACATGAGCGGATAGCCCAGTGACGCCATCTTGGCAGTCTCACGCTGGATGACGATGTCCTCGTTAGCCGACTTACCAAAGCCCGGGCCAGGATCGATGCAGATGCGGTCGCGCGACACGCCGGCATGGATGAGTGTGCGGGCCTGGTCGGACAGAAAGCCCATGACGCGGCGCATGATGGGCGCCGAATCGGGCAGGGTAAAGCGGCGGAGCTGAGAGGTGGGCACGTAGGCCTCCTCGCGGCGGGCGCTGCGGCGCATCATGGCGGCCAGGCGGTCATTGGACTCCGATGCGGCCTCGGTGGCCTCGGGCGCGGCCTCGGGCGCGGGCGCGACGGTCTCGGCGGCAGCAGCCTGCTCGGCGGCCGGCGTCTCCTGCCCCAGCTCGGTTGCAGGCTCGGACGTGGGCTCCGGGTCGCCAAACGGCAGCGAGGGCTGCACCACGCCGCCCGGAAGCTTGGCCTCCGACTTAGGCTCGCCCAGCAGCTTGCCACGACGGCGGCGGCCCGGCTTTTCGGCCTCGCGCGCGGCCTCGGCAGCCGCTTCGCGCGCCTTCTCGGCAACAAACGCCGCGGCCGAGGTATCGAGCTGCACCGTCGCGTGCGTGCGCGCGGGAGCAGCGACCTCGCCGGCGTGCATCACGATGACGCCGCAAGCGCTCGTCTTAACAAACGCGACCATCTTGGGGTCGGTGAAGCCGGTCACATCGTTGACGATCGAGGCTCCGCAGCGCACGGCCGCCTTGGCAACCGCCACATGACGCGTGTCAATCGAGACGATGGCGCCCTCCTTGGCCAGTGCGCGCACCACGGGCAGCACACGGCGGGCCTCCTCGTCGGGGTTGACCGGGGTAAAGCCGGGGCGCGTGGACTCGCCGCCCACGTCGATGATGTCGGCACCGGCGTCGAGCATCGCCAAGCCGTACTCAATCGCGGCATCCGGATCGAAGTGCTCGCCGCCATCGCTAAACGAATCGGGCGTCACGTTGAGGACGCCCATGATGCGCGGACGGTCAAAGCTGAGCTCGTACTTTCCGCACCGCCATGTCTTGCTATCGTTCGCCATGAACATCCTCCTAAAATGCCCCCGCCGCCGCGCTCGGGCGCTGGCGGCGGGGTCGCTTTGCAATCAGTCTTTCTATTGTATCCGCGCACGCGGGCTAGAACGCAAACGCGGCCGCGATGTCGCAAGAAATCAGCAGGTCGGCATTTGCATCCTGATCGGTGGGAGCAAGATTGCATATGGCCAGCGTATCACCGGTAGAGTAGCGCGTGAGGCCCGCCGCCGGGTACACCACGAGCGAGGTTCCGCCCACGATGAGGGCATCGGCCGCGGCAATGGCGGCAACGGCACCGGTCAACACATGCTCGTTGAGCGGCTCCTCGTAGAGCACCACATCGGGCTTGATGCGACCTCCGCACGCGGGGCACACGGGCACGCCCGCGGCGTCCTCGTGCTCGCGCGAGCAAATCCACTCGGCGCTATAGACCGCTCCGCACGACTGGCAAATGTTGCGATGGACCGATCCGTGCAACTCAAACACGCGCTGCGAGCCCGCCATCTGATGCAAGCCGTCGATGTTTTGCGTCACCACGGCATCAAGCTTGCCGACGCGCTCCAGCTCGGCCAGCTTGATGTGGCAGCGGTTGGGCTTAGCGTTAAGCGCGATCATCTTGGTTCGGTAAAAGTCGAAGAACTCCGCCGGATGTGTCTCGTAAAAGCTGTGCGACAGCATGGTCTCGGGCGGATAGGCAAACTGCTGGTGATACAGGCCGTCCACGCTGCGAAAATCGGGAATGCCGCTTGCCGTGGAAACACCAGCGCCGCCAAAGAAGACCACGCGCTTATGGGTGTCAAACAGATCCGCCAGCGCGGCGGAGGCCTGTTTGGGGTTTGATATTGCCTGCGTCATATATGTCCTCCGTCCGTGTCTCCGGGACGGCGGCGTTCGCACCATCACTCGCGGACTCCGCCCCGCTCTTGTTGCGTTAATCTTAAGCCTGCCAACCCCGTCGAAAGGACACCATGCCTCAGACTTACACCTTTGCCTCGTGGAACGTCAACGGCCTGCGCGCCGTGCTCAAAAAGGACCCGAGCTTTATCCAGATCGCGCAAGAACTCGACGTCGATATCCTGGCGCTGCAAGAGACCAAGTTGCAAGAAGGCCAGATCGATATTGACCTGCCCGGCTATCACCAAACCTGGAGCTACGCCGAGCGTAAAGGCTATTCAGGTACCGCGGTCTTTAGCCGCCAGGAACCACTGCGCGTGCTGCACGCCGACGCGCTGCTACCCTACGCCGGCGAGGGCGAGGCGGCCGAGCTCGTCGCCCAAGCCGCAACCGAGGGCCGCGTCTGTGCGCTCGAGTTCGACAAGTTTTGGTTTGTGGATGTCTACACGCCCAACGCGCAAAACGAACTCGCGCGCATCGATGTGCGCATGGCCTGGGACGATGCCTACCGCGGCTTTTTGAGCGCGCTTGAGCGCGAGACCGGCAAGCCCGTCGTAACTTGCGGCGACTTTAACGTGGCACACGAGGAGATCGACCTTAAGAACCCCAAGTCCAACCGCGGCAACGCCGGCTTTTCGGACGAAGAACGCGGCAAGTTTACCGAGCTGCTCAACGCCGGGTTTACCGATACCTGGCGCGCGGCAAACCCCGACGTCGATGGCGTCTACAGCTGGTGGAGCTACCGCTTTAATGCCCGCAAGAACAACGCAGGCTGGCGCATCGACTACTTCCTGGTAAGCGACGCAATCGCCGACAACGTACGCGACACCGGTATCCGTGGCGACATCTTCGGCAGCGACCACTGCCCCGTCACCCTCACGCTAGAGCTCTAGCCCCAAGTAATTCCTGGGGGACAGAGGAAAACAGACCATGTGACCCCTCTCCCCCTATAACTTGCGGTGGAATAGTTCCTGTTTGGGCAGCAAATAGCCAAAAACGAGAACTATTCCACCGCAAGTTCGTGAGGGAACGCGAAATGCCCTACAGTCCGTATTTCACGACGACGCGGTTGATGCGACGGCACCAGGGCTTGTACAAGGCGGCCAAAAACACGCAGGTCGCAAGGCCGTGCGTAATATCGAACGGCACTGCCGTGGCAAGACGTGCCACGGCGCCCGCCCAAGTAAGCGGCTGTACAAAACCAATGATGTCATACGCGTTAATCACGACGCCATAGAGCAAGCCCGACGCAAAGCCGTACGCCAGCAGCGCCGGCAATCGCACGGTGCCGTCGGCGCGGTCGAACGCACCCGCATGCGCCAGCACACCGCCAACGTATCCCACGAGCCCCCAGGCATACATCTGCCACGGCGTCCACATGCCCTGTCCAAAAAAGAAATTGCTGGTCAGCGCCGCCAGCGCGCCAACCATAAAACCATTGCGGCGACCAAGCGTCGCCCCCGCGATAATGGCGATAGCGCTCACCGGTTTAAAGTCGGGAATGGGCCCAAACAGGATGCGCCCCGCCGCCGCCAGCGCCGCCAGCACCAGCGTGGGCATAATCTGGCGCAAACCCGGACGAGATGCCTCGTAGCCAGCAAAGAATAGTGCAAGCACCAACGCCACCACGACAAGCATGGCAAGCGCCGCCTGCTCAATGCCCGCCAGCAACGCCGCAGCCATCACCACTGGCACCGCCAGCAGCAGCGGGATCTCCAGTTTTGTAAGCAGGCGCGCGACGCGATAATCCGTCATCCCATCACGCCCTATAAAACACGTTGTCGGTAAAGAAGTCGGCCGGCGGCTCCATGCAGGCAATCTCACCGTCAAACATCATGGCAATGTCATCGGCAACCTGCTCAGCAAAATCCAGATCGTGCGTAGCCATGATGACGGTGCCGCCAGCCTTCGCATGGTCACGCAGGGCGCGGGCGATGATGCGGCGACTCTCCAGGTCCAAGCCCTTCGTGGGCTCGTCAAGCAGCAGCAGCTCGGGGCCGATCAGCAGCAGCTTTGCCAGTGCGAGCAGCTGGCGCTGTCCGCCCGAGAGGTCGTAGGGGTGGCGCGTCTCCAGGCCGTCCAATCCCAGTTGCGTCGCACGCTCCCGCGCCAAGTTCTCGTCATATCCGCAGGTCGAAGCCCATTCCATCAGCTCGTCGCGAACCGTCTCGGCAACCAGCAATGCTTTGGGATTCTGAGGCAGCAGCGCCGCCGAGGCCGCCCCGCGCTCCATATGCCCACGCTGCAACTTGACCGTCTTGGCCAGCACCGAAAGCATCGTCGACTTACCGCATCCGTTGCCGCCCACGATCGCATGCACCGCACCGGCCGAAAACGTCACATCGAGCCCACGCAACACCCAGCCGGACGCTCGATCGTAGCGAAACCAACCTTCCGACAGGGTGGTAGCCGACCCAGCGTGCATTTTTTGGAGTATTCTGCTTCCATCCGTGCGCGGGAAGGCTTCCGAGCCATTCTCGAGCGACGTTTGCGCCACAAATTTGGACGATTTGTCCAATTCTGAACTTTTTTTCGCGCTCGATACGTCCCCGGGCGGCTCCAGAGAGCCCAAATTGTCCTCACGCCTGCTGAATACTCCGTTTTTTGCACATCGGATGGCACCCCACCCCAACATGTCATCGGAAAACAGCGATTCTCGGCGTCCCAAAGAAGCCATATCCGCCACCTCGCGCACGCGACCGTCCTCAATCCGGTACGCACGCGTCGCGTATTCGAGCATTGGGCGCGGCTGATGCGTCGCCACAACAACCGTGCAGCCCAGCTCGCGATTCACACGAAACAGCGCGTGCAGGAAATTCTTCTCCGCAACCGGATCAAGCTGAGACGTGGGCTCGTCGAGTAGCAGCACGCGCGGACGCAGCGCCAGGACGGCCGCAAGCGACAGCAGCTGCTTGCGGCCACCCGGAAGCGTATCGGTATCACGATGAAGCCAGTCCTCCAGACCAAAGAAATAGCTGGTCTCGGCAACACGGCGGCGCATCTCGTCGCGCGACACACCCAGATTCTCTAGGCCAAACGCCATCTCGTGCCACACGGTCTCGCACACGATCTGGTTCTCGGGATCCTGGAACACATAGCCCACGCGCTCCGCAGACGCGCGCACGTCCATGTCGGCAACGTTCTCGCCCAGCACGCGCGCATCGCCAGTGCGCTCGCCCGCCGGAGCGATCTCGGGCTTGAGCAGCGACAGCAGCGTCGACTTACCCGATCCGGTACCGCCGACAAGCAGCGCAAATGCACCTTGAGGAACAGACCAGTCGAGCCCCTCGAGCACCGGTGCCTCGGCCCCGGGATAGGCAAAACTAAGGCCCCGCACCTCAATCGCAGGCACATCGGAGCCGCACGCCCCGCCCGTTACCGAGCAGCTATCCAACCGAGCCATCAGCCAAACCTCTTCTCATCAATCGCGTGCAACGCGCAAGGCAGCACCATCCAGGCAGCGTACACGACATAGCCCGGCCACGGCGCCGGCACCGAGAGCTGCGGATAAAACGAATACTGCGTCGTCGCGGTCCACGCCACCGCCACCGCGGCAGCACCAAACAGCGCAAGCCCAACCAGCGCGGTAACGTCGCTGCGCCCCAGCCGATACCGCGCATACGTCGTACGACGCGTCGCGGCGCCCCACCCGCGCGAGCGCATCGCGTCCGCGCGCTCCAACGAATCTTCCATGCCCCAGCCCATCAATGCACTCGATGCCCGCAGGCGCGAGCGCACGGGGTCGGCCGGCGCGCGGCCCGGCACATCAATCGCATCCTGCACCGCCAGCACCGTACGGCCGCGGCGCAAAAACTGCGGGATAAGCCTCATGCACATCGAGATCATGAGCGCGATCACCGGTGCGGCGTTACCCAAAAGCGCGAGCACCTTGTCGTATTCGAGCATCGACGCCGCGGCCTCAAACCACAGCACGCTCGCCACAAACAGCCCGCCCATGCACAGGCCGTATACCATGCTCTCCAGATACACCGCGCGCATGCCAATACGGAACAGCTCCGTCGAGCCCGAGGCACTAAACAGTGGATTGACCAGCGCGATAATCAAAATCACCGGCAGCTGCCAGCGAAGTGCGCCCAGCGTGCGGGCAGCCCCACGCGTCGCAAATCCATACGCCAACCCGCCCGCAAGTGACAGCGCAATCAGCACCGGCTGCATCGAGAACATGGTGAGCCCCAGCGTCAGCACTATATAGAGCGCCGGCACAGCTGGATGCGACATCGAGAATGCCGCGACGGGCTCGCCGCCAAACTCCTCTCGTATGTTGTCCACGGGCACCCCCGTCCCCTCGCTCAAACGACAGCTCCGCAGCACCGCCGCCATGCACGGCCAGCGCAAACGCCACGCCGGCGGCGCAAGCCTCAACCGCCGCAATCCAATCGTTACGCGCTCAACATATGCCTGCGGTATCATATTGCGCCGTGTATCGTTTCCAAGCACACGTCTCTATAACGTAACAGGAGATCACATGGACGCAACCGCAATTATCCTCGCCGCCGGCGAGGGCACCCGCATGAAGTCGAACCACTGCAAGGTTTCGCACAAGATCCTGGGCAAGCCCATGGTTCAGTGGATCGTCGACGCCACCATCAAGGCCGGCTGCAGCCGCGTCGTGGTCGTCATCGGCAGCCACGCCGACGAGATGCGCGCCCTCATCGACGGCGCCTACGCCAACAGCGCCACCAAGGTCGAGTGCGTCGAGCAGACCGAGCGCCTGGGCACCGGCCACGCCGTGAAGGTCGCACTCGAGGCCTGCGGCATCACGCAAGGCCCCGTCGTCGTGCTCAACGGCGACTTGCCGCTCATCACCGCCGACACCGTCGCCAAGTTCGCGCAGACCGTCGCCACCGGCGAGCTCGCCTGCACCGTCATGGCCATGACCCCGCCCGACCCCTTTGGCTACGGCCGCATCAAGCTGGGCGCCGACGGCCAGATCGAGCGCATCATCGAGCAGAAGGACTGCACGCCCGAGCAGGCCGCCACGCTGCTCGAGTGCAACGCCGGCTGCTACGCCTTCGACGGCGCGCAGCTCGCCGCCCACATTGACGAGATCGGCAACGACAACGCGCAGTCCGAGTACTATCTGCCCGACATGCTCGAGATCCTCAAGGGCCACGGCCAGGCAGTCTCCATCTTCCACTGCGACGACTACCGCGACGGCCTGGGCGTCAACAGCCGCATCCAGCTCGCACAGCTCACCGCCATCGCGCGCGACCGCATCAACGAGCACTGGATGGCCGAGGGCGTTACCTTCATCGACCCCACGCAGGCCTGGATCGGCCCCGATGCCGTTATCGGCCGCGACACCGTCGTGTGGCCGCAGACGCATCTGATCGGCCACGTCACCGTGGGCGAGGAGTGCCAGCTCGGCCCCAACAGCCGTCTCACCGACACCACCGTCGGCAGCGGCTGCACCATCGATGAGACCATCGCCATCGAAGCTGTCATCGAAAACGGCGTCGACTGCGGCCCGCGCGCCTACCTGCGCCCGGGCACCCATATGCTCGACGGCTCCAAGGCCGGCACGCACGTGGAGATCAAGAAGTCCACGATCGGCGAGGGCTCCAAGGTGCCGCACCTGTCCTACATCGGCGACACCACCATGGGCCCCGGCGTCAACGTGGGCGCGGGCTCCATCACCTGCAACTACGACGGCGTTCACAAGCACAAGACCGTCATCGGCAAGGATGCCTTCATCGGCTCCGACACCATGATGGTCGCACCCGCCCAGATCGGCGACGGCGCGCTCGTGGCCGCCGGCTCCGTCATCACCGAGCCGGTCCCGGCAGACGCACTTGGCCTGGGTCGTGCCCGCCAGATAAATATTGAGGGCTGGGCCGCCGATTATCGCCGCCGTCTGCACGAGGACGACGAGGTATAACGTTTTACCAAGCATCTAAGGAGCTGTTCCCATGGGGGCGGCTCCTTTTTCTATCGTGACCTGCGCAACCGGATGAGTGGTCGGTTCGTGTCCGTTGACGGTAAAGACGTTATCAAGACCCGATTAACCCCGCCGCGCGGTTACAATGCAACAAGGCATCTATATGGCATTCGATATAAAGGAGAAGGGTAATGCCGATTAATGATCCCGAGAAGTCGGAGAATATGCGCAAGTCCATCCGCGTGTATTCCGGTTCCTCCAACCGTCCCCTCGCTCAGAAGATCGCTGAGTACCTTGGGGTCGAGCTTTCGGGCCTTACGCTAAAGCAGTTCGCCAACGGTGAGATTTACGCCCGCTACGACGAGACCGTCCGCGGCGCCGACGTCTTCCTGATTCAGTCCGTGGCTGGCGGCAACGTCAACGACATGCTCATGGAGCTGCTCATCGCCACCGACGCTGCCAAGCGCGCATCCGCCCGCTCCATCACCGCCGTTATCACCCACTACGGCTATGCCCGCCAGGACCGCAAGGCCGGCCCGCGCGAGCCCATCACCGCCCGCCTCGTCGCCAACCTGCTCGAGCGCGCCGGTGTCGACCGCATCATCACCCTCGACCTGCACCAGGGTCAGATCCAGGGCTTCTTTGATATTCCGGTTAACCACCTGTCCGCACTGCCGCTGTTTGGCCAGTACTACAACGACATGCACTTCGACACCGACAACCTGGTTGTCGTCTCCCCCGACGTGGGTCGCGCCAAGGCCGCCAAGAAGCTGTCCGACATGCTCGGCTGCGACCTGGCCATCGCCCACAAGGGCCGTCCGCGCCACAACGCCGCCGAGGTCATGGGCATCATCGGTGACATCAAGGGCAAGACCTGCGTCATCAACGACGACATGATCGACACCGCTGGCACCCTGTGCGCCAACGTCAAGGAGCTCAAGGCCATGGGCGCTGGCGACATCTACGTCTGCGCCACCCACGGCATCTTCTCCGGTCCGGCCATCGAGCGCCTGAACGACGCCCCCATCGTCGAGTGCGTCGTCACCGACGCCATCCCCGTCGAGGTCGGCGGCAAGATCAAGACCATCTCGGTCGCCGAGGAGTTCGCTCAGGCCATCTCCGCCGTTTACCACGAGGAGCCCGTCTCCACGCTCGTCGGCGGCGACTTCGCGCTGTAGTCGCATCGTCCTTGCAACCCGGCGCATCGCCGTCGGAACAGAAGAAACCCCCGCGCTCCCCCTTGCTTCGCAAAGGTCGCGCGGGGGTTTCTTCTGTTCCGACGGCTTGCTCTGCCGCAGCCGTGCTTTTGTCTGGTGGGATTTCGCTGAAACGAAGTCTCGCCTTCGGCGGGCGTGGTAGCCTTTGTCGTTGATTAAACTTTTGTGTAACGAAAGGAAGCATATGGCAGCTGCACAGCCGCTTAAGATTCGCATGGTTGCCGGACTTGGCAACCCGGGCGAGGAATATGCCGAGACCCGCCACAACGCCGGCTTTAAGGCAATCGGCGAGCTGGCCCGTCAGGCCGGCGTCACGTACTGGAAAAACCAGGCCGGCGCCGAGGTCGCGCTCATCAACATCAACGACCCCGAGGAAGAGGGCGGCAAGCGCCAGATCGTGCTGGTCAAGCCGCAGTCGTACATGAATACCTCGGGCGGTCCCATCTCCAAGCTCTGCCGCGAGTACAAGATCAAGGCCGAGGAGCTGCTCGTGATTCACGACGAGCTCGACATTCCCGCCGGCGACGTACGTGTTAAGGTGGGCGGCGGCCATGCTGGCCACAACGGCCTGCGCTCCATCATCGACAAGATGGGCAGCCGCGACTTTAGTCGCATCCGCACCGGCATCGGCAACCCTCCCGGCAAGATGGCTGTCGCCGACTACGTGCTCAAGCAGCTGCGCGCCCGCGAGGCCGAGGACTTCCAGGACACCTGCGCCCGCGCCGCCGATGCCGCCGGTCTGGCCATCGTCCACGGCGTAATCTACGCCCGCGATCACGTAAACGGCGCCGCTTCCGCCAACGGCAAGCACTAAACCTACCATTTAGGGACAGGTTTATTTTGGCAGGTTTTATCTGCGGAAACGCCGCCGCGACTGCATCGCATTAAGCGCTGTCCTGCCATACAAACACAGCATCCCAAAGGGGGCCGGTCTCACCGCAACGTGAGACCGGCCCCCTTTGCCGTTTTGCCTGATAAAACCGACCAAAATAAACCTGTCCCTTTTTGGTAGGTCAGACGGGATAAACCGTTTTCCCACCTGCCGAAGAAACACGTAAACGGCATGGCCATGAGGGTATAATTTGCACCGTATGTTTGCACAACGCCTGTGCGCGTACGGTTTTATTCGGGCTACCGTCCATTTCCGTGGAGGCACGGTTCGGCAGCCCTTACAAGAGAGGGGTTCTATGTATAAGATCCTGGAGAAGACGCAGTTCTCGGAGAAGGTGTTCAAGTTCCGCATCGAGGCGCCTGCAATCGCCAAACATGCGCACGCTGGACAGTTCCTCATGGTTCGCGCCAACGAGACGGGCGAGCGCGTCCCGTTTACCCTGGCCGGCTGGAACGGTGACGAGGGCTGGGTCGAGTTCATCTTCATGGTGATCGGCAAGACCACCGAGATGCTTTCCACCTACGAGGCCGGCGAGTCGCTGCGCGACGTCGTGGGCCCGCTGGGCGTTCCCACCGAGATGGCCGAGGGCCCCTGCGCTGTCATTGGCGGCGGCGTCGGCCTGGCAATTGCCTTCCCGGTCGCCAAGCACCTGGTCGAGACCGGCCACGAGGTGCACGCCATCATGGGCGCCCGCACCAAGGACCTCCTGCTCATGGAGGACCAGTTCCGCGAGCTCCTCGACGAGGACCACATCCACATCACCACTGACGACGGCTCCTACGGCGAGCAGGGCGTTGTCACCGCTCCGCTGGAGCGCCTGCTGCAGGACAAGGCCGTGAGCCAGGTCTTCTGCGTCGGCCCCGTTCCGATGATGAAGTTCTCGACCCTCACCGCCCAGAAGTACGACACCCCCATCACCGCGTCGCTCAACCCCATCATGGTTGACGGCACCGGTATGTGCGGCTGCTGCCGCGTCGAGGTGGGCGGCGTGACCAAGTTCGCTTGCGTCGACGGCCCCGACTTCGATGCCACCCTGGTCGACTGGGATGACCTTCGTGCCCGCCAGGCCGCTTACCGTTCCGAAGAGGGCGAGTCCCTCAAGGCCTATGAGGAAAAGAGCTGCGCATGCCACTAGTTAACGGTCGTTTCGTTGCCGATATGAAGTCGCCCCGCACCCCCGATAACGAGGAGCCGGCTGCCGAGCGCGCCTGCGACTTCCGCCCCGTCGACAAGGGCTTCACCGAGGAGATGGCGCTGGCCGAGGCCGAGCGCTGCCTCAACTGCAAGAAGCCGTTCTGTGTTGAGGGCTGCCCCGTCAACATCAACATCCCCCGCTTTATCGAACAGATCCGCGAGAAGGACTTCGGCGGCGCTCTCGATACCATCCGCGAGGACTCCATGCTTCCCGCCATCTGCGGCCGCGTCTGCCCGCAGGAGAACCAGTGCGAGGGCAAGTGCATCCGTGGCAAGAAGTCCGAGCCCGTGGCCATCGGCCAGCTCGAGCGCTTCCTGGGTGACCGCCCCGAGCTCGCCTCCACGCCCAAGATGGCCCCCAAGAACGGCAAGAAGGTTGCCGTCGTCGGCTCCGGCCCGTCCGGCATCACCTGCGCCGGCGAGCTCGCCCGCAACGGCTTTGACGTCACCGTCTTCGAGGCATTCTTCACCGGCGGCGGCGTGCTGGTCTACGGCATCCCCGAGTTCCGTCTGCCCAAGGCGGTCGTCAAGCGCGAGATCGACGGCCTGGAGGACATGGGCGTCAAGTTTGAGTACAACTCCGTCGTGGGCAACATGGCCACGGCCGAGGAGCTGTTCGAGCAGGGCTTCGACGCCATCTACGTGGCGACCGGCGCTGGCCTGCCCAAGTTCCTCAACGTCCCCGGCGAGAACCTGCCCAACGTCTTCTTCGCGAACGAGTACCTCACCCGCGTGAACCTGATGAAGGCCAACAAGTTCCCCGAGTACGACACCCCCACCAAGCACGGCAAGAACGTCGTCGTCTTTGGTGGCGGCAACGTGGCTATGGACGCCGTCCGCACCGCCAAGCGTCTGGGCGCCGAGCACGCCATCATCGCCTACCGCCGTACCGAGGACGAGATGCCCTGCCGTCGCGCCGAGCTGCACCATGCCAAGGCCGAGGGCGTCGAGGTTCTGCCGCTCGTCTCCCCGCTCGAGTTTGTCGCTGGCGAGGACGGCTCCGTGTGCGCCGTCAAGGTCCAGAAGATGGAGCTCGGCGAGCCTGACGAGTCCGGCCGTCGTCGCCCGGTGCCCATCGAGGGCGCCATCGAGGAGATCCCCTGCGACGTCGCGATCTCGGCTATCGGCACCAACGCCAACCCCTTCGCAAAGAAGATCGGCGGCAAGATGGAGCTCAACAAGTGGGGCTACATCGTCGCTGACGAGGAGACCGGCCAGACCACCGATCCCCGCATCTGGGCCGGCGGCGACATCGTCACCGGTGCCGCTACGGTCATTCTGGCGATGGGCGCCGGCAAGAAGGCCGCCGCTTCCATCACCAAGAGCCTGCTGGGCGAGTAATCACCTACAGCACTAGCCACCAAACGGCAAAGTCCCCGTCGAGCACACGCCCGGCGGGGACTTTTTTCTACGCCGGCCGCCCGACCGCCACAAAGGGGACAGGCACCTTTGTGGCGGTTTGGAGCCTGGCTGGTCGGTTTGTCTCGATCTGTAACACGTGGAGCCCGTTGAGCCTTGCAGTTGTTACAGATCGAGATATTGTGCCGGCCGCCCACGCTGCATCTCAATCTGTAACAGTTAGAGACCAAATATGCCGCCTGATGTTACAGATCAAGACGTTGGGCTGACGGCCGAACGATTCATCTAAATCTGTAACAGTTAGAGCCATTTTCGCTGGCTTGGTGTTACAGATCGAGATTTTGCAAAAGCCGAGGATAGGCACTGCCGCCAAGGCCTTCCCCTCGGCCTAAAACAAAAACCACCGCAAAGGTGCCTGTCCCCTTTGTGGTGGTTTTTGGTCGGTTAGCCTTCGAGCTGCGCTACTTTGTAGCGGTAGGCCGCGGCGATGACGTCCTTGCAGCCTTCGCGGCCCAGCTTGGCGCGGTTGACGACGATATCCTTGCCGCTCGTCATCTTCCACTTGCCGGCGCTGTAGCGCTTATAGAACGCCTCGCGCGCCTTCTGCTGCTGTTTGACCAGCTTGGCACCTTTCTTTTTGTTAAGTCCGCGCTTCTTGCGCACAATCTCGACGCGGTCCTCAAAGGGTGCGGTCACCAACACGGCAATGTGGTTGGGGTTGTTACGCAGAAGGTAATCGGACAGGCGACCCTCGATAATGCAGCTCTCGGTCTCGCCCAGGTCCAAAATCACCTGGCTCATCTTTTGAAACAACTTATCCGAGTACGAACGCGCATCGTAGCGGTCGGGCAGAAACGCCATGTTCTCCACGGCCAGGCGCTCATCATAGGCGGCCATCTTATCGAGCGACTCGCCCGCGCGCAGCGACGCACGCACCAGCAGCTCGTTGTCATACAGCGGAATCCCCAACTCGTCGGCAAGCATGCGACCAATCTCGTGGCCCTCGGCGCCAAAGTCGCGCGCGATGGTAATGACCACAGGATTCTTCTTATTCTCCAGATCGCTCATCGCGATTCCTTTCTAACAAATGAGAAAAAGGCGATTCCTGATTCCCATTTTGTCACTTACGGCCGTCCTGGTTTCCCAAGTGCGGCAGATTGCCCCGAAAGAGGAGCGCCGCGTACTAAATGTACGCAAGCGACGATTGAGGGGCAAGGTGCCGTGCTTGGGGAAGCAGGACTATGCGGCTACGATGCGGCGCTGATATGCTCGGACCAGCAGCGAGATACCAAAGTTGAGCACAAAGTACATCGCAAACACCAGGCCGTAGAGCATAAGCACCTGCGACAGGTCGATTGCGTGGGCCATCACGACGTTTGCCGTGTACATGAGCTCGGCCACGTTAATGCCCGAAAGATACGAGCTGTCCTTAATGACGGTCGTGCACTGGCTAAACAGCGCCGGAATGATCGTCTTAAACGTCTGCGGCAGAATGATGTAGCGCATGGTGGCAAAGAAGCCGAAGCCCTGGCTCTGCGCTGCCTCAAACTGGCCGCGCGGAATCGAGTTGAGGCCGCCGCGCACAATCTCGGCCATAACAGCGCTGGTAAACAGCGTAAAGGCGATGGTCGAAATCACAATGTCCAGGCCCTGCACCGTAAAGTAGATAAACAGGATCCACAGCAGGTTCGGCGTGCAACGGAACAGCTCGATATAGGCGCTCACCAAAATACGGAACGGGCGGGGCGCATAGCTTTTAACGAGCGCCAGCACCGTGCCAAAGATGAGCGAGAAAAAGATCGACAGCGCCGAGATCTCTATGGTCTTAACGAAGCCGCCCCAAATGTAGAGCAGGTTGGTCGCGTTGAAGATTACCATGCGCTAGGCCTCCTCTACGTTGTCGAGCCCCAGCTCGGCCAGGCTCACGCCGCGCGGACGCTCCTTGGAGCGGCGCTCGAGCCACTGCACCAGCATGGCGAGCGGAAAGCAGACGATGAAGTACATAAGGCAGCAGACGATGTATCCCTGCAGGTAACCGTACAGACTCACAAAGTTGTCGGAACGGTACATAAGGTCGCCGCCAGCCACAAGCGCCAGCACCGATGTGTTCTTGACCAGGTTGAGCGCCTGGTTACACAGCGGCGGCAAAATGATCTTGAACGTCTGGGGCAGCACGATGTACCAGTATGCCTGCGCACGGGTGAAGCCCTGGCTCTGGGCCGCCTCCATCTGACCGCGCGGAACCGCCTCGATGCCAGTGCGGATGACCTCCGAAATGTAGGCCGCGTGATACAGGCCCACGCCCAAGAAGCCCAACACTAACGGCGCGATGCGCACCGGCTGGTCGGCACCGGTTATGGCCTGCAAAAACTGCGGACCGGCCATGTACATAAAGAGCACCTGTACGGGCAACGGGGTGTTCTGGTAAAACTCCACGTACACGCGGCTGATCGCACGCAGCACACGCGAACGGGTGGTAGAGAACACACCCAGCAGCGTGCCCAGCACCAGCGACAACAGCAGACCTGCAACGACCACCTGCAACGTCACGCCAAAGCCCTCCCAGAAGGGCCCCATGTTTTGAAATGTCGTCGACCAACGGTCGGCGTCAAATAATCCTTCGAGCATTTGATTCCTTCCTTGGACGATGCGCCTATACAAGACCCCAGGTTTTGACCTCTTGGTCGAGCCAGCCGTCGGCCAGGCGATCGCAAATCACCTGATCGACCACGGCCGAAAGGTCGCAGCCCTTCTTGGTCGCCACGCCGTAGCCCTGCTCGCCAAACTTGACCTCGGGCTGCAGCAGCTCAACGGTCTCGTTCATGTAACCGGCCAGCGTGGAGCGGTCCATGGCAAAGACGTCGATATTGCCGGCGTCGAGCGAACTCTTGATGATGGGGTAGCCGCTAAAGGCCCTAAACTCGGGTTTACAGCTAAAGCCGTTGTCCTTGATCATCTGCTCGATCAGGCCCTGCGTGGTGGCACCCTGGCTCACGCCAATAACCTTGCCGTCCAGGTCCTCAATCGAGGTAAAGCCCGAACGCTTCTTGACCATGAGTCCCACGTAGTCGGTGCGGTACGGCGTCGAGAAATCCCAGCTCTTCTTGCGCTCGTCGGTAATGGTGTAGGTCGCCGCGACCACATCGAGCTGGCCGTTATCGATCAGCGGGCCGCGCGTCTTGGGCGTTACATCGGTAAACTCGACAAGCTCCTGGGCGCGGGCATCCTTGTAGCTCACACCAAAGACGGCAGCGGCGATCTGGTAGCACAAATCGACTTCCATGCCCTCAAAGCGGCCCTTGGCGGTGTCGTAATAGCCATAGCCGGGAACGTCCTTCTTAACGCCGGCATTCAGATGGCCACGCGACTTGATGGCCGCAAGTTTGGACCCCTTGTCGGAGCCCTCGCCGCTGGTGGAGTTGCCGCAACCGGCAAGCGCGGTCCCCGTCAGCGCGAGCATGCCGGCGCCCGCCAGCTGCAAAAAGTGACGGCGCGATACAGCCGCCCTCGTCATATCCGTCATGTCCATCACCGCACCTAGTGCAGAATCTTGGACAGGAACTCGCGACAGCGCGGGTTCTCGGGGTTATCGAAGAAGTGCTCGGGCGTGCCCTCCTCCAGAATGCGGCCGTCCTCCATAAAGATGACGCGGTCGGCCACCTGGCGCGCAAAGCCCATCTCGTGCGTCACGCAGATCATGGTGATGTCCTCCTGCGCGAGCTCAATCATAACGTCCAGGACTTCCTGGACCATCTCGGGGTCGAGCGCCGAGGTCGGCTCGTCAAACAAGATGATGGGCTGTTTGGTGCACAGGGCACGGGCGATGGCAATGCGCTGCTGCTGACCACCCGAGAGGTTCTGCGGATACTCGCCGGCCTTATGCGCCATGCCGACGCGCTTGAGCGCGGCGATGGCAATCTCGGTCGCCTCCTCCTTGCTCTTCTTTTGCAGCTTGATGGGCGCGAGCGTCAGGTTGCCGAGCACCGTCATGTTGGGATACAGGTTGAACTGCTGGAACACCATGGAACTATACTTGCGAGCCATCTCCAGGTGGTTCTTTTTGGTAAGCGGCGTACCGTCGATGACGACCTCGCCCGACGTGGGCTCCTCCAGATAATCGACGCAACGGATGAGCGTCGACTTACCCGAACCGGAAGGCCCGATCATTACGAGCTTCTCGCCGCGCTTGACGGTGAGATTGATATCTTTGAGCACATGCAGGTCGCCAAAGTACTTGTTGAGATGCTTGATCTCGATCATGTCTGCCATGAATGTCCCTTCCCTGCGTTTACACGAGTTGAACTATTGTACGGAAAGAACTACGTTTCCGCAGCCCACACTACATTCCCGTAAAGAACCCGCAACCTTCCACCTACTCATTGGGGACAGGCTTAAATGAGTACCCGCTCATTGGGTGCTCATTTAAGCCTGTCCCCAATGAGTACCCAGCCAAAAAAGGGGCGCGACCGCAATGGTCACGCCCCTCAGCATCGGCTATGTGTCGGCCGGCGCTTACGCCAATTTTGCACCGACGATCTTTGCCGCGGCCGGCTTATCGAAGTTGCCGCCGGTGGCCTTGCCCAGAGCGCCCATGACCTGGCCCATCTGCTTCTTAGAGGTCGCGCCCAGCTCGGCGATGACCTGCTCGATCAGGGCCTCGAGCTCCTCGCCCGAAACCTGCGCGGGCAGCAGACTCTCCAGAATCTTGACCTGCTCGGTCAGGTTGTCGGTACGGTCCTGGTCGGTGCCGGCCTTGATGGACATCTCCAGCGTCTCGCTCGTCTGCTTAATCAGACGCTTGATCATGCTGTTGACGTCTTCCTCGGTCACATCACGACGCTCGTTAACCTCGATGTTCTTCACCTCGGCCTTAACCTGGCGAATGATAGACAGGCGAACCTTGTCCTTGGCCTTCATGGCCGAAATCATTTCCTTCTGCAGCTCTTCGTTGGTCATCTGCAAATCCTCCTCAATAGTGCGGGCGGCACTCGCACGAGCGCCGCCCCATGATTACTCAGTCGTCGACGAATCGTCGGTCGAACTCTTGGTGACGCCCTTCAGGCTGACGTTGTACGGCACGTCCTTGGGCATGGGGTTAACGGTGATGTCGGCGTCCTTCTTGTACTGCTCCAGCCACTCGCTGTACGCAGTGCTTGCCGCCTGCGTCTTCACCACGTTGGAGACGTACTTCCTGATGTCCTTGGGCACCTGCTTAATGTCATCGACCTGATTATCGACATGGAAGTAGTCGGTGCACTTGATGATGTGATAACCATAGGTCGACTCGACGACGTCGCTCACATCGCCCTTGTTGAGTCCCTCGAGCGCCGCCTGGTAGCTGTCGACGAAGGTGGTGAGCTTGTCCCAGCCCACATCGCCCTTCTTCTCCTTGGAGCCGGCGTCGTCGGAATACTGCTCCACGGCGTCCTCAAAGCTCAGCTCGCCGGAGTTGATCTTGTCCAGGCACTCCTGTGCCTTGGCCTTGGCGGCGGCCTTGTCCTCGTCGGAAGCGTCGGAATCAACCTTGATCAGGATATTCGACGAACGACGGGCATCGTTGTAGTTGGACAGGTTCTCATTGATGTAATCGACAATCTCGCTGTCCTTGGGCTTGCTGGTGGGTGCCACGGCATCCTTGAGCTTCTGCTGCGCCAGGCTCTCCTTGAGCGAATCCTTGTAGGTGTCCTCGGTGTAGCCGTAGGTCTTAAGGGTCTTCTTGAAAGCCTTAGCGCCGCCGGCACTCTTGCAGGCGTCCTTCCAGGCCTTCTCTACCTCCTCGTCCGAGACGGTCACGCCGTTTTCCTTCTGCGCTTGCTGAAGCAGAATCTGCTGCGTGTAGGAGTCGATGAGCTGCTTGCGATACTTCTTGGGCGTGAGGTCATTGTCGACCAGGTACTGCGCCCAGTCCTTGTCCTTGGTGTAGCCGTAGGACGTGCGCATGCTCATGATCTGCTTGGTCACGGTGTCCTCAGTGAGGTTGGTGCCGTTGATAGTGGCAGCCACACCACCAGTGAGCTTATAGCCCGAGCTGGCGCTTTCGGTCTGCGACATCAGGCCGGAGCACGCCATGGCCGAGACGGAGAGCAGCATCGCCAGCACGCCGATGACCACCAGGACAATCTTGACGGTCTTGGACACATAGGTCTTGCGCTGCTTCTTGCGAGAGCTGGAGGCGGCGCGGGACCGTTGCTCGGACGTCGGCGCGACCTCGGGGTTCTTTTTCTTGTTTGCCATGTTTGGCCTTTCGCATCACGAATCGAACAAACGCCATTGTGTCACAACGCAGCCCCGCGGCACACCTGGTGCATGGGGGACAGGTTAATCTGCACCATTTTGGTGCAAAGGGGACAGGTCTGGCAATTGGCAGTTAGGGACGTACCTTTTCTGCCGGCGGTTAGGGACAGTCCCCCAGTGCCGGCCTTAGAAGTGGCGACGGATGGCGTCGACCATGCCCTGCGGCGTGGTTTGGCCGAGTACATCGGCTGCGGCATCGGCATCCATAAAGATATTCATGAGCGCTTGCAGAGCCTCGACCTGGCCGCCCGGCTCGGCAATACCCAGATTGACGATGATCTGCGCCGGCACGGGGGCGCCCATGCCCGCCATAGCGTTAAACGTCACGGGTGCGGCGGGCTTTACCACCGCGATATAGGGCTTGGCCACAAATCCCGTATCGGTATGTGGGATGGCAATGTTGGCCGCCGGCATGGCAAGGCCCGTGGGATAGGCATCCTCACGTGTGCGAACGGCGTCGAGCCAACCGGGCGCAATGTAGCCACGCGGAGCGAGCTCGTCCTCGAGTTGCGCAAACACCTCATCCGGCGTCGCACACTCCCAATCAAAAAACACCAGCTCAGGCGTAAACAATGCTTCGTTATCCGCCATGGGCCCACCTCTCTCACCTTGTCACCTGCGACGTTCTTTAACGACTAGTCATTGAAGATCGTCGCAGGTGATTACCTAAAACAAAGGATGGCCACTTGCGCCTTGGCGCCAATGACCACCCTGACTACTCGGCTAAATTGTACTGTGCGCCACTAGCCGCGCGGCGCATCAATTGCGACCTTGCCGCTCTCCAGCACGTGAACGCGACCGTCGGCGAGCATCTGCACGACCTCGGGATACAGCACATGCTCGATCGCGTGGATGTGCTCCTCGAGCGTGTCGACGTCCCAGCCCTCCTCAACAGCCAGCGCACGCTGGGCGATGATGGGACCGTTGTCGTAGATCTCGTTGGCAAAGTGCACGGTCACGCCAGTTACCTTGACGCCGCGCGCAAACGCATCGTCGATCGCATGGGCACCGGTAAAGCTCGGCAGCAGTGCCGGGTGCAGGTTGACCACGCGATTGGGGAACGCCGCCAGCAGCGGCGTGTGCACCATGCGCATGTAACCGGCCATCACCACGTACTCGCAGCCGCGCTCGAGCAGCTCGTGCGCAATAATCTCATCGGCAGCGATGGGATCGGCATAGACATCCTTGGACAGCGTGAGTGTCTGGATACCCGCACGCTCGGCACGCTGCAGACCCTTGGCCGAAGGGCGGCTCGACACCACAAGCTCAATCGAGGCGTTGAGCTTGCCGGCGGCGATCAGGTCGATCAGCGCCTGCAGGTTGGTACCCGAACCGCTGATGAGCACGCCGATCTTGAGCGGCTCGGCCGTATCGGTGCCGGTCGGACGGGTATACGGGTCCCAGGCCAGGACCTCGGCAGCAGCCATCTGCTCGTTAGCGCTCATCGGAGTACACGACCTTACCGGAACCCTCGACGCACTCGCCCACGCGGAACGGCTTCTCGCCCAGCGCGACCAATGTCTCGGTCACGGCAGCCTCGTCCTCGGGGGCGACAATCAGGCACAGGCCGACGCCCATGTTGAAGGTCTTGCATGCCTCGTTGGGCGCGAGCTCGGCCTGGCGCGACACGTAGGTGATGACGGGCGGAACGTCCCAGCCCATCTCGACGCCGTTGCGAGTGACCACGGCGTCGACGTCGTCGGCAAGCGCGCGGTTGAGGTTCTCGGTAATACCACCGCCAGTGATGTGGGCGATGGCGTGCACCGGAGCGCCGCCGCGGAGCAGCTCAAGAATCGGCTTGACATAGATGCGCGTGGGGGCCAACAGGGCGTCTGCCAGCGATGCACCGCCGAGTTCCTCGAGCGGACGGCTCAGCTCCTCGGCCTTAGCGGCGGCCTCGGGCGTGCCCGGCTTAATGCCGTCGACGCCAATGACCTTGCGCACGAGCGAGTAGCCGTTGGAATGCACGCCGGTGGAGGGCAGGCCCAGGATCACATCGCCCGGGCGGACGTTTGCGGGATCGAGCATCTTGGGACGGTCGACGACGCCCACGGTAAAGCCGGCAAGGTCGTAGTCGGCCGGAGCCATGACGCCCGGGTGCTCGGCCATCTCGCCGCCCACGAGCGCGCAGCCCGCGAGCTTGCAGCCATCGGCCACACCCTTGATGATCTTTGCCATGTGCTCGGCCTCAATGTGGCCGATGGCAACGTAGTCCAGGAAGAACAGCGGCTCGGCGCCCGAAGCCAGAATATCGTTGACGCACATGGCGACCAGGTCCTGGCCCACCGTCTCGTGACGGTCCATGATCTGAGCGAGCACGAGTTTGGTGCCCACGCCGTCGGTACCGCTGATCAGAATCGGGTCTTCCATATCCTTAAGCGCGGCGGCCGAGAACAGGCCACCGAAGCCGCCGATACCGCCGATGACCTCGGGGCGGTTGGTGTCCTTGACCATCTGCTTAATGGCGTCGACGGCGCGGCCGCCCTCGGCGGTATCGACGCCGGCATCCTCATACGTCACATGCTTGCTGTCGCTCATCTGAGCCTTCCTCTCCCACTACCGTCCGCCGCGCGGGCGCCAAACGGTGCTCATAGTTGCGTTCATTTCGGCGTGTGCCATAACAGCACACGCCGTCATATCAACAAAACAGCAGGTAAAACCTACCAAAATAAACCTGTCCCTACATTGCAGGTTTTAGGCCTCGCCGTGCTCCTCTTCCCAGCTGCGGTCGTCGTATTTCTCGACCACGGCGTCGTCGTCAACGTGCAGCGGTTTGTCCAGGTTGCGAGGCTTAAAGCCCTCCATGAACTTGTCGCGGCCAAAGCTCTCGGGAATCGCCACGGGGTAGCGGCCGGTAAAGCACGCATCGCAGTAACCGCCCTTGGGCATGACCTTAAGCAGGCCCTCGACCGAAAGGAAGGCCAGCGAATCGGCGCCAATGTACTCGCAAATCTCATCGACCGTCTTGTTGGCGCTGATGAGCTGCGACTGCACGTCGGTATCGATACCGTAGAAGCACGGCCAGATGA
Organism: Collinsella sp.; assembly: GCA_036302865.1. GTDB lineage: Bacteria > Actinomycetota > Coriobacteriia > Coriobacteriales > Coriobacteriaceae > Collinsella. The sequence continues at coordinate 68,815 of JAXJBU010000085.1, read as the reverse complement.
CCTCGGGCGAGTTGATGCGGATATGAATCTCCTTGGCGCCGGCGTTGCGCAGCATCTTGACGAGCTGCACCATGGTGGTGCCGCGGACGATGGAGTCGTCGATGACAACCAGGCGCTTGCCCTCGATGTTGTCGCGCAGCGGGTTGAGTTTCATACGCACGCCCATGGCGCGCAGCTCCTGCGTGGGCTCGATAAACGTACGGCCCACATAGCGATTCTTGATGAGGCCCTCGCCAAAGGGAATACCGCTCTCGTGCGAATAGCCCTCCGCGGGCGGCAGGCCGGAGTCGGGCACGCCGATGACCAGGTCGGCCTCGACGGGCTCCTCATGTGCCAGCTGACGACCCATGTCATAGCGGCAGGCATAGACGCTCTTGCCGTTCATGATGGAATCGGGGCGAGCGAAGTAGACCTGCTCAAAGATGCAGTTAGCAGGCTCTTCGGCGGCAGGCACGCCCTGCTCGGACACAAGGCCCTCGGCGCTGATGCGCAAAATCTCACCGGGACGGACGTCGCGGACGTACTCGGCGCCCACAATGTCGAGCGCACAAGTCTCGGAGGCGACGACCCAGCCGCCGGCGCGGGTGACATGGGTGGCGGCGTCGACCGTCGCGGCGCCGTCCTGCGACGGCAGCTGCGAAACGGATGCGGCATCGGCCTGGTCCAGGCCCTCGTCCACCAGCTTGCCCAGCACGAGCGGGCGAATGCCGTGCGGATCGCGGAATGCGTAGAGCGCCTGCTCGTTGATGAGCGTCATGGCGTAGCCGCCGCGCACGAGCTCCATGGTCTTGCGAATGCCCTCGCGCAGATGGCCTGTACGCTGAGTAAAGTAGCCGATGAGTTTGGTCGCGACCTCGGAATCCGAATTGGAGAGGAACGGCACGCCCAGCTCGATCAGCTGGCGGCGCAGCTCGTCGGTGTTGACCAGAGTGCCGTTGTGCGCGAGCGCGATAATGACGCTATTGATGGTAGAGAGGTGCGGCTGAGAGGCTTCCCAGCTCTTGGCGCCGGCAGTGCCGTAGCGCACATGACCCACGGCCAGCTGGCCGGAGAGCGTCGACAGGTCGGCGTTGGAGAACACGCGGTCGAGCAGGCCCAGATCCTTGCGGACCATAACCGTGCCGCCGTCGCCCACGGCGATTCCCGCCGATTCCTGGCCACGGTGCTGCAGTGCACGCAGGCCAAAGTACGTCAGTCGAGCCACGTCGCGATCGGGCGCCCATACGCCGAAGATGCCGCATTCCTCATGCAGCTGGTCGGAGTCCGGATCATACGTCGACATGGTGTTCACCTGTCCCGCGGCACGCTCGGCCGCGCGGATGGTTTCTTGAGACATGGCATCCCCTCAGAGCCTCGTATTTTTGGCGTTACCCGCCTTATTATACGCACGGCGCGACGCGCTCCCCGGCGCATGAGCAGCGCTTTTTAAAAGCCCACCGAGCTAATAATCAGTTTTGTTGCCAAACATTTTATCGGTCTGTCCAGTGCAAGCGCCCGCGCCCCCAGATGGCCGCCGCGTCCACCGTTGGGGATTACAAAGTTGCAATTGGGACGTTCGTCCTGTCTTTTGGCAGGTCGGCGGCGTATCCTTATAACCTACAACAAAGCGAGAAAGGTTCTGTATGGATCGAAACGAACTCGACCCCAGCGTCCCCAGCGCCACGGAGGTCAAGAAGATCCCCCTCATCATTAAGGTGTACGCCGTCCTGTGCATCCTTTCCGGCGTGGGCACGCTCCCGTCGGTCGCTGCCTTTATGTGGCAGGTCATCACGGCACTTGTTAACGGCAACGCCACCGAAAAGCTCGGCGACAACACGCTCGTCGCAGTCAGCCTTATCGTCGCCGGCATCATGCTCTCTGCGGCAAGTGCCGTCATCCTAATCATCTTTGGCCTGGACCTTATCAAAAACCAGCGCCGCAACGCCGCCCGCCTGTCCTACATCCTTATTGCATTCACCGTCGTCGAGCTTTTGGTCGACGTGATGCTCCAGGGCATCGGGCCCTTCCTGCTGCGTCCCGCGATCCAGCTCGGCATCCTCGTTGCACTTTCGGCAACCGTCGACCCCACGCTGCGCCAGGAGCGCGAACTGCAGCGCCGCCTGCAGGAGATGCTCGACCGCGACGCCGCGGCAGAGGGCATGCTCGGCCGCGATGAAACCGGCGAGGGCTACATCAAGCTCAACTACTTCAACCTGTTCTGGGTGTTCTTTGTCTGCTGCGTGCTCGGCCTGATCCTGGAGGATATCTGGCATATGACGGTCGATGACCCGGGCGTCTATCAGAACCGCGCCGGCATGCTGTTTGGCCCCTTCAGCCCCATCTACGGATTTGGCGCCGTGCTCATGACCATGGTGCTTAACCGCTTCTACAAAAAGAACCCCATCATCATTTTCCTGGTGAGCGCCCTACTCGGCGCCAGCTTTGAGGTGTTCGTGGGCTGGTTTATGCAGACCGCGTTTGGCGTGGTCTCGTGGAGCTACTCGCACATAACGCTGTTCGGTTTGCCCGATCCGCTCGTGGTCCTCACGGGCGGACGCACCTGCACGGGCTTCGCCTGCCTGTGGGGCCTGGGCGGCCTCATCTGGATCAAGCTGCTGCTGCCGAGGCTGCTTAAGCTTATCAACAAGATCCCCTGGAAGAGCCGCTACTCGGCCACCGTCATCTTTACCGTTATCATGCTGGTCGACGGCGTCATGACACTGCAGTCGCTCGACTACTGGTACCAGCGCGTTAACGGCACGGAGCCGGACATTCCCGTCGCACAGTTCTACGGAGAGCACTTCGATAACGAATACATGGAAAACCGCTTCCAGAGCATGACCATGAGCCCCAAGGATGCGACGCGCGTGTAGCGCTCACCGCGCCCAAAACGCAAAATGCCCGCCGGTATCACACGTACCGGTGGGCATTTTTATAAACGATCCTTCTATCGACGCAAGCCTCTACGCCTCGCGCTCGACCTCACTCACGCATTCGTTCTTGATGGTGCCAACGAGCGCCTGCAGCGCATCGACCACGTGTGGGCGAATGTCCCCGCCGATAAGCACGAGCATGATGTCGTCACCTACGGCAAGCCCGCCGCTTGCCAGCCACACGCGCACATAGCCGATACCCGGCATCGCGCGCGTGGCCTCGATAGCAGACCGTACCTTTTCGGCGTCGTAGTCAAAGACCATGCCGCCCACCCTGTGGCCTGGCGCCACGCCATCGGTCTCGACTCCGCGCACCTCGGCCTTGGGCGTCGCGCGCACCACACCGTTATGCGTCAGATACATCCCACAGCCTGCCGCCGAAGCATCGGCCTTGGCCTCGCGCAGCCAAGCATCAATCGAAGGCATCAATTTGCCACTCTCGAGCATCATTTCTCCCTTACCGTCGTCGAGTAGCCAATTTGGGACGGGGCCTTTTTAGCTACTCTCGAACAACTTATTCCTCGACCGGCGTGAGCACCATGACGGCGCGTGTGTTGCTCAGCGACAGCGAACGACAGGTCACAAGCGTTACAACCTTAGTTGCCGAAGCGGCACGATCGGTGGCATCACTCGCCACGGCAGAAGCGCCGTCGAGCATCTCGGACAGGTAGTTCTTGAGTCCGTCGTCGCCCTCAAAATTGGTCGTACGCGCCTTGGCATACGTGTCCTCGACCACCTTGGTCGCCAGCGGACGCAGCTTATACGTCGCATCGCGCGTGATGTAGTACACATATTCAATGCTATCGAACGTCGCCTGATCAGTGGTGTCCGAAATCACGTTGAACATCGACCCATCGTTCATATGGTGGCCGTAGATCGTGGTCTGCTGGTCGACCATTCCCGGCGCGGTGTCATCGCTATCCAGGAAAATGGCACCGGACGCGTTAGCCGTTCCGTCGAACAGCGTGTTGAGGTATTTGGAGTTGTTGTTGGTCTGCACCACGGGATAGTTGATGTTGGTTCCCGGCACGTAAATCCAACCCACAATCTCGGGGTTCGTCTGAGCAAGCGCATCAAAGTCGATAATCGGCACGCCGCTGGCGTCCTTATCGCTTACATATTGCTTCTCGATTTTCTGATACGAATCGCTCGCCTGCTTATAGCCAATCTGGGCATTAATAAAAATAGCGGCGGCGGCGACAATCAGGCCGATACCGATGATGATGAGCAGAATGGGAATAATGGAGCGACGCTTTTTGCGCGGCGGCTCGGTGTAATCCGACGGCGCGGCATGCGATGAAGACCGGGGCGGCTTCTTAGCGTTGCTATAAGATGAAGGTCGATATGCGGCTGGCGCGTCCTGTCGACGATGCGTCGCCGGTGTCACGGGGCGCAGCGCGCGCGGCTGCTGAGGAGAGGATGTCCGACCCTGCTGTGCCGCATGGGCAGCACCCGGCTTCGATGGATCGGGAATCTGAGAAGCCTTGAATCGTTTTCCCTGATAGTCGGACATGGCTCTCCTTATACTGCGGTGAAACGGCAGAACGCCTAGGCGTCGGCCATCTCCTGCTTCATCTTCTCGATAACCTTGCGGTACTCGGGGTCGCATGCGCCCAGAATCTGCGTGGCATAAATGGCGGCGTTCTTGGCACCGTTGATGGCAACGCAGGCCACGGGCACACCCGAAGGCATCTGCACCATCGACAGCAGCGAATCCATACCGCCCAAGTCACTCGTCTTCATAGGCACACCGATAACCGGCAGCGGCGTAAAGGCAGCCACGACACCACCCAGGTGAGCGGCCTTGCCGGCGGCGGCGATAATCACCTTGATGCCGCGGTCGGCAGCGGTCGAGGCCCACTCATGGACCTTCGCCGGCGTGCGGTGCGCGCTTGCAATCACGAGCTCATAGGGCACGCCCAGTGCCTCGAGCTCGGCGGTGCAACCTTCCATAACGCCCAGATCGGACTTGGAGCCCATGATGATCCCGACAACCGGCTTCTGATCTGCCATAAACAAAGACCTCCTGTTGAGAGCGGTGACGCGGCGAATCCGCGACCCTTAACTACTGAGAGTAGTATAGCTGCTCCCGTCCCTGCGGTCCCCGGGTGCCCCGCGGCGGGCTGGGTTTTTATCTTCGCTCCCCTTGCTTCGCAAAGTCGCTCAGACAATAAACCCAGCCCGCCGCGGGGCACCCGGGGACCTACCGGGGATTGCCATGACGTACGTTGGCTGAATTATTAGTGTGGGCCCTGCCGTTCGAACGAACGGCAGGGCCCACACTCACTTTTTATTCAGCCCTAGTCATCGCGCAAAGCCCCTTCCGCAGCACACGGAGCAGCCAAGTCACCGCAGGCCGGGGCGGGAGGGGCCGAGTTTCCTCCTGAGCGACTCTGCTTGCAGCCGGAGCGAAAGGGGGAAATCTCGGCCCCTCCCGCCCCGGCCGGCCAGGTCACACTACACCGTGTGCTGCGGCAGGTCCTGCAGGGCGATGACGTCCATGCCCATGTCGTTGGCGCTGCCGTGACCCTGCTGGTCCTCGCGCACCGCCTCGATGGCGCTCACGTACGTGTTGGCCGCGGACATCGCGGTCACGCAGGTCACGCCGCGGCGCACGGCCTCGGTACGCAGCAGGTAGCCGTCGCCGCGCGAACCCGGGCCGTAGGGCGTGTTGACGATCACCGCGATCTTGCCGTCGGCGATCAGGTCGCCGATGTTGGGACGCTCACCATCGTGCGGACCGCTGATCTTCTCCACGACCTCGCAGGTCACGTTGCCGCCGCGCAGCACGCGCGCCGTACCCTCGGTGGAGCAGATATCAAAGCCCAGGTAGCGCAGGATACGCGCGACCGAAAGGATATGTCGCTTGTCGCGGTCGCAAACGCTAATAAACACCTTTCCGCTGCTGGGATCGGGCAGCTTGTAGTCAATCGCCAGCTGCGTCTTGGCGTATGCCTCGGGGTAGCTCTTGGCAATGCCCATGACCTCGCCCGTCGACTTCATCTCGGGGCCCAGAATAACGTCGGCACCCGGGAAACGACCCCAGGGCATAACGGCTTCCTTCATGCAGAACCAATCGAGCTGACGCTCGTCGCTCGGCAGGCCCAGACTTGCTATGGTGTCGCCTGCCATGATGCGCGCCGCGCACTTTGCCAGCGGCACGCCGGTGGCCTTGGAGATAAACGGCACGGTACGGCTGGCGCGCGGGTTGGCCTCGATCACGTAGACGGTCTCGCCCTTAATGGCGTACTGCACGTTGACCAGACCGCGAACGCCCAGCGCCATCGCAATGCGGCGCGTGGTCTCGCGAAGCTTTGCCTGCAGGCTCTCGCTAAAGCTAAACGGCGGAATGCAGGTCGCGGAGTCGCCGGAGTGGATTCCAGCCTCCTCGATGTGCTCCAAGATACCGCCGATGTAGACCTCTTCGCCGTCGCACAGGGCGTCAACATCGGACTCGATCGCGCCCTCCAAGAAGCGGTCGAGGTACACCGGGTAGTCGGGGCTAATGCGCGCGGCCTCGGCCATGTAATCGCGCAGATGCTCGGCATCGTAGGCGATCATCATGCCACGGCCGCCCAGCACGTAGCTCGGACGCACCAGCAGCGGGTAGCCGATATGCGCGGCAACGGCCTCGGCCTCCTCAAACGAGGTGGCCTGGCCCGCCGGCGGGTACATAATGCCCAGTTTGTCGAGCAGGGCGGCAAAGCGCTCGCGGTCCTCGGCAAAGTCAATGGCATCAGGCTTGGTGCCCATAATGTTGACGCCGCTCTCCTCGAGCATGCGCGCCAGCTTAAGCGGGGTCTGGCCGCCGAGCGTCACCACGACGCCGTCAGGGCGCTCGACATCGATGACATCCATAACGTCCTCGTAGGTGAGCGGCTCAAAGTACAGGCGGTCGGACGTATCGTAGTCGGTCGAGACGGTCTCGGGGTTGCAGTTGACCATGATGGTCTCAAAGCCGTGGGCGGCCAGCGCATAGCTCGCATGCACGCAGCAGTAGTCAAACTCAATGCCCTGGCCAATGCGGTTGGGGCCGGCGCCCAGAATCATCGCCTTGGGCTTGGCCGCCGGCGTGGTCTCGTCGGGAGCCACGCACTTCTTGGCGACCGGACTCGTGCGGTAAATGTTCTCGTAGGTCTTGTAGTGGTACTCGGTGGCGCTCGAGAACTCGGCGGCGCAGGTATCGACCGTCTTCATGCTGGGGACCACGCCCAGACCCTTGCGGTAGGCGCGTACAAAGCGCTCATCCGAGCCGGTCAGCGCGGCAATCTCGGCGTCGCTCGTGCCATACTGCTTAAGCAGGCGCATCGCGTCGGCGTCGATATCCTCCACGCGCAGGCCACGGATGCTCTCCTGAACCTGCACCATGTCGTTGATGCGGTTGAGATACCACGGGTCGATGCCGCAGATGGCATGGATGCGCGCGACGTCCCAGCCGCGGCGCAGGGCCTCGACCACAAAGAAGATACGGTGCTCGGTCGGGGTGGCAACGGCCTGGGCGAGCTCGTCGTCGCTCAGTTTGTCCGCACCCTCCTTGCCAGCGGCGCAAATGCCCTGGTGACCGTCCTCCAGCGAGCGCATAGCCTTGCCAAAGGCCTCCTCAAAGGTGCGACCGATCGCCATGATCTCGCCCACGGCCTTCATGCGCGTGGTGAGTGTGGGGTCGGTACCCTTGAACTTTTCGAAGGCAAAGCGCGGCACCTTGACGACGCAGTAGTCGATCGTGGGCTCAAAGCAGGCGGGCGTGGCCTTGGTGATGTCGTTGACGATCTCGTCGAGCGTGTAGCCCACGGCCAGGCGCGCGGCGGCCTTGGCGATGGGGAAACCCGTGGCCTTGGAGGCAAGCGCGGACGAACGGCTCACGCGCGGGTTCATCTCGATGACGATCAGGCGGCCGGTGTTGGGGTTCACGGCAAACTGCACGTTGGAGCCGCCGGTCTCGACACCGATCTTCTCCAGAATGGCGAGCGATGCCACACGCATGCGCTGATACTCAAGGTCGGAGAGCGTCTGCGCCGGCGCCACGGTAATGGAGTCGCCGGTGTGCACGCCCATGGGGTCGAGGTTCTCGATGGAGCACACGATGATGCCGTTACCGGCGTGGTCACGCATGACCTCCATCTCGTACTCTTTCCAGCCCTCGATGGACTCCTCGACCAGCACCTCGTGGGCGGGCGAAAGCTCAAGGCCCTGGCTCACGATGGAGACGAGCTCCTCGTGGGTGTGCGCGATGCCGCCGCCGGCGCCGCCGAGGGTAAAGCTCGGGCGCAGCACGCAGGGGTAGCCCACGCGCTCGGCAATGGCCTCGGCGTCTTCCACGCTGTAGGCATAGCCGGAGCGCGCGACCTCCAGGCCAATCTCGGCCATGGCCTCGTTAAAGAGCTTGCGGTCCTCGCCGCGCTCGATAGCGGCCAGGTCACAACCGATCATCTCGACGCCGTACTTGTCGAGCGTGCCGTCTTTTGCCAGCTCGACGGCGGCGTTCAGACCGGTCTGGCCGCCCAGCGTGGGCAGCAGCGCGTCCGGGCGCTCTTTCTTGATTACGCGCTCGATAAACTCGGCGGTGATGGGCTCGACATAGGTGCGGTCGGCCAAGCCCGGGTCGGTCATGATGGTCGCCGGGTTGGAGTTGACCAGGATGACCTCAAAGCCATCCTCCTTGAGCACCTTGCAGGCCTGGGCGCCGGAGTAGTCGAACTCACAGGCCTGGCCAATAACGATGGGGCCCGAACCAATGACGAGGATGCGCTTGATGTCAGTACGTTTCGGCATGTTAGTTCTCCTCGGTCTCGGTCGCGGCGGTCTCGGCAAAATTCCAGCCGGCAAGGCGGTCCTTCGCGGTGTCGATGTCCAGGTAGTTCTCCTCGCCGTCCATGAGTCGCGTAAAGGCGGTAAAGAGATAGTGGGCATCGGTGGGGCCGGGTGAGGCCTCGGGGTGGTACTGGACCGAGAAGCACGGGGCGTCGAGCAGCTGGATGCCCTCGGCGGTGCCATCGTTGAGGTTCACGTGCGTCAGGCGAATGCGGCCGAAGCGCTCGTTCATCACGACCGGCGCGATGCCGCGACGCACCCAGGCGCGCAGGTCGCCGTCGGCCGCATGCTCGGTCTCGCCGCCAGAAAGCTCCGGGATCAGTTTGCCCAGACTGGGGAACAGCAGGCCAAAGCCGTGGTTTTGCGCGGTAATCTCCACGCGACGGCTCACCAGGTTCATAACCGGCTGGTTACCGCCACGGTGACCGAATTTAAGCTTTTCCATTTGGGCGCCGCACGCCAAGCTGATCATCTGGTGACCAAGGCAAATGCCAAAGACCGGCACCTTGCCGATCAGTTGCTGCACCTGCTCGTAGGTCTCCACCACGGCATCGGGGTCGCCGGGGCCGTTGGATAAAAAGACGCCGTCGGGATTCATGTCGAGCACCTCACTCGCGGGCGTATCCCACGGCACGACAGTAAGGTCGCAGCCGGCGCGGACGAGGCCCTCCAGAATGCCGCGCTTGACGCCGCAGTCGTAGGCGACCACGTTGTGGCGGGCGGGGGCGGCAGGGGCAAGCGCAAAGTCATGCGTAGCGGGCAGGTCGGCAGCTGCAAACTCGTGGGGCTCAGGGCAGCTCACGGTCTTGACCAGGTTCTCGCCCACCAGCGTCGGCGCTGCGGCCAGACGCTCGGCAAGCTCGACGACGTCAAAGATTTCCGTCGAGATAATGCCCATCTTGGAGCCGTTGTCGCGCAGGTGGCGCACAAGAGCGCGGGTGTCGACGCCCTCGATAGCGACGATGCCGTGGGCACGCAGGTACTCCGGCACGCTGACGGCCGAGCGCCAGTTGGAAGGCGTGGCGCACATGTCGCGGACGATCATGCCGCGCATAGCCGGAGCGCTCGCGGGGCGGGCGGTATCACCGGGGAAGGCCGACTGGACGTCGGTCTCGTCGATGCCGTAGTTACCGATCTGCGGATAGGTCATGGTTACGATTTGGCCGGCATAGCTCGGGTCGGTCATGACCTCAAAGTAGCCCTCAAGCGAGGTGTTGAAGCAGACCTCGCCGGTCGCGGTACCCTCGGCACCGCATGCACGGCCATAAAAAATGGTCCCATCCTCAAGGTACAGGATGCAGGGACCGCAGGTGCCCTTGCTGGTTTTGGCCAGCATGCGCTGGCAAAGCTCGCTGGGCGCGAAGGTGCGGGCGGCAGCGCCCGCGGTATGGTTGTTCGCCATAATTCTCCTTCCCGGTCTCACAGGACCGGCTTAAAGGTGTGTAGTTAGGCCTCGCGGTATTGTAACCGCAAGCATGCCTCATGGCGTTAATTTCATCGAAATGTTTACGAAATGATAATTATGACTTTCTATGCATAATGTTTTTTAATCCCCGTCCCAGAAAAATCATCCCGCGGGGCTTGTGGCTCACGCGGGATGATGGCGTCTTATTTTTTCTTGTCCTGCTCCAGCAGTTCGGACGGTGTGCGATCGGGCTTGCCGCCACGGAAAATCTCGCGGCCATGCAGACGATGCTCCAGATCGCGCTCGGCTTTTTCCTCGTCAATCTTGGTCTGGCTCACCACCGGGTCCTCAATCAACGACGACACCGAGTTCACCTGCTTCTGAATGCGCTCGGCGATGGTGTCATCCATACTCACGATGCGCATCTTCCAGTCGATACTCGTGGCATTGGATGAGCTCTTGGTCCACACGAACGTCAAAATGGCGCTCTGGTGGCCGCGCGCGGGGAACATGCCAAAGAAGGAATCGTGCTGAATGTTGCTATCCTCGTCGATATAGGCGTGAACGTTATACACCACGCGGTCGATCTTATCGTTGAGCAACGCGTTGGTCGCAAGCGCCGCGGCCTGAATCTGCCCGTTGGACAGCAGCTCGAGCTCGTTGGCAGACGATGTGTCCAACACCGTCACCTCGACCGTGCCCGTGCGTTCATCGGCTTCATCGACGGTGAAGTCGAGCGGGAACTGCGTAAAGCCGTTGCCCCATTCAAGTCCACCCTTGAGCGCGGTCGAAACGGTATCGACCGAAACGCTCTCGGACAGGTTGGCGGTGTTCAGACGACGCATCACGCCGTAGCCAATCTGCATGCCCACGATCAGCACCAAAATACCGATGACCACGGCCATCGCGGTCTTCGTAATGGTATGGCTCACCTGCGAACCCGAAGGGTCGTCCTCGGACAGCGGGTCGATATGTTTTGCCTGGCTCGCGCGGTCCTCGCTGCGCAGCTGCGCTAGCGCCGCTTTGTCACCGCGCTTGGCCGCAGCCTCCTTCTCACGCATGCGCTCGGTGCGCTTTTTGGCGAGCGTGGGATCCAAGACGCCGGATGCATCGATTTCGGAGAATAACTCCGTCACTTCTTCCGGAGTCAAAGGGTTCTTGTCAGCCATAAACTTCCTGTCATATCAATCAGTCGAGCTCGTGCGCACGCGCACCTTCGAACTGCATTCGATAGTAACGGGCATAGGTGCCGCCACGGGCGAGAAGCTCCTCGTGCGTGCCACGCTCCACAACGCGACCATGCTCAACGGTCGCAATCTCGTCGGCATGTTTGATGGTCGAGAGGCGGTGAGCGATGATGATCGTGGTGCGACCGCGCGCCAGGCGCTCGAGCGACTCCTGCACCGCCTCCTCACTCTCGTTATCCAAGGCGCTCGTCGCCTCGTCCAGAATCAGGATCTTGGGGTTCTTGAGAAACACGCGCGCAATGGCTACGCGCTGCTTCTGGCCGCCCGAAAGACGGCTGCCGCGCTCGCCCACGACCGTGTCGTAGCCCTGCGGCAGCGACTCAATGAAGGCATCGATATTGGCGCGGCGGGCGGCCTCGGCGACCTCTTCTGCCGTGGCGCCTGGCTTGCCGTAAGCGATGTTCTCGCCAATCGTACCGTCAAACAGATAGACATCCTGCTGCACCAGGCCAATGGCGCGGCGCAGACTCTGTTGCGTCACGTCGCGCACGTCTTGGCCGTCGATGCTGACAGATCCAGCAGCCACGTCATAAAAGCGCGGCAGCAGCGAACACGTTGTGGACTTGCCACCGCCCGAGGGGCCAACCAGGGCAATGGTCTGTCCGGGCTTGATGGACAGATTCATGTGGTCGATAACAGGGCGTCCGTCGGAGCCGCCCTCGCCCAGCTCAACATCCTCGTAGCTAAAGCACACGTCGCGATATTCAACCGCGCCAGCCGTCACCTGCAGGTCCGCGGCATCCGGCTTATCCTGGATATCCGGGGCGGTCGAAAGCACCTCGTCCATACGCTTAAAGCCGGCGATGGCCTTCTGATACGTTTCGGCCGAATTGACGAGCGTCTCGAGCGGCGTGCAGAACAGTGAAATGTAGAGCGCGAAGGTCGCCATATCGACCGCCTGCAGTTGGCCTTGCGCCACTAGCCAACCACCCAGCAGCACCACGATCACGTACAACACGCCCGAGAGCAGGCCGTACATCGCAGTGTAGACGCCCATGGCGTGATACATGTTCTCCTTGGACGAAAGATAGCGGTCGTTCGAGGCGCGAAACTTAGAGCGTTCGGTCTCCTCGTTGGCAAAGCTCTTGACCACGCGCATACCCGCCAGCGAATCCTGCAGCTGCGCATTAATGCCGCTGATCTTTTTGCGGTTGTCGCTAAAGACCTCGCGCATGCGCATGTTCTGCCAAAACATGATGACCGCAAACACCGCCGTCACCACGGCCATGGCAAGCGCCAGCACCGGAGCGATGGTAAAGAGGATCACAAACGAGCCGATAATCTCGATACCGCAGATGATTATCCACTCGGGTACGTGATGCGCTGCCTCGCAGATATCGAACAGGTCGTTGACCACGCGGCTCATCATGTCACCCGAGCTGTTGCGATCGAAGTACGCAAAGCTATAGCGCTCGTACTGATCGAACAGGTCCTCGCGCATCTTGGACTCCATGCGCGCGCCCATCACGTGGCCCCAGTAACTCACAAAGTAGCGACAGGCGCAACGAATGGCATACATCAGTACCAGGCCAACCGCGATCATGCCGAGTGCCTGCATAATAGCAACCTGACCCTGGGTAAAGAGCCCGCCGGTCAGATTGCGCAGAATGATAGGAAACGCCAGGTCAATGGCGGCAAGCACCAGGGCACAAACAGTATCGGCAACAAAAAGCCCCATCTGGGGCTTGTAATACGAAAGAAACCTCTTCAGCATAATCACCTTACGCGGTTTTACCAAACCGCGTTTCGTCTCGACGCTGCAAGTGCTCCATTTGGACAATCTGGCCTTCAATCGTCGGTCGCGTATATCCATACGCTTCCCTCCTCTTTTAGGCCACCTTGCCTCAAATGGAGCACTTTCGCTGACTTACACAAACCTGCGGGATCATCCCCGCTCGTTACAGCTCTGCCCCGCCTAGTCGGTGAGCGATACTGTCGCAGGCAAGCGCGCCTACGACGGTCTTGGCGTCTTCGATCTTGCCGTCGAGCACGGCGTCGATCAGCTCGTGCAGCGGCACCAGGTCCACGTTGACAAACTCGTCATCATCGGGGTTGGGCGCATCAAACTCGAGCTTGGTAGCCAAGTAGATGTGGATGATCTCATCGCAAAAACCGCAGGACGTGACAATCGACGTCAAAAAGCGAATACGACCAGCCTTAAAGCCCGTCTCCTCATGCAGTTCGCGCTTGGCGCAATCGAGCGGGTCCTCGCCTGGATCGAGCTTGCCGGCGGGAATCTCGACCGTCACGCGGTCGATGGCGGTGCGGTACTGACGCACCAGTACAATCTTGCCGCTCTCGGTCAGTGCCACAACGGCCGCCGCACCCGGATGGCGAACGATATCGCGGGCGCTACGGCGACCGTTGGGCAGCTCAACCTCAAGACGGTGGACGTCGAGGATCTTGCCCTTCCAGGCGCACTCCTCCGAAAGAATCTTCTCGTGCAGCTCGGCATCGTGCGGGTCGTCGTCGCCCAGCACCAGCGCCGGCTCGTCAGCGACCTCGCCACCAGGCTCGCCCTCGGCGTGCCCATATATGCGGCTATCTTCCTCGACGATCTGCGCATCCACGAGCTCTTCGTTCTTCTCGTCCATCCGTCTCATCCCTCTCGGACTTTAGGCATCCCAGGCGTCACGGCCACGCAGCGCGCGCAGACCGATGTCATGACGCAGGGTCTTGCCCTCAAAATCAATCTTCTCGCAGGCCTCGTAGGCAAGGTTGCGAGCGTTCTCAAACGTATCGCCCAGCGCGGTCACGGCAAGCACTCGGCCACCGTTGGTCACAAGCTGGCCATCCACCACGGCGGTGCCGGCATGGTACACGGTCACGTTCTCCATGGCCTCGGCGTCGGCGATGCCGGTGATGACTTTGCCCTTCTCGTAGCTGCCAGGGTAGCCCGCGCTCGTCAGGACAACAGCCACAGCCCACTCGTCGCGCCAATCGAGTTCAATCTGATCGAGCTCGCAGTTGGCGCAGGCGAGCATAACCTCGACCAGGTCGTTCTTGAGGCGCGGCAGCACGACCTGCGTCTCGGGGTCGCCAAAGCGGGCGTTGAACTCCAGCACCTTGGGGCCGGCGGGGGTGAGCATAAAGCCGCCGTACAGGCAGCCGCGGTAGTCGATGCCCTCGGCGGCGAGCTCGGCCACGGTCTGCTCCATGACCTTCACCATGGTGGCGTGCTCCTCGTCGGTCACGATGGGCACCGGGCTGTAGACGCCCATGCCACCGGTGTTGGGGCCAAGGTCGCCCTCGAGTGCACGCTTGTGATCCTGCGAGGTGGCCATGGGGCGCACGGTCTTGCCGTCGGTAAAGGCCAGCAGCGAGCACTCGGGGCCGGTCAGCATTTCCTCAATGACAACGGTGTTGCCGGCATCGCCAAAGGTGCCGCCAAAGCACTCGCGCACGGCCTCCTCGGCCTGCGCAAGCTCAGTCGCCACGATAACGCCCTTGCCCGCGGCAAGGCCGTCGGCCTTGACGACCAGCGGGGCGCCCTGCTCGCGCACATAGGCAAGAGCCGAAGCCTCGTCAGTAAACGAGCCGTAGGCGGCCGTCGGAATGCCGGCACGCTCCATGAGCTGCTTGGAGAATAACTTGGAACCCTCCATCTGAGCGCCCTCGGCACCCGGGCCAAAGCAGGGAATGCCCGCCGCGCGCACGGCATCGGCAACGCCCGCCACGAGCGGAGCCTCGGGGCCAATCACCACGAGTCCGCATCCGTGGCTCTGGGCAAACGCCGCCACGGCCGCAGGATCGCAATCGTCGAGAACCACGTTCTCGCCGCAGCTCGCGGTGCCGCCGTTACCCGGCGCAATGTAGAGCTTGCCGGCGCGCGGTGATGCTGCGAGCTTTGCTGCCAGAGCATGCTCGCGGCCGCCGCTGCCCAACAACAGGATGTCGATGGTTTGAGTGTCCGCCTTCAAGGGTGCCTCCTCTATGGATGAACGGCCCGCTCCGCGCGAGCCCTTTGCAAGCAAATATACCCCTCAGCCGCCCGTCCGGGCTGCAAAGGGGTATATCGCAATAACCGAATAGTGCCGATTACTTCCAGAATCGGTTGATGATCTGCTCGCGACCGGCACCGACGCCAATGAACGTCACGCGGGTGTGTGCCAGATCCTCGATAAACGCCACGTAGTCCTGAGCCTCCTGCGGCAGCTCCTCAAAGCTGCGGCAACCGGTGATGTCGCACTTCCAGCCCGGGAGCTCCTCGTAGATGGGCTTGGCGTGCTCAAAACGAACCTGATGCTCGGGCACGCTCGTGTAACGCTCGCCGTCGACGTCGTAGGCAACGCACACCTTGATGGTATCGAAGGCCGAAAGCACGTCGAGCTTGGTCATGGCGATATCGGTGAGGCCGTTAACACGCGAGGCGTAGTTGGCGATGGGGCCATCGAACCAACCGCAGCGACGGCGACGGCCGGTAGTCACGCCGTACTCATAGCCTTCCTCGGTCAGCGTATGGCCGGCCTCGGACTCATAGGAAAGCTCGGTGGGCATGGGGCCCGACCCGACACGGGTGATATAGGCCTTCATGACGCCCAGCACGCGGTCGACATTCTTCATACCGACGCCGGAGCCGGTGATGGCGCCGCCGGCGGTGCAGTTGGAAGATGTCACGTACGGATAGGTGCCGTGGTCGATGTCGAGCAGCGTTGCCTGGGCGCCCTCGAACAGCAGGTCCTTGCCCTCGTCGATCATGTTGTTGAGCAGCAGGCTCGTCTCGGTGATGTAGGGACGCAGGCGCTCGGCCATGGGCAGGTACTCGTCGCAGATCTGGTCCACGGTGTAGGTGGGCAGGTGGTAGATGAGCTCGAGCTCGGGATTCACGCGGGCAAGAGCGGTCTCCAGCTTGTCGCGGAACAGCGTCTCGTCCAGCATGTCCTGCATGCGCAGACCGATGCGGGCCATCTTGTCCTGGTAGCACGGACCGATGCCGCGCTTGGTGGTACCGATGTTCTTCTTGCCGAGCTTCTGCTCAAAAGCACCATCCAGATCGATGTGGTACGGCATGATGATGTGCGCGTTGCCACTGATCTTGAGGTTCTTGGTGGTGATGCCGTCGGCCTCGAACATGTCAATCTCCTCAAGGACAACCTTGGGGTTGACGACGCAGCCGTTACCGATCACCGACACATGGTCGGAATACATGATGCCGGAGGGCACCTGGTGCAGGCCGTACTTCTTGCCGTTGACGACGATGGTGTGGCCGGCGTTATTACCGCCCGAATAGCGCACGACGGCATCGAAGTCGCCGGCGACCAGGTCGCAGATCTTACCCTTGCCCTCATCGCCCCACTGGGCACCGACCAAAACGGTTGACGGCATGTTTACTCCTTACATTCATGGACTGTCTACGCGCCACGCCGGCACGCAGAAGCACAAAACATTCCCAGTATACCCGTGCAACGGGCGCCTGTCCTACTCCTCGGTATGCGCCCCATCAAGCTCATAGAACTTGGTGGATGCCGGCAGGAACATCAGGTCGACGTCACCGATCGGGCCCGAACGGTTCTTGGCCACGACGATACGCGTGACGCCCTCGTCGGGTCGATCGTCACGCGAGGCCTCGGCCTCATCGGCGGAGCGGTCCAAGAACATAACGATGTCGGCGTCCTGCTCGATGGAGCCCGATTCACGCAGGTCGGACAGCTGCGGGCGCTTGCCGGTACGGGACTCGACCTGACGCGACAGCTGCGACAGCGCGATCAACGGAATCTTGAGCTCCTTGGCCATGATCTTTAAGCCACGCGACATCTCGGAGACCTCGACGGTACGGCTCTCGGAGCGACGTCCCGGCGGAGGACTCACCAGCTGCAGGTAGTCCAGGATGATGATGGCCTTCTCCTTGTTGTGGAGCATGCGGCGGCTCTTGGCGCGGATCTCGGTCACCGTGGTGCCGGGCGTATCGTCAATCAAAATGTCGAGCTTAGACAAGGTCTGCGTGGCCTCGTTGATATTGGCCCACTGCTCGGGGCTAATGCGGCCCGTACGGAAGTCGCTGATTGAGATCATGGCGTAGGCGCAAATCAGGCGCTGGGCAATTTCCTTGCCCGACATCTCCAGCGAAAAGAAGCCAACGGTATAGCCCACAGCGGCGGCATTCAGCGCCAGGTTCAGAGCGAACGACGTCTTACCCACGGCAGGGCGGGCGCCGATAATGATGAGTTGCCCCTCGCGGAAGCCCATGAGCATGCGGTCGAGCGACGGGAAGCCGGTGGGCACGCCCGCGGCCTGTCCGCCGGCCTTGCACACTTCCTCGGCCTCGTTATAGGCCTCGACCATAAACTCGGTCAGTGTCTTATAGCTCGACTTGACCTCGCGCGCCGTGACCTTGAGCAGCTTGCTCTCGGCCAGCTCCACGACCTCTTTGGTGTCGGTAGGGGCGTTATAAGCCAGCGCGTTGATCTCGTTGGTGGCACCGATCAGCTCGCGCAGCATCGAGTCGCGACGGACGATGGCGGCATGGTGCTGCCAGTTCACGAGCGACAGGGTCTGACCCATCAGTTCCAAAATGTAGGCCTCGCCGCCCACGGCATCAAGCTTGTTGATGCTGCGCAGGTAATCGATCAGCGAGATAGAGTCGATGGGAATGCGGCTGTTGTACATATCGACCATCGCGGTGTAGATGGTCTTATGAATGGGCCGGTAGAAGTCATCGGGCTGCAGCTCGACCTGGGCCTCCTCGACCACCTCGGGTGACAGCAGCATGGCGGCCAGTACATTGGCCTCTGCATCTTGGTTTTGAGGGAGACCCAACTTGGAGCCACGGTCCTCGACCGTCAGCCCCGTCTCCCTTTCGTCATATGCCATGAGCATCCTCATTCATATCGCTTGCGAGCATCCATAGTATCAGCCACAGTCCCAAAACGGGCCGCGCCCCGGCAATCATCGCCGAACGAAACGGATGAACGGTCCCGTGTATAGGACTTCACCACAACGCCTGCCATGGCGCTCGCCGAGCGTGGAAAACAAAAGGGCGCCCTGGTCTCCCAGAGCGCCCTTCTTAGAACAAGATTGTTGCGTTGCAGCAAATGCTACTCGGCAGCAGCCTCAGTCTCGACCTCGGCGGTCTCGGCCTCGGCGACCTCAGCGGTCTCCTCAACCTCAGCCTCGGCAGCGAGCTCCTCGGCGGTAACGCCAACGAGAACGACAACCTCGGCCTTGATCTCGCGGTACAGCGAGATGGCAACGGTGTGGGCACCGGCAACCTTGATGGGCTTACCGAGCTCGACGCGCTTGCGGTCGATGTCCATACCGAGCTGAGCCTTGATGGCGTCAGCGATCATAGCGGCGGTAACGGAGCCAAAGAGGATGCCCTCGTCGCCGACCTTGACGTCAACGGTGACCGTCTTTCCCTCGAAGGCAGCCTTGGTCTCGTTGGCGGTAGCCAGACGGACGGCCTCGCGCTTGGCGATGTTGTTGCGACGCTCGTCAAGCTGCTTGAGGTTGCCCTTGGTGGCGGCAACAGCGAGCTTCTTGGGGAACAGGAAGTTCTCAGCGTAACCCTGAGCGACCTCTACGACGTCACCCTCGCCGCCCTTGCCCTTGATCTCATCGAGAAGAATAACCTTCATGATGCGTCTCCCTTCTTAGCCGCGGTCGCGGTTGCCACGAGAGGAAACCACGGGGACGGTGTACGGCAGGAGAGCCATCTCGCGGGCGCGCTTGATGGCGTTGGCGATGTCATGCTGATGCTGCGTGCAAGCGCCAGTGACGCGACGGGGCTTGATCTTGCCACGGTCGGTCATGTACTTACGGAGAAGCTGAGTATCCTTATAGTCGATGAACTCAGTGTTCTCCTTGCAGAACTGGCAGTACTTACGACGCGGCTGACGTGCAGAAAAATCATTAGCCATGTCAAAATACCTTTCGTTTGGCAACTTCGGCGAACCGAAGCCGCCTCTCACTCAAAAATAGGTGAACAGCCCTTAGAACGGGATGTCCTCATCGTAGACGTCGACCGCGGGCGGCGTAGCCACCGGTGCGGCAGGACGCGGTGCGGGCGCTGCAGGGGCTGCGGGGGCGTAACCGCCCTGATCGTAGCCACCCTGGCCACCACGGGAGCTCATAAACTCGATCTCATCGACGATGACCTCAAGCTTGCTCCGGCGCTGGCCGTCGCGCTCCCAAGAGCTGTAGCGCAGCTTGCCCTCGATCGCGACCTTGTTTCCCTTTGCCAGGAAACGGCTCACGGCCTCGGCGCGCGTGCCGAACATAGTGCAGTCGACAAAGTTGGGATAGTCCTCCCACTCGCCAGTCTGCGGGTTGCGGCGACGATCGTTCACAGCGACGCCAAAGGACAGAACCTGGGTTCCGCCGGCGGTGGCGCGCAGCTCGGGATCACGCGTGAGGTTACCGGTGATGTTCACTCGATTGATGCTCATAACTCACTACTTCCTCTTGGGGCACAAGCCCAGTCCAAAACGACAGTCTTACTCCTGGTCGTCGCGACGGACGATCATGTGGCGGACCACAGCGTCGGTGATGCGCAGGACGCGATCAAGCTCGGCGATCTGGGTAGGATCTGCGTGGAAGTTGATGAGGGTGTAGTCACCATCGGTGAGGTCGTTGATTTCGTAGGCGAGCTTGCGCTTGCCCCACTCGTCAACGGAGTCGACCTTGCCAGCGCCCTCAGCGATCGTGGTATCGATACGCTTCATAACAGCGAGACGAGTCTCGGGGTCGAGCGACGGGTCAACAAAGAACAGCAGTTCATAAGCCTTCATATTGTCACCTCCTCTGGGCAAATGTGGCTTCAGGTCGTGAAGGTGCGCCTGAAGCAGGAAAAGACTTGGTAATAATATCTTTCAACCTTCCAGGCTGCAAGAATATGCAGCTACAACCTCATGACCTCCACATATGTCCATACTCACACGGCACTTCATGCGTCTTCCAACCAAATGCTGACCAAATGCTTGACGAATCTGTGGACAAGATACGGCGCTGCGGGGACAAGCCAAATCAAACCGCAGGTCAGCAATTGCAAGGCTTTGGTCGCGAAATGCATACCAGTGGTTCACAACACCGTCCAAAGATTTTTAAATTGCTGCAACGTCGTCTATAAATACCTATTTTGAACAATTTGCTGCATGCAGCCATGCTGGTCAGAGCCCGTTTTTGGCCTCCTAGACCCCGTCACGAAGCCAAGCGTTTCAAAAAATGCCAACTTTTCTGTTTGCACTTTGCGATTCCTCGTGTATACTGACTTTCGCATTTAACGGAGAGTTGTCCGAGTGGCCGAAGGAGCACGATTGGAAATCGTGTAGGCGTCAAAAGCGTCTCCAGGGTTCAAATCCCTGACTCTCCGCCAGTTAATTCCAAAGCAGGCCTTCGAGCCTGCTTTGTTTTTACCCCACGCGGAGGGGTGGCAGAGTGGTTGAATGCGGCGGTCTCGAAAACCGTTTGGCCTGTATAAGGTCACGAGGGTTCGAATCCCTCCTCCTCCGCCATTTTGCTTGAGAAAGCTCCCAACAATGGGAGCTTTTTTGTTATCGGATCCCCTCTCGGCCGCACATCCGAACCAAACATGTACGTCACCCTCCAAAACCGACATTTTTCGACATCTTTGAAGGCTGATGTACATGTTTGCATATCGCACTCGGCGCACGATCGGCCGTTTTGCCAGCATTCGGTATATTTCCTCACTTCAACGGACATAAGGACTGCATATCGGCATAAAGCGAGAGGTCCCCAATGGATACTCCTGTTCTCATTACGCATAAAACCGCATGGCTCGTCCATCATGCGCCACAAGACCTGGTTCAAGCGATCGCGCAACACGACTACCAGATAGGTGCAAGAGGCCTCTCCACCCAGCAACGTATCACGCGCATTCGACAGGCTCTTACCGACTGCGGTATTCCCACTAGCATGCTTGAGACCATCGATATCTCCGTTGTATTTGCCTTCGAGCGAATCCGCGCCAACGGTGTAAATTGCCACGTTCTTGGCCAAAATCTACCCTACGACCATATTGACGAGCTGTCCCCTGGTATTTTTATCACCGACGAAGCCCTTACCTTCGTATTCGCTGCCGAGTGGATGGACAGAATCGAATACCTCGAATACGGCTACGAAGTTTGCGGTGATTATCGCATGGGGCTCAATCCCGATGGCCCCTACACCGATCAACCAGCTACCGCTTCCAAGAACGAAATTGTCGATCTGCTCGATCGGCACCCCGGCAAACCCGGTGCCACACGCGCCCGACTCGCGCTCAGGCATATCTACGACCACTCAGCCTCACCCATGGAAACCGCATCCGCTATCGCCCTTTCGCTCCCGACGAGCGAAGGCGGTGTTGGCATCCGAGGTGTCGAACTCAACAAGCCACTCGAAATCCCTAAACGACTTTGGCATTGCACCAAAGCTCGAACGCTCAAAATCGATGCCCTCATTACCTATAAGCGCAGAGAGCTCGGCATCGAATATAAGGGCGGCTTTCACGACGAGGTCGAACGCAAGGGAGCAGATGCGGAGCGAGAGGCCGTGGTCGCCCAAATGGGCTATCGCATCGTCACGCTCACCTCAACGCAATTTGCCAGCCAACTCGCTTTCCACCGTGCCATGAACAATATCCGCGAAGCACTCGGCATGCCTCGTTGCGTAGATGCCGAGTATCAGCGAAAGCAAAACGAACTGCGCAAGGTGCTTATCCGCAACTGGAAGAGCAATCAAGCCGAAGAGTCGCCTTCTGAGTAACGGCGAACCCACTCACCCCGCGCTTCCCCCCCAAACATGTACACCACCCTCCAAAAACGACATTTTTCGACATCTTTGGAGGCTGATGTACATGTTTGGAACCTATGGCCGCGCCCAGTCCCGACCGTTTGCCGAGCAATAGGGTCGCAATCGGCGCCGAACATGTACTATGTACGGGCATTGTCCAAACCCGTAACTCAAAGGACCCCATCTTGCCCGTCGTCGCCGCTATAACCGTTACCTCACATGCCTCGGATGCCATGGTCGCTATCCCATTTTGGCTCGAGATGTTCGCCGTTGTCGCGGCATCGATCTCGGGTGTGCTGGTTGCGCGCGAGCACAAGCTCGACCTGGTGGGCGCGGTCGCACTCGCCGTGGTCTGCGGTCTGGGCGGCGGTCTTTTACGCGACATGACGCTGCAGGTGGGCAACGTCTACATCCTCAACCAGCCGATGGCACTCCCGCTTTCCATCGCCACGGCGGCCATCATCTACATCTTCCCGGCAATCGTCGATAAACCCGAGAAACTCATCCCATTGCTCGACATCATCTCGGTCGGCATCTACGCCGCCACCGGAGCGGACAAGGCACTGGTTTATGGCTTTGCGCCGGCCGTATGCATCATGATGGGCTTCTTCACCGCGGTGGGTGGCGGCATGTTGCGCGACGGCTTTATGGGCGTGGTCCCAGGCATTTTCCAACGCACTAACTTTTATGCCATCGCGGCCATCGCCGGATCGGCAAGCTATGTAAGCCTCGTCATGAGTGGCTTGGTCAGCAATGTCGCTGCGCTAGTCGTATGCGTTGCGGTGACCATGGGCCTGCGCTGGCTCTCGCTGCGCTTTGACATCAAAAGCCCCACCGAGGAAGACATCGCGCGCTTCTTGCATCGCAAAAAGTAGACAGCGCGGCACGACCCTTCGAAATGCAACCGAGAGGTTCTTTTAGAGCGCCCGCGCGTTGGGTACCCTGTTAGATACATGTCGAGTATCTAACGAAGGATTCATTATGCCTTGCAACCTAGAACCGTCGTCCCGGCGCCGTAAAGCGCAGGCCCGCACCGCCCTCCTATTCGCACTGATAGCGCTTGCGCTGACCGCGCTTCCCACAACGTCGTTCGCCGGCACAGACACCGCCGGCAACGTGCTCGCAACCGAAGTTGACTCAAATCCGTCTGGCGTCGAAGGCGACCTGTACTGGGCCGGCCAAAGCCTTAACCTAGACGACGCTTCCATCGGCCGCGATATTATCGCGGCAGGCGAGAGCCTGTCGATTCGCGACTGCACCGTAGGCGGCGCCGTTCGCCTGGCGGCGCGCACCATCGATATCTCCAAAACCGCAATCGATGGCAGCGTGACGGTAGCCGGTCAGCATGTCGTGCTCAACACTGGTAGCACCGCCAACTGTTTTTACGCAATGGGCGAGACGGTTGCCCTGCGCGGCTCTGTCAAGTCGGCAGCGCTCGCAGGCGACACCGTGACAATCGATGGCACCGTCGACGGCGATGTCGAGGTTTGGGCCGATAAGCTCGTCTTGGGCAAGAATGCCCGCATTACCGGCACCGTGAACGCACATGTTTCCGAAGACCCCGAGCGCGCCGCAGGAGCCGAGGTCGGCGCGCTCAAGATCGACCGCACCGAGAACGAAGATACTTCCACCATTAACGATGTCATCAGCGGCATCGTCGCCGCGGCGCTCTCGACCTGCTTTGTCGCTCTGCTGCTCGAGCTCGTCTTTCCGCGAGCGACCGCCAGCGCCGCCGGAATGCTCCACCAGCACCCCACGCCCCTGTGGGTGAGCGGTCTTCTGGGCACGATCGCTATCGTCCCCGCCGTCCTACTGCTGATTATCTCCATCGCTGGCCTGTCGCTTGCCGGAACCCTCTTGTGCGGCGTTATCGGCATTGCGCTGGTCTCCACCGCTTTTGCGGGCTGCGCAATCGCCCGCATGGTCGGACATAACCAGAACCGCTACGCCATGGCAGCCGTCGGCGGTATCGCCGCAGGTGCCCTCACGGGACTTCCCCTCATCGGCGACTTCATCAGCGGCGTGGCCTTTGTCTTTATGCTCGGCTACGTTATCCAAATCATCTGGCGCAACGCCCGCCTCAAGCCCCAGCAAGCCGCCAACACGCCAGGCCTTCCCTCCGCCTAGCCGCCAACCACCACAAAAGGGCCAGGCATATTTATGGTGTTGCAAAGCAACCTGACCCCATTGCACCAAAAAGGGCGCCGACCATTGCGGTCGACGCCCTTTCTTATTGGCGGTTATAAGCCCCAGCGATTATTTGTTGACCTGGCCGGCGCGGACGGCAGCCTTCTTGCGGTCGGTGGCGTTGAGCAGACGCTTGCGCAGGCGGATGTTCTTGGGAGTGATCTCCACCAGCTCGTCGTCGGCGATGTACTCCAGCGCCTCCTCCAGCGAGAAGGTGCGAGGCGGCACCAGCTGGACGGAGATGTCGGAGGTCGAGGAACGCTGGTTGCCCAGGTTCTTGGTACGGGCGATGTTGACGACCATGTCGCCGGCCTTGCTGCGCTCGCCCACGATCATGCCCTCGTAGCACTCGGTACCCGGCTCGACAAACAGCTGGCCGCGCTCCTGCAGCGTACCCAGGGCGTAGGCAACGGCCTTCTCGGTGGTCATGGAGATCATGGCGCCGTTCTGGCGGTTGCCAATCTCGCCAGCATAGGGACCGTACTCCAGGAAGGTGTGGTAGAACACGCCCTCGCCGTGAGTGACGTTCATAATGCGGTTCTTAAGACCCATGATGCCGCGGGTCGGGATCTTAAACTCAAGGTGCGTCACGATGCCTGAGGTGTCCATGCTCGTCATGATGCCGCCGGAGGTGCCAAAGACCTCAACGACCTTGCCCGAGTACTCGTCCGGGCACTCGACGACGGCCTGCTCGACAGGCTCCAGCTTGTTACCGTTCTCGTCCTTCTTAAACAGAACGCGGGGACGACCGACCTGGAACTCAAAGCCCTCGCGGCGCATGGACTCCATCAGGACGGACAGGTGCAGAATGCCGCGGCCAGAGACCTCGACGCCGCTCTTGTCCTCGAGCTCCTCGATCTTCATGGTCACGTTGTTCTCGGCCTCGTTGAACAG
This sequence comes from Collinsella sp., assembly GCA_036302865.1. Classification (GTDB taxonomy): domain Bacteria; phylum Actinomycetota; class Coriobacteriia; order Coriobacteriales; family Coriobacteriaceae; genus Collinsella. The sequence continues at coordinate 43,631 of JAXJBU010000085.1, read as the reverse complement.
GCGCTCCTTGAGCTGACGGGCACCCACGATGTCGCCGTCGCGGCCGACGAGCGGGGAGGTCGAAGCCTCAAAGACGATGGACAGGGTCGGCGGGTCGATCTCGATGGGCTCGAGCTCGACGGGGTTCTCGGGATCGGTGTAGACATCGCCGATATCGGTGCGGTCAATACCCACGACAGCAGCGATATCGCCGGCGCCGACTTCCTGGCACTCGGTGCGGCCCAGGTAGTCGAAAGTAAAGAGCTGTTTGACGGTAGCGGTGGCGCTGGAGCCGTCGTTCTTGACGACCAGGATCTGATCGCCCTGGTGAATGGCGCCGGAGTACACGCGACCGATACCGATGCGGCCAACGAAGTTGGAGTGGTCGATGGTCACGCACTGCATGGCCAGCGGGGCATTCTCGTCAACCTCGGGCGCGGGCATGTCGTCGATGATCATATCGAGCAGCGGATACATGTCCATGTTGCCGTCGTTGGGGTCAAGGCGGGCAAAGCCATTCATGGCGCTGGCGTAGACCACGTGCTCCATGGCGAACTCAAGCTGGTCGTCGGTGGCGCCCAGGTCGGCCATAAGGTCCAGGCAGTCGTTGTAGGCCTTCTCGGGGTTGGCACCCGGACGATCGATCTTGTTGATGACGATCATGATCTTGAGGCCGGTGTCGATAGCGTGACGCAGCACGAAGCGGGTCTGGGGCATGGGGCCCTCAAAGGCATCGACCAGCAGCAGGGCGCCGTCGGCCATACGCAGCACGCGCTCGACCTCGCCGCCAAAGTCGGCGTGGCCCGGGGTGTCGATGACGTTGATCTTGACGTCCTTGTATTCGATAGAGATGTTCTTGGCGAGAATCGTGATGCCGCGCTCGCGCTCCTGGTCGTTAGAGTCCAGGACGCGGTCCTCGACCTGCTGGTTGGCACGGAAGGCGTCCGTGGCACGCAGGAGCTTGTCAACCATCGTCGTCTTGCCGTGGTCGACGTGGGCGATGATGGCGATGTTCCTCAGATTGTCTACGCGCATGTAGTTCCCCTATCTTCTATCTATATACAACCGGCACGCGTATGCGACCCACCCAGCAATGCAACGCTCGGCGGGAATATTGAGCCTTTTACCGAAAACTCGTTTATTTTAGCGATTTTAGATGAGAGGGGTTTCCTCACCTGCAGGTTCAGGGTCGCTCCACATAAAACCATCGCCGGCGCCCATGCCCTCATACAGCACATATGCCGAAAAACCGCTCTCGAGCGTGGTTTCGAAGAAGCTCACGAGCAGAGCATCGTGATAGCCGCCGTCAACCTCGACGCAGCCGGTGTAGCCGATGGCATATCGGGCGATACGGCCCAGGCCCTCGTCCTTAAGACCCATCTTGTGTTCGGAGATAAAGTTGGTGGCCGCCTCGAGGCACGCCTCTTCGCCGTCCTCGTCGAGCGCCGCCAGATATCGGTTGGAAGCAGCGTCCTCAATCGCCACAACTACGCCCGGATTCTCGCCGGCGGCAAGGTCGTCCAAGAACGCACCAATCAGGTCACACACCATGGCGTCGAGCTCGGCGGAGACGTTACCGGCGTCCTGCATATCCTGTGCCATCTTTAGACCTTCCCATCGAGTCCGGCGTCGTTACAGTTCCTGTGCCTCGGCGGCGATCTTGGCGGCAGCGTCGCGGGCGCGCATCATATCCATCGCGCGCTTGTCGAGCACCTTGATCTGACTGGTCAGCATTACCGCGTCGACCACACCCCAGATCACCAGGCCCGTAGAGATCGAAAACCCAAGCGCACCAACTGTACCACGAAGGCGCGAACAGATTGCCGCGACAAGGGCGGAGATGACAACCATCTTGATAAACGAGCCGCGGCGTTCGCGAAGCGTGCGGGCCTGCGTCACATAGGCAATGCGTGCCGCCTCGGACGCCTCAGAGCGCATCTGGGCCTCGCGGGCGATCGCAGCCGCCTCAGCAGAAACTCCGACGCTCATGAGCGCGCACTCCGTCGCGTGTTTGTCGAGCATTTAAAAATCATCGGGCGAGAGCGTGTGGACGAACTCATCGAACTTTTCGAACTCTTGCTCGTCGTCGACTTCCTCGGCGTGCGGCGAGACGGTGCCCAAGCGATTCATGATGTCGTCTTCAACGAACATGGGGGCATTGCTGCGTACGGCGAGGGCGATGGCGTCGCTCGGGCGCGCGTCGATCCTATGCTCGCTGCCATCGGCCAACACGACAACCGTCGCGTAAAACACGGGCGGCTCGGCGCGGACGATTTCGACGCGTTCGAGCTTGGCACCCAGGGCGTCGACGGTGTCGAGCAGCAGGTCGTGCGTGATTGGGCGCTCGGCGCGGCCGCTATCGATGCCACGGCTAATGGCAGCAGCTTCAAACGAACCAGTCTGGATGGAGAGGGAGCGCAGCGGCGCGGGGGAATCCGACTTGCTGCAGCGTTCGCGAAGCACGATAAGCGATGGCACGGGACCGGCGGCCATGACGATAGTCTCTATGTCGACACGAACCATGGAACACCTCCGGTACGTAGCGGTTAACATGCGGCGGCCCGCCGCATTGAATAGCTATACTACCCAAACTTTCGCGCAGCACACAAAATCAAAGTAGTTAATTTGAGACAGAGCTTTTTTGACTACCTTCTGTGGGTAAGAAAAAAGCCCCGAGGCAACGCCCCAGGGCTCTTCACAGTTTTGATGGTGGACCTGACAAGATTCGAACTTGTGACCTCCCGGTTATCAGCCGGACGCTCTAACCAACTGAGCTACAGGTCCATCATGGTGGAGGTTAGGGGGATCGAACCCCTGACCTCAGGCTTGCAAAGCCCGCGCTCTCCCAGCTGAGCTAAACCCCCACGGAGACAGTAATAAACACCCCAGCGGCGACTCGGCTCTCGCTGGGGTGTTTATTGCGAAAGAAAGTGGTGGACCTGACAAGATTCGAACTTGTGACCTCCCGGTTATCAGCCGGACGCTCTAACCAACTGAGCTACAGGTCCATCGCGCAAGGGATATATTAGACGAGTCGTTACGCGCGCGTCAACAACTTTTTTTGAAAATCTTTGAAGGGTGTTCGCCCCGGTCGCACGGCGGCATGTGAAGTCGCCTACTCGGACAGTCCTGACTCGCACAGAGAGCACATTAAGTGCTCTCTGGCTCGTGCGGAACTCGCGATCGACTTCACATGTCGCCGTGCGACCGGGGCGAACACGAGTCCCAAGGTTTTCAAAAAAGCGGTCGGCGCGCAGTGCGCCGACCGCCGATATATGGGGTCTGATATTTTCTACCAGCCAGGGCCTCTTACTCGTCGAGGAGATCTTCTGGCATGTCGTTGCCGTCGCCTAGATCGACAGGGGTTTCTTCGGAAGCAGAGCCGTTTTCTGTGGCTTCGCCTTCGGGCTTTTCCTTGGCTGCCGTCATGCGGGCGACAGCGCATACGCGGTCGTTGTCGTCGACGGTCATCATCTTGACGCCCTGGGTGGCGCGGCCGGTCTGGCTGATCTCGTCGGTCTTGACGCGAATGACCGTCGCGCCCTCCGTCACGATGAACAGCTCGTGCTGCGGGCCCACCGTCTTCATGGCCGCGAGGTTACCCTTACGCTCGGTCATTTGAATGGTGTAGACGCCCTGACCGCCGCGATTCTGCTCCGGGTAGTCCGCGACCGGCGTGCGCTTGCCGTAGCCGCGCTCGGTGATGACGAATAGATCGCCGTTGCCGTTAGTGACTTCCATGCCCAGAACGCTCACGCCGTCCTTCAGACCGATACCGCGAACGCCGCTGGTATCGCGGCCGGTGGCGCGCACCTGCTCCTCGGAGAACATGATCGCCTTGCCCGCGGTGGTGGCCAGGATAATCTTGTCGCCCTCGCGCACGCGGCGCACGTTCAACAGCGCGTCGTCGTCGCGCAGGTTGATAGCGATTAGGCCGTCGCGACGGCTGCGGTCATATGCGCTCATCACGGTCTTCTTGACCATACCGCTCTTGGTGGCAAACATCAGGTACTCGTCGGCCGGGAACTCGCGGCAGCTGATGACGCTCGCGATCTTCTCGCCCTCCTCGAAGGGCAGCAGGTTGACGATCGCGGTACCGCGTGCCTGGCGCGTACCTACCGGCAGCTCGTGCACCTTCAGGCGATAGACCTTGCCCTTGCTCGAGAAGAACAGCACGTACTCGTGCGTGGACGCGATGAACATCTCATCGATGACATCGTCCTCTTTGAGGTTGACGCCCGACACGCCCTTGCCGCCGCGCTTTTGGGCGCGGTAGGCGGCAACCGGGATACGCTTAACGTAGCCGGTGTGGGTGATGGTCACGACCATATCCTCGTCGGCGATGAGGTCCTCGACATCCAGGTCCTTCTCGACCTGGCTGATCTCGGTGCGGCGCTTATCGCCGAACTTCTTGGAGATCTCGCGCATCTCTTCCTTGATGACGCCCAGGATCTTCTCCTCATGCGCCAGCAGGTCCTCGTAGTAGGCGATGGCGCGGCGCAGGCCGTCCAACTCTTCCTGAATCTTGTCGCGCTCCAGGCCGGTCAGGCGGCGCAACTTCATCTCGAGGATGGCCGTGGTCTGCTCGGGCGTAAAGCCAAAGCGCTCGATCAAGCGACTGCTGGCCTCGGAGTCGGTCTGCGAGGAGCGGATGATGCTAATGACCTCGTCGATATGGTCGAGAGCCATCAAGTAGCCCTCAAGGATATGCGCGCGGGCCTGGGCCTTCTTAAGGTCGAAGCGGGTGCGGCGGGTGACTACGTCGACCTGGTGGTCGATGTAGTGCTGCAGCATCTCGCGCAGGCTCAGGCATTTGGGAACGCCGTTGACGAGTGCCAGGTTGTTGGCGCCAAAGGTCGTCTGCAGCGAGGTGTACTTATACAGGTTGTTGAGCACGACCTGCGGAATGACGCCCTTCTTGAGCTCGATGACCAGACGGATACCCTTCTGGTTGGACTCATCGCGCATATCCGAGATGCCCTCGATGCGCTTGTCGTTGACGAGCTGGGCGATCTTCTCCTGCAGGGTGCCTTTGTTGACCATATAGGGAATCTCGGTAAAGACCAGGCGGCTGCGACCGGTCTTGGTGGACTCCACGTGCGCCTTGGCACGCACGGTAATGGAGCCGCGGCCGGTCTCGTAGCTCTGCTTAATGCCGGCGCTGCCCATGATGATGGCGCCGGTGGGGAAGTCCGGACCGGGCATGATCTGCATGAGCTCGTCGACGGTGGCGTCGGGGTTGTCGATCAGGTAGCAGGTGGCCTCGATCGCCTCGGCGAGGTTATGCGGGGCGATGTTGGTGGCCATGCCGACGGCGATGCCCTGGCTGCCGTTGACCAGCAGGTTGGGGAAACGTGCAGGCAGTGCCACGGGCTCGGCGAGCGATTCGTCGTAGTTGGGCTGCCAGTCGACGGTATCCTTCTGCAAGTCACGCAACAGTTCCATGGCGGGCTTTGCCAGGCGGCTCTCGGTGTAACGCATGGCCGCCGCGCCGTCGCCGTCGATATTGCCGAAGTTGCCGTGACCGTCGATGAGCGGCGTGCGCATGGAGAACCACTGCGCCAGGCGGACCATGGCCTCGTAGACCGCAGAGTCACCGTGCGGGTGGTACTTACCGATAACTTCGCCGACCGTCCACGCCGACTTCTTGTGCGGGCGGTTGGGGTAGATGCCGCTCTCGTTCATCGCGTACAGGATGCGGCGGTGCACCGGCTTTAAGCCGTCGCGCACGTCCGGCAGGGCGCGCGCCGTGATGACCGACATCGAATACTCGATAAACGACTGCTTCATCTCGCGACCGAACTCCGAAATCTGGAGCTGGCCGCCGTTGATATCCTCGCCGGCCGAGGCGCCACGGTCGACTTCGCCAAAGCTCTCCTCGAGCTCGCCGTCGTCGTCCTCTTCCTCGTCATCATCGGCATCGGGGTTATAGGCGTCCGGGTCGCCGTCCTCGCCCTGCTCAGCACGGGCAAGCAGGCGCTTCAGATCGTCGGGCATACCGGCATCGCCGGCCTCGTCCATACCCTCATTGTTGTTGATATCGTCTGCCACGTTACCTCCTCTTAAGCATCAAGGAATCGTGCATCATGTGCGTGTTTTTCAATGTATTCGCGGCGATAGCCGACCTCGGAACCCATCAGCTCGCGCACGGCGCGGTCCGCCACCACGGCGTCTTCGATCGACACACGCTGCAGGATGCGGGTCTTGGGGTCCATCGTCGTCGAGGCAAGCTGCTTGGGGTCCATCTCGCCCAGACCCTTGTAGCGCTGGACGGTATAGCCCTTGCGCTTCTTGGTAATCTTGCCGTCCTTGGCCTTGCCGTCCTCGTCGTTGTCGTCGGGGTTCAGGCCCAGACTCTGGATGGTGTCGCGCAGGATCTCGTCTTCGGGCTGGCGGCCGTTGGGATACACGTAGTGGATCTTGTTGCGCACCTTAATGCCAAAGATGGGCGGGCAGGCAACATAGACGTAGCCGGCATCGATCAGCGGACGCATGTACTTGTAGAAGAACGTCAGCAGCAGGATGCGGATATGCGCGCCGTCGACGTCTGCATCGGTCATGATGATGATCTTGTGGTAGCGCGCCTTGGTGATATCGAAATCGCCGCCGTCGCCGGCACTCGTCGTGACGCCGCAGCCGATCGCGGTAATCAGCGACTGGATGGTGTCACTCGAGAACGCGCGATGGTCACCAACGCGCTCGACGTTCAAAATCTTGCCGCGCAGGGGCAGAATCGCCTGGATGTCTCGGCGACGGCCGTCCTTGGCCGAACCGCCTGCCGAGTCGCCCTCTACGATGAAGAGCTCGGTCAGCTCGGCATCGCGCACCGAGCAGTCAGCGAGCTTACCGGGCAGGGACGCCGTCTCGAGCAGGCTCTTGCGACGGGTCGCTTCGCGCGCCTTGCGGGCGGCGTTGCGCGCCTTGCAGGCCTGTTGCGCCTTCTTGACGATCTCGCGGGCGGGCTTGGGATGCTCCTCCAAGTAATCGGCGAGGCCGTCGGTCACGATCTTGAGCGTCAGCGCGCGCATATAGGAGCTGCCGAGCTTGGCCTTGGTCTGGCCCTCAAACTGCGGATCGGGCAGCTTGACCGAGATAACGGCCGAAAGGCCCTCGCGCACATCGTCGCCGGTCAGATTGGCGTCTTTTTCCTTGAGCAGGTTCTGCTTGCGCGCATAGTCGTTGATCACGCGGGTGAGCGCGGTGCGGAAGCCCTCAAGGTGCATGCCGCCCTCGGGGGTGTAGATGTCGTTGGCAAACGACATGACGTTCTCGCCGTAGCCGCTATTCCACTGCAGGGAAACCTCAACCTCGCCCATCTTGGCCACAGGTGCGTCCGGGTCCGATTTGCCCTCGATGTAGATAGGCTCCTTAAAGGCCTCGGGGACGTCCTTGCCCTCGTTAAGGAACTTGACGAAGTCGATGATGCCGCCCTCGTAGCAAAACTCCTCCACGTGGGGAGTAGACTCGCGCTCGTCAGTCAGCACGATTTTGAGGTTCTTATTGAGGAACGCCGTCTCCTGCAGACGGTTGTGCAGCGTATCGAAATCGTAAATGCAGGTCTCGAAGATCTCGTCGTCGGGCCAGAAGGTGACGGTGGTGCCCGTCGAATCCGAGGTGCCCACGACCTCCATCTTCTTGACGGTCTTGCCGCGCGAGAACTCCATCTCGTAGGTGTTGCCGTCGCGACGAACCTGAACGACCACGCGCTTGGACAGTGCGTTGACGACGGAGATGCCAACGCCGTGCAGGCCGCCCGAGACCTTATAGGCCGAATTATCGAACTTACCGCCGGCGTGCAAAATCGTCATGACGACCTCGAGCGTCGGGATCTTTTTAACAGGGTGCTCGTCGACGGGGATACCGCGCCCGTTATCGACGACCGTGATGGAGTTGTCGGCGTGGACCGTCACCTGGATCTCGGTGCAGAAACCGGCCATGGCCTCGTCGACGGAGTTGTCAACGATCTCCCACACCAGGTGATGCAGACCGCTGGCGCTCGTCGAGCCGATATACATGCCCGGGCGCTTACGAACGGCCTCGAGACCTTCGAGAATCTTAATCTCGCCGCCATCGTAATCGTTTTCGTTTGCCACACGTCCTCCTTCAGTCAAGAAAATGTGTACAGCCTTACTAGTTTATCGTAAAAAAATACCCTCGGGAACGAGGGTATTTGGCTCTACAAGGCCACCAGATGCGATTTAAGGCTCTTTTTTGCTTTGCACGCCCTTGGCCCACTCGGCACTGGCTCTCATGGCGTTCTCGAGGGCCTCGCGCAGTTTTTGGTCTTCGATGGGCGCCACTTGGCGCTCAATCTCGGTGCGCTCGGCATCGCTGAGGTCGGCGTGTGGGGCCGGCGGGCGCTCGGTCGCCGCTGGGCGAAGGCGCTCCTTGGCGGCGGGCGGCGTGTGACCGGGCGCGGTGGTTTTGAACACCAGGCCATCCACATGCGCACCGGCGCGCTCCATGCGCGCGCGGATGATCTCGCGCAACAACGTCATTTCCTGCGTCCACGAGGGCGAGTCGAGATATACCAGCAGCTCATTGGACTCGGGCAGGTAGCGCAGGCCCGTCACATGCCGCCCCTCGCGCGTGCCCGAGCACACCGCGTTCCACGCGCGATAGACCGCGCGCGACTCCTCGGCGGCCTCCATCTGCGCACGGCGCTCAGGGGTCGCAGCCGCCAGGATGCGCTGGCGCTCTGCGTTCAAAAAGCCACTGAAGGCGACCGTTTCGCTCTCGCGCTCGTAATTAGCACGTCTCACCCATGCTCACCACCTTGGCTCGATCAAGCAGGTCATCGGTAAAGTACCCCAGGTTGGTCGTGGTTATGACCGTCTGGATATCATCGCCGATCAGCCGCAGGAAAGCACCGCGGCGTTCGCCGTCGAGTTCGCTCATCACGTCGTCCAAAAGCAGCAGTGGGGCGGTGCCCAGGACATCGCGAGCCACGGCCACCTCCGCCACCTTCCAGGCCAGAACCAACGTTCGCTGCTGACCTTGGCTGGCAAATGAACGGGCGGAGCGACCCGCCACAGCAAACTCAATCTCGTCGCGATGCGGTCCCACCAACGTCACGCCGCGGCGAATTTCCTCGTCGGCGTGCTCATCAAGGGCAGCCAGCATGCGCTCGTACGCCCAGCCCTTCAGCTCTTCGCGATCATCGATCTGGGGCAAATCCCCCAGCGTGGACGCATAGGACACGTTGGCGGCTTCACCGGACGCCACTTGCCCGTAGGCAGTACGCACATGGCCCGCCAGCCGGTCGAGCAGGGCCAACCGGTGCACGAGCAGAGCCGCGCCCGCGCGGGCAATCGAATCGTTCCACGCGCCGAGCATCTCGCGGCAGCACCAGGCCTCCTTGAGCAAGGCGTTACGCTGGGTCACGCAGCGACCATAGGTGCTCGCAAGATCGGCATAGCGTGCGCTCAGTTGCATGCCAAAGTCGTCGAGGGCGGCGCGGCGCACACTGGCGCCTCGCTTAACCATGTCCAGATGGTCGGGGCAAAACAGCACGCTCGGCAGAACCCCGCGCACACCGGCGGCAGAGCATCTCTTGCCGTTGCGGCTAAACGAGCGTTTACCGTCCTCCGCGCTCAATCCCATATCAAGTACGCGGCCGTCGCCCTCGAGCCTCAGCTCGATCTTGCACGAGCCCACGCCATCATGGACGAGCTCGGCTGCGGTCGGATGCCTAAACGAGGCGCCGCTCGTCAGCAGCTGCAGCGCCTCTATGAGATTGGTCTTTCCCGCCGCGTTGGGTCCCGCAAGTATCGTCACGCCCTCGTCCAGGGCAAGACGATAGCTCTCGAAACTGCGGTAGTGCGCGACGGAAAGATCGCGGGCGAACATGGTCATGGCGCAGCGCTAGATGCGAACCGGCATGACCAGGTACAGGTAGTTGATCTTGTCGTAGGACTTGAAGATGCCCGCCTGCGAGTAGCTCTTGAGCTCCAGCGTGATCTCCTTCTCCTTGGACAGGGCATTGAGGCAGCCGAAGATGTAGTGGTAGTTGAAGGCGATGGTACCCGACTCGCCCTCGGCCTCGACATCGATCGTCTCCTGCGCAAGGTCCTGGTCATTGGAAATGGAGGACAGGCCCATCTGCCCGTTCTCGACATCGATCTCGAACTTGACGGCGGGGTTGGCGCTCGCGATAACGGCCACGCGCTTGAGGGCGGCGTTAAAGGCGGCGACGTCGATCTTGACGCTCGTCACGCACGAATCGGGGATGAGCTGCTTGTAGTTGGGGTACACGCCCTCGATGCGGCGCGACACGTAGGTGGTATTGCCGGCCTCAAAGACGACCTGGGTGTCGGTAGCCCCGATCATGATGGTCGCCTGGCTGGCCATGATGTTCAGTGCGTCGTTAAAGGCGTCGGCCGGAACGTTGAGTTCAAAGGAGCCCTCGAGGGTCGAGGTCTCGACCTGCGTATCGCACACGGCCAAACGGAAGGAATCGGTCGCCACTAGGCGCACGGTGTTGTTCTCGACTTTCATGTGCACACCGCCCAGGATGGGGCGGGCCTTGTCGGTCGAGGTGACGCGCCACACGCGGCCGACCATCTCGGACAAGATATCGGTCGGCAGTTCCACGGCGCTCTCGATGGCATAGGCCGGAAACTCGGGGAAGTCATTGGCATCGAGCGTGTTCAGGCGGAACGAGCTCTTCTCGCAACCAATCAGCACCTGACGCTCGGACAGCTCAAAGGTGACCGGGGCATCGGGGAGGGTCTTGGTGATATTGGAGAGCATCTTACAGGGGATAACCATCTCGCCCTCTTCTTCGACATGCGCCGCGATGCGATGACGGATCGAGATGGTGTAGTTAGAGGTCTGGAATTCCAAGATGCCGTCTTGCGCCTTAACGAGCACGCCCGACAGGATGGGAAGGGTGGATGCCGAAGCGACACCCTTCATTACGACGCCGATGGCTTGTGTAAGCGAGCTCTGGCTGACGGTGAACTTCATCTTTTAATACCTTTCTATAGATATAAATATCTTAATAATAGTAATAGCACTGACGAAACTGTTGATTACTCCCAAAGACGCAGGTCAGACCCAGAAAGAGAATCGACAGCAACCTGTGTGCAACGGGGGTGGTTTTCCACGTTCAAAACCTGCGCAAAACTTTTCATCACCGCGGGTTGGGTTTTAGACACCTTATGCCCGTGGTTTCGACAAGTTTTCAACAGGTGTCTCTATTTCCCTACGAGCGCAGTGTAATTTTATCGCGCAGCGACTTGAGGTCTTCGGTGACGGTGCGGTCTTCCTGGATCATCTTCTGGACCTTTTTGTAGCTCGTGCTGACGGTCGAGTGGTTGCGGTTGCCAAATTCGGCGCCCACCGCCGTGGTCGTCATCTCGCACATCTCGATAGCCAGGTAGATAGCGATATGGCGTGCTTTGGCGATATTGGCGTTGCGACGCGGGCCGATGAGCTCCTCGTGCGTCACGCCGTACTGCTCTTCGATGACGGACTGAACCGTCTGGACGTTGATCTTTTTGGCCGATGTGTCGAAGTACTGGCTGGCGATGGCGTCGATATCGTCAAAGGTGAGCTCCCCGCCCTCGCGCTCGCGGTCGCCCGCCTCGCCGGCGCAGCGCTCGCAAAAGCTCTCGAGTTCGCGGATGTTGGTGCCCGAGACCTCGGCCATGTGTTTAAAGTGCTCGTCGGTCAGGTGCCCGCCGTCGCCCCCATAGGCCGCCAGCAGCGAGTCGTCACCTGCCTCGGGAGCGGCGACGATGGTGTTCTCGTAATAGCGCTGCAAGATCTTGTATTTCATCTCGTAGCTGGGCTCTGCGACTAGGCAGAGCATGCCGGCGTTGAAGCGGCTGGTCAGACGCTCGTCCATGCTCAGGTCCTTGGGGGCGCGGTCTGCCGCGATGACGACCTTCTTGTTGTTGCGGATGAACTCGTCCATGAGTTGGAAGAAGTAGTCCACACTCGCGCGCTTGCCGATGATGTTTTGGATGTCATCGATGATGAGCACGTCCACGCCGTGGTACGCCTGCATGATGGGGGCGTTGCTCTTCTTTTGGCGGTCGAACTCGGTCATCAGGTCGTCCAGATATGCCTGGGAGTTTGCATACTTGACCTTGATCTCGGGCGATTTCTCGGCGAGCTCATTTTTGATGGCAAGCAGCAAGTGCGTCTTGCCCAGGCCCGATTTGCCGTAGATGAACAGTGATGTGCACGTGCCGCGCTCGTCCGCGAGGGCGGCAAACTTGAGTGCCGAGCGATAGGCATGGCTGTTCTCGGGGCCGTAGACAAAGTTCTCAAAGGTAAATTTTGAGTTCGCGACGAGCGGGGCTCCATCCGTATTCTGCTCGGCCGGCACGGTCGGTGCTGGCATGGGCGAAGCGGGGGTCGCAGCTTGCGTGGATTTAGTCGGCGCTCCGCCCTTCATCTGGTTCATCATGCGACGAAAATCATCGGCCGAGAGCGTGTTCTTGATTGCAATGCCCGAATCCGCGCCCGCCGCTGCGTCGTGAGCGATGGGCATGTGCGTGACTGGTACGTTCGTTGACGTCGCCGCCGCAGTCGGCAACGCTGCCATGGTTTCACGGGAAACATCGCTGTGCTGGTGCTCGATTGTCGACACATCGCCTGCGGAGGCCGGCACCGCCGGGGAAGCAGCGGGAGCCGTGGTCGGCGCCGTCGCGGCAGCGGATTCCGTCGCGGCGCCTTGCGGTGCCACGATGTCGAGTGCAATCGGTGCAAAGGCGATTTCTTCCAGATAGGCCTCAATAGTCGGCTGATGCTTTTTGAGCTGCGCGATGGCAAAGCGCGAGGGGGCCTCGATCGTGAGCGTATCTTCGGTCAGGCTTATGGCGCGCGATTGCCCCAGCATGTTGATGAGGCGTGCATCTTGGCCGTCGCGCTGGCAAAAGGCGATGGCATCCCCCAGGATGATGCTTGCTTCCTCGTCCACTGTCTCTCCCGTTCTTTAGCTCTGAGCTCGCACGCGAGCGGCGCCGAGTTCGGTCAGATGGTATTTCTGGCCATGCTTGATGACCAAGCCGGCCTGCGCCAAGTCATTGAGCGTGCGTGACCAAGTGGGGGCCGAGTTTCCAAACGCCCTCGCCAGATCGGTTGCACCGCACGCTTGATTTTGCGCCAGATAGCCCAGCGCGGCGTTGCCGCGGTCGCTTACGAACACGTCCGGTTGTGGCTGCGCATACTGATTTGCTGCATTAGGATACATCATTTGAGCTGCTGGTTGTTGAGAACTCTGCATCGGTGGCATTTGCTGTTGAAAACTTTGAGGCCACTGTTGGTAAGGCTGCGGAGGCATCTGCTGGGCCCAAGGGATGTACTGCTGCTGCGGCATCTGCTGGTACGGCTGCTGATATCCCTGCTGGTACTGCTGCGGGAACTGCTGGCCATACCCCAGTGGCGGCATCTGCTGATATGGATATCCCTGTTGGTACGGCTGATAGCCCATTTGCTGGCCACCCGGTGCCCCCGTCGCCTGCTGCATTGCTGCTGCATCCTGATCCGCCAGCGGCACGGTCTCTGGCATGTTTGGCGGCATCGACATCGATGTCGCCTGGGGCTCTTGTGTAGGAAGCATTCCGGGATGCTGCATCTGCCCCACGGGGGGCTGCATCTGCTGCGTTGCCATGGGCTGCTGCGCAAAAGCTCCCGGCAGGGGATATGTGGGCTGCTCCGTCTCGGGCCGCACGGCAGCACCGCGTCCGCCGGCGCGCTCGATTTCCTGCACGCGTTTAGGGTCCAGGCTTACCGTAACCACGGTGCCGTTGCCCATGTTGTCCTCGATGGATACGGCACCGCCGGCGTTTTCCAAATACTCCTGCACCATGGGAAACCCTGCTCCGGTTCCACGGATATAGCGCTTCATCTTGCTGTTTGCGCTGGTAACGCCAAAGTCGAAAGCACGTTCCTTGTCGTCGATGCCGGGTCCTTGGTCAGCAAAGCGGATGGTGTCTCCGCCGTCCAGAATCGAGATGATGGGCTCGGCAAAGTGTGCGTGGATAAAGTTTTCGACAATCTCGCGGATGACCATGAGCGAGATATGGCCACCTTGTTCTTTCATGCACTGGTAGACGGTGTTGGTCGTCTCTTCCAAATACGTGCGGACATCTTGCGGATCAATGACGATCACCCGCGGTGTCGACAGCATGTCGTCATAGACGGCGATGCGCGCGGCGTACATGGCTTTTGGCGCCTGCGTGGTCGTCTGCTCGCCTTCCGCACGCTCTTCGCGCACGCCGGTGATGTGCTCGTTGTCGGGTGCCGGGTCTCCGGAATCGACCATGGTGTAAAAGTCGTCAGACATGCCGCTCGCAATCTTTCAAAAGGTTTCGAACAAATAGTAGCTCACCGTGCAACGTTTCTCATCTTTCGACAACTTTTCAAAACTTGTTGGAAACTTTGGAAAACGGGCGAAAAGTTCTCAACATTGCCAACATGACCTGTTGAAAACTCGATGAAATATCGTGAAAGGTTGCCATGAGGCGCAAATTTCGGTTGTGCTTATGGGGGAACCGTGTGAACTGCGCAACCTTTTACCTTTGATTTCTTGACATTTGAACATTGATTTCCCTACAATCTTCAAGCTCACGTGTCTATATCTGCGTCCGCGTCCCCGCGGACACTCGAAATGCAGCAGGAGGAACTTAAGATGAAGCGTACGTATCAGCCTAATAAGCGTAAGCGTGCCAAGACCCATGGCTTCCGTGCCCGTATGGCCACTAAGGGTGGTCGTGCCGTGCTCGCCCGTCGTCGCGCCAAGGGCCGCAAGCGTCTCACTGTCTAGCAGCGATACACACATCTCGCATGAAGACTATTAAGTCTCGGCAAGATTTCGAGCATGTGTTCAGTCAGGGGCGTCGTTTCAATCACCCTCTGATTCGAATGACCATATGTGAATCGGTTGGCGAAGGCGACTCCGGAAGGGTCGCCTTCGTTGGTGCTAAGCGACTCGGTTGTGCCGTCGTGCGCAACCGATCTAAGCGTGTGATGCGCGAGGCCGCCCGCAGCTGCGGATTTCCCGTTGCGGGTTATGACATCATCTTGTTTGCAACTCCCAAGACGAGGGTTTCCTCGCCGCAGGAGATGGACAAGGCGTTGCGTTCGCTTATGAAGCGCGCCGGCGTTGCCGGGGAGGAGCGATGAGCAATCACGTTTTGCGACGTGTTGCCATCGCTCCTATTCGCATATATCAACAGGTTATTTCGCCCTTATTGCCTGACGCCTGCATTTATTACCCAACGTGCTCGCAATACGCCATCCAGGCGATTGAGAAGCACGGTGTTTTGAGAGGCTGCTGGCTTGCCGTGAGGCGCATCGCTCGTTGCAATCCCCTGCACGTCGGCGGTTATGACCCTGTGCCCTA
This sequence comes from Collinsella sp., assembly GCA_036302865.1. Taxonomy (GTDB): domain Bacteria; phylum Actinomycetota; class Coriobacteriia; order Coriobacteriales; family Coriobacteriaceae; genus Collinsella. The sequence goes on along the minus strand of JAXJBU010000085.1, from coordinate 28,294 downwards.
GCGGGCACTCGCTATCGGAGGAAAACTTACATGTGGGATTGGATCGTTAACATCCTTTTCGAGCTGCTCAAGCTCATCCAGACCTTTGCGGTCGACTGGGGCCTGTCCATCATCATCCTGGTGGTCATCATCCGTCTGCTGCTGACGCCGCTCATGCTCAAGTCGACCAAGTCGACGGCTCGCATGCAGGTGCTGCAGCCCAAGATGCTCGAGATCCAGGAGCGCTATGCCGACGATCCCCAGCGTCAGGCCGAGGAGATGCAGAAGTTCTACAGCGAGAACAAGTTCAACCCCATGGCTGGCTGTCTGCCGCTGCTGATTCAGATGCCTATCCTGTTCGCCCTGTTTACATTGCTGCGCAACCTGCCGCAGTACTTTAACGACGGCACGTTCTCGTTCTTCAACATCCTGCCCGACCTGACCACCACGCCGAGTGCTTCCTTTGCCGATGGCTTTATGGTTGCACTGCCTGCGCTGGTTTGCCTGATCCTGTTCGCCGTTCTGACCCTGATTCCGCAGCTCTATATGTCGCGCAACCAGACCGGCCAGCAGGCTCAGAGCATGCGTATGATGGCCGTTGTCATGACGGTCATGATGCTTTGGATGGGCTGGAGCCTTCCCGTTGGTGTTCTGCTGTACTACGACGTCTCGTCTGCTTGGCAGGTTATCCAGCAGATTTTTGTGACGCAGAAGGTCATCGACAAGGCGAAGGCCGATGAGGAGGAGCGTCTTAAGAACGCTCCGCTGCAGGTTGAGGTCACTCGTCGAGAGAAGAAGCCGCGCCCGCACAAGAAGAAGTAGTGGGATATCAATCTTATTTAGGTACCTAACTTTTGGAGTACGTTATGTCTGAAGAGATCATCGAGGATATGCTTGAGGAGGTTGCCCCGCAGGTCGCGGGCGATTATCCCGAGATTGCACAGCGCTACAAGGCTGGTGAAGAGCTGACCGATGAGGAGCTCGACACCATTGCCGATGTTGCTATTTCCATCCTGCGTTCCATCCTTTCGCACTTCGATGCCGCCAACTCTCCTATCGATGAGTATGAGGGCGACGAAGGTGAGCTGATTTTGGATGTAACGGCTCCCGACCTTGCTGTTCTCATTGGCCGTCATGGTCGCACCCTTGATGCCCTTCAGGTTATGTTCTCTTTGCTGGTGAGCCGCAAACTTGGCTTTAGGTATCCGGTTGTAGTGGACGTCGAGGGATACAAGAGCCGCCGTCAGGACAAGGTTGCCTCCATGGCTCAGTCTGCTGCCGAGCGTGCCATTCGCACTCATAAGAGTGTTTCGCTTCCGCCCATGAATGCCTACGAGCGTCGACTGGTTCACATTGCACTTCGTGGCAATGATGCCGTCGATACTCATTCTGAGGGTTCTGACCCTGATCGCCATGTGGTGATTGTTGCTCGATAATCTACTCGAGTTTATGCTAAGGGGACGTGGTTTCCACGTCCCCTTTTTTTGTCAAAAGTTCTCGATACGCTGATTATTGTCAGAAAGGAGCTTTCGTTGTTAGTACTTACTGATCAGCAAGCTGACGAGATGTTGAGTCGTCTAGCTTTCTATTGCAAAGAGTATTCCTTGAACGTAACTGATGTTGAGCTGAGGAAATGTATTCAGCATTTGGATTTGGTTTTAGAAACAAATAAGACAACCAATCTCACCCGTATTCTTAACGTAGAAGATGCTGCAGTACTTCATATCCTCGACTCACTTGTTTTGCTCCCCTATATCAACAAGGCTCCTGAGGGAGCTTTGCTCGATATGGGAACAGGTGCGGGCTTCCCTGGTATTCCATTAACCATAACCACGCATCGTAAAGCTACTTATATTGACTCTGTTGGCAAGAAGGTTGATGCGGTAAATTCCTTTGTCCATGCTCTTGGATTGAAACATGCCCATGCGGTTCATGATCGTCTTGAAGAATATGCTCGGAGCCATAAGAAGCAGTTCTCTGTTGTAACCGCCCGCGCACTGGCCCCTCTACCGATTCTTGTTGAGTTTGCGGCTCCGTATCTGAAGGATGGAGGGCTATTTGTTATAACCAAGGGCAATCCTTCGGATGAGGAGCTTGCTTCCGGCATGTCAGCAGCTAAGATTTGCGGCTTCACTTTGCTTCTGAATGACGCAATTGATTTGCCTGAAGGCTTGGGTCACAGGGAGTTCATTGTTCTTAAGAAGAGTCATCCAGCATCTGTCTCATTGCCTCGTGCAAATGGCGTGGCAAAGAAGAATCCGCTTGCCTAGATGTTTCACGTGAAACATAATGGATACTAACAACTTGCAGTGTTTCACGTGAAACATGGCGGTTGATATCGATTCGGAATGTTTCACGTGAAACATCCTCCGTTTGACAGCTTTAATACACACCAGGAGGGACCGTGGGATTTCGCGACGTTAAGCGTTCTAAGAGCGCAAAAGACACGCGTATCATTGCAATCATCAATCAAAAAGGCGGCGTCGGTAAGTCAACGACGGCTGTAAACCTTGCAGCAGCACTGGGTGAGCAGGGTCGTAAGACACTGATTGTCGATTTTGATCCGCAGGGAAACAGCACCAGTGGATTCGGAATTGAAAAAGAAGACCTTGATCACTGCATCTATGATGCATTGTTGAATGATGTGCCGGCAGAATCGCTTGTTCTTGATACAAATTGTAAAAAGGTATTCGTTATTCCGGCTACAATTCAACTTGCAGGCGCGGAAATTGAGCTCGTAAGCACAATTGCTCGTGAAACCCGCCTCAAAGATTTGCTTGAGCCGATTCAGGACGAGTTTGACTTTATTTTCATTGACTGTCCTCCTTCGCTCGGCCTGCTTACTATCAACGCTTTGACCGCAGCAGACAGCGTTTTGATTCCGATCCAGTGTGAATATTACGCACTCGAGGGCGTTACGAAGCTGCTTGAGTCAATGAAGATGGTCAAATCACGGCTGAACAAGGGCTTAGACACCTATGGTGTGCTTATGACCATGTATGACTCGCGTACTTCACTATCGAATCAGGTTGTTGAGGAGGTTCAATCGTACTTTGGTGATAAGGCGTTTAAGACGCTAATCCCCCGTACGGTTAAAATCTCCGAAGCTCCGTCTTTTGGAGAACCGGTAATTACCTATGCACCTCAAAATAAGGGTGCAAAAGCATATATGAACCTTGCAAAAGAGGTGATCAAGCGTGCCTAGTGTAAAGAAACGTGGCGGATTGGGACGTGGACTCAATGCTTTGGTCTCAGAGGCCGAGTATGAGACCGGCGGTTCGGCTGCATCGGCTTCAAATGCCGCATCTGAAACAAAACTACCTATTGAGGATATCGTTCCCAACCCTAATCAGCCGCGAATTCACTTTAACGAAACTGAACTTCGCGAGTTGAGCGAGTCAATCCAAGAACATGGCGTTTTGCAGCCGCTTTTGGTTCGCAAGCATGGAAACGGCTATGAGATCATCGCTGGTGAGCGTCGTTACCAGGCGTCAAAGCTTGCTGGCCTTGAAGAATTGCCAGTCATCATTAAAGAGGTAAATGATGAAGAGATGCTGGCTCTTGCTCTTATCGAAAACCTTCAGCGTTCTGATCTGAATCCCGTCGAAGAGGCTAAGGGCTATCGCCAACTCATTGATGCCAGCGGGATGACCCAGGAGGCATTGTCGAAGGCAGTAAGCAAGTCACGCTCTGCAATTACAAACTCGCTGCGTCTTCTCGATCTCCCCGAAGTAGTTCAGCAGATGATTTTTGAGGGCAAACTTACTGCTGGTCATGCACGTGCGATTCTTGCAGTTCCCTATGAGGACGCGCGTATTCGACTTGCAGAGAAAGTTGTTACAGAGGGCCTTTCCGTAAGAGCGACAGAAAATCTTGCTCCGTTGTTTTCTGCCGGAGAGACACCTAAGACGCCGAGGCCTGCAACGCCTCAGTCTTTTAAAAAGGCTGCCCGCGTGCTTCGTCAGGTTTTTAATACCAACGTGCGTGTGAAGAGCTCGCGTGGAAAGAATAAGATTGAGATTGAGTTTAAAGACGAGGAAGAGCTCTCTCGTATTCTTGGCGAAATGATTCAGTTTGATCAAGGAGGCCAAGATGAGTAATAAGATTATAACAGCGATTGCATTGGTGACGACTGTCGCGGCTGGTGCCTTTGCTGGCTATAGGATCGCTACAGACGATGAACTTCGAGGTCGTTTGCTTCGTAGCGCGCAAGATATCGTCGATACTTCCAAAAAGAAAATGGATGTTATGACAGAAGATGTTGCCATGCGTACTGCTCAGGTAACGAAGAATCCCAAGATTAATCAAGGTTGGGTCAGCAACCAATGGGAAAATGTAGGCTATTAGGTACCTAACAATTACTCAGCATATTTTGAGGGGTCCTTGTCTGATTCATGAGACAAGGACCCCTTATTTTGGCCGTAAAAATGGGACAGGTAGCAGCTGATTCAAAATTAAGGTCAATAAATGAAACGACCCCGGTTGCATATTCTGTAACCGGGGTCGTTCGATGTTTCACATGAAACGTTTTGGGATGCGACTCCCCTATGCGTTCTTCTGAACTTTGAAGCGCTGCTTCAGCTGTCCGCAAGCGGCGTCAATATCGTTACCACGGGAGTTACGAATCGTGGTCTCGATGCCACGGGACTCAAGACGACGCTGAAGATCCTCAACCTTATGAATCGGCGACGGCTTGAGCGGGCTACCCTCGATGTCGTTAAGCTGAATGAGGTTAACGTGGCACAGCGTTCCCTCGCAGAAGTCGCAGAGCGCCTGCATTTCGGGATTCGTATCGTTGACGCCTTCGATCATGGCATACTCATAGGTCGGGCGGCGGCCGGTCTTCTCGGTGTAGAGCTGAAGCGCTTCGTGAAGGCGAAGCAGCGTGTACTTCTTAACACCGGGCATGAGCTTATTGCGCGTCGACTGGATGGCGGAATGCAGGGAAACGGCAAGCGTGAACTGCTCGGGAATGTCGGCAAATTTGCGAATACCGGGAATAACGCCGCTGGTAGAGACTGTGAGGTGACGAGCGCCGATACCGATGCCATCGGGGTCGTTGAGGATTCGCAGCGCCTTGAGAACTTCGTCGTAGTTGGCAAACGGCTCGCCCTGGCCCATGAAGACAACGCTCGTGGCGCGCTCGCCAAAGTCGTTGGATACATGAAGTACCTGGTCGACGATCTCTTGAGCGGTCAGAGAGCGCTTGAGGCCGTTGAGACCGGTAGCGCAAAAGGCACAGCCCATGCCACAGCCTGCCTGGGTGGAAACGCAGACGGAAAGCTTGTTACGACGGGGCATGCCGACGGTCTCGACGGAAACGCCGTCGTGGTACTCGAGCAGATACTTGCGAGAGCCATCTTTGGAAACCTGCTTGGTGAGTTCAGTCGGCGTGTCAAAGGCAAAAGCCTCTTTAAGCTGCTCGCGGAAAGCCTTGGGAAGGTTGGTCATATCGTCAAACGAACAAACGTTCTTCTCAAAGACCCATTCGATGAGCTGCTTCGCGCGGAAGGCGGGCTGGCCAAGCTCGGCCACGAGCTCGCGAATATCGTTTTGGCTCAAGTCGCGAATGTCCTGAGATTTAGTCCTGGGATTCATGGAAGCCTTTCGATTTTGGGGAAACGTAGAGGGTATCGCTACAATATGGTATCAGCTGCAGAAATTATAGAGGAGGAGTCTGCCCATGCCGGGTAAAAGCCTAGAGAACATGCACGTAGCGGTCTTGGCGGGCGGTCATTCCGCTGAGCGCGAGATCTCGCTCAATTCGGGAAAGAACGTCGTGGTTGCCTTGAAGGAGGCCGGCTACACTTCGGTGGAGCTGCTCGACACGGCTGCCGATGATTTTATGGTAACCATGGCGACCGGCGGCTTTGACGTGGCGTTTATCGCCATGCACGGTGCCGGCGGCGAGGATGGCGCCATGCAGGGCGCCATGGAGACCCTAGGTATCCCCTACACGGCCTCGGGCGTGCTTGCCAGCGCCTGCGGTGCCGACAAGGAGGTCTCTAAGCTCCTGTACGCCAAGGCGGGCATTCCCATTGCCCCCGGCCTCGCGCTCGAGGTGGGCGATGAAGTCGATATCGATCATATCGTCGAGGTTTGTGGCGAGCGCTGCTTTGTGAAGCCGGCCGTCAACGGTTCCAGCTATGGCATTTCCCTGGTCCATGAGCCCTCCGAGCTGCCCGCGGCAATCGCCAAGGCGTTTGCGTACGGCGACAAAGTGCTGGTCGAGAAGTGCATCGAGGGTACCGAGATCACCGTCGGTGTGTACGGCGAGGACGACGTGCGCGCTCTGCCGATTGTCGAGATTCGCAAACCCGAGGACTGCGAGTTCTACGATCTGGACGTGAAATATGTCGACCCTACGGACATCCATCGCATTCCGGCGCAGATTTCACCCGAGAATTACGCTCGCGCTCAGGAGCTTGCCTGTGCTGCTCACAAGGCCCTCGGTTGCCTGGGTATCTCGCGCAGCGACTTTATCGTGAGTGAGGACGGCCCCGTTATCCTCGAGACCAATACCATTCCCGGCATGACCGATACGTCGCTGTATCCGGACGAGATCCGCCACACCGACGACATGACGTTCCCGCAGGTCTGTGACAGCCTGATCCGTATGGGCCTTCGTCGAGCGGGCATTGCATGCTAATCGAGGACGCGGTTTCGTCAGGAACGCCGCAGTTTGTCATCGACTCCTATGCCACGCTTGCCGAACGCGCCAAAACGCAGTCCTTCGGCCTTATCGAGGAAGATGTGATCGTCCTCGATACCGAGACCACAGGTCTTTCGGTGCAGGACAATGAGCTAATCGAGATCTCGGCGGCCCGTCTTTCGGGCCGCGAGGTCGTCGACCGCTTCGATACCTTCGTGCATCCCAAACAGCTGATTCCCGCCGAGATTACCGAGCTCACGAGCATTACAAATGCCGATGTGGCAGATGCCCCGTCGGCCGTTGAGGCCGTAGCCGCCCTCGCCGATTTTGTCGGTGGTTGCCCGGTAATCGCACATAACGCCACGTTCGACCGCTCGTTTATCGAGTCGGTCAAAGGCGGCGTCAACGTGAGCGATATTTGGATCGATTCGCTGGCGCTGTCGCGCATCGCGTTTCCGCGCCTGGCCTCGCACAAGCTGTCTTTTATGGCCGATCTGTTTGGCTGTGACTCGGTATCACACCGTGCCAATGCCGACGTCGACGCCCTGTGTGGCGTATGGCGCGTGTTGCTCGTGGCACTCACCGACTTGCCCCAGGGCCTCATGGCGCGCCTAGCCGACATGCATCCGGACGTGCCTTGGTCCTATCGTCCAATCTTCTCATTCTTGGCGGGGCAGAACCCTGGTTATATCTTCTCTCTCAGCGCCGCTCGTGCTGACGTTCTCAAGGCCGATCGCGCCGACGATCGGGTGGACGCCGACGAACTGCCGGTACTCAAGATGCCGAGTCGTGAGGAGATTGAGGCAGACTATGCGCCAGGTGGCCTGGTCAATCGCATGTACCCCACCTACGAGCCGCGTGATGAGCAGATCGCGATGGCGCTCGAGGTCCGTGATGCGCTGGTCACGGGCACTCATCGTGTAATTGAGGCGGGCACAGGCGTCGGTAAATCGATGGCCTATCTGGTGCCTTTTGCCGAGGCAGCACGCCGTAACAACATTACGGTTGGTATTGCGACCAAATCGAACAATCTTGCCGACCAGCTCATGTACCATGAGCTGCCAAAACTTGCCGAGCAACTGGACGGTGGCCTGTCATTTTGCGCTCTCAAGGGCTATGACCACTATCCGTGCCTGCGCAAGCTTGAGCGCATGAGTCGCGGCCAGGTCGAGATTACCACCAAGCGCGATCCGGCGGACACGCTCACGGCGGTCGCGGTCATTATGGCGTACGTCTGCCAATCAGCCGATGGCGACCTCGACTCACTTGGCATTCGGTGGCGCAGCGTCAACCGCCCCGACTTTACGACGGCCTCGCGCGAGTGTGCTCGTCGCCTCTGCCCGTTTTTCCCTGATAAATGTTTGGTCCACGGCGCTCGTCGCCGTGCGGCGCATGCCGATGTGGTGGTCACCAACCATTCCCTGCTGTTCCGCAATGTCGCGGCCGAGGGCAGGATTTTGCCTCCGATTCGTCATTGGGTAATCGACGAGGCCCATTCTATCGAGCGCGAGGCGCGCCGTCAGTGGGCGCGCGTGGTGTCGGCGGACGAATCACGCGTTCTGTTTGAGCGCCTGGGTGGCTCGAGCACCGGCGCGCTAAGCCAGGTTTCCCGTGATTTGGCAACCTCCGAGGGCTCTACGCTCTATCTGGGCCTTACTGCCAAGGCAACGTCGACGGTTGCGCGCGCGAGCATGGCAATCGCCGACGTGTTCGATGGCGTTCGCGAGCTCGGTCGCCGTGCCCGTGGGGGTTATGACAATGCCAATCTATGGATTGGCCCCGAGCTGCGCGAATCTGACGACTGGCATGATTTCTTACCGTCGGCCTACGCTGCCATCGATGCATTGGAACAAGCTGACAAGAGCGTCGACGCGCTGGTGCAGGCTGTCGCCGCCGACAAGCCCGAGGTTGTTGTCGACCTGGGCGATATCTCGCGCCGCCTGCACGAGCTGGCCGAGAACCTCAAACTCATCATCGACGGCACCGATGAACACTACGTGTATTCGCTGCAGGTCAATCGCAGGTTGCGTGCCGGCGGAGAGTCAATGACCGCAGAGCGCATCGACATTGGCGAGGCCTTGGCAACCGAGTGGCTGCCCGAGGTTCACACGGCTATCTTTGCCTCGGCGACCATGACGGTGTCCAAAAGCTTTGAACACTTTAACCACGCGGTCGGCCTCGATCGCATCGGTGCTTCGACATCCTCATCGCTGCACTTGGACTCGAGCTACGACTTTGATTCGAACATGGCTGTAGTCGTTGCGGGCGATATACCCGATCCGCGCGATCGTGAGAGCTATCTTACGGCGCTCGAGCGCGTGCTGGTCGACGCCCATCTTGCCATGGGCGGATCGGTGCTCACGCTGTTCACCAATCGGCGCGACATGGAAGACCTGTACACCCGCGTTGAGCCCAAGATGGCCCGTGCGGGTCTGGAACTCAACTGCCAGCAGCGCAACTCATCTCCCCGTCGCCTGCGCGACCGGTTTATCAGCGAGCCGACTTCATCGCTTTTTGCGCTTAAGGCCTTCTGGGAGGGATTCGACGCCAGCGGCGAGACGCTGCGCTGCGTCATCATTCCCAAGCTGCCGTTCTCGAGCCCCACGGACCCGCTCTCGTGCGAGCGCAACCTGCGCGAAGACCGCGCTTGGGCGCGCTATTCGCTGCCCGAGGCGGTGCTCGAGGTCAAGCAGGCGGCTGGCCGCCTTATCCGCTCGTCGACCGATTGCGGCGTGCTGATTCTGGCCGACCCGCGCCTGGTGACGAAGGGCTACGGAAAGAAGTTCTTAACGTCGCTGCCCACGAGCTCCTACCAGCGCATCGAATCGGCGCAGATCGGTCACTATCTGCAACTGTGGCGCGCACGTCACGAGCGGCGGCGCTAAAGCGGACAGACGAGGGTTTTTGCCATATCGCACAGACGCTTTGACAGGGCGGGGTCATCCAAGATGCGGATGGCTCCGCCCGCTGCGATTACCTGGCTCAGTAGCCAACGCTCGGAGCCGTAATGCACGGTTACCGTTGCCATGTCTGCCCCGCTGCGCTCGATTAGGGTGATGCCGGCCCAGTCCAGATGCTCCGCCATATCGAATGGCATCAAGAGCTTTGCGCTACGCTGCGTCCGGGCAAGGGAATCGTGGAGGGATGCGACGCCCGGTGTGTGAGGCACGACGGAGTCTTCCGTCAAGGTGAGTCCCTCGATTTTATCCATGCGATAGGTGCGCTGCTCATCGATCGCGATGTCCCAGGCAATCAGGTATGTTTGGTCGCCGTTTGCCGTAATGCGCAAGGGGTCGACCAGACGCTCGCGTGGCCGCGCATCGTCCATCGAGCGATACGAGATGCGGCAACGAACACCGTCCTGAATGGCGCAGCTCAGCTGCTGCCAGTGCGACCCGTGGTTGACGGTGTCAAAGACGCGCTGGTTATAGCCGAGCTCTTCGGGCAGAAGGGCATGTCGAATCCGAGCTGCCGTCTGCGGCTCGATCCCCAACGATTCAAGTTCATGGTTGAGCACGGCGCCCTCGGCGGCACTCAGGCGCAACGGTAGCACGCGCCCGGCGTCACCAGTGAGGGCCACGCGCTCGCCGCGGCATTCGCAGATGATGCGCGCGCCCGATTCTCGGTCCGCGAGCGTCGAGACGATCTCGAGAATCTCGTCGAGCGACGCCCCCGTGATGTCAAAGCGGCTGCAAATCTCGGTTCGTGTCATGCCGCCATCGCCGGCGGCGTAGAGGGCCTCCATGATGTCGATGGCGCGCGAGAGTCTCTGCTCGCTGGTGAGTTTACGCACGGGCATACTCGTGCACCGTCCTTTCTATGAGGTGGTTCCACGCCTGCTTGAGCGATTTGGGGGCCATGGGCCTCATGCCGTCCATGGCGTGGGCCATGCAAAATGAGGCGGCGGCTTCAAGGTCACGCACGTCAACGGTCCAGGTCCATCCCGCATCGGTGTGTGCGAGCTCACCTCGCCCGCGCGTGAGGCCGTTGATCATATCGATCTGCGTCTGAGGGGCGAACGAGAACGTGGCTGCAACGGGCGGTCGGTCGGCGAAATCGAATTCAAAGAACAGATAGTCGTTGAGATTGAAGTCCGCAGGGATGGCGTAGGCCTTCGAAGGACGCCATGCGCGAACGATACGGTCGCAGCGGAATGTCCTGATGTCGTCGGTGACATTGTCGAGGCCGCAGAAGTACGCCACGCCCTCGCGTTCGAACATGCCGTAGACACAGACGGTACGTTCTTTCTGCTCGCCGCGTCCGTTCTGATATAAAAATCGCAGCGCGCATCGCTCGGCAAAGGCGCTCCATACCGCATCGACGGTGGGAGAGCGGCGGATCGGTACTTCGTCCACCGTCGTCCTGCCGGTGAGGTAGGCAATTTTGGAGCGAATATCGGCAAGCGGCGCGGCAAAGGTGGAAGAGCCGGCCGCTAGCGTCTGGTCGATGGCGTTGAGTAGGATATCGGCGTCGTCTGCGGTGATGAGGCCGCCTGCAGCAAACGTGTGCCCGCGGTCGATTGTCCACGAGCTTTCCTCGGTCTCCTGCGCACCGGCGGGGCGAACCTCCTTGATTAAGATGCCACGCTCGAGCAGTTTGTCACGATCGCGCCGAAACTTGCGCTTATCCGAGTCGATATTGCCCGAGCCATATCCCAGGTCAGAATCCAAGACGATCTGCTCGGTCGTCAGCGGTTCGGGGGAGCTGTTGAGCACAAAGAAAAGATTGAGGATGCGCTGAGCCGTTTTATCGAAACCGGGCTCCGAATTCCCCTTTTTAATTGTTGCGGTCGCGTCGCTTGCCGTCATAGAGTCCTCGCATGAGAAGGTGGTTTGCTGCCATGATTTTAGTCCGATATGGAGATTAGGCTATATCCTTGTCCGCTCGGGGCGTTAAGATGGCCCGAATTCGGTCGTTTGCGCTCGCTCGGGGTATACTTTCGACTATATACGGTTCTAATGTGCATGCATTGGGCCTATTTGTCGGATTATGGATGTGGAGCGCACATGGCGAACACCCAGAACTATATTAACCACCTGCTGCAGAACACCGGCATTACGCCGGCATGCAGCGAAGAAGAGCGCTTGGCTGCCGAGGATATCGCTCAGATCTTCCGCAACCACGGCTTTGATCCCGAGGTTCAGGAGTTCAATGCCCCGGCGCCCAGTAGATTGGCATTTGCCGTTACCGGTATTCTTGCGTTTGCCGGCGCCCTGCTGATGGGTATCGGCGGCGGTATCGGCTTGGTCGGCACCTTGCTGGCCATTGTCGGTGCCGTTCTTTATGTGCTCGAGCGCACGGGCCGCCCCGTGGTTTCGCGCCTGGGCAAGACGGGCGTGAGCCAAAATGTCATCGCCTACCACAAGGCCTCGGGCCCGCTCGCATCTCCGCGCAACCGCCCGGTGGTCGTTGTCGCACACTACGACTCTCCCCGTGCTGAGCTGCTCGCCCGCGAGCCTTATGCCTCGTATCGTGCGCTCATCGCCAAGCTGTTGCCCGTTGCCACGGTTGCCCCCGCTGCCGTTGCCATCCTGCGTATCCTGCCGCTCCCCGACGCGCTCAAGGTTCTGCTGTGGATTGTCGCGATCCTCGCTTCCCTCGTTGCGCTTGCCAACGCGGCAAACATCATCTCTAACCGCCATATTCTTCCCTATACGTCCGGCGCGGTGTGCAACAAGTCTTCTGTCGCCGCTATGCTCGGCGTTATGGACAACGTTGCTCCCTTCCAGGGCGAAAACGAGTTTCCCGACGATGTTCCGTTCGATACCTATTTTGGGGAGCAAAAGCGTCGTGCCGAGGAAATGGCGCGTGCAGCGGCGGAGTATGCCGCGGCCCAGCAGCAAAACGACTACGGCAACACCATCGAGTACGAAGAGCCTACCTACGCCGAGGACGAGTTCGGTCAGCCGATTGCTCCCGACACTCAGACTGAGCCCGAACAGGGCGAGGCTTTCGACGAGCAGATCGAGGGCTTTGAGGGTGCGTCTGCCGACGAGACGCTGATTGGCGCCATCGTGCCCGAGGATCAGAATCAGGCTGTCCAGGCCGAAGAGTTCAATGACGAGGTTTCCGCTGCCGAGCCGGTGGAGGAGCCTGTCGCGGCCGAGCCCGAGCCCAAGCTCTATCGCAATGCCGCCGGCAACATCCGCTTTGGTTCGGATGCCATCCGTGCGCTCGGAATGCTTCCCGAGTCCTGCACGCTCGATTACGGGGAGGGCGAGGAGCCGACGTTTGAGCCCGAGCCTGCGCCCGTTGTCACTGCGGATGATGAGTCTGCCGCGGTTACCGCTGCCGTTGCCGAGCCCGAGGCGGTGTCCGCGATCGATCCCGCGGCAGGACTGGACATTTTGGCTCCCGCCACGCCGGCGCAAGACGTTGCGGACGAGTCTGACGACGATTACGTTGAACAGCCGAGGCGCGTGTCTTACGAGAGCGATACTGATTTCTCTGCCGAGATTCCCGCGGCAACGCCCCATGCCGATATTGCATCCGCGTTCTCTTCGATTGGCGCCAGCGCTTCCAGCTTCTTTAAGGGTGCGCTTGCAAAGGGCAGGAAATTTGTCGACGATTTCGAGGAGAAGCGCGCTGCCGCACGCGAGGCTGCCGAGCAGGAGGCTATCGCTCAGCAGCAGGCAGCCGAGGCGGCACGTGAGCGCGCGGCGCAAGAGTTTGAGCAGAACGAGGCTATGCAGTCCGTGCCCGTCGACGCCGCCGAAGCTACAACGTCCTTTGAGTCCCAGCAACCGACGTCCGCGGATGTTGTTGAGGCGACAACGTCTTTCGAGGCTCAGCAGCACGTCGATAGCACCATGTCGTTTGATGCCGCGCAGTTCGATTCCACGATAACGTTTGAAAAGCAGGGCACCGCGATTGCCGAGCCCCTTCCTGTGTCCGATGAGCAGGGCGACGCGGTGGACGATGACGAGCCCATTGATGCTGCCGAAATTCAGGATGCTGCCGAGGACGAGCCCGTCGAGGCCAACTCTGACGAAGAGCAGTACGCGGCAGCCGAGCAAGATGATTCGACCGAGGTCGAGCAGGAGGAAGTGTCTGCGGTTTCCGAGACTCCCGAGACGGATGAGTCGAGGCCTTACTCCACGCAGATTTTCACCATGCCGACCCCGAGCGGTTCCGGTGCCACGGTTGCCGATGTTGCTCCCACCCAGGACGAAACAGTCGATTCCCTTATGGCCCAGATTTCCTCCCAGGCATCGCCGCGCCCGCAGATGAATGTTCCCGATCCGGCGTCAGTTCCGGTGCCTACGCCCTCCTCGTCGCCGTTGGCTTCGGTTCCCGATCCGTCGCTGCCGTCGATGAAGCAGGCTAACGTTGCGTCTCGCACGTCACTGTTCGACCTTCCCGACCCCTCGGCTCAGGTCGATGACCCCTTCGCGACGGCGCAGGGTCCCGAGCCCACGTCGGCGCCCGTTGCACCTTCCATGCCCGTCGCGTCGGGCGCGCAGCCGCTCGAGACCATCTCGGCTCCCGCTTCGGCTGCGCCCAAGCCCCGCAAGCGCGGTCTGGGCGGTCTGTTTGGTCGTAAAAAGAAAAACGATCAGGACAGCATGAGTGACTGGCTGGGTGTCGAAGACGATTACGATGCTAAGAAGTCTGGCCGCGGTATCGGCTCGTGGGATAACTTCGAGGACGATAACGACGGCTGGAAGGGCGGCGCCACGTCTTCCGATGGTGCATCTGACGAGGACATGCTCTCGGCTGTCGCTTCTATGGGCGATGACGAACTGCTTGGTCACGATATCTGGTTTGTGGCGACGGGTGCCTCGGATTGTGATGGCGCCGGCATGAAGGCGTTCTTGGCCTCGCATCGCGATAAGCTCCGCGGCGTATTCTTCATCAATCTTGAATCCGTCGGCGCCGGTAGGCTTTCGGTAGTGACGGTCGAGGGCGAGCAGCAGCTGCTTAAGGGCGACCGCCGCATCATGAATCTGGTCAGCAAGGTCTGCAAGTCGTTCCATGTCGATTGTGGTGCGCTCGAGATGCCCTATGCCAAGACCGATGCCTATGCCGCACTCGAGGCGAGCCGTCGTGCCCTCACCATCGCCGGTGTGGACGGCACGCGCCTGGCTTGTGCTCGCACCGAGGACGACCTGCCCCACAACGTTAACCCGACGAACATTGCCACGGTATCCGAGGTCGTGACCGAGGTTATCCGCCGTTCGTAGGCGGAGCTCTAAGGAGTCAACGTGTTTTCGTTCATTAAACGTCATTGGCCTGTTTATTTGATTCTGACCCTTATTGCCGTCGCTTTGGGATTTGGGGCTGCCTATATCGTGGGTGTAAAGGGGTCGACCCCCGCATCCGCAATCAGCGAAGAGGTGGAGCAAGAGCAAAGTACGGGTGCCGATGGAATCCCCGAGTCCGAGCAGGCGCTCGTCGACAGCGGATCTTCATCTGCCGAGTAGATGTGGCGATTTAAATGATTGAAAGCGGGCGAGGCGGGAGACTGACTCGCCCGCTTTTTATCGCGTTAGCGCTTCTTTGGGATCGACCTAAGGCGAGCGAACCATAGGGCTGCCGCACCCGAGGTCAGGAGCGCGGTGATGCAGGCGGCGATGGGAACTGATCCTGTTGCCGGTAGGTCCTGCGGTAGGGTGCAGCGCTGAACGACACGATCCTCGTCATGTGACTCAAGTTTGTCGCCGCCGCCGTTGCGACAGAGGTCGACACGGGCGCTGTTGGCAACTGGTGCCTGGGGCGTATAGGAAGAAGTTGCCTGCATATGGACTACTGCACTCCGGGCGTCTGTACCGAGGGTTGCCTTGGCGTCATCGAGATCGTCATGTTCGTTTTTAAGGTCTTCGCGCTTCCAAGAATCTTCGTCGCACCTGGTTGCAAAGTCGGCGTCTACCGCACCGTACTCAAGGCGAATGCCCGTTACGATGGTATCGACGGGAAGGTCGAGCTCATTTACCTCAAGCGTGATTGATTTTGTGGTCGGGACATCGGTTTTCCAGAGTTGCCAGCCTTCGTAATCAACGAGACGGCGGTCCTCGCCCAGGCTCTCTTTAACTTCGTCGGACTCAAGCCAGGGGTTTTCATGTTCATCGTTAAGCGTCGCGTTTGCCTGCTCGTCGATGTCTGACGAGCCCAGCGGCGTTGTGCGGTACCACACGTTGCACAGACCGTTGAGGTCGCCGATGGCAATAGGGGTTTCGATTGAGACGAGTCTTGCCGTGCCGTCCTTGGCGCACTCAAGATCATCGGTAATCGTGAACTCATCAACCCAAGTAGCGGAATCGTTTCGAGCATCGATGGTATAGGAGAAAAGCCCATCCGTATTGGTTTGCATCGCGGCGCGGTTTTTGCCATCGCCGTTAGCCAAGAGGCCATCCCCGGTGGGCTGGGCAATTTCTTGACGTTTGTCGACCTGCCCCTTGATCTCGATCGGCGCGTCCTTCATCGCGACGGATTGGACTTCTCCCGTATCCTTTATTTCAAACGTTATCTCCTCAGCAAGGTCGTAGGTCCGCGGGGACATCATTTCGCGCAATGTGTAGGTGCCGGGCGCAAGATGTCCGATGCGGTGCGGCTTATCGGATGAGGTCCAGGAGTCTATTTCGGTTTCGTCTTGTCCATATAGGGTGAGCTGAGCGCCCTCCACCTCTTGTTTTCCGGTTAGGTCGACTTTTGAGATATCGATCTTGGTGAAATCGTCGGATACTCCGAGATGGGCTTCGATGACGGACGTTGTCTGGTCGGCATATGACAGCTCGACCGTATGGGGACTTTGGTCTAGGAGATATCCTTCGGGCGCTTGGGTCTCAACGACTTCGTAGCATGCGGTTCCACATCCCAGCGAAAGATGGCTCGCACGGGCGGACCCTTGCTCGTCAGCAGTTACGGTGGCGACGGTTTCACCATCCAGGGCAACGATACTGCCGTCAGGGCGAATAATATCGCCTGCAGCTCGGATATCAAATACAGCCCCCATGAGTTTGCGCCCGTCGGTAGCGTCGGACTTTACGATTTCGATGCTTCCGGTTGCCGCATCGTCGAAGTATGAGGCAATCGCAACGGGCGTTAGATACCTGTCGGCGGGGATTGTTATCTCGAGATCCTCTCCGACAAGATAAGGTTTCTTTGCCGAGACTTCTCGCACGTAGTAGGTGCCCGGGTTAAGAGACTCGGGCAGCGTGACGGTACCAGTTGCGTCGGTCGTAAAGGTGTTCAGGACATTGTGGGACGGATACCAGCACGTTTGCGAGATGGGCTCGTGGTTGCTGCCGAGCAACTGGAAGCTAAAGCCTGCAAGGGGAACCGCGGCACCGGTTTGGGCGTCGCGCTTAGCAATCTGGAGATGTGTCGATAGGGCATGGTTGTCCACGATGTACTGAAGCTCGGCACCGTCGGCAATCTGTTCAGCCGAGACGGTCCATTCTCCTGCCTGTTTAAAGCCTTCGGGGACGGATTCTGGGACCTCCCGAAGTGTATAGCCGGCACGGTCGTAGGGGATGGCTCCGTGGGCGCCGTCGGGCCGCTTGCCCGCGCCGAACCATGCTCCGGGCTGGTCTTTGGTGGAGGCAAAACCATAGATATTTGTGGTTAACGTTCCAACAACCTGTTGTGAGCTATTGCTGATGACTTCAAAGACAACGCCTTCCGCGGGCTGCTCCAAGCCAGACTGATCGCCGTTGCCATGATCTTTGAATTTGGAAATCTCAAGGTCAAATGCAATCGGAATATCGGAAACGCGAGATTCGAGCTCGATGACGCCCGAGTCGCCAAGCTGGTCGGCTCCAACGGTGTAGGTCCAGCTGTCGCTGGGCAGCAGGTAGCCCTCGGGGGCCTTCGACTCATAGATGGTGAAGGTTCCCAGGGGAACGTTATCAAGGGCCGCTCGACCGTTTTCGTCGGTCGTGAGGGTTTGCGTCCATCCGGGGGTGGATTGAGAGACGCAGGTAAACTCGGCACCGGCAAGCGAGGTCCCCGCTTGGGCTCCAGCGCCCGTTGCGGCGTCGGTCTTTACGATGCGCAACGTGATGGCGCCTGGCTGCTCATCGATTGTGACATGACCACCATTGCCTTCCGTGGTAAAGGGGATGCGGTCGCGTCGAGGGATATAGCCTGCCGGTGCCTTTGTCTCTACCAGGTAGTATGCCGTGTTAGGTAAAAGTGTTGCCTGTGCTCGGCCGTTGCCGTCCATTTTGAGCGTGCCCACGCGCGCGTCGCTCACGCTCTCGAAGATATCGAATGTTGCCCCGTCAAACTGATAGGTGCCGTTTCCGCTGGTAATGACGGTGTTCGCGGACTTCTTTTGGAAAGAAACAGAGACCGCTGGCAGCACGTAGAGCATGTCTTGACGTTTGCTGCCGCCCGATATGGGTCCCAAATAGCGCCGTGCGCGGTGCGGAGCGGCTTTGATGCCTCCCGATTTTGCATTGTCGTGAAGCCACCGTGCGGCAGCCACAACCTCATTGTCGGCGGTAAAATGCCCGCTCTTTGTTTTGCCTTGAGCTGTTGTATAGGAGTAAGTGCCGTCGACATGGGTGGTGCCGTTAAGCATCCATACGGCAAGTTGAGTGGCGGCACGGGCGCGATCGGGCGACAGGCTGTAACCGCCAAATGACGTTGCGGAAGGATATCCGTGACAAACGATCGCCGCGAACTCGTCGTCGAGCCATACCCAGCCCTGATCAAAGTTGAGCCATGGGCCACCCGGCTTGGTGGGACCGGGACGTTCCTGGTTCATACAGTACGCGATTGAGGCGTCTTGAGCCTCGTACTTACCGATGAAGAAGGGCCCACAATCGTCGCTAATGGTGCGAAAGCCGAGCTGATCGTACCCGTCGATGGCAAGTGCGGGTCTCGGAGCCAAGCAACTGATGAGTAGGAAGAGGAGTAGGAGCAGCGGGCCTGTTGCGATTGCGCTGTGGACAGAGTGCGTGGGTGCGTTGGACATGGCTGCTCCTTATCCCTCGTGCGCCGCACGGGGAGGCTGCGGCGCTTGGGACGAGGCTACCCCCGAGGTTCATGCGGGTAAGTACCGGAAGCTGACCAAAAGCTTGCCCGATTTCCGACAAATTGGGTTCATATGGAACAATCAAATAAAACCGCAGGTAAAAGATGGTGAAATAAGGACACCAGAGGTCCCTGTCTCCACAATTGGACTGTTTTTCAGACGATTCTCCACAGCTAAAACAAGCATCGACACCCTTGTATCGAACAAGACAACCGCGTTATACTAGCCAACACACAAGCGGGCATCGCCAAGTGGTAAGGCATCAGCTTCCCAAGCTGACACTCGCGGGTTCGAGTCCCGTTGCCCGCTCCAGTAAAAAGCACAAGCACGACACCGTTCCGGTGCCGTGCTTTTTTCAATATAGTGCCGGGACTCGAACCCGACAGGGTGCGAGCGTTAAATAAACGCGAAGCGTTTATAGCGAGCAGGCAAGGTCGCCGATAGGCGACCGTAGCCGGTGCGGATTTGCGAAGCAAATACGCGGACGTCCCGTTGCCCGCTCCAATCTCAAAATGTTAGGTTGATGCCCGTAGCTCATACGGGCACCTGCGCACGGTACAATAGTCGAGTTACGACCAACGTGCCAATAACCAAAAAGGAGCCGCTATGATCGATCGCTATACCCGCCCGGAGATGGGACACATCTTCTCCCTCGAGAACAAGTACGCCATTTGGCAGGAGATCGAGGTCCTGGCCTGCGAGGCCCAGGCGGAGCTCGGCAAGATCGGTATTTCCAAAGACGAGGCCCAGTGGATCCGCGACCATGCCAACTTTGAGAAGGCGAAGGTCGATGAGATCGAGGAAGTCACGCGCCACGACGTCATTGCCTTCCTGACCAACATGAAGGAATACATCGATGCCGATGTTCCCGAGGGCGACCCCAAGCCCAGCCGCTGGGTTCACTATGGCATGACCAGCTCGGATCTGGGCGACACGGCCCTGTGCTACCAGCTCACCCAGGCCTGCGACCTGATCATCGAGGACGTCAAGAAGCTCGGCGAGATTTGCAAGCGTCGCGCCTTTGAGGAGCGCAACACGCTCTGTGCCGGCCGCACTCATGGCATCCACGCCGAGCCGATGACCTTCGGCATGAAGTTTGGCTCTTGGGCCTGGGAGCTCAAGCGCGATCTGGATCGTCTTGAGGACGCCCGCAAGAATGTTGCCTTTGGTGCCATCTCGGGCGCTGTCGGCACGTACAGCTCCATCGAGCCGTTCGTCGAGGAGTATGTCTGCGAGCACCTGGGCCTGGTTCACGACCCGCTGTCCACGCAGGTTATCAGCCGCGACCATCACGCCTATCTCGCCGGCGTTCTCGCCACCACCGCAGCCACCTGCGAGCGCATCGCTACCGAGGTCCGCAATCTGCAGAAGACTGATACGCTCGAGGCCGAGGAGCCGTTCCGTAAGGGCCAAAAGGGCAGCTCAGCCATGCCGCACAAGCGCAACCCCATCACCATGGAGAAAGTCTGCGGTCTGTCGCGCGTCGTGAAGTCCAACGCCCAGGTTGCCTTCGATAACGTCGCCCTGTGGCACGAGCGTGACATTTCGCACTCCTCTGCCGAGCGCGTCGCCCAGGCCGATAGCTTCATCGCCCTCGACCACATGTTCCAGTGCCTCATCCGCGTTATCGACGGCCTGCAGCTGTACCCTGCCCGCATGATGGCCAACCTCAATAAGACCCGCGGCCTCATCTTCTCCTCCAAGGTGCTGCTCGCCCTCGTCGACACGGGCATCACCCGCGAGGACGCGTACGCCATTGTGCAGGAGAACGCCATGGCAACTTGGCACGAGGTACAGGATTGTGTCTCCGGCCCCACCTTTAAGGAGCGTCTCGAGGCCGACCCGCGCTGCACCGTCAGTCAGGAGAAGCTCGACGAGATCTTTGATCCGTGGGACTTCCTCACCCGTATCGACACGGTCTTTGATCGTCTGGAGCAGCTGAGCTTCGAGTAGATTCGGGCATAACGTTAGCTTTTTAGGGCGCTTTGCTGGTAATGTGTGTTGCCGGCAAAGCGCCTCGTTGCATTTAGGGAAAGACGGGGATAATAGTCGTCTCGAATAACATTCTGAGAGGGGATCGCATGATTTCGTTTGATTACAAGCCTCAGGGCGTGTGTGCTCGCAATATTCACCTTGATCTTTCCGATGACGGCAACAAGGTGATGGGCGTTGAGTTTACCGGCGGCTGCGACGGCAATCTCAAGGCTATCTCCAAGCTGGTCGAGGGCGCTCCTGCCGATCGCGTAATCGAGGTTCTCGCCGGTAATACCTGCGGTATGAAAAAGACCTCCTGCGCCGACCAGCTTACACGCGCTATCGAGGCCGCTCGCACCGAGATCGCCTAATGGGTATCGCCGATCACATCAAGAACGGAATATCGCGTCGCGGCTTTGTACTCGGTGGGGCTGCCGCGGGCGCTGCCACGGTGCTTGCCGGATGCTCGAAAAAAACGGGCACCAGCGATGATGCCGCCGGCGAGCCGCAGGTTATCAAGGACGATTCCAAGATCATCTCGATTACGGATGAGTACGAGGCAGTCGACATCGATCTTGAGCCGGCGGCGTCGTGGACGCTGCCTCTGGGTACGCTGCTGTACTACTGCGACGGCGATTACGCCGCGGCGATGATGGCGCCCGCATCGGCGCTGCACGCCAACACACTCGGTGTGCTCAACCTGGGTGATGGCTCGCTTACCACATTAATCGAGGATCCTATCGAGGGCACGGGATATGCATTCTACGATGTCCGTGCCGGCGACGGCGTATTCGCGTGGGTTGAGATGAACTTTGCCAATTCATCGTGGAAGCTCTACGCTCAAAATCTGTCGGGCGCTTCGCTCTCTGGCGACGTGGTTGAGCTCGATCGAGGTGGCAAGGACTATGATCCGCCCCTGTTTACGGCGTTCGGGTCATCGGTCATCTGGTATAAAATGCCTTCGGCAGGCGGCAATAAAACGAGTAGTGATTCGTTTTGCTATCGTCGCTCGCTTGATGAATCCAAGGCCGAGGTAATTTGGAAATCGACGGGCCGCTTTGCATCGGCCCCGCGCGCGAGCGACGGCATTTTGACCATCTCGCCGCGTGTCCGCAACGACGAGGGCGTCTACTACGGCATAACGGCAATCGATCTGACCGACGGCAACAACACCAAGCGTGCCCAGTTGGTCCTCCCTTCGTCAGTTTCGCCTTTCGAGGCCGTATATATGGGCGATACCTTCGTGTTTTCTATCGAGGCGGCCTATAGTGGCGTGGGCAGCCTGGGCAATATGGGCACGTATATCGGTAATGAGGGAGGGCCGTACCTCTTCCTGTCACGCGAGCCGCTCGCATGTGCGGCTGGCAAGAAGAATAAATACCTTGTTAAGGTACAGGCGTCGCATTTCCTGATCGACACCTCTGCCAAGACCTATGGCTCGCTGCTGTCGCCCGACCGCGCTTTGGAGTATGGCGATTATCCAGCTACGGCGGGAAAATCGGACTCATTCCTTACGTACGCCACGGTGCGCAACAGCCAGGGTATACCAGAGACGGTCACTGCACGCCTATTCTCTCTTTAAGCTTAGAGGGGTTAAAAAGGCGCCAACAGGGGAATAAACGCGTTGTAATTGTGAGTACCGCCCGCCGAGCTGCCGCGTCATAGCGGCATCTGGCGGGCTCAGGTGCGTTAAAATGGGCTTGTTCTTAGCTAATTGAGACAGGGGGGCCGTGTTATGGCTTCAGATGCAAAAAAGATTCTGCTGGTCGAGGATGAGAAGGCAATCCGTGACGCCGTCGCTGCCTATCTCGAGCGCGAAGGCTACTGGGTTGTGGGCGTCGGCGATGGCCAGTCCGCGATCGAGGAGTTCGAGAAGCATCAGTTCGACCTGGTCGTGCTCGACCTTATGCTCCCCAAGATCCCCGGCGAGCGCGTTTGCCGCACCATTCGCGATACCTCGGATGTCCCCATCATCATGCTGACGGCTAAGGGCGAGATCGAGGACCGTATTATCGGTCTTGAGCTCGGCGCCGACGACTATCTGATTAAGCCGTTCTCGCCGCGCGAGCTCGTCGCCCGCGTTCGCGCTCTGTTCCGCCGTGCCCATCAGGCCGACGAGCCCGCCGTCGAGGTACTCGACTTCGGCGATCTGGTCATCGATATCTCGGGCCACAAGATCTTGGTCGAGGGCAAGGAAGTCGATCTGACGGCTTCCGAGTTCAAGCTGCTCACCACGCTTGCCCGCCATCCCGGCCGTGTGTATAACCGCATGGAGCTGGTCGAGAAAGTGCTCGGGTATGACTTTGAGGGCTATGAGCGCACCATTGATAGCCACGTGAAGAATCTTCGCGCCAAGCTGGGCGATGATCCCAAGAAGCCCAAGTGGCTCTACACCGTCCATGGTGTCGGCTATCGCTTCGAGGCTCCGGCCAAGACCGATAAGTCGGACGAGAAATAGGGAAATCACATATGACACCTGCGCGCTTTGAAATCGGACAAAAGCACAAGCAGGAGAGCGAGGCGGGTTCCAAGGCTAGTTGGAACACGCCTCGTTCCGATTCACGGCCAACGATGAGCTATCCCTCGCGCATGGCACTTGCTTTTGCTCTGACATCGCTCATGACGGTATTGGTGCTGGTGGGCGTTGTCTCTGTTGTGTGGGGCACGGTCTTTTCGGATTACACACGCTCCAATATCGTCGAAATCGCAAATTCCGCTGCCGAGAAGTTGGCGACCTCATATGAGGAAAACGGCTCTTGGACCGCGGGAGAACTGCGCACGGTCGCAACGTCGAGTTTGGTTTCCGACGATCTGGGCATGCAGGTCGTCAATAAAAAGGGTGTGATCGTTTATGACGATTCCTGGCCCTCGGCAAGCGCCACCGCCGATGTACGCGAAAACCAGGCTACGACCGACGACACGAGCGGCAAGAGGGCATCGCATAGCCCGGTCTCGTCTGCTCCAACCGACTCCGATAGCGTTGCTAACGTCGAGATTGTAACGTCTTCCGGCGAGCATGTCGGACAGGTAAAGCTGTGGGCCATCGGCTCCGACGCTCTGCTCACCAAGGCGGACTCTGCGTTTAGGGAGAAGACCTTTAACGCCATGGCCCTCGCCGCGGTTGTTGCAATCTGCATTTCGGTCGTTATCGGATCGCTCGTGTCGCGCATGCTCACCAAACCGATTCATCGCATCACCAGTACCGCAAAGCAAATCCGTGACGGCGACCTGTCGGCTCGCACGGGGCTGCGCGGTGATGACGAGATCGATCAGCTGGGTGAGACCTTCGATGAGATGGCCACCTCGCTCGAGAAGGATATGAAACACGAGAAGCGCCTGACCTCAGACGTTGCACACGAGCTTCGCACGCCGCTTATGGCCATGCTCGCAACGGTCGAGGCCATGCAGGATGGCGTGTATCCCACCGACGATGAGCATTTGGAGACCGTTGCTTCCGAGACGCGTCGCCTGGCTCGTCTGGTGCAGCAGATGCTCGACCTATCGCGTATGGAAAACAGCACGGCTCCGCTCAATCTAGAACCGGTGGACATGGTTCCGTTCGTGCGATCGATTGTGAACGGCCAGGAGCGTCTGTTTGCCGACCGTGACCTTCGTCTTCGCTTTGCAGATGAAACCCAAGGGCACGACGATGTCGTCGAGGCCGATCCCGACATGATCACGCAATGTGTTATCAACCTCATGAGCAACGCCATGCGCTACACCCCCGAGGGCGGTTGGGTCGTGGTGTCGGTGCTCAGTGACCGCAGGCACGTCAGCATTGCCGTTTCTGATACCGGCATCGGTATTGCCAAGGACGATCTGTCGCGCATTTTCGGGCGGTTTTGGCGCGCCGATGCCAGCCGCGCCCGCGAAGCTGGCGGCCTGGGCGTCGGCCTCGCCGTGACCAAGCAGATCGTCGAGCGTCACCATGGCTACATATCCGTGGAGTCGGAGCTTGGAAAGGGTACGACTTTTACAATTCATCTGCCCCGCGAGCACACGGCGGACGCGGCATCTACTACAATGGAGCACTAGCTTTTCGCTATTCGGTGAAGGAGGGGCCGCGTCCCTGCCGCTCCGAGTTTGCGAAAACATGCGGGAAAGAACCCGCATTTCTGTCGTATTTAGGTAAGGAGTGACTCACGTGACAACGATGGAGCGTCGTCCGGATTCCCGTGGCAAGGTTCGTGATATTTACGATGCCGGTGAAAACCTGCTGATGGTCGCCACCGACCGCATTTCTGCGTTCGACTTCATTCTTCCCGACGAGATTCCGTTTAAGGGAGAGGTGCTCAATCGCATCTCGGCATTCTGGTTCGATAAGTTTGCCGACATCGTTCCCAACCATCTCGTTTCCATCGACCCGGCGGATTTCCCCGAGGAGTTTGCTGAGTATCGTGACTACCTCGCTGGCCGCGCCATGCTGGTTAAGAAGGCCCAGACGATTCCTATCGAGTGCATCGTCCGCGGCTATCTGACCGGTTCGGGCAAGAAGACCTACGACGAGAACGGCACCGTCTGCGGCATCCAGCTGCCTGAGGGCCTGACCGAGGCTTCCAAGCTTCCCGAGCCGTTGTTCACGCCGTCCACGAAGGCCGAGATCGGTGACCACGACGAGAACATCTCGTTCGAGCGTTGCTGCGAGATCGTGGGCGAGGACATCGCCACGCAGATTCGTGACCTTTCCCTCAAGATCTACAAGGCCGCTGCCGAGTACGCCGCGACCCGTGGCATCATCATTGCCGACACCAAGTTCGAGTTTGGTGTCATCGATGGCAAGGTCACGCTGATCGACGAGTGCCTCACGCCCGACTCCAGCCGTTTCTGGCCTGCTGCCAGCTACGAGGAGGGCAAGATCCAGCCTAGCTACGACAAGCAATTCGTCCGCAATTGGCTCAAGGCCAACTGGGATATGACGGGGGAGACCCCGCACCTGCCCGCCGAGGTCATCGATGGCACGTCCGAGCGCTATCGCGAGGCCTTCCAGATCATCACGGGCTCCCAGTTCACAAGCATGAAGGAGAACGCATAAGTGAGTACCCGTAGCGCCACGAACAAGCGCACGCAATCCCACGAAGTTACCGGGGTTGCGCGCAAGTCTGCCGCATCTGCTAAGCCCGCCCGCCAAGCAGCGAGCTCCGTTCGCGTCGTGCCGGCTTCGTCTAAGGCACGCCGCAAAGAGCTCGAGAAGGGCGAGAACCTCGAGGGCCTCTCTAAAGAGGAGAAGCGCGCCCGCAAGGCTAAGCAGCGCGCCAAGGAGGACCGCATCTATACGGTGTCGAATATCCTCCTCAAGCAGGACGAGGACTACACCAAGCGCCGTCGCATCTGGTGGATTGTGCTCGCCATTGGCATGGTGCTCGTCGTGGCAATTTGGGCCTCGCTGTACTTCGCTCCCGCTGGCATGGTGTCCAGCCCTGTCCAGATGGTCGGCATCGTTTTGTCCTATGTCATCATCCTAGGTGACTTTATCTACGACTTCGCTCGTATTCGTCCCTTGCGCAACATGTACCGCGCGCAGGCCGAGGGCATGTCCGAGAACAAGCTCAACGCTCTTATCGAGCGCGCAGCTGCCGAGGAGGACAAGAAGGACTCCAAGAAGAAGTAGCGTTTGCATACATACTTATCGCTAAGATATAAGGCGCGTCGTTTTTGCGGCGCGCCTTTTTACTGTTCTATAGATAGATGGAGTGGCACATGATTCGAGCTGCCCTGACGGTCGAAGAGGCCCTGGAGGGTATGAAGTCCCTGGAGCCCAAGATTAAAAACTATGCGCGCCTGGTTGTCCGCAAGGGCGTAAACGTTAAGCCCGGCCAGGAAGTCGTCGTTCAGTCTCCGGTTGAGTGCGTGCCGTTTGCGCGCGTGGTGGTCGCGGAGGCCTATGCTGCCGGCGCCGGCCACGTGACGGTCATCTGGGCCGATGATGCCGTGACGAGGCTCACGTACGAGCATGTCGAGAAAAGCTATTTTGAGCAGACGCCCGAGTGGAAGCGCCTGCAGCTGGATTCCCTGGCCCAGGACGGTGCCTCCTTTATCTTTATCGAGGGTGCGGACCCCGCCGCCCTTAAGGGCATCGATCCCGCTAAGCCCGCTGCAGCTTCTAAGGCAAAGAACACGCAGTGCAAAGTTTTCCGCCGTGGACTGGATTACAACATCAATCCGTGGTGCATCGCCGGCGCTCCGGTCGTGGCTTGGGCGCGCGAGGTGTTCCCGGGAGACGCCGATGAGGTTGCAATCTATAAGCTGTGGAATGCGATTCTGCACACCGCTCGCGCCGATGGCCAGGACCCAGAGAGCGACTGGGAGCTCCATGACGCCGCATTCGAAAAGAACCTGCGTTTCCTGAACGGCAATCGTTTCGACTGCCTGCATTACACCGCGGCAAATGGAACCGATCTGACGATTGGCATGACGAAGGGTCACGAGTGGGCCGGCGGCAAGGGCAAGACGCCCGATGGGCACCCCTTCTTCCCCAACATTCCCACCGAGGAAGTCTTCACTTCGCCCGATCGCATGCGCGCCGACGGTATCGTGTACTCGGCCATGCCGCTCATCCACCACGGCAATAAAGTCGACGATTTTTGGATTAAGTTCGAGGGCGGCCGCGTGGTGGACTACGACGCCCGCGTGGGCAAGGCAACGCTCGCAAGTATCATCGATACTGACGAGGGCGCTGCTCACCTGGGAGAGGTCGCGCTCATTTCCAAGAACACGCCGATCCGCGAAAGTGGTGTTCTGTTCTACGATACGCTCTATGACGAGAACGCTAGCTGCCATCTCGCGCTAGGTGTCGGTTTCCCCGAATGCATCGAGGGTGGGTACGACATGTCCAAGGAGGAGCTCCTGGAGCATGGTGTTAACGTCTCGAGCACGCACGTCGATTTTATGATCGGCACGGACGACATCGATATTACGGGCATTACGCCTGATGGACGTGAAGTTGTGATTTTCCAGAACGGCCAATGGAGTTGGGAATAGTCCCAGACCGTGGTACAATGCCACCCGCGGGCCGTTAGCTCAGCTGGCAGAGCAGGGGACTTTTAATCCCAAGGTCCAGGGTTCGAACCCCTGACGGCCCACCCAAAGATTGTTGAGACGGTCAACTTCGGTTGGCCGTCTTTTTTGTTGCCGGTGCACGGGTTCGAACCCGTCGGGGCGCGGAGCTGAGTAAACGCGTGAGCGTTTGCCAGCGCAGCGCGCAAGGCGCGAAAGCGCCGCAGCGGCCGCCTGCGAAGCAGGCTGAACCCCCGACGGCCCACCATAGAAAAGAAAGCGATCGACTCCGGTTGGTCGCTTTTTTGTTGCCGGTGCACGGGTTCGAACCCGAACTTCTCTATATATAAGAACGCTTGGCGAACAAAACCTGCCTTTTACCGATGGGAAACAAATAGCTGATGCTTTTGGAGTAAAGTGGCGCTCCAGAGATGACCGATGCCTTAACACCTATAAACCAGCTGGTCATCGCCAATATCAGAAGCTGCTGCTTCAGTTTTAACCTCAGTGATGCGACTGAGGGACCTATTCATTTGTGAACAAAATATGGAGTGCGTGATTCCCGCCCGCGGGGGCCCTCCGGTCTGGCAATATATCTCCTTGCCGCGCGGCCCGGTCGGACCGGATCAGCCGCGGGGCGTGCACCTTGAGAACCGGATACTGCGAGGATGGACACTTACTTCAGTGTCGCATCCGGGCAGACATCGAACCATTTG
>JAXJBU010000084.1:0-7067 GCA_036302865.1 Collinsella sp. | reverse complement strand
ATGGGAGCCCCTTCCATGAATGCGGCGTGGCCGCCGCGGCTGAATTAGACACTCACCATTGTCGGCCTAATCCGCGGTCTTTCATGCAGCAGGGGCTCTCAATGTTTTTATGTCCTGCTCATATCGTCTCTGCCGGCAGTTTAGGAACGTCCCTAACTGCCGGCTCGGGAACGACAAAGCGCTAGTTCACTTCGACGGGTTTGGCGCCGGGATAGCGCTCCTCAAAGTCTAGGCGGTACTTATTGTCATTGGTGCCCGCCACGTTGTCGCGCGACAGCGGCGCCACGATCTCATTCTTGTGGTCCGCAGGCTTGGCGTATTTCAGGCTGATCTCCCAGGCATCGCAGATCGCGTCGATGCGGTGATCCAAGTCGTCGTACAGGGCGATGATGTCCTTCCAAGAGCTGTAGTTCTTGGAGCTCGCCGGGACGTCCAGGTCCTCGACGATGTCGTAATACTGCTCGATGGTGTCCTCCGTGCGCTCGGCGACGTCGGCGAGATTCTGACGGGTGGTGCGATCTTCTTCCAGATAGCTGCCGTTGAAGTTCTGCGCGCAGCCGCGGACCTGGCTGTCGAGATCTTCGAGCAGATCGTAGTATTCGCTCAGCCGACGGTAGAGGTTCTGCTCGGAGAGCGTCGCCTCGCCGCCATCCTCATCGTCATCGTCATCATCGTCGTACAGGCTGTTCGGATCGCCGAGGGGCTTTAGGTCATCGTCATCGTCATCGTGGTGCAGCTCGGTTACCTCGGCAGTCGTCTGCGTGGAAGCGCTGTCGAACGGTTTGATCACAAAGAAGATGACCAGGGCGATGATAATCGCCACCAGCACAACGATAATGGCGATAAGCGGCCCGGTGCCGCTCTTTTTGGGAGCGGGCGCTTGTGGCTGAGCGGGTGCGTATGCAGGTGCCGGCTGCTGCTGAGGTGAACCGCCCACGACAGGGATGCGCTGCGTGGTCTCGACCGACACAGCACTTGCGGCGGGGTCGGGGCGATAGGCGAGAGGGTCGTCCGCCTTGGTTTGAGGCGTATCAAGGGAGCCGGTCTGCTCAAACGCGGGCTGGTCATTGCTCGCGGCCGATTGCTCAACGGGTGCACCGCACGAGGTGCAGAACTTGGCGTCGTCTGCAAGAAGCTTGCCGCACGAGGCGCAATACCGAGACATTGCCACTCCTTTCGCCACATTTCAATGCAATAAGACGATTATACCCAGCGTCCAAAACTCCCCATCATAAGTTGCGGTGAAATAGGGACTGTTTGGCGGTCTCAGAGCTTCAATCAGTCCCTATTTCACCGCAACTTTGGAAAGGCACCATTAGCCATTGGGGACGCGCCGGACGCTGGGGTATCATGGCTTGGTTGATATATCTGCATTTACGCGCCTTGTAGGAAGGGGCTGCGCCCATGGCTTTTGAGCCCGCTCAACATAGCTTTATCACGCTCGAGGGCGTCGATGGCGCCGGCAAGTCCACGCAGGCGCGCCTGCTTGCCCGCGCTCTTGAACTCGCCGGCTACCAGGTTGTGAGCCTGCGCGAGCCGGGCGGTACCGCCATCAGCGAAAAGATCCGTGCTCTGCTGCTCGACCCCGCCAACACGGCGATGGGCGACACCTGCGAGCTGCTGCTCTACGAGGCAGCGCGTGCCCAGCTGGTGCACGAGGTCATCGCCCCCGCCCTTGCGGCCGGCAAGGTGGTCCTGTGCGACCGTTTCTACGATTCCACGACCTGCTATCAGGCGTTTGCCGATGGTCTCGACCGTCAGATGGTACGCGATGCCAACAACCTGGCTGTCGCCGGTACGCATCCGGCGCTCACGCTCGTCTACCACATCACACCCGAGCAGGCGGCGCTACGCATGGCAGCCCGTGGCGCGGCAGATCGCATGGAGGCAAAAGGCATGACCTTCCAAGAGCGCGTCTACCAGGGATTTTGCGCCATTGCCGCCGAGGAACCAAACCGCGTAAAACTCATCGACGCCACTGCGACCGTCGAGGAAGTCTTCGAGAAGACGGTCGAGCAGATTCGCGCATACGGTCTCGACATCCCGCAGGATGCCGTTGCCGCCGCGCTTGCTCAGGAGGTTGAGTAACATGGCCCCCACTCAGGCAAGCCTGCTGGCTAAGCTCGATACCCAAGAGCGCGTGCGCGACTTTTTGACCAACGCCGTCGCCAGCGGCCGCGCGTCGCACGCCTACCTGTTTTTGGGCGCTCCCGGTGCCGGCAAACTCGACGCCGCGTGGGCACTCGCCCAGGCATTCCTGTGCGAACAGGACGGCTGCGGATCGTGCGACAGCTGTGTGCGTGTCGCCCGCCATACGCACCCCGACGTGCACTACTACACGCCCGAAAGCGCTACGGGCTACCTCATCGCCCAGACCCGCGAGCTGCTCGACGACGTGCCCCTCGCGCCCATCCGCGCCAAGGCCAAGGTCTACATCATCGATCGCGCCGAGCAACTGCGCGCCAACACCGCCAATGCGCTGCTCAAAACGCTCGAGGAACCGCCCGAGGGCGTCATGTTCATCCTGTTGGGCACCTCGGCCGACGTAATGCTGCCCACCATCGTGAGCCGTTGCCAGTGCGTGCCGTTTCGGCTGGTATCGCCCACCGTTGCGGCACAGGCCGTGAGCCGCGCGACCGGTCAGGACCTTGCACGTTGCCGCATGGCCGTCGCCGTGGCGGGAAGCCCCACGCGCGGCATCGAGTTCCTTAAGAGCGCCGAGCGCCAGGACGCCCGCCGTCAGATGGTTCGCGCCATCGACTCGCTCATCGCCGCCGACGAGGCCGATGTGCTCAGCCGCGCCAAGTCGCTTATCGTCGCCGTCAAGGCGCCGCTCGCCGAGGTCAAGTCAACACAGGAAAAGGTGCTCGAGCAAAATGCTGACTATCTGTCCCGTGGAGCATTGAAGCAGCTTGAGGACCGCAACAAGCGCGAACTCAACGCGCGCGAGCGTTCGGGTATCATGGAAGCGCTGGCGAGCGCGCGGACGCTCATGCGCGACGTGCTGCTGACGCTTCAGGACGAGGCGGCCGACGTGGTGAACGAGGACGTGCGCGACGCAATCGAGCGGCTTGCCGCTGCGACGAATGTTGCGGGTGCCACGCGGGCGCTCGAGGCGGTCGCGACCGCTGAGCGCAACATCGCCAGAAACGTTACTCCCCAGCTGGCCATCGAGGTCATGCTGTTCGATATCAGGAAGGCACTGAAATGCCGTTAGTCGTACCCGTTAAGTTTACCTACGCCTCGCGCGACCTGTGGTTCGACCCGCAGGATCTGGATATTCTCGAGGCCGATTACGCTATTTGCTCCACCGAGCGCGGAACCGAGATCGGCCTGGTCACGGCCGATCCCTTTGAGGTGCCGCAGGACGAGATCGGCCAGCCGCTCAAGCCCGTGCTGCGCGTGGCGAGTGACATCGACCTGCAGCTTGCCGACGACCTGGCCATCCAGGGCGACGAGGCCATGGTCGATTTCCGTCGCCTGGTCAAGGAGCTCGACCTCGAGATGAAGCCGGTGGGCGTCGAGTACCTGTTTGGCGGCGAGAAGGCCGTGTTCTACTTTGCGGCCGAGGAGCGCGTCGATTTTCGCCAGCTCGTCAAGGACCTGTCCTCGACGCTGCACATTCGCGTCGACATGCGCCAGATTGGCGTGCGCGATGAGACCCGCCTGGTGGGCGGCTATGCCCAGTGCGGCCAGGAGCTCTGCTGCACGCGCTTTGGCGGACAGTTTGAGCCGGTTTCGATCCGCATGGCAAAAGAGCAGGACCTGCCGCTCAACTCCTCCAAGATCAGTGGCGTTTGCGGCCGTCTGATGTGCTGCCTGCGCTACGAGTTCGAGGCATACAAGGACTTTAAGAGCCGCGCGCCCAAAAAGAAAACGCTCATCGATACGCCGCTTGGCAAGGCTCGTATCCAGGAATACGACACCCCACGCGAGCAGCTGGTGCTGCGCCTGGAGAACGGCAAGGTCTTTAAGGTCAACCTGGCCGACATGACCTGCTCCGAGGGCTGCAAAAAGAAGGCCGCCGAGCAGGGCTGCAACTGCCGTCCCGACTGCGTGACGCGCGACGTGCTCGAGCGCATCGAGTCGCCCGAGATGCGCCTGGCGCTCATGGAGCTCGACCGCGAGAACGGCGTCGACGTGGGCGATGGCCTGTCGAGTGCCGACCGTCTGGCCGGCACGTCGATGCCCAAGCGCCGTCGTCGCGATGCGGACGCCGACGCTCGCGCTGCTCAGAACCAGGGCGAGGGTCGTGGCCGCGGAAAGGGCCGCGGCAAGGCCGAGGCTCCCGAGGCCGAGGAGGCCTCCGGTGGCCGTCGCCGCCGCAAGCGTGCGGGCTCGGGCGATGCTACCGAGGCTGCAGCCGCGGGCAAGAACTCCTCCCGCGAGCGCGAGGCTCAGCAGCCTCAGCAGCAGAATCGCGGCGGCGGCATGAACCCCACACGGCGTCGCCGCCGTCATCTGTCGAGCGAGGAGCGCGAGGACGCCTTCCGCGCCGCAGCTGCTCGCGAGGCTGGTGCCGCTTCCAAGGGCGCCTCGGCCTCCGATGCGCCTGCCGACAAGGGCGGCAAGTCACGTGGCGAGGAGGAGCGCGCGCCGCGTCCGCGACGTCGCCATTCCTCGGGCGCGCAACAGAAGCCCTCAGTGCCCTCCGTGGCCGATCAGGTCTCGGATGGCGAGGTCAAGGTCACGCGCCGTCGCCCCGGCGACGGTGGAGGTACGGCAGCCAAGGCCGCGCGCGGCGCCTCTCGCGACGAGCGTGACGTGCGCGAGGATCGTGGCGGCGAGGGCTCGGCCGACCAGGGTCAAAAGCGCCGTCGCCGTCGCCGTTCCCGCAAGCCGCGCCAGGATGGTGGCGAGGGCTCGACCCCGTCTTCGTCCGCACCACAACCGCCTGCCGGCGAATAACGCCCGCGAGCGGATTTAGCCCGCCTTGCCCCGAGCGCATCGGGGTATCATAGCGCCGAATCAACAACCCTCCCTGCGACCGAACGTAGGGAGGGTTGTGTCTTGAAGAGCCATCTGAACATATTGAGCCGTCTGCAGAGTGTCGGTGCCCTACCGTTTGCGGACGAATTGCTACCGTTTGCCGAGCGCGCGACGTACGAGGCGCTCGAGGCATTGTCGCCAACACGATGTGCCGGCTGCGAGCGCGCCGGTACGCTTATTTGCCAAGACTGCCTGGCTGCGCTCACGCTCATCGACCCACGTCATAGCTGCACCCGATGCGGCGCCCCGTTTGGGGATTTGCTGTGCACTGAGTGTTCGGTCGAGAGCACGTCCTCGGCAATGGCGGAGGCGCTCGATCGCTGCCTGGCGTGCGCCGTCTATGCGCATCCGCTGCCGCGCATCATTAAAGCGTACAAGGATGCGGGCGAGCGACGTCTGGCTCCGTATCTGGCGGAGCTGCTCTACGACACCGCCCTGCATGCCCAGGTCGTAGCGCCCGATCGCTACGGAGGTGTGCTGTCCGGTGCGGATGCGGTGGTGTTTGTGCCTGCGACGGCGGCAGCGTTTCGGCGGCGTGGTTTTGATCATATGGAGGCCATTGCGCGCCCATTTTGCGAGCTGTCGGGTGTTCCCCTGCTCGATGCTCTCGTCAAGTACGGGCATGGCGACCAGCGAGAACTCGGTCGTGAGGAGCGCCGCGAGCGCGCCCAAGGCATGTACGAGACGGTTGAGGACGTGCACGGCCGCCGCCTGCTGCTTATCGATGACGTTATCACCACGGGCGCGACGATGGCCGCGGCTTCGGCGGAACTCAAGCGCGCCGGTGCCGCGGCCGTTGATGGCCTCGCTATCGCACGCGTTTGGTAGGGGTGGTTTTGTGGCAGTAAAGATTGAGCGGCGCAACGAGCCGACAAGCGAACAGCTAGCGGCTTCCGTAATTCTGACGGGTGCCTCGGCGCTACGCATGATGCGCGCCGAGCGCCGACAAATGGGTTACATCAGCTGGAGGGACCTCGATCCCGATGAAGAGCGCCGTGTGCTGCGCACGTCGTCGCCCTCGACCGAGGACATCTATCTTCCCGATTTGGTGCGGATTGGGGCCGCAAGCGGCGAGGTGCAAGAAGATCTGTGCTTGCTGGTGGGATCTGCGGCGCAGCGCCGCCGCATCCCTGGCGTGAGCTGGTCCGTGTGTTCCGGGTTGCCCGCCGGCTCGATTCTAGAGGTGGAACCGGGGGTGTACAGTCTATCTCCCGAGGCCCTTTGCGTAGCCGTCGCGCGCGAGGTCGGCTGTATCCAGACATTTGCCCTGGCCCAGGAGCTGTGCTCTAAGATTTCGCTGAGTGACCGCGGGAAGTATCTGCCTCCCTACACCTCGCCCGTTACGAATAAACTTGCAAAGGACAAGGACCAGCCAGCAGACGTGGGCTACTTTGAGGTTGAGCCGGTGCTGACGCCCGATCGTCTGGCAGATTACCTCGCGGTCTGCAAGGGGAATGCGGTCAAACAACTGCAGCGTCTGTGTCCCTACTTGTCAGAAAACCTGCGCTCGCCCATGGAGTGCATCATGCTCGCTCTGTTTTCGCTTCCGTTTTCCTATGGCGGATTTGCCTGCGGTCCCTTTAAGACCGACTACAAGATCGAGTTCGATGACCGCGCGCAGGCAATCTCGGGGATGCCGCATGCAGTTTGCGATGCGTATCAGGAAACAGCCCGGTTTGACCTGGAATACAACGGTGAGCTGGGCCATTCCTCTCGGAGGGGACGTATCCATGATGAAAAGCGCAACACGGGCTTGATCACTATGGGAATCGAGGTCGCGACGGTCAACAACGAAATGCTCTGTGACATGGAAGCGATGGAAGCGCTCGCATGGCGCATCCACCAGCGCATGAGTAAGCGATATCGCAACCGTGTTGACGCTCGCAGAAAGAAACAAGAGGCGCTATTTAACACGCTGCGGGCGTGTTTTGGGCTTAAACCCGCCTAACAATGCTCTGAAACAGGGGGGTGGATATATGCTCTGGCCAAAATATAGCAAATATGAGTACTGCTACAAATTCAGTAACAGCAAAATCAGGGATTTTGGGACTGGAAGATGGGGTAAATTAGAAAGATAT
>JAXJBU010000083.1:0-30242 GCA_036302865.1 Collinsella sp. | reverse complement strand
TGCTGAGGTTCGCCATGCCCTTCTTGAAGTTGAGGACCAGGTCTTCGGCGTTCATGCTGCCCCCATCATCGCGGTCTACGGGGTCAAAGATATGGCACCGTGGGGACACATGTATGTCAATCCTGGTCTAACAGAGCCTTATTTAAAGAAGATAAATCGAATAACAAGGACAACTGCTATGGCCACAATGATCAAAAGCAGGAGTGTCAGTCGATGCTTCTTGCGTCGTTTACTTGACGAAACGAAGATCGATTTTCCTTGTTTTGGCGTTTCGAGATAGCGAGCCGAATGCGTCAAGGTTTGCTTTGGTCGAGGACCTCTTTGTTGATGAGCGGCGGATGCTTTCATCGGCTCATCACTAGCTGCGCTGTTTTTAGATAATGGTGCGTCTTTCAGATATACAGGGTCTCCCGAGGCGACGCCCATATGTTTGCGTCCCGTTTGGGCATCCTCGAGCGTTTGATATCGATTTCTCGTCACATACTCGGGCTCAGGATCATTAATGGGCTCTTGCGAGATGTGGGGGCGATGGAACCGTGGCGGCTGCGTGGAAGTTTCTTCCCCCTGCGTCTGCATAAACATTTTGTTCTGGTTTTGGTCGTCCATGATGCCCTTTAGCTCGTTACCAACAACGTGTACGCGCTCATTGTAAGCCCCTTGTTATTTGTAGCTGCGAACATACTCGTTATTTAAGCTCTGGTTCAAAGAACCTTAACCTTACTAAAACCTGAGTCAATTACACTTAGATATGCTTATAGTACTTGACTCAAAAAACTTTATAGTCAATGTATATATAAGCACTGTGTGGGCATATATATGAGCGTCAAAAGAAGTCCCAGTCACCTAGAAGATGGCTCGGCAGTCCTAAAAGGAGTGGTAAACATGGCAAGCATGGTTCCTTATCGTTCGGTTTTTGGCGTTCGTCCTTCTGCTAGCTCGCTGTTCGATCTGTTTGATGATATGACCGACCTTGCAAACAACTCGATTGCTTCCAAGGCGTTTCCCGTTGACGTTGAGGATAAGGGCGACGGCTATGAGGTCAAGGCTTATCTGACCGGCGTCGCCAAGGACGATATCGATGTCGAGCTTAACGAGGGCCGTCTGTCCATTAGCGTGAATGTCGAGGAAGACGAGGAGAACGAGGGCAAGAACTTCCTGCAGAAGGAGTTCAGCTCGTACAGCGCGACGCGTGGCGTGTATCTAAAGGACGCTTCGAGCGAGGGCCTCTCGGCTAAGTACGCTGACGGCATCCTGACCGTTACGGTCCCCAAGATCGTCGAGAAGAAGAACGTTACGAAGATCTCCATCGACTAACTTCGTTGGTGTTCTGCGCTATTAAAAGACAGCAAAAGGGGCTGGGAAGCGATTCTCGGCCCCTTTTGCTGTCTAGGACAGT
This sequence comes from Collinsella sp., assembly GCA_036302865.1. Lineage (GTDB taxonomy): Bacteria > Actinomycetota > Coriobacteriia > Coriobacteriales > Coriobacteriaceae > Collinsella. The sequence continues at coordinate 28,846 of JAXJBU010000083.1, read as the reverse complement.
CTATTGAATGGTTGCCGGTTGATACTGACTCGCAGGGCGTATCGAGAGTTTTCGCGATCCTTGGAGAAGGGTTGCGGAGCTGCCGACCTCGTCATCCAGGGTTGCGGCCAGAGCCTTGGCATAGCTTTTGACGGTAAGGCTCGGACGATTGTTATCTTGGCTGATATGCATGGCAATGAGCTGTTCGGTGCGATCGGTAACAAGTTCGCGCGCGGCTTCGGCGGCTTGGCCATTGGAGAGGTGTCCCCTTGCAGACAGGATGCGCTCCTGAAGAAAGCGGGGATATTCTCCCTCGCGCAGCATGGTCACATCGTGGTTGCTTTCGAGCGCGAGGACTCGACAATCTTTGAGGGTGTTCATGGCTTGGCTCGATAGCTCTCCGGTGTCGGTGGCAAAGCCGATGGAATCATCGAGGGCGTCGAATCGATAACCGACTGGATTGATGACATCGTGTGATGTTGAGTAGGTTTGCACGTGGATGCCGGCAATGGATAGGGCGTCGCCGGGATCGAATTCCTCGACAGGCAGATGCGAAAGATTTTCTTTGTTCGAAAGAGTGCCCCTGCTGGCAAAGAGGGGGCCGTGCCAGTGCTTGCACCAGACATCGAGGCCCTTGATGTGATCGCTATGCTCATGAGTAATGAGAAGAGCCGAGACGTTGTCTGTCGAGAGCCCCAGTTCTGCCATGCGCTTTAATGTCTCGCGGCGAGACAGTCCGTCATCGACCATAATGAGCCCCTGCGGGCCCTCGATGAGTGCGCAGTTGCCTTTAGAGCCACTGCCGAGGATATGAAGGTGCAGACGAGACATAAGATTCCAAAGGATACAATGGGTGCGGACGAATAGAGGAGGAAGCGAATGCCAACGGTATCACAGCATTACGGACACCATGCCGTGCCCGGGGCAGTCGATGAGACCCGAACGAGGCAGCAGGCTGCTCCTGTCGTGCTCATGGTATCAGGCGGCGCGGACTCGACGGCACTGCTTCTTATGGCGTGCACATCAAAGCTGGATATCCAAGACGGACGCGGTGTTGCCCCCATTGCTCGCGAGCGCCTGCATGTGCTGCATGTAAACCATCATCTGCGCGGCAAGGCGTCCGATGGCGACGAGGCCTTTGTGCGTGAGCTCTGCGCGAAATATGGTTTACCGCTGTGCGTGGAGCACGCTTATTTTGATGGGGAGTCGGGCAATGTTGAGGCCGCGGCCCGCGAGGTGCGCTATGCCGCGGCGCGGAGGTATGTTCGCGAGCTCTGCGCCCAGACGGGGGCACCGCGAACGGCGGCTCGTATCTGCACCGCGCACACGTCTTCGGATCGCGCGGAAACGTTTTTGATGAACGCGATTAAGGGTTCAGGGCCCGCTGGCCTATCGAGCATTCCTCGCCGGAGGAATATCGTGGTGCGTCCCTTGCTCGACCTAACTCATGGCGAGCTCGTGGGCTATCTACAGGTACATGGTCAGCCGTGGCGTGAAGACGAGAGCAATGAGGATATCTCGTATCTGCGAAACTACGTGCGCCATCGAGTGATGCCGGTGGTGGCGCAGCGCAACGCGAGCGTCTGCAAGACGATTGGCGCCGCCTGCGAGATCTTAGGCGATGAGGACGCGTTTTTGTCTCAGCTTTCGGCACAGGCGTTTCGAAGCTGCCTGCGTAAGGAGGCGGCGGGCGCGCTGGTGCTCGATGCCAGGCGCCTTGCTGCGGCCGAGGTGGTAATCGCGCGGCGCATCGTGCGACTGGCGATTAAGCGCATCGATCCGGACGCTCGTCCAGAGATGCGACATGTGGAGCGAGTCCTTTCCTGCGTTGCCGAGGGCGCCGGCTCGGTCACGCTTCCGGCGGGGATTGACGCACGCATTGAGTTTGGCATGCTGGCGTTCAAGGCGCCGGCGGCTCGCGAGGGCCTGGTCGCGGACTGGGTTACCGTACCCGGTCGTTTGCCGTTGGGCGGGGGACGTATGCTGGTCACAGAACCGATGGCCGTTGAGCCGGGATGCGATATCGTGCGCCGCGCCCGTGAGCTTGCAGCTGCCGGGGAAGTGACAGCTTTGGTAGACGCGGCTGCCCTGGGTTTTGCCGACAGCGATAGTGAGCGGATCCTGGCGGGCTCGCGTGGCGAGATCCCTGCCGAGGCGCGATTGGCGCGCCTGTGGGTGGACGGTCCTGTACCGGGAGACGTGATGTGCCCGTTAGGGATGAGTGGTCGAAGCAAGAAAGTATCCGACTTGCTAGGTGAGGCTCGCATTCCCGTTTCCGAGCGCGCCGGCGTGCCCATGGTGAGGACGGCGCCGGGGGGCGCCGTGGTGTGGGTCGCCGGAGTTCGCGCGGACGAGCGTTTTAAGTGCACGGCCGCAACGCGCGTGGCATATCTGCTCCGCGTGGTCGATGCGGAATAGCGTCCCACGCCAGCTATTCTGTGCGACGTTGACGGTATTCCCGCGCTGATGGCGTACGGGCTGGAAAATATACCCCGTGCGCTGCTAAAATGTGAAGTTCGCGTCCATACGGCGGTGTGTGGGCGATAAGCACAAGAAAGGGTTGTCATGGCTTCTCAACATCCGGATATCGAGAAGGTTCTGTTCACGCAGGAGGATATCGACGGTATCGTCTCTCGCCTGGGCGAGGAGATTACTCGCGATTACGCGGGTAAGGATCTGGTGCTGATTGCGGTCCTGCGCGGCGCCGTGGTCTTTATGGGCGACCTGATGCGTAAGATCGAGCTGCCGACCAACATCGATTTCATGGCTGTTTCGAGCTATGGCGACGGTGTGAAGTCCTCGGGTATCGTGCGTATCATTAAGGACCTGGATATCGACATCCGCGGTCGCGACGTGCTGATCGTCGAGGACATTCTGGACTCGGGCCTGACGCTCAAGTATCTGATGAAGAACCTCGAGAGCCGCAAGCCCGCTTCTCTGGAGGTCGCCGCCTTCCTGTGGAAGGACGTTGAGGACCGCGTCTCGGCCATCACGCCCAAGTATGTTGGAACCCATTGCCCCGATGCCTTTGTGGTGGGCTACGGCCTCGACTATGCCGAGCGCTATCGTAACCTTCCGTATCTGGGCATTTTGAAACCGGAGGTTTATTCGTAAGATGCCCGACGACCATAACGATAACAATTCCCAGACTCCCCGGGAGCCTAAGATCCCGGGGATGCCCGGAGGCAAGAAGCCCACGCGTACGGGCTGGCTGTATTTTATTTTGGCTTGCGCGCTTCTGGGCTACGCCTTCTTTAACATGGGCTCCGGCTTTGCCAATTCCAGCAATACCGTTAAGCTCGCGACGAGCGAGATGGTGAGCGCCATCAAGCAGGATCGCGTCGAAGATCTGACCTATACGGTTCAAGACGGAAGCGTGACGGGTCATTACTGGAAGACGAAGAAGGACAAGGGCGATACGAGCGAGCTCAAGAGCTTCTCCTCGACCTATGTCGGCTCCGATTCGCTTGCCGAGCTCATGGCGGAGCACCCCGATACCAAGTACATCGTCAACACCAACGATCCCGATTTTTGGGGCGACTTGGCGATGAGTGTGCTTCCGACGATCGCCCTTATCGCCATCATGTTCTACTTTATGCGCCAGATGATGGGCGCCAACAACAGGAACATGCAGTTTGGCAAGACCAACGCCAAGACCAACGAGGCCACACGCCCCAAGGTCAAGTTTGAAGACGTTGCCGGCGTGGACGAGGCAGTCGAGGAGCTCGAGGAGATCCGTGACTTTTTGAGCGATCCGGATCGCTATCGCAAGCTGGGCGCCAAGATCCCGCGTGGCGTGTTGCTGGTTGGCCCTCCGGGCACCGGTAAAACGCTGCTGGCCAAGGCCGTTGCTGGCGAGGCGGGCGTGCCGTTCTTTAGCATCTCGGGTTCCGACTTTGTCGAGATGTTCGTAGGTGTCGGCGCCAGCCGTGTGCGTGACCTCTTTAAGGAGGCCAAGTCCCAGGCCCCGTCGATCATCTTCATCGATGAGATCGATGCCGTGGGACGTCAGCGCGGAGCTGGCTTGGGCGGCGGTCACGACGAGCGCGAGCAGACGCTCAACCAGCTGCTGGTCGAGATGGACGGCTTTGAGGAAAGCGAGTCGGTCATCCTGATCGCTGCGACCAACCGTCCTGACATCCTGGATCCGGCATTGCTGCGTCCCAGCCGTTTTGACCGTCAGGTTACGGTCGACCGTCCGGATGTGAAGGGCCGCGAGCAGATCTTGCGCGTGCATGCCGAGAACAAGCCGATGGACGAGGACGTTAAGTTTGAGAAGCTCGCCCAGATGACCGTTGGCTTTACTGGTGCCGATTTGGCGAACCTGCTCAACGAGTCTGCGCTGCTGGCCGCTCGCCGTCATCGTTCCGTGATCTCGATGGACGAGGTCGAGGAGTCGATGGAGCGCGTGATTGCCGGACCGCAACGCAAGGGTCGCGTGATGACCGAGGCCGAGCGCACCACGATTGCCTACCACGAGAGCGGTCATGCCCTGGTGGGCCACATCCTGGAGCACTCCGATCCGGTCCACAAGATCTCGATCGTCAGCCGCGGCCAGGCGCTGGGCTACACGCTGCAGCTTCCGCAGGAGGACCACTTCCTCAAGACCAAGAACGAGATGCTCGACGAGCTCGCCGTGTTCTTGGGCGGTCGCGTTGCCGAGGAGCTCATGTGCGATGATATTACGTCGGGCGCGAGCAACGATCTGGAGCGCGCAACCAAGATGGCGCGCGAGATGGTCACGCGCCTGGGCATGAGCGAGGAGCTGGGCACGCAAGTGTTTGGCGAGGCGCAACATCAGGTGTTCCTTGGTCGCGATTACGCCGATCACCAGGATTACTCCGAGGAGACGGCGCGCCGCATCGATATCGAGGTTCAGCGCATTATGCGTGAGGCCCATCGTCGTGCGGTCGAGATTCTGGACGCCCGTCGCGATCAGCTTGATCTGATGGCGAAGGTGCTGCTTGAGCGCGAGACCGTCGAGGGCGACGCCGTGAACGCCCTGCTCGACAACGAGTGGAATGCCTACCTTGAGCGCGAGGGCGATATCCTGGCGGCCAAGGAGGAGCGCAATGCCAAGGCGACCGGCATGCCGACCAAGAAGCGCGTGCCTCGAATGAGCGAGGAGGAGCTGGCGGCTGATGCCGCGGCCTTTGCGCAGGCGGCCATGCAGGAGGATGCCGAAGCCGCATCCGATGATGCCGGCGATGACTGTGCCGTCAATGCCGGTGCCGACACCGACGCCGACAAATAGCCTTTGTGGCGAAAGCCTCTGCGGGGAAACCTGCGGAGGCTTTTTCTTTTTGTTGATTGGGAACAGACTTAAATGAGCGTTTTCACGCATTTAAGTCTGTCCCCAATCAACATTGCTGCGGCACTTTGCTCGGCTAAAGCGTACAATAGCGCCTATGCGAAAGGGGAACAGATGATCAACGAAACTATGTATGCTCGCGGTGCGGAAAGCTCCATCATCCGTGAGATTTTTAGCTATGGCCTTGAGCGCAAGGTGCAGATCGGTGCGGAAAACGTATTCGATTTTTCGCTGGGCAATCCGAGCGTTCCGGCGCCCGCTGCTGTGGCTGAGTCGATTAAGAAGGCCCTGGAGCTGCCGAGTGACCAGTTGCACGGCTACACCCCCGCTCCGGGCCTGCCGCAATGTCGAGCAGCCGTCGCCGAATCGCTCAACCGCCGCTTTGGCACGAGCTATGAGGGCAAAGACGTCTTTATGACGGTGGGTGCCGCGGCTTCGCTCACCTGCGCGCTCAACGCCGTTACGAATCCGGGCGACGAGGTTATTGTTATCGCCCCGTACTTTCCGGAGTATCGCGTTTGGATTGAGAAGGCCGGCTGTACGTGTGTTGAGGCGCTCGCCGATGAAGATACGTTCCAGCTGAGCGTGGACAACGTGCTCAAGGCGATCAGCGATAAGACGGCGGCCGTCATCATCGACTCTCCCAACAATCCGACCGGTGCCGTATATACATGCGACACGTTGACGCGACTGGCCAATGTTCTGCGCGAGGCCAACGCTCAGCGCGATTCCGAGAATCCGATTATGCTCATCTCGGATGAGCCGTACCGCGAGATCGTGTACGGTGCCGAGGTGCCTTGGGTGCCCTCGATCTACGAGCACACCATCGTGTGCTACTCGTATTCCAAGTCGCTGTCGCTGCCTGGTGAGCGCGTGGGTTGGATCTTGGTTCCCAACACCAATCCGCAGGCTGCCCGTCTGATGCCGGCTGTTGCGGGTGCTGCCCGTACGCTGGGCTTCGTGTGCGCGCCGGCGCTCTTTCAGCGCGTAATTATCGACTGCATCGATGAGCCGAGTGACGTTGAGGCCTATGCACGTAACCGCACCGCGCTTACCGACGCACTAGCGGAGTATGGCTACACCTATGTTGAGCCGGATGGCGCGTTCTACCTATGGGTGAAAGCGTTGGAGTCCGATGCGAATGCGTTTTGCGAGCGCGCAAAGAAGTATGAGTTGCTTGCGGTTCCCTCGGACAGCTTTGGTATGCCGGGTTGGTTCCGCCTGGGCTATTGCGTGAGCTACGAAACGATTGTCAATTCGCTACCCGCTTGGAAACAGTTGGCGGACGAGTATCGTTAAAAGTAAAGCGCTCTGCCTACAATGTTTTACGTGAAACGGGGTTTGGTGTTAAGCCGGACCCCGTTGTCATGGACGTTGTGTCTTTGGGATGGAGTGGTTTTACGACTATCGAAGGCTATGCGTACAATGAATATAAGCGACGGCCGTGCCAGATAAGGAGACCTGATGCCCTACCTGCTTTCTTGTGACATTCATACCCATACGATGTTCTCTGCGCATGCATATTCGACCATTGAGGAGAATGTGTACTGGGCGGCAGAGCGTGGTCTGCAGGTGCTCGGATCTGCCGACCATTTGAGCTCTATGGTTACGGCTTGCCCCAATGACCTGCGCAGTTACCAGTTCTTTATCAACCAGGATATCTGGCCGCGCATTTGGAGCGGCGTGCTGGTGCTGCGTGGTGCCGAGGCCGATATCGTTTCGCTGGACGGAAGCCTGTTTGGCGAGGACACTCCTGTCACGCTCGATATCGCCGGCGATTCGTACAGCCGTCAGCATTCACTGTTCGATTTGGTTACGCGTAATTTGGATTATTTGGTTGCAAGCGTGCATAATCCGCAGATTGCTGAGGGCGCGACGCTGGCCCAGACGACCGAGATGTATATCAATGCCCTGGAGCACCCCAAGGTGTTCATGCTGGGCCACACGGGGCGTTCGGGCGTGCCGTTCGATATCGACGAGGTGCTGTTGGCAGCTAAGGCCAAGCACAAGATTATTGAGATCAACAACCATAGTCTTGAACACGGTGTCGACACTGAGCATTGGGCCGTATGCCGCAAGATCGCCGAGCGCTGCGCCGAGCTGGGCGTGGGCATTGGCGTTTCGACCGATGCGCACATTGGCATGGCAATTGGTAAGCTCGATTACGCTCGCAAGATGCTCGACGAGATTCACTTCCCGTTGGATCTGATCGTGACGCGCGATCGCGAGACGCTGCTGCGCGAGATGGCGGCAGCCGGCGTGTGCGATCTGCGCAATGGGATGTAGCGGAGTTTATAAACCAAGCGAAGGGGGCGGCCCAGGCGGGTCGCCCCCTTTCTTGTGCCGGTGGATTAGCGGCGTTCGAGGACCGCTACGGTTTCGGTGTGGTCGGTGTGAGGGAACATGTCGACGGGCGTGATCTTGAGCAGGCGATAGCCTCCGTCGAGGAGCTGATGCAGGTCGCGCTCTTGAGTCACGGGGTTGCAGCTGATATAGGTGATGCGGCGCGGCTTAAGCGCGCAGGCAGCTTCGAGGAACTCGGGGGTAGAGCCGGCGCGCGGCGGATCGATGGAAAGGACATCGACCCGCTCGTTGTTATCGGCGGCATCCAGGATGTAATCGGTGGCATCGTCGGCCATAAACCAAGCGCTGCGGGTGAGGCCGTTGAGCTCGGCATTACGACGTGCGTCGGCAATGCCGGCGTGGTTGCGCTCCACGCCAAGCAGCATAATACCGACGCCCTTGTCCTGGGCGGCTTTGGCTGCGCACAGGCCGATAGTTCCACTACCGCAATAGGCATCCATGAGTACGTCGCCCTGCTGCAGGTCCATGCCGTCAATCGCGAGCTGATAGAGCAGCTCGGTCTGCTGCGGGTTGGTCTGGTAGAACGCGGTGGGGGAGATATCGAACTCGCAGCCGAGCAGCTGGTCGCGCATGCACTCGGCGCCATATACAATGCGGGTTTCCTCGCCGAGGATGGCGTTGCCGGGACGTCCGTTGATGTTTTGGGCGACGGTGACGATGTGCGGATTGAGTGCGGCGACAGCCTCAAAGAACTCCTGCGCATGCGGCAAGTCGCGCTGAGCGGTCACGAGCGTAACCATGACCTGGTCGGTACGCCAACCGCAGCGGACGACGGCATAGCGAAGCAAACCAAGATGCTTGTCCTCATTAAAGGCGGGAATATGCAGCCGCTCAGCTTCGCGTGCGATGCCGTTGAGAATCTGACGGGCACCCGGTGCCTCGACAGGACACTCGGGTACGGCAACGATCTTGTGCGTGCCGCGCTCAAAGAAACCGCAACGGACAGCACCCTCCTTACCGGGAGCAAAGGGAGTGGCGGCCTTATGGCGAAAACCGCGCGGCGCAGGATATTTGCCCGGGTCGCCCAGGGTGACGCCCATACCGCGAATGGGGTCGACGCTAATGCCCTCGCGCTCGCAAAGGGTAGCAAAAAGCTCCTCCATGGCGGCCTGCTTGGCTGCCAACTGCTTCTTATAAGGACGATTGAGCGCCGTACACCCACCGCAAGCTTTCATGATGGAACAAGGAGACTTGGGATCAACGGCCTTGCGCGCAGACGGAACCGGATTCTTATACGGGCGCTTGGAGCGAGTCTGAGATGCCTTATCGTCGTTCCGACGAGAGCCGGGACGCTTGGCCTTAGCCTTGCCCTTGGCCGACTTACCCTTCGCGTCCTGAGACGACTTGGATTTCTTAGAAGATTTTTTCTCCTCTGACCCCTCAGCCGCCTCGATCAAAGCACGACGAGCCTTACGCTCCGCACGAGATTCTGCCATCAATAACTCCACTAATTCATGAATTAAAGCTGCAAGTATTGTACCGTGCCAAGCCAGCAGACGATATGCAAGCGGTTTATTCGTGTCAGTGATAAGCCCAACGACGGTTGCCCGCCGCGTGAGGGGTGTGGGGGTTAAGTTTATCGCGAGTTCCGCACGAACAGGAGGCCACTTAATGTGGCCTCCGTCGTGAGCAGGACTGTAGAGCAGGAAACTTAACCCCCACACCCCTCACGCGGCGGGCAAACTCGCCTTGTGCTCTATCACGCTAAAGTGTATGATTCTGAACGTTACACGAATCACTTTACTTAACTAAAGTGCCATCAAGGGGGGATACCATGAACACCGATATGTCTCGTCGTCAGTTTGTTGGTCTAGCCGGCTCGCTCGCTACGGTGCTTGGCCTTGGTCTTGTCGGTTGCGGCGGTGGTGCCGGCAAGGGCTCCGCTGCTGGCTCTGCCGCGGCCAAGGATGTGAAGGGCGCTGCGGAGTCCAAGAAGCTCGTGGTGGGCTTTGATAAGTCCTATCCTCCGTACGGCTTTGTGGGCGACGATGGCGAGTACACCGGCTTTGATCTCGATCTGGCCAAGGCTGTTGCCGATAAGCAGGGCTGGGAGGTCAAATACGAGGCCATCGACTGGGACGCCAAGGATACGCTGCTTAACTCGGGCGCCATCAACTGCATCTGGAACGGCTTTACCATGGAGGGCCGTGAGGACGACTACACGTTCTCCGAGCCGTACATGCTCAACGAGCAGGTGCTGGTGGTCAAGAAGGATGCGGGCATCAAGGGCTGGGACGATCTTGCCGGCAAGACTGTGATTACCCAGACTGATTCCGCTGCGCAGGACGTGCTTGAGGGTGACCAGAAGGATCTGGCAGCGACGTTTGCCACGCTCGACACGATCGGCGAGTACAACACGGCCTTTATGCAGCTCGAGAGCGGCGCGGTCGATGCCGTGGCGTGCGACCTTTCGATTGCCCAGTATCAGCTTGCCGCCAAGCCCGATGCCTATACGCAGCTTGATGAGCCGCTGTCCAGCGAGCACTACGCCGTTGGCTTTAAGAAGGGCGACACCAAGTCGGCCGATGCTGTAGCCGAGTCGCTCAAGGTGCTCTACGAGGACGGCACGGTCAAGGACCTCTGCGATAAATATTCAAGCTATGGTTTGTCTTTCGATAATTGGGTGCTCAAGTAATGTCTATTCAGGTCATGATGCAGATGCTTGGCCAGGGGTTCTTGGTCAGTTTGCAGCTGTTTGTGTTGACGCTGCTCGGGTCGATTCCGCTGGGAATTCCCGTGGCGTTTATGCGCATGAGCAAAATCGCGCCGCTTCGCTGGATTGCGCGCATCTATATCTCGGTCATGCGCGGCACGCCGCTCATGCTGCAGATGTTTGCCATCTACTTTGCCCCGTATTACGTGTTTGGCATTTCGCTCACGCCCGATTCCAAGTGGACGGCGTGCGTCGTGGCGTTCATCATCAACTACGCCGGTTACTTTGCCGAGATCTATCGCTCGGGCTTGCAGTCCATTCCGCGCGGTCAATACGAGGCTGCCGAGGTGCTGGGCTATTCGCGCGTGCAGACGTTTCTGTATATCGTGATGCCGCAGGTCGCCAAGCGTATTCTGCCGGCGATGGGCAACGAGATCATCACGCTGGTCAAGGACACGTCGCTGGCGTTTGCCATTGGCGTGGGTGAGATGTTCTCGACGGCCAAGGCGCTGGTCGCCTCGCAGGTGAGCATGGTGCCGTTTGCGATTGCGGCGCTGATTTACTGGGTCTTTAATTTCGTTGTCGAGATGCTGCTGGGCGCCGCCGAGAAAAAATTGGATTACTACCATGATTAATTCGGTAATGAATATATCGAACGCTCGCAAGGCGTTTGGCGGCAATGAGGTGCTCAAGGATATCTCGCTCGAGGTCAAGCGTGGCGAGGTCGTGGCGATTATCGGGCCTTCGGGTGGCGGCAAGTCCACGCTGCTGCGGTGTGCCACGCTGCTCGAGACACTCGGCGGAGGCTCGCTCTCGTTTGGTGACCTTGCCGTTGCGACGGATGCGGGTTCGGGCGCAGTCTATGCGAAGGGCGATGTGCCCAAGCGGGCACGCTCGCGATTCGGCCTGGTGTTCCAGAATTACAACCTGTTCCCGCACTATACCGTGATGAAAAACATCATCGACGCGCCGATCCGCGTGCTTAAGCGCCCGCGCGAACAGGCGGAAGCTCGTGCGCGCGAGTTGATCGCGCAGATGGGGCTTACGGGCAACGAGAACAAGGTTCCGTGTGAGCTTTCGGGCGGTCAGCAACAGCGTGTGAGTATCGCCCGCGCCTTGGCGCTCGACCCGGAGATCCTGTTCTTTGACGAGCCGACCTCGGCGCTCGATCCCGAGCTGACGGCCGAGGTGCTGCGTGTCATTAAAGACCTTGCCGCGCAGAATATGACGATGGTGATTGTGACCCACGCAATGCAGTTTGCGCGCGATGTTGCCGACCGCGTGGTCTTTATGGATGGCGGCCGCATTGTCGAGGAGGGTCCTGCCGAGCAGGTCATCGACCATCCGCGTGAGCAGCGCACCCGTGAGTTCTTGAGCCGTATCGAGGGATAGGCTCAGGTATTTACTCAACTATTAATTAAGGCGAAGCCGCCGCAGGTCTTACGGTCTGTGGCGGCTTTTTGTTTGCATCGACGGGGTTCAATAATCGCCTCACAAGCTTGTCTCTTCCTCTCGCCGCCTGTATCTACACGCGCGCCGAAAGATATGCATGGACAGCCGCCCGCGAGGGTAGGGTGGTGGCATAGGACATTTGGAGGGTGAGTCGGCTCGGCTGCCGACCATGCTGCTCCCGGGACGGCATCGACCGCGAACTCTCCCCGTTGGCGTCGCGCATCGCGCGCGACCCTGCAAGGAGGTCATCATGGGTGCTCCCAAGACCGGCAACGTAAGGAACGTGGTGCTCGTAGGCCAAGGCGGGGTGGGCAAGACTTCACTCGCCGAGGCCATGCTCCACCTTTCCGGTAAGACCGCCCGCCTGGGCGGCCACGACGGCACCAAGCCCACGCTCGACTATGACCCCGAAGAGGTCAAGCGTTCATTTTCTATCTCGACGACCATCGCGCCGATTGACTGGAAGGGCGCGCGCATCAACGTGCTCGATGCCCCGTGCTACCCCGATTTTATCGGCGACGCCTTTGCCGCGATGAGCGTCTGCGAGACGGCGCTGTTTGTGGTCGACGCCGAGGCCGGCCCGCAGCCGACGACGGTTAAGCTTTGGTACGCCGCCGAGGACCTGCGCCTGGCGCGCGCGGTGTTCGTAAACCGCCTGTCGCGTCCCGAGGCCAGCTTTACGACCACGATGGGCCTGCTGCAGGAACGTTTTGGTACGCGTTTGGGTGCCGTGACCCTCCCCTGGGGCGAGGGCGAGGACTTTGACGGCATTATCGACCTGGTGCGCATGAAGGCGCGCCATTGCAACGGCACCGAAGCCGTAGAGTCGGAGATTCCCGAGGAGTATCGTGCCCAGGCTGAGGAAGCCCATGACCATCTGTGCGAGTTGGTGGCCGAGGCCGACGATGAGCTGATGATGAAGTACCTGGAAGGCGAGGAGACGCTGACGCAGGAGGAGCTTGAGGGCCTGTTGTCCAAGGCGATCGCCGAGCGCATCTTTGTGCCGGTCTTTGCGGGCGATTGCATTAAGGAGCAGGGCGTCAACTCGCTGATGGACGACATCGCCACGTACTTCCCGGCGCCGACTGACTACGGCGAGATGCCGCTCATCGACGGCGACTCGCTCAAGATCTCGAGTGACGATGACCGCCCGGTGGCCTTTGTGTTTAAGACCCTGGCCGATCCACAGCAGGGTCGCATCAGCTTTATCAAGGTGCTGACGGGTACGCTTGAGCCGGGCCTTGAGCTGATCAATGCGCGCACGCGCAAGAGCGACCGTCTGGCTCACCTGTATGTGATGTGCGGCCGCGACATGACCGAGGTCGGCCACGCTTATGCCGGCGACATCATCGTGGCGCCCAAGCTGGCGGCAGAGACGGGCGATACGCTCTCGATTACCGGCAAGGTCGAGGCTGCGGCGTTTAAGTTCCCCAACTCGCAGTACCGCATCGCCATCGAGGCCGAGAATCGCGGCGACGAGGAAAAGCTCTACACGTTTATCGAGAAGGCCTGCAAGGCCGATCCGACTATGAGCATCGACCGCGACGAGGAGACCGGCCAGACCATCATTTCGGCGGTGGGCGAGGCGCAGGTTTCGGTCCTGCTCAATCGTCTTGAGGATCGCACCAAGGTCGCGGCCAAGAGCGTGCCGATCCGCATCCCGTATCGCGAGACCATTCGCCGTACGGCAAGTGCTCAGGGTCGCCATAAGAAGCAGACTGGTGGTGCCGGTCAGTATGGCGACTGCTGGCTGCGCGTTGAGCCGCTTATTGGGCCCGACGGTACGAGCGACGGCTATGAGTTTGTGGACGAGGTCGTAGGCGGCCGTATTCCGCGCTCGCTGATTCCCGCCGTGGACAAGGGCGTCCAGGAGACCATGAAGGACGGCATTATTGCCGGCTATCCGCTCACGGGCATTCGCGTGGCTGTGTACGACGGCTCGTATCACAGCGTCGACTCCAACGAGATGGCGTTCCGCGCGGCGGCTCGCATCGGCCTGCGCAAGGCATGCGCCGATGCCGACCCGGTGGTGCTGGAGCCCATCGAGGAAATCACGGTGACGATCCCCGAGAGCTACGCCGGCGCCGTGATGGGCGACATCTCGGCCTCGCGCGGTCGCGTGACGGGCATGGAGACCGATGAGCGCGGAGACACCGTGGTCATTGCCCAGGCGCCGCTGGCCGAGCTGACGGATTATTCGACGCGCCTGCGCTCTATCACGCGCGGCACGGGCGACTTTACCATGAAGCCCGCTGGCTATGAGCAGGTGCCTTATGACGTTCAGGCCAAGCTGGTCGAGCGCTATGAAGAGGGCCGCGCCAAGTAACGTGTGGTTTTGCCTGCAATGTAGGTGCTGACGAAAAGGCCGTCCTGGGTAACCGGGGCGGCCTAATTTGATCCCCTGGGGACGGAGGAAAACGGATCATGTTTTTGGGTTACGGGCGGCGCGGTCGGCACTAGTCTCCGGATGCCTGGTTGCGGCCGGTGGCGTAGTCGATCTGCACGTGCGGCTGCAGGTTGTAGCAGTACACGTGGAAGCACAGGGTCTTGCCGTGGTCCTCGATCGATTGTGCCTCCAGGCGAACGCCGCGACAGACGAGTTCCTCTTCGTTGTACATGGGCGTGACGCGGTAGAGCACATGGCTGCCCGTGTCGCGGATGTAGTCGAGGATCTGCTCTTCAAACGGCAGCATGCCCGTCTCGTTGAGATAGCGCGTGCCGGTGAGGAGATTCTTGCGATTGGCGTTCTCGCCGCAGAGCGACCAGGCGATGAGGTGGCAGCGGTTGTAGAGGCTCTGACCCGGAATAAAGTCGTAGCGCTGCTGGTGCCAACCGGCAGGATGGATACGTGAGATATCGCCGCGCTTTCCCTGTCCGAGCGACTCGGGGCCTACGCAGGCGAGCGCCTTGCGAGTGCGGCCCAGACTGTCGAGCTTGGAGAATTTCTTAAAGCAGCCCTCTTCTGTAGCGCGTTCGTATTCATCGAGTGTGAACGACGGTGTGCCGAGCGGGTGCGTGCTGTCGGCGCGAAGGGCGACGTAGGGGTTGCCGGCGTAGTCGGGAATGCTGCTGAGATAAACACCGCGGGCGCGGTTGAGGTCGGGGTTTTCGACCTCGTCGATGGGGGTGGCGGCGCTGTCCGCGGAGGCAACGTTGCCGTTGGTGTTGGTCGTGGTGGATTCGGAGCCATCGCCAGAGTCTTGGCTATTTTGAGAGTCCGAGGAGCTCGCTGTTCCCGATTCGAGCCGGGCAACCAGGTCTGCCTCGTCGTCGGTGCGGCTGGGACTCTCGTTTTGTTTTTCGGCCAGAGCTGCCGCCTGCTCATCGCTTTGCGGCGACAGCAGCTTGGGAGCTCCGTCGAGCGATCCCGTAAACAGCGCAAACCCCAACACCAGGGCGGTGCCGATGGAAAGTACTTGCTTGTAGGCGGGCTTGTGCGACATTGAGGCTCCTGGATGGACGGTTGGGAATCTACCAGTCTAGCAGGAGCCGGCAGGGGCCGTTCTGTCGAACAAATACTCAAGATTTGGGATAGATGCTACTGATTCATTTGCCTCATATGGAGCTGCAGCGGTTGTGAATGCGGGGCTATTCGGCGTTTCCCCAGATAAAACCTGCCAAAATAAACCTGTCCCTTTTTGGTAGGTTGTGGGAGCTCGGGTTTGCTTGTCTCGCGTGACGTTGCGTGGAATAATCGAGGCGAACCATCTTAACTGGAATTCATTGCGCTTGCCCTTCGGCTGCGCCTATTTTCGGAGGCATCATGAGGGTCGTTAAGCGCATTAATCACAATGCCGCCTTGCTTGTCAACGATAAGGGAACCGAGCTTGTGGCGCTGGGGAAAGGCATTGGTTTCCCTGACGGCCCCGATGAGGTTTCGCTTGCGCAGATTGAGCGCACGTTTTACAACGTTGATGCACGCTACCTGCCACTTCTTAACGAGATCGATCCCAAGGTAATGGAATTTAGTGCGCAGATTGCCGATGTCGCGCGCACCAACATTTCGCGTGAGCTGTCGGCGAACCTCCCTTTTACGCTTGCCGACCATATCAGTTTTGCCATCAAGCGCTGCCGTGAGCACATGTATGTTCAGATGCCGCTTTCTTGTGACGTTCAGCAGCAATATCCCATTGAATTTAAGATTGCGGCGCTTGCCCATGCTGGCATAGAGCGCGAATTCGGTTTATCTATGCCACGCGGGGAGAGGGCAGGCATCGCGCTCTGCATCGTTAACAGCGTTATGGCAAGTTCTAGTAAGGCAAAGTCAAACGACGTCCGCCGCGAGGAACGTCTGATCGAAAAGCTCGTAGCGATTATCGAGAAAGATCTTGCTATCGCCGTTGACCGCGATGCTTTTGACTACGCACGCTATGACACTCATGTACGCTACTTGTTAGAGCGCGTCCGCACCGGGGAGCCGCTTAATACCGATAATGCGGCGCTCTATCGTCCTCTCTGTGAAGAGCATCCGGCTATAGCGGCTTGTGTTGACAAAATGGCAGAACTTATCGAGGAAACGTATCATGCCTCCATCGTGCCCGAGGAGAAGGTGTATCTCATGCTCCATGTCAATCGGGTCTATGCCGGCAACGTGACGGGCGAGGTGTCAGCCGACAAATAGGCGCTTTCTATACCGTTCAGGGAAGAAAGCCTACCGCTCGCAGACTTTTGGGCACCATGAGGCCGCCGTTCACATGGCAGAGCTGATAACCTTGGCGCGACGTAAGGTGTTATTCGAGAGCTGAGCTTCCGAAGCGTGACGTAAAGACAGAGCGACCTGTCGATGTCTCGTTTTGGAGCTCTTTGTCTTTACGCCGTTTCCCTCAACAATCGAATACTTCTGTGCGGACGACGGGCCACCGTCCGCTTTGTCTCCTCGCGCGCGCAGCGAGGAAGGAACCGGATCGTTCGAAAGGGAAGATGATATGGCTGACAATAAGAAGATCGCAGCCGATGTGCTCGAGGCGTTGGGTGGCAAAGACAACATCACCTTTGCAGCCCACTGCATGACGCGTCTGCGTTTTAACCTTAAGGATATGGAATTGCCTGACATTAACGCTGTTAAAAAAATTAACGGCGTCATCGGCGCTCAAATATCTGGCGGGCAGTTCCAGGTGATTATTGGGCAAAACGTGCCTAAGGTGTATGACGAGCTCATCAAGATGAGCGGCTTGGCCAAGCAGGAGAGTATCGACGAGAACCTCGATGCAAGTGGAGTCAAAACACCGCTTACCCCGACAGCCGTTGGCAATGCGATTCTTAACTACCTCTCGGGCTCCATGGTTCCGATGATTCCATTGCTGCTCGCTTCGGGCATGTTCAAAACCGTTGCCGTCGTACTCGGGCCAACGATGCTCAATCTCATTGCGGATACGAGCGATCTATATGTCCTGCTCAATATGCTCTACAACGTGACGTTCTACTTTATACCAGTCTTCTTGGGCTTTTCGGCCGCCAAGAACATTGGCGCCACGCCTATGTACGGTGCTTTTATGGGCGGTGTGCTTATCGAACCGACGTTTATGCAAATGGCAGCCGAGGGAAAAGCCTTTAGCGTTTACGGCATCCCCTGCGTGCCTGAAAACTATGCACAGACGGTCATTCCCGTCCTGCTCACAGTGGCCTTGATGTCCGTCTTCGAAAAGTTCCTGCGCAAGCATATGCCTGATTCGCTTACTACGGTGTTTACGCCGCTTTGCACGCTTGCTCTGACTGTCCCCTTTGCGCTTTGCCTGCTTGCCCCTCTTGGCTCTTTGTGCGGCAACGGTCTGGCTGCAATCTTTGGGTTCCTCGGCGCCGAGGGAGGCATCGCGGCGATTATTGGTGGCGGCTTGCTTGCGGCAATTTGGTTGCCCATGGTCATTACGGGCATGCATGTTGCGGTCATTATGATTGCCATTGCAAACTTCATGTCGACGGGCTCTGACAGCTTTATTATGGTCGCTACTACGGTTTCGCTGTGGGCTGCCTATGGAGCGGAGATTGCGACATGGCTCAAACTCCGCAACAAGGAGGAAAAGAGCCAATGTGCCGGCTATCTTGTCGCCCAGCTCATTGGAGGCGTCGGCGAGCCGTTCATCTATGGCATGCTGTTCCGCTATCGTAAGCTGTTCGTTGCCTGCATGGCGGGTTCATTTGTCGCCGGTGCCGGGGCGATCGCTTTGCATGTGAATGCCTATCTTGCTGGTGCTGCTTCAAACGTGCTTAATATTATGACGTTTGTCGGCGGTGGCAACGAGAACCTGGTCTGTGCCGCTATCGCTTCGGCAGCTGGCTTTATCGTAAGCTTTGCCGTTGCCTGGTTCTTTGGCTTTAGCGAGGATGAGCTGGAGAACGGTCCGATTTCCGAGCGCTAGAAAAGCGGTCGCATATAGGTGGTTCAGCTCAAAAAATGCCGCCTATAGATGATTCCGCAGGGCGGTATGTTTGCTGCCGCCCTGCATATTATGTCGAAGGGGTTGTTACATATGCTTATCAGTGAGGCTATTCAAGCTATCCAGGACTATTGCGGCGGCATCGATGCTTTTACCGGTAAGCCCATCGAGCTTGCGACGACGCGCGATCGGGTGCTTTACGGCAACGTCGATCAGCAATGTACCGGAATCGTTACATGCATTTGGGCTACGGCGGAGGTAATTAGCCGTGCCAAGGAGCTTGGCGCCAACCTGATTGTTCCGCACGAGGCGCTGTTCTGGAACCACGGAGACAGCCGTGAAGTGGTCGCGGGGAACGAGACCTTTGAGGCAAAGTGCGCCTTGCTTGACGATTGGGGTGGAGCGGTTTGGCGTTGCCATGACTATATCCACTCGGGCGTTCCGCTCGCCTCGGACGGTTCGATGGTCGACGGCATCTTTTACGGATTTGCGGCCAAGATGGACTGGCTTGGCTCCGCGGTAGACAAGTCATTCATGAGGTACCGCATTGAGCCAACGCCGGCCCGCGATCTTGCGCAGGCGCTCGTACACAAGCTTGGATTAAATGGAACGCGCTTGATCGGCGACGGTGACGCGCTCGTTCGCAATGTCGAGATTCCCATGCACATTATGGGACGAGATAACGACGAGATTGCCCATATCGACTCTGATGACATCGATTGCATTTTGGCCATGGAGTTTATCGACTTTACGGTGAGTGAGTACATCCGCGACGCCGCAATGCTCGGTCAGGGGAAATGCGCCATCCATATGGGTCACTTTAACGGCGAAGAGCCGGGTATGGAGTGCATGGCGGCATGGTTGCCCGCTGCGCTTGGGGCTGCCGGCGGTGAGTTGCCGGTCACTTTTGTGCCCATGGGAGACACGTATCAATACGTGCTGGCATAAATAGAACAGGGCCGCGACGTTTTATAGTGCCGTGGCCCTGTTTGCGTTTCCCCAGATAAAACCTGCCAAAATAAACCTGTCCCTTTTTGGCAGGTCTGCGGGTCAATGCTTGCCAAACGAAGTTGCGGTGGAATAGTTCCTGTTTGTGCCCGATTGGCCGCAAAACAGGAACTATTCCACCGCAACTCATCGGGATGCGCTATTGGTTCATGTTGCCGTGGATGTAGGGGGTGACTTCGGGGGAGATGTGGCCGCAGCCCAACTCGCGCAGCGCGGACTCGATAGCGGCAGGCAGCGGGGTCTTGCCCTTGTCGTCGACGACGGTACCGCCGAGGGCAGCAATCTTTGCGACATCTGCCGGCGCGGCCTCGATATGCATGCAGCCGCCGACGAGGCGTGTGCGGACCTGTGCCAGGTCAAGATCGTGCAGGTAATCCTCGCAGGCGCGGATTAAATCAACCTTCTCGCGCGTAAGCTCCTCGCCCGTGGGGATGCGCGTGGCCAAGCAGGCGCCTGCCGGCAGGTTCCAGACGGGGTAGCCCCATGCACGCAGCAGCTCGCGCTCCTCGTCCTTGGTAAAGCCGACCTCCATAAGCGGCGAGCGCACGCCGAGCTCTTCTGCCGCACGCATGCCGGGGCGGTAGTCACCGCGATCGCCTGCATTGCTGCCATCGATGACGGTGGGAAAGCCGAGCGACTTGGCGTGGTTGACGATGGCGGTAAAGCCGGCGCGCTTGCAGTGGTAGCAGCGGTCGGCATCGTTGCAGGCTACCTGGGGGAGCTGCAGCTGATCGACCGAAAGATTGAGCACGGGGAGCTTAAAATGCGGTCCCTCATCGGTTTGCCCGTCAACGGACCGTTCAAACGAAGCCTGCTCGGGTGTGCCGATGAGCGGCGTGGTGAGATGGACGAGGAGGGTATTGGTAGGCATGATGCGGGCGCATACGGCGGCCAAAAAGCTGCTGTCAACGCCGCCGGAAAACCCGATAGCCACGCGCCCGTATGCCAAAAGCAGCTGTTCGAGCGCCGATAGCTTGTCTTGAAGCTCCTCTGCGGGTGCCGTGGTGTCTAAAATCATGAAACGATCCTTATCGTTGAGTACTCGGTCGAAAACTATAATTCTAATGCGTTGCTTGTCATAAGACTTCTATCTATGTAACGAAAGTGCAATATGCTATATACGTTATATACAAGTTTGTAAAGTGCGGTAGAGTGGCAGTAACACAATCCGGTGAGGGGACCGATATGATCAAGGCTGTTATTTTTGACATGGATGGAACGCTGGTCGATACCGAGCGTTTGGGGATTAAGGCCTGGAAGGCAGGCGCCGCTGAGCTGGGGCTCGCGATTGATGAAGCACTGATCCATCAGTTTATCGGCCGCACGCTGCCCGATGTTATGGACATCCTCGATAAGCATTATGGCAGCCATGAAACCACCGAGGCGATCTATCGTCGCCACAAGGCGATCCGCGACGAGATGGTCAAGACCGAACTGGAACTTAAGGCCGGTGCCGCCGAGTGCCTAGACGAGCTGCTGGCTGCGGGCTATCACGTGGGTCTAGCGACGTCGTCGCGCCTCGTTACGGCCGAGCGCAACCTTAAGATGGTCGGTCTTTTTGACAAGTTTGAAACGGTAACGTGTGGCGAGGACGTCGTGCACGGCAAGCCCGACCCCGAGATGTATCTGCTCGCCTGCGAGCGCGCGGGCTTTGCTCCCGAGGAATGTGCCGTGGCCGAGGATTCGCGCAACGGCTGCGTCTCGGGCATCACGGCCGGATGCCATGTCTTCGCCGTCCCCGATATCGTGCCGCTGCCGCAGGACGTGGTGGATGGCTGCGAGGCCGTGCTCGATGCGCTGTTCGATCTGGCGGCGGCGGTCAAGGCCGTGCTCTAAAGGTAGGCGCCCAGGTTGATGGCGGTGGCTTCGGCCTGGGCGCTTGCTTGAGTGCTGGCACGCTCGAGCAAGAACGGCCGCACGAGTTCTTGGCGGTTGATGTCCTCGATGGCTGTGACCGCGGTGACGGTGCGCGCTGCAGAGCCGATGCGGACGTGCTTGGTCTTGGCGGCGGGCTTGTTCCCGATCTGCTCCATGAGCAATTGAACGCCCTTGCGGCCAATTTCGTAGCCCGGCGGCGCCACGGTGGTAAGGGGGACCGACCCACTCCAGGCAAGCGGATTGCCGTCGCAGCCGGCCACACGGACCTGCTCGGGAACGGAGATGCCTTTGTCGGCCAGCGCCGAGATGATGCCAGACGCCAACACGTCGGTCAGGCCGATGACAAAATCGGGGCGCTCGTCGCCGGAGCGCTCGGCAATCTGGGCGCCGATGCCGTAGCCGTCGGCAGCGGTATTCCATTCGCCGGCGTCGATGACTTCGATCTTGATATCGGGGTGCAGGGCAAGGGCCTTGTGGATGCCAAGTACGCGCAGGGTGAGCTGCATAAATGCCGCTCTGCCCACAACGGTGATATGGCGTGCGCCACGGGCAACGGCGAGCTCGGCGATAATGCGCCCCTGCGCCTCGTTGTCGGCGGCTACGTAATAACCGGGTTCGGAACAGTGGATGTCCAGATGGACAATCGGCACGGGCATCTTGGTCATAGCGGGGTGCCAGTCGGGGGACGCCATGGGCTGAACCATGACGCCGGACATCTGCGTGCCCATAAAGTAGCGCAGGTAATGGTCCTGGAGAATGCCGTCGTTATCGGCGTTGGCGATGAGCAAGTCATAGCCGTGCTTGCGTGCCTCGTTGTGGGCACCGCTGGCAATCTGGAGCGAAAAGCCGTGATCGAGACGGGGGAGGACCAGGCCAAAGGACTTGGTGGTGCCGCCGGCCAGCTGGCGAGCGCTTTGGTTGGGCAGGTAGCCAAGGCGATTGATGGTCTCGTTGATGAGCTTGAGGGTCTCGGGGCGCAGCTTTTCGGGATGGTTGAGCGCGTTGGAAACCGTGCCCAACGAAACCCCGGCCTCGCGCGCGACGTCGCTGATTTTTACCTTTGCCATAGCGGCCCCTTTGATGCGTTTCAAGTACAAGCCAGATTGTAGCATCCCAAACCTACCAAAAAGGGACAGGTTTATTTTGGCAGGTTTTATCTGGGGAAACGCCGTTGCCAGCGCGACCACCACGAAGGGGGCAGACACCTTTGTGGTGGTTTGAGCTGCCTGGGCCTTCAATTGTCTCGATCTGTAACACCTGGACGGCAAAACCGGCTCTACCTGTTACAGATCGAGACATAGTGCAGGGGCCGAACTGTAATGTCTCGATCTGTAACACTAAGCCGGCTTCCGGAGCCCCAGATGTTACAGATCGAGATCTTTCGCCGGGACAGAGCGCCGGCCCGGCCCAAGCCACCGCAAAGGTGCCTGCCCCCCCTCGTGGTGGTTTGGGCATGTGTGCATCGAGTGGTATCTAAGTTGAGATACCACTTCTGGTATATCAGCTTGCGTTTGCGTGAGTACAATACTCGAACGTTATGCGTCTCAGCGCCCCCTGTGCGTGGACGTTTTGCAGTCAAGCGGACGAAGGGATTTATCCTATGTGCGGAATTGTCGGCTACACCGGCTCTGATATTGCAAAGAACATCCTGGTCACGGGCCTCAAGCGTATGGAGTATCGCGGCTATGACTCCTCGGGCGTCGCGCTCGAGGTGGGCGAGGGCGCCGCGGCGCACCTCGATGTCATCCGCCGCGTGGGTAAGGTCGCGGGCTTGGAGAGCGAGCTTTCCAATATCGACAGCGACGCTACCTGCGGTATCGGCCACACCCGTTGGGCCACCCACGGCAAGCCCTCCGTCGTTAACGCTCACCCCCACACCAGCTGCGACAGTCGTATCGCCATCGTCCACAACGGCATCATCGAGAACTTCGCCGAGCTGCGCGAAGAGCTGGAGGGCCGCGGCCACCACTTTAAGAGCGAGACCGATACCGAGGTCTTCGCGCATCTGATCGAAGAGGCTTATGCCGAGACGCACGACCTGATGGCCTCCGTGCGCGAGGCTTGCACCCACGTGGTCGGTGCCTATGGTCTGGCCGCCGTGTGCGCTGACGAGCCCGGCGTGGTCGCCGTGGCCCGCAAGGATTCCCCGATCGTGGTCGGCGCGGGCGAGACCGGCGCCTATGTCGCCTCCGACGTCATCGCGCTCATCGACGCAACCCGCGACGTCGTGGTGCTCGAGGACGGTCAGTTTGCCAAGCTCACGCCCGCAGGCGTCGAGTACACCGACGAGGCCGGCAACGTTATCGAGCCCAAGGTCACCCACATCGACTGGGACCTGGACATGGCAGAAAAGGGCGGTTATCCCGACTTTATGCTCAAGGAGATTCACGAGCAGCCGCGCGTCGTGCGCGACACGCTGGTCGGTCGTATGACGCCGGCCGGCGAGCTCGACATCGACGAGCTGGGCCTTTCGCTCGAGGAGCTCAACGACATCGACCGCGTCTACGTGATCGCTTGCGGCACCAGCTATCACGCTGGCCTCATTGCTAAGAATCTCATCGAGGGCTGGGCTCGCATCCCCACCGAGGTGGAGGCGGCCAGCGAGTTCCGTTATCGCAATCCCATCATCACGCCGACGACGCTCGTCGTGGCCGTGTCCCAGTCGGGCGAGACGGCCGATACCCTTGCCGCCATTCGAGACGCGCGCATTAAGGGTGCCAAGGTCTTCGGCATCACCAACGTGGTGGGCAGCCCCGTGGCGCGTGAGAGTGACGGCGTCATCTACACCAAGGCCAACAAGGAGATCGCGGTCGCCTCGACCAAGAGCTTCATCGGCCAGGTCGTGAGCCTCACGCTGCTGGCTTTGCTGTTGGCGCAGGTCAAGTACCGTCTGACCACCAAGCAGGCGCGCATGCTGTTCCGTGAGCTTTCCGATACGGCCGAGCAGATCCAGTGGATTTTGGATACCCAAACCGAGGCCGTGCATGAGGCCGCCCTGCTGTGCAAGGACGCGCAGTCCGCACTGTTCGTGGGTCGCGGCATGGGCGCCGCTATTTCCTACGAAGGTGCGCTCAAGCTCAAGGAGGTCAGCTACCTGCACGCCGAGGCCTACGCCGCCGGTGAGATGAAGCACGGCCCCATTGCCCTGATCGACCCGGGCTTCCCTGTCATCGCTGTGGCCACCAAGAGTGCCACCTACGACAAGACCGTGTCGAACCTCATGGAGTGCAAGGCGCGCGGCGCCAAGGTCATCGTCGTTGCCACCGAGGGCGACGAGGAGATCAACAAGATCGCCGACTGCATCATCCGCGTGCCAGCAGTCCGCGACGTGTTCAGCCCCATCACGGCGAGCGTCCCGCTGCAGCTGCTCGCCCGCGAGGTCGCCATCCTGCGCGGCTGCGATGTCGATCAGCCCCGAAACCTCGCCAAGAGCGTGACCGTGGAATAGTTGGTTCCGCCGTTCTAGCGACTAAGGCCCGGCTCCGCATCAAGACGGAGCCGGGCCTTTTCTGCATTTGCCCAGATAAAACCTGCCAAAATGAACCTGTCCCTTTTTGGCGGGTTAGCGGAGCTTGCTGGTCTCGAAGTACTCGGGGAACTGGTCCAGAACCTCGGTCTGGTTGCGGAACATCATATGCAGGTGCTTGCTGACCAAAAAGCTCGCTTCGATGGGGTCGCGACCGGCGATAGCGCGGCGAATCTGCTTGTGCTCGTTCACGATGTCCTGATTGTCGAGAACCTGCGTGGCGGCGCGCAGCCAGCGGAAGCGCTCCAGGTCGGCATTGGTCTCTTCGAGCCACGACCACACGGTGCTGCGACATGCGATGCTAAAAATCATGTGATGCATGAGGTTGTCGCTCAAAAAGAAGCCGATGCGATCCTCTTCGGCCATGGCCTTTTCCTGCAGCGCGATGGCGCGGTCGAGCTGCTCGATGCCGGCCGACGTGGCGCGTGCACAGCATTCCACGATCACCTGCTTTTCCAGATGTTCGCGGATGTAACAGGCACTCTCGGCAAGGGTGAGGTTGATGGGTGAGACGTAGGTGCCGCTTTGGGGCACGGTGCGCACCAGACCTTCCTGCGCCAAGCGCACCAGCGCCTCACGCACGGGCGTGCGACCCATATCCAGGTCATCGCAAAGCTGTTTGACGCCGAGTTTTTCGCCCGGCTTATAGTCCAGATAGACGATCTTGCGCCGAATGGTGTGATAGGACTGGTCCTGTAGGCTCGTTTCCTGCTCGCCGATGTGCATCGAATCTTCCATAGCGCCTCACTGCTGTTGTACCACACTCATATGTCAGTTGTTTATTATGCCGCGAATCAGCCCTCCGTGGTGAGTAATTCAATTACCTGATGGATGCTTTTGCAGCGCTGTGCCCCGCTCGTTGCCGTATCATGAACCGTCGCAAAAAACAGACCGAAAGAAGGAATCTCCTATGCAATTGGCTCATGCCGCACGCGAGCGCTGGAAAGGCGTCCTGTTTTGCCTGGTCATTGCTATCCCCGCAACATTGCTCGGCAAACAGGTTGAGGTGGTCGGCGGGCCGGTATTTGCCATCCTCATCGGCATGGTTCTGGCGCTTGCCTTTCCCAAGGACCGTCGCGAACCGCTCGCTGCCGGCGTCACCTATACATCCAAAAAGATCCTGCAGTACGCGGTTATCCTGCTTGGCTTTGGCATGAACCTCTCCCAGATCCTGTCCAAGGGCGCCCAGTCGCTGCCGATTATCGTGGCGACGATCTCGACCTCGCTTGTCATCGCCTTTGTGCTCTGCCGCGTCATGAACGTGCCGGGTAAGATCGCGACGCTTGTGGGTGTGGGTTCGTCGATTTGCGGCGGTTCTGCCATCGCCGCGACCGCACCCGTCATCGATGCCGACGATCGCGAGATTGCCCAGGCTATTTCGGTCATCTTCCTGTTTAACGTTATCGCGGCGCTCGTGTTTCCGACGCTCGGCGGCATGCTCGGGCTGACCAACGAGGGCTTTGGCCTGTTTGCCGGCACCGCCATCAACGATACCTCGTCCGTAACGGCTGCGGCGAGCGCCTGGGACAGCATGCATCCCGGCGCCAATGTGCTCGAGAGCGCCACGGTGGTCAAGCTCACCAGGACGCTGGCCATCATTCCCATCACGCTGGCGCTTGCTTGCTGGCAGATGCATCTGGCGCGCAAGGCCGGCGGCGACGCTAGGAGCACGTTCTCGCTTAAACGCGCGTTTCCCATGTTTGTGCTGTTCTTTGTGCTGGCGAGTGTGATCACCACGGTGTTTCAGCTTCCCGTGTCCATCACGGCGCCCATCAAGGAGCTGTCGAAATTCTTTATTGTGATGGCCATGGCGGCTATTGGTTTTAATACCGATATCGTTGAGCTGGTCAAAAAGGGCGGCAAGCCCATCGCGCTGGGCTTTTGCTGCTGGATTGGCATTGCGTGCATGAGTTTGGGAATGCAGCACGTGCTGGGAATCTGGTAGAGAAGTAGCTTATTTGCGTGCTGCGTGCTGGTGAGCGCATTCTCACGGTGGAGCGATAGGAGCTCTTGCGGGTATGGCTTGTCCGCAGGTTTATAAGTCCCGAAGAGCTCTTATCGCCCCGCCAGGATGGCGATGCGGGGCAACACCTATACTCGCAGGACGGCGCTTTCTGCCCTATAGTGTTTGGTGAGCAATATCGTTCAATTTTGAAACACTCGGTCGTGCGACCGTCGGCGGTTGCACGTCGCTGCGGACAGAGGCGAATCATGGATAGCGATGCCAAGCTGAACATCTTGACCGAGGCCCTGGCTGCTGCCGGGGCCTCGGCATTGGCAATCGATGCGCGTGGGGACGTCGCGATCTCGACCATGAATGACGCGGCGCTTGAGCGGGATGTGGCGACTTTTGTTGCCGAACGCCTCGACCGTATAGGAGACGGCGCGCGTCTTGTTATGGGGCGCGCGGGTACGCGCCTGAGCCTGACCGTTCGCCCCACCGACAAAGAGGGCGGGGGCCTTTGGGCCGTCGTGGTCCGCGAGGTGCGCGGCGCCGCGGCGCATGCGGGCATCGAGTGGCTCAACGCCGACGAGGTTGAGGCCCGCTACGAATCGAGCGCGTACGGCATCGCTGAGGGGGCGGCCTCGGTGGCTGCGCCGGTTGCAGAGAGTTACGCGCGCGGTGTGCCCCTTATGCTCGAGGGCGAGCTGGGAGCGGGTCAGGTCGAGATCGCCAAGCGCCTCTATCTGGACGGTCCTTTTGCCGGTCAGCCCTTTGTTTCCGTTGCGCTCGATGAGCTCACCGAGCGCGGTTGGCGCCATGTGCTCAAAAGCGCCGAATCGCCGTTGTTCCAAACAGGGCTGACCCTTTGCATTGAGGGCTGGAACGCGGTTGGCCCCCAGCGCCTCCGCGAGCTGGTCTCCACGATGGCCGACACCGCGTTGGCGACGCGCTGCCATGTGGTGCTGACGGCGAATGACATGCCGGGCGGCAGCGAAAGTGATCAAGCCGCCTTTGTGACCGAGCGCTTCGCCTGTGCGGTGAGCGTGGCGCCGGCAATCGCCGAGCAGGGAGCCGCGTCGACGAAGGTTGCGCGCTATTTGGAATATCTCGCTGATGCATTTGGGACGGCAACGCCCGCGCTGTCTGCCGCGGCGACGAAGACGCTCGATGCTTACCGCTGGCCGCGCAACTATCTGCAGCTCCGCGAGGTCTCGGAACGACTGTATATATTGGTGGGGGCGGGCACGGTGGACCGCGCTGTGGCGGAGGAAGTGCTCGCCCAAGAGGACGTGATTAAGACCGCAACCTTTGGCGCCCCGACGCTCGAAAGTGACCTGTATATCCTGCGACCGCTGGCCGATACCGAGCGAGATATCGCGCATCTGGTTGTAGACCATCTCCACGGCAACCGAACCCGTGCGGCGGAGGTGCTGGGCATAAGCCGTACAACTCTGTGGCGCTTGCTGAAGGACGATGACCGTTGAGCGAGGCGCCCGTGACCGCGCGCGACGCGTGTGCTACAGTCCAAAGCGTTATTGTTTCGATTTGGTTACGGCGTGCGAGGGCATATGGCTGAGACTTCAAAACCGAGCCGCAGAAGGCGGAGTGCCGCGCCGGTCAACCGACGCACGACATCGGTGACGTGGGGCAAACACGCCTCGGGGTTTGATGGCTCGTTCAAGCGCACTAAATACGGCTATCCTTCGGCAAGCGCCCGCTTGGCAATGCAGGCAGAGTCCTCGCTGTGGGGCCGCAAACGCGTGGTGGGCTCAAAGCTCAAGCACGACGGAACGCTCGGCTACATCAGCCGCGGGGCGGCTCGCCGCAGCGGGCTCAATCCCGCCGGCTGGCATCGCTACGTGCCGATCGTGGCCGCCGTTGCAGTGATCGTCATCGCACTCGCTGCGCTTGGCTATGCCGGCGGTGGCGCCAACTTGGACGCAGTGTTTAAATCGCCCGAGCTCGCGCATGCAGGTACAGAAGTTGTCGAGGGCGCTCAGACCCAGACGGGCGTCGCGCCCCAGCGTGGTATCGTTGCGGCGGCCTCCACCATCGCCGATGCGCAAAAGGACGAAGACAAGCAAGGCGACGACGCCGAAACGGCCCAGGCAAATGAAACGGCAACAACTCCATCGGCGGGATAAGTTGCGAGTGGGGCAGCAAATTTGGGACGGGGCCTTTCAGCGGGTCCGCCGTTCGGTAGAACGGCGGAACTAATTTAGAGGCTTTAGCCTGTGCGGGGCGCGCAGCGCGCCGCATCAGAAACCACCCGCTATGCGGGTGGGGCCAAACGGCTTTACAAAGCCGCCCCCTCGCCGGACACTTGCGATTGTTCAGGCCGCAAGGAATCCGAGTC
>JAXJBU010000082.1:0-25680 GCA_036302865.1 Collinsella sp. | reverse complement strand
GGTTCATCCAAGTTCAACTTTTCTTACTATGTTACCGGTACGCTCATTTTGCTCGGCGTGCTGCTGGGACGCTTTGTATGCGGCTTTCTGTGCCCGTTTGGCTGGCTGCAGGAGCTGCTTCATAAGATTCCCGGCAAAAAGTTCTCCACGAAAAAGCTCAAGCCGCTCACGTACATCAAGTACGTCGTGCTGCTGTTTGCCGTGGTGCTGCTGCCCGTCTTGGTGGTTAACGACGTGGGCATGGGCGACCCGTTCTTTTGTAAGTACATCTGTCCACAGGGTGTGCTCGAGGGCGCCATTCCGCTGGCCATTGCCAACGCCGGCATTCGATCTGCGCTGGGGCAGCTCTTTACCTGGAAACTTGCCGTTCTCATTGCCGTGGTAGTGCTGAGCGTTTTGTTCTATCGCCCCTTCTGCAAATGGATTTGTCCGCTCGGCGCATTCTATGCGCTCATGAATAAGGTGTCCCTGCTGGGGATTCGGGTCGATGCGTGCAAATGCGTCTCGTGCGGCAAGTGTTCAAAGGTTTGTCAGATGGACGTTGATGTGGTCCGCGCACCCAATCATGCCGAATGTATCCGGTGCGGAAAGTGCATTGGGGCCTGTCCCGTCGATGCCATCAGCTATCGCTATGGCCTGGATGTGTCGGCAGAAAAGCTCTCCCCGACCGCCGATGAAAAGTAAAACAAGCTTCGACAAAACGGAGGAATGACCATGAAGCTTTCTAAGATTGCGGCCCTGTTTATGGTGCCGGTGCTGGCCTTGTGTCTTGTGGCGTGTTCGGCGCCCGGTGGCAACGCGAGCGAATCTACGGGCTCCGATTCTAAGATCGCGGAGCTCATTGCGCAAGAGCCGGCCAATGCCGACGAGGCCGCCGAGCTGTATACGAAGCTCATGCAGAAGGAGAACGATATCCTTTCGAGCGATAATGCGCTGTGGGAAAAGGTATTCAATGCAGCAAATAAAGAGTCGACAATGATTGAGGACGGCAGCAATTACGGCGATTTCCTGCTCAAGACTATCGACGGCGCCAAGGACGAGTTTACGGCAGATGAGTTTAAGACACTCAAGGCCGGCGCGCAGCAGATCAAGGAGATCGAGGACAAGCTCGAGAGCCTGGAAAAGAAGTTTCCCGGCTGTGGAAGCACGCCGAACGCAGGCGAGAGCGTTGACGCTTCGGCCGCTGGCATGACGGCTGGCGCCGATGCTTCGAGCGAGGCGACGAAGTTCCCCAGCTTTACGGGCAAGGACTTGGACGGCAACGACGTGAACAGCGACGAGCTGTTCTCTAAGAACAAGGTCACCGTCATGAACTTCTGGTTCACCACTTGCAAGCCGTGCGTGGGCGAGCTGGGCGATCTTGAGAGCCTGAATAAGGAGCTTGCTGAGAAGGGCGGCCAGGTCGTGGGTGTCAATTCCTTTACGCTCGATGGCAACAAGGACGAGATTGCAGATGCCAAGGACGTGCTGAGCAAGAAGGGCGTGACATATAAGAACGTCTGGTTCAAGTCGGATAGCGAGGCCGGTAAGTTTACGTCAAATCTGTTCTCGTTCCCGACAACCTACGTTATTGACCAGAACGGCAACATCGTAGGGGAGCCCATCGTGGGTGCCATCAGCTCCGCCGAGCAGCGCGCGGCGCTCGACAAGCTTATTGACCAGGCGCTGGCGAAGAGCGAGCAGTAGAAAACGCGTAAAGCATGGCGATGATCGTGCACCGCTGTGCGGAGTAGTCTGCTGCCTTTCAAGATAATCTCCACCATATAGAGGCCCCACTTGGGGCCTCTTTTTTGGGCGCCGTCCCGTTCGTTTTTTGATGCGGTTCCCTACATTCCTCACTGGTGTCGGTAAAAAATGGGGATAGAGTAGGACAAACGCGTCGAATACGAACGGCGGGTGAGAGCGGGCAGAGTGCCTGTGCAGGAGAGGTTGCCGTCCATGTTGGAGCTCAAAGGTATTTGCAAAAGGTACGTTACCCAGTCGTTTACGCAGGTGGCGCTCGACAGCGTAAGCCTGTCTTTTCGCGATAACGAGTTCGTGGCCATTCTGGGCCCCTCGGGCTCGGGCAAAACTACGATGCTCAACGTTATCGGTGGGCTCGATCATTTCGATTCCGGCGACCTGTTAATCGACGGCATTTCGACCAAGGACTTTCGCGATCGCGATTGGGATGCTTATCGCAACAACCGCATCGGCTTTGTGTTCCAGAGCTATAACCTCATTCCGCATCAGACCATTTTGGAAAACGTGGAGCTGGCACTCACGCTCACGGGCGTGGGGCATGCCGAGCGCCGCCAGCGTGCGCGCGAGGCGCTCGAGGCGGTTGGCTTGGGCGAGCACGTTAACAAGCGCCCGAGCCAGCTATCGGGCGGGCAGATGCAGCGCGTGGCCATCGCCCGTGCTCTGATCAATGATCCCGAGATTGTGCTGGCCGACGAGCCGACCGGCGCTTTGGATTCAACGACATCCGTGCAGGTTATGGATTTGCTCAAAGAAGTTGCGCGCGACCGTCTGGTCATCATGGTCACGCACAATCCCGAGCTGGCGTACCAGTACGCCACACGCATCGTCAACCTGGCGGACGGCAAGATCACCGACGATTCCGATCCTTTCGATGTCGTTGACGCCGCGCGTCGCGAGGCAAAACCTACGCGCAAAACCTCGATGAGCTTTGTGACGGCGCTGGGGCTTTCTGCCCGAAACCTTATGACCAAAAAAGGCCGTACGGCCATGACGGCCTTTGCGGGCTCGATTGGCATTATCGGTATCGCTGCGATTCTGGCGCTGTCCAATGGCGTAAACGGCTACATCAAAAAGGTCGAGGAGGATACGCTCTCGAGCTACCCACTCACCATTTCCAAGCAGGATTACGACCTGTCGTCCATGATGGGCGGGCAGGGGGCCACGGATGACGAGGCGTCCAACGGCGAGGATTCGTCCGACGACAGTGCCGGCGACAAGGCTCAGGGAAACGATAAGATTCCCGTGGTCACGGCCGTAAAGGATATGTTTGCAAGTGTTAAGTCCAACGACATGACGAGCTTTAAGGCATGGCTCGATGCCGGTGGCGACGGCATCGATAAAGAAGTCAACGCCATTCAGTACGGCTACGGTGTATCGCCGGTTGTCTATCGTGCCGGCAAGGGCGACGAGAAGCCCGTCCGGCTTGTTCCCAACGCTATGACCGAGGCCATGAGCGGAGGCGCGAGTTCGGCGGCAACGGTGAGCATGGAATCCATGGGAACCTCGGTCTTTAACGAGATGATTGACGACCAGAGCCTGCTCGACAGCCAGTACGATGTCGTCGCCGGTCATTGGCCCACGTCTGCCAACGAAGCCGTGA
The DNA here is from genome assembly GCA_036302865.1 of Collinsella sp. Lineage (GTDB taxonomy): Bacteria > Actinomycetota > Coriobacteriia > Coriobacteriales > Coriobacteriaceae > Collinsella. Next base: position 22,337 of record JAXJBU010000082.1, on the reverse strand, counting down.
TGGTGCTTTCGAGCCGCGGTACGGTGGGCGACTATACGCTCTACAGCATCGGTGCGCTGGATATCGATGAGCTCAACGATCTGGTAAACAGTGCCATGACGGCCGACGGTAAGATCGAGACGCCCGAGACCGGCGCCGACTTTACCTACGATGATGCGTTGTCCACGACGTTTAAGGTGCTGTCGCCGGCCGATGCCTATCGCAAAAACGAAGAGACCGGCATGTGGACCGACATGTCTGACGACGCCGACTTTATGGTTGCCAAGGTTGCCGACGGTATTGACGTGCACATTGTGGGCGTGGTGCGACCCAACGAGACCGCCAACGCGAGCGCATTGTCCCCGGGCATTGCCTACACGCATGCGCTGACTCGCCAGCTTATGGAGCGCGCCGCAAATTCGCAGATTGTGCAGGAGCAGCTTGCCCACCCCGAGACGGATGTCTTTACGGGCAAAACCTTCGACGAACTGCAAGGCGAGGCCAAGCAAGGCGTTGATCTGGGCAGCATGTTCAGTGTGGACGAAGCGGCGCTCAAGAGCGCGTTCTCGTTCGATACGTCTGCACTTTCGGGTGCGGCCGGCGGTATGGACCTGTCGGGTCTTGACTTGTCCGGGCTGGACATTGACCTTTCGGGCGTTGGCAAGGACATCGACTTCAGCGACATCATGGCAAAAGCGCCAACCCCAGATTTCTCGGGTATCTTTGACGGTCTGGAACTCACGCCCGAGCAAATGCAGCAGGTGGGAACACTAGCCAACCAACTGTTCGAGGGCTTTTTGCAGTCTGATCAGTTTAAGGCGCTGTCGCCCGAAGATCTTAAGGACGCGTCAAAGCTCTCTGCCGCATTCTCGACGTATCTTGAGAATGATGGCACAGCTCAGCAAATCCTGGCCCAGCTCAAAGCGCTCGGCGGCGATGCCCTGGCCGAGCGTCTGCAGCAGGCGATGAGCGACTATGTGCAAAAGCAGCTGGCTCCGTATCTGCAGCAGGCTATGGATCAGGTGATGAAGGCAATCAGCGAGCAGATAGCGTCGACGGTATCATCTCAGCTCAAGGCGGGCGCGGCAGGGCTTATGGACCAGGTGGCGACGCAGATGTCTTCGAGTTTTGCTAACCTGGCGAGCGCCATGCGCGTGGATGCGAGCGCCTTTGCTCATGCCATCCACTTCAACATGGACGCCGAGGACCTGAGCTCGCTCATGATGAGCTATGCGAAGGCGTCGAAGCTCACCTACGACAACAATCTGACCACGTTGGGCTATGCGGACGAGGCAGACCCCATCTCAGTCAAGATTTTCCCGCGTGACTTTGAGGCCAAGGAGCGCGTGCTCGATCACATCGACGCGTACAACAAGCAGGTCAAAGCCTCTGGCCACGATGAACAGGCAATCTCATACACCGACTACATGGGCATCATCATGGGTTCGGTGACCGACATCGTGAACACCATCAGCTTGGTGCTCATCGCATTCGTGAGTATCAGCCTGGTGGTGAGCTCCATCATGATCGGCATCATCACCTACATCAGCGTGCTGGAACGCAAAAAGGAGATTGGCATCCTGCGTGCGATCGGCGCGTCGAAGCGTAACGTGGCCAACGTATTCAATGCCGAGACCTTTATCGAGGGCCTCATTGCCGGCGTCTTTGCTGTTGTCGTCGTGGTGGCCGTGAGCTTTCCGGTTAATGCCTGGGCGCTTACTGCCAAACAGGTACCCAATCTGATGAGCCTGCCCGTGCAGGATGCGCTGGTGCTCATTGCAATTTCGGTGCTGCTGACGGTTGTCGCTGGCCTGCTGCCGGCCCGTAGCGCATCCAAAAAGGATCCCGTGGAAGCCCTGCGCTCCGAATAATGTGACAAAGGGACAACCCTTTTGTCACGGCTAAAAGCAAGGAAGTCGCAAGGGTTGGGGCGGGGTTGTCGGCGAGTGCCCTCGGATACAATCGAAGCCGTGCTAGAAAGAGGCTTCGATGATTAGAAAATCGTTCTTTAATCCGTTCTCGTCGCTGCTGCTTGCGCTTGCCGGGCTGGCTTTTTTGGTCGATGTCCTGCCGCAGGTGGAAGGCCAGACGGGCGTGTTCGCGCCAGCTGTGCTCTTTTTGATGTGGCTGGTGGGCGGCCTGGTGCGCCTGTTTTACGAAAATGAGGCCAAGCGCAGCTTTGATCGCCATATGTTTAAAGCGAACCACGCGGCCGTTTGGAAACGCGTCGATGCGTGTTGGATTCAAGTTGATGCCGACCGGCTTGTGCCCGGCGACGTCGTCCGCCTATATGCCGGCATGCTCTGCCCGGTCGACGTGACCCTTGCCAAGGGCGACCAGGTCCTTGTCTCGGAATCGTCGCTTACAGGCGAGAGCGGTCAGACCGCCAAGCGGGAAGGGGAGACCGTTCGCGCGGGAACGACCATTGTCGACGGCAAGGCGTCGGCAACCGTCCTCGCCCGCATTGCCGATGAGCAGCCCGTTTTGCGCCGTCGCGCTCGAATGGGCACACAGTTTGGTGCCGGCGCCAAGAGCATCTGCGCCGCCCTGGTAAGATGCATGCTCATCGTACTGCCGTTTGTCATTATGATTCGAGGCTTTGTGCTGGGCGACTGGGCGCAGGCACTGCTGTTTGCCCTGGGCACGGCCGTGGGCCTGGTTCCCGAAATGCTGCCGGTTGTCACGAGCGTTTGCCTTTCGGGCAGTGCCCATCGACTAAAAAACAAGCAGGTCATCGTTAAGAACGTTGACGCCATGGAGTCACTGGGCTCCATGGACGTGGTGTGCGTTGACAAGACAGGCACGCTCACCGAAGATGCCGCGGTGCTCGAGTACTACACCGATATCCTGGGCAACGAAAGCGAGCAGACGCTCAACCTGGCGTATCTGGAGAGCACGAGCCAGGGGGCCGCTGCCAATCAGCTCAATCGGGCCATTGCCGATGCGTGCGCGGCACCCGAGCTGCACCTTGCCGCGAAAGACCTTGGCCACGCCTTTGCACTGCATGCCTCTGACCCCTTCGACCACGTCACCAAGGCTTCGGGTGTCAAGCTCGACGCCACGCCCGGGGCGCTTGGTTGTTTGGGGCTACAGGTTCGCCCCGGCAATCATCTGACCATCGTAAAGGGCGAGGTTGAAAGCGTGTGCACACGCTGCGCCTGGGCAAACTTTAAGGGCGAGCTGGTGCCCATGGATGCCGATGGCCGTCAGAGCGCCTACGAGGTTGCCGAGGACATGCGCGCCGATGGCATCAAAGTGCTCGCCGTCGCCTATAGCACGACGTCGGCGGACTGGGATGACCTGGTGCTGTGCGGCTTTTTGGGCTTTTTCGATCGGCCCAAGGCGAGCGCTCGTGCCGCCGTGCAGGCGCTGTCTAACCTTTCCGTCGAGGTGCGCGTGCTCACGGGTGATTCGGCTTCGGTCGCTCGCTCAACATGCTCGCGCCTGGGCATTCCCGCCGATAGCGTTATCACCGGCAGCATGCTTCAGGCCATGGAGGAATCCGAAGCGCTGATCCGGGTGGGGAAGGCTCGCGTGTTTGCCGAGCTTACGCCCGCACAGAAGGCGCAGATCGTTAGCCTGATTCGCCTCTCCGGCCACATCGTCGGCTATATCGGAGACGGCGTGAACGACGTGCCGGCGCTCACATCGGCAGACGTCGGCATTGTCGTGGACTCGGCTGCGGCCGAATCCAAAAAGGTGGCCGACCTGGTGCTGCTCGAGCGCGACTTGGGTGTTGTCGCCGAGGGCGTCAGCGAGGGCAGGACTTCGTTCGCCAATGCCTCCAAGTACATCCGTATCGCATCGAGCTCCAACTTTGGCAATATCTGTTCGGTTGCCGCCTCGAGCATTTTCCTGCCCTTTGTGCCGGCAACCGCTACCCAGCTGCTCTTGCTCAATCTGTGCTACGACGCCACCTGCCTGGCGCTTTCGTGGGATAACGTTGACGATGCAGAGATTGCCCGCCCCAGGGCCTGGTCGGGTAAGGGGCTCGGCAGCTTTATGCTTCATTTTGGCTTTGCGAGCTCGGCCTTCGACATCATTACGTTTGCCATTCTGTTCTTGGGCGTATGCCCCGCCGTCTGCGGCGCGCCCTTTGCCGCGCTCGACGCGGCGGGTCGAGCGGCCTTTATCGCGACCTTCCAAGCCGGCTGGCTGCTGGAATGCGCATGGACCGAATCGCTCGTGCTCCTGGTGTTGCGAACGCGCAGTGTCCGCGACGGGGATCGTCCTTGCACACCGCTCGTGGTGATGGTTGCCGTCGTGCTCGTTGTCACGGCGCTCCTTGCGCTCAGTCCGGTGGCGCAGCTGTTTGGGCTCGCCACGCTGCCTGTATGGTATCTGGGCATCGTTGCGCTGCTGAGCGTGTTGTATCTTGTTGTTGCTTCGACGATCAAGCGGGTCTATCTGGCCCGCTCGAGCAGCTTGTTCTAGGGCGGTTCTATGCGTACCAACAGAACCAACATCGCGATTACGCCGGCCGAGGCCGCCGAGCTCAGCAGCGCGCTGTTCTCGTCTGGCAGCGCTGCCGCCCTGGAGCTCGCGCCCGTGTTTGCCGATATCGCATCGGGCAAGCTGACTGCTATCGAGCTGGCGGTTGCCGGCTCGCAGGCAAGTGCCGCCACTGGACCCATCGTTATCGGCGAGCTTTCGATCGACCTGGCCTCGCGCACCGTCAAGGTGTCGGACGCGCCGGTCTCGCTCACGCCCAAGGAGTTCGACATCCTTGCCTTTTTGGCGAGCAACCGGGGTACGGTCTTTAGCAAAGAGGAAATCTACCGGGCGGTGTGGCAAAACGAGTATCTGCTCGATGACAGCAACATCATGGCCTTCGTCCGCAAAATTCGAAAGAAGATTGAGCCCGAACCAGACAACCCCCACTACCTGCTGACTGTATGGGGCGTGGGCTACAAAATGGCCGAGTAACGCTTCGGGTATTCGCTCCCATCGATCCAAATAGTCACTTTGACAATCCTTGCCAAATCGCAAGAAAGCCGCAAGAAACCAGCCATGTGCTCGGTCTTGCGGCTTTTCTATTCTGTAGACAGTCGCGGACGCGAAAGAGAGGTGAGGACCGTGAGCGGCAGTGACAGTACCAGTAACGCAGGACGAAGTTGCCGGCGCGGGTCCACTTTGATGGGGGCGCGCGGCTGATTCGCCCTGCGTCCGATCGATAGAACGGAGCGAGGCAATTGAAGAAGATGACTATGCGCCATACGCCGTCTGCGGTTCAGGCGCAAAACGAACTGATGAGGCATCGCGCGGAGGGTCGCATCCAGTATGCGGCGACCATTCCGCTGACGGAGGCCCTATCCTGGGTCGGCTCGAATCTCGGCGGCCTTAATCGCGACGAGGTCGCGCACAGCGAAGCCGACAACGGGCGTAACGTGGTCACGCGTGGCAAGAAGAAGTCGATTGCCCGCAAGCTTGCGGACGCGTTCGTCAATCCCTTCACGGCGATTCTGTTTTTCCTGGCCATCATTTCGGCAGCGACCGACATGGTGTTTCCAGCGTTGTCGATGATGGGCAGCACGCCCGAAGACTTTGACCCGCTGACGGTGATCATCATCACCACGATGGTCGTGCTCTCGGGCACGCTGCGCTATATCCAGGAAGCGCGCAGCGGCAACGCGGCCGAAAAGCTGCTCGATATGATTACGACCACCGTGACAGTCACCCGCGAGGATGCCCCTAGGACCGAGATTCCCATCGACGACGTGGTGGTTGGTGACATCGTGCACCTGTCCGCCGGTGACATGATTCCCGCCGATGTGAGAATCATTGAGGCTAAGGACCTCTTTGTGAGCCAGTCAAGCCTGACGGGCGAGAGCGAGCCGGTCGAGAAGGTTCCCGCGACGTGCACCGAGTCCGATTCGGCAACGTCGTTCGAGAACATCGCCCTCATGGGCAGCAGTGTGATCTCGGGCAGCGCGACGGCGCTCGCCTTTAGCGTGGGCGAGCAGACCTTGTTTGGCTCTATGGCATCGAGCCTGTCCGAGGATGCCGTAGAGACGAGCTTTTCCAAAGGCGTCAATAGCGTCTCGTGGGTGCTCATCCGCTTTATGATGGTGATGGTTCCGTTTGTCTTTATGATTAACGGCGTCACCAAGGGCGATTGGCTTAATGCTGGCCTGTTTGCCATCAGCATCGCCGTGGGCCTGACACCCGAGATGCTGCCCATGATCGTTACCACGTGCCTTGCCAAGGGCGCCGTGGCTATGAGCAAAAAGCAGACCATCGTTAAGAACCTCAACTCGATTCAAAACTTTGGCGCGATGGACGTGCTGTGCACGGACAAGACTGGCACGCTGACGCAGGACCAGGTGGTGCTGGAGTATCACTGGAACATCGATGGCCAGGAGGATTCGCGCGTTCTGCGCCATGCCTACCTCAACAGCTATTTCCAGACGGGCTACAAGAATCTGATGGATCTGGCGATCATCAAATGCACCGAGGAAGAGGAGCAAAACGACCCGAGTCTCACCGACCTTTCCGAGGCCTATGTGAAGGTCGACGAGGTGCCGTTTGACTTTACGCGCCGTCGCCTTACCACCGTGGTGCGCGATCGAAGCGGCAAAACCAAGATGGTCACCAAGGGTGCAGTCGAGGAGATGCTGTCGGTGTGCTCGCATGCCGAGATTGACGGCGGCGTTCACGTGCTGGACGACGAGGTGCGCGAGCGCATTTTGGCAACGGTCGCCGACCTTAACGACGACGGCTTCCGCGTGTTGGCAATCGCTCAAAAGTCCAACCCGTCGCCTGTCGGTGCCTTTAGCGCCGATGATGAGCGCGACATGGTGCTGATCGGCTACCTGGCGTTTTTGGATCCGCCCAAAGAGTCCACGGCCGATGCTATCGAGGCGCTGCGCAACCACGGTGTAGCCACCAAGATCTTGACCGGCGACAATGAGAAGGTCACGCGCACCATCTGCAAGCAGGTGGGACTCGAGGTCAACAACATGCTGCTCGGCAGCGATATCGCCGCAATGGACGACGCCGAGCTCGCTCGTCGCGCCGAGGACGTGCAGGTCTTTGCCAAGCTTACGCCCGACCAAAAAGCGCGCGTCGTGTCCGTGCTGCGTGCAAACGGTCATGTGGTGGGCTACATGGGCGACGGCATCAACGACGCCTCGGCCATGAAGTCGTCCGACATCGGCATCTCGGTCGATACTGCGGTCGACGTGGCCAAGGAGTCGGCCGATATCATCTTGCTCGAGAAGGATTTGATGGTGCTCGAGGAGGGCATCATCGAGGGGCGCAAGACCTACGCCAACATGATCAAGTACATCAAGATGACCGCAAGCTCCAACTTCGGCAATATGTTCAGCGTGCTTGCCGCATCCGCCCTGCTGCCGTTTTTGCCGATGATGAGCATCCAGCTGATCCTGCTCAACCTGATCTATGACTGCAGCTGCCTGGCGATTCCCTGGGACAACGTGGACGAGGAGTTCCTGCGCGTGCCGCGTACCTGGGACGCTTCGAGTGTTGGCAGGTTCATGATCTGGATCGGGCCCACCAGCTCCATCTTCGACTTTATGACCTATATCTTTATGTACTTCGTTTTCTGCCCCCTGTTCGTGAGCCACGGCGTGCTGTTCAACGAGCTGGCGAGCGTCTACTCGGGCGCCATGCTGGAGCAGATACAGCTGGCCTACATCGCGCTGTTCCAGGCTGGTTGGTTCGTCGAGTCCATGTGGAGCCAGACCTTGGTTATCCATATGATTCGCACGCCCAAGCTACCGTTTATCCAGAGCCGTGCCTCGGCTCCGGTGATGCTGCTCACGATGACCGGCATTGCATTGCTCACGCTGATTCCGTTTAGCCCGCTTGGCCCCACGCTGGGTCTTGGAGCACTGCCCATCGAGTACTTCTTGTTCCTGATTCCGTGCATCTTGCTGTACATGGCGCTGGCGACGAGCCTTAAGAAGGCCTATGTCAAGCGTTACGGCGAGCTGCTGTAGCTGACTTCGATGTAGAGAGGGGCGTTTACATGAACTGGGCTCAGATTTGGATCGATTTGTTTGGGACTACGGAGTGGCTTGGGCTCAACATGGGCTTTTGGGTGGCCAATGGCGTTGTCCTGGTGATTGTCATCATTATGAACGTCGTCTTTTGGAGCATGAAACCGCTGCCGAAGGATGAATAACATGCATGGGGTTGCCTGCGCCGCTGTGTCAAAATAAACACTCGAATGATGTACAAATGTAACAAAGGGACGGTCCCTTTGTCACATTGATTTGAAAGTTGATGTCGATGATTCTATCGCTGGCTCCCATGGAGGGGATTACCGGGCATGTGTTCCGCCGCGTGCATGCGGAATGCTTTGGCGCGCTCGACTGCTACTACACGCCGTTTTTGCCGCCGCCGCGGGTGGGCAACCGCTTTGGCGGCAAGGCGTTTAAGGAGGTCGATCCTGCCAGCAACCAGGGGCTTAACGTGGTGCCCCAGCTCATGTCCAAGAACGCGGATGAGTTTGTGTGGGCGGCGCAGGTGCTCGCCGATATGGGCTACCACGAGGTCAACCTCAACTTGGGATGTCCCTCGGGAACGGTCGTTGCCAAGGGCAAGGGTTTGGGCTTTCTGCGCAACCTGGATGAGCTCGAGGTGTTTTTGAGCGACGTGTGCGAGCGCTCGCCCTTGCCGGTGTCGGTCAAGACCAGGCTGGGGCTTGAGAGCGATGCTGAGTACGAGCGCGTGCTCGACCTGTATTGCCGCATGCCGCTGGCGGAGCTGATTGTTCATCCACGTGTGCAGAAGGACCGCTATACGGGCTCGCCGCGCAAAGAGTTTTACGGCGAGACACTTGAGCGGACGCCGTTCCCGGTAGCCTATAACGGCGACATTTTTGACCTCGAGGACATGGATGCGCTGGTTGCTGCCTATCCCGACACGCGCCATGTAATGCTGGGTCGCGGTCTGCTTGCAAACCCTGCACTGGCACGCATGGTAAACGGCGGCCCTGCCGCCACCATCGCCGAGCTGCAACGTTTCCATGACACGCTGTTTGCGGCCTATGCGGACGAGATTGGCGGCAATGCAGTCTTTCGCATGAAGGAATGGTGGTACTACGCCAAGTGCGCTTTCGCCGATCCAGCCACCGTCCACAAGCTCGTTCGCAAAACCAAGAAGGTCGATGAATACCGCGCCGCCGTCGGCCGCGTCTTCCGCGAGCAGCCGCTTGCACCCGTTGCCCGCTTCCACGGCTAGTCGTTTAAGAACGTCCCAAACGACTAGGTCCAAAAGCTGTACGCCAGCATCCAAAGATGTCGAAAAATGTCGACTTTGGATACTGGCGTACATGTTCGGCCGTATGGGTTGGGGTGGGCCGGTTGCAATGCGCGTGCTAGAGCAGGTTCTTCTGCACCCACGCGATGATGTCGCTCGACTCGTAGAGTGGTTTGCCGTCGATGAACAGGCAGGGAACCTGGCGCTTTCCGCCGACGGCGATGAGCATCTGCTCGGCTTCGGTATCGGTCGAGATATTGCGCTCGGGAATGGTCACGCCGTTATCGGCCAAAAAGCGCTTGACCTTTATGCAATACGGGCAGCCAGTCATAACGTAGAGCGCGAGTTCATGATCAGTAGCCATAGGTCTCCAATCGGTTGAGGTTTCGATTGAAATACCCAAAGCCGCCGCGGTCTATGCGCGCGTCAACGACGACTCGATGGCCTGGACCAGAAGCGCCGTGGCTCCGGTGCCGCAGGGCTTGTCGTAGTAGTCAACAAAGCGCTGATCGGCAAGATAGCCGTGCGCGAGGCCCAGGTATGCTTCGTCTTGGGGCTCGTGTCCCCAGTTAAGGGCAATCCACCGACGGTGCATTGCGACAAGTTTGCGGGCCTCGTTACTCTCTGGGTCGCCAATGCCCATGGCAATCGAGAGCTGGCCCAAAATGGCGCGTTCAAGTTCCTTCATGTCGTTCCATGTCTGAGGATCCATATCCAGTAACGTTTCGTTTGCTGCATCGATAGCCTCATTGCCATAGCGCGCCCGCGCCTCGGCACCGTAGCGCTCCTCGTTTTCCTGCACGGTGCGCCAGCGCTCCAGTTGCGGCAGGACGGCGCCCATGAGCGAGACGGCTTCGTCGAGCGACATGCCGGTGTTTTGCGCCAGCCGCGGGGCACAGTCCTCGATCATTGCCTCCATGGTGGTGTCGTAGGTGTACTTGCCGTGGTCGTAGCACCACTTGCAGTAATGGTCGGTCGTGGCGCCCGCAGCATCGGTGCCGCAGTCGTCGGGCGTGAGTATCATGCCGCAGCTCTGGCAATAGTGCTCGGGCATTTCGAGCAGGTGAGACAGGGGCTCGCCGGTCACGGCGGCAATGAGCTTCATCATGTCGATGCCCGGTGTGACCTCGCCACGCTCCCAACGACTGATGGCTTGGCGTGTGACGAAGAGCTTGGCGGCGAGCTGCTCTTGGGTAAGGTGATGGGCGCGACGGACAGCGATGAGCTTTTCTGCGAAGGCCATAACGGCTCCTTTCTGCTTTCTGCTGGTTGATGGCTTAAGCATACGCGGCAGTAGGCGCCCTTCCAAGCAACCGTTGGTTGCACGACGGGGACCGCGACGAAGAATCGCGCGCAACGCCCCACACCTCCATGCCGTACAATGACCGGCATGGAACCTATCGCACACATACATACCGACCTGCCGCAGAAGTTCGGCATCCCACGCAACAGCTTTTTGGCGCCCCATCTGCAGGGACGCATCGTCTTTGAGCCGGAATTTGCCTCCAACGCAGCGGTTGAGGGTCTGGACTCCTTCTCTCACCTATGGCTGCTGTGGCGTTTTGAAAACGGAACGCCCGGCGGCACAGCTAAGGACATAGCTGCCGATGCCAAGGCGCAGGACAAGGCCGGCACCAACGCAAAATGGTCGAAAACCGTGCGCCCGCCGCGTCTGGGCGGAGCCGAGCGTGTGGGCGTGTTTGCCACACGCAGTCCGTTTCGCCCTAATCCCATCGGGCTCACCTGCGTCAAGCTCGATCGCGTCGAGCTCACCGACAATGGTCCCATCATCCATGTGCTGGGGGCTGACCTGCGCGATGGCACGCCCATCTACGACATTAAGCCCTACATTCCATTTGCCGACTGTCACCCGGATGCGACGGGCGGCTGGATTGAGGATGCTCCGTGGCAAGAGCTCGATGTTGAGTTTCCGCAGGCGCTGCAGGATATGGTCCCGCCCGCAAAGCTTCCCGGTCTGGTCGAGGTCCTGCGCCAAGATCCGCGCCGCGCGGGCAGCAAGCACGAGCCAAACCGCGTCTATCACCTGGCCTACGCCGGGCTCGACATATCTTTTACGGTCGACGAAACCCAGCTAACCGTAGTCGCCGTCAACGACGCACGAGACTAACCAGCCATTCGTCCGCACCCGTCAAATTAAGCGCCAAACCCCGCGCCAAAACCGCCCACGCTGGTGGACAATAACGCCTACCAAAACAATCACTTTGCACGGGGGCTCAGCATGAAATACGACTTTAGCTCGCTTATCGACCGCCACGGTATGGACTCCATAGCCGTTGACTCCTGGGGTGAGATCCCCGGTATGGCTCCGAACGCACCCGACGAGGGCTTCGACCGCATTCCCATGTGGGTGGCCGACATGAATTTTGCCACGGTGCCCACGGTCCAGGAACACATCATTCAGCGTGCCCAGCACCCCATGTTCGGCTATTTCAATCCGCGTCCCGAGTACTTCGACCGCATCATCGAATGGCAGAGCCGCCGCAATGGCGTCGAGGGTCTGCGTCCTGAACATATCGGCTACGAAAACGGCGTGCTGGGCGGTGTCGTGTCGACGCTGCGCGCGTATGTCCAGCCAGGCGATGCGGTGCTGGTCCACAGCCCCACCTACATTGGTTTTACAAAGTCTATCGAAGCCGCGGGCTATCGCATTGTCCACAGCCCGCTTAAACTCGACGACCAGGGCGTGTGGCGCATGGACTTTGAGGACATGGAGTGCAAACTCGCCCAAAACCACATTCATGCCGCGGTGTTCTGCTCGCCGCACAATCCCTGCGGCCGCGTATGGGAGCGCGACGAAATCGAGCGCGCCATGGACATCTATCGCCAGCACGATTGCGTGGTGATCTCGGACGAGATTTGGTCCGATATCATCCTGCCGGGGCACAAGCACATCCCGACGCAGTCGGTGAGCGAGGATGCCCGCATGCGCACGGTTGCCCTCTATGCGCCGAGCAAGACGTTCAACCTGGCGGGTCTGGTCGGCAGCTACCACATTGTCTACAACGAGACGCTGCGTTACCGCATCTGCGCCGTGTCCAACAAGACCCACTACAACGAGATGAATGTCCTCTCCATGCATGCGCTTATCGGTGCCTACCAGCCGCAGGGCTACGAGTGGGTGGACGAGCTCAACCAGGTGCTTGCCGGCAATATCGAGTACTTCTGCGATTACGTGGACGAGCATTTTGAGGGCGTGTCCTATTCGCGTCCGCAGGGCACGTACATGGTGTTTCTGGACTGCACCGAGTGGTGCCGCGAACATGGCCGCGATATTCAGTGGCTGCTCGACGAGGGGGCGCGCGTGGGCGTGGGGTATCAGGACGGTCGTCCGTTCCACGGGCCCTGCCACATTCGCGTGAATCTGGCGCTGCCGCTTTCGCGCGTAAAGGAAGCGTGCGACCGCCTGGACCGCTACGTTTTTAATGCACGGTAAGTGAGCACTGCATGCGGGGTCTTCTGCCAAGTCGGCTGGAAGGCCCCACACGGTAAAGCGTCTGTAACAATTGGGTGCTCGTGTGGTTTTGTTTGCTATTATTTTTTACCATTTCAGTCTGTAAACAGGATCTTCTGGAGCTCGATGAAAAGACCTCGCCGCTCGGTTGCCATATCGTTGTTTGTTGCGCTTGCGGTAGCGTGTGCCTTTGTCGTAGCGATAGCTGGCTGTTCCGGGTCGAATGGCAGAGCCTCGACGTCTGCATTTGAAGGTCTGGACGCCTCGCAAGCCAAAGACGACAACCTTAAGACGCTCAATGTTGGCAGCGACCTCTATCCACCGTTTGTGTATACCGACGAGTACGGCGATATCGTTGGCCTGGATGTCGAGATATTGACCGAGGCTTTGGCCCGCATTGGTTACAAGCCAAAGTACCAGCTGATTGATTGGGAAAAGAAGAACGAGCTACTGGCGAGCGGCGAGCTCGATTGCGTCATGGGCAGCTTTAGTATGACGGGTCGCGAAAACGAGTATCGTTGGGCCGGCCCGTACCTTGCGAGCCGCCAGGTGGTCGCGGTCGATCCCCAGAGCGATATCTACACGCTTGCCGATCTTGAGGATAAGGTCGTGGCGGTCCAGTCCACCACCAAGCCCGAGGACATTTTGCTCAATCATACAAATGAAAACGTTCCGCAGATCAAAGAGCTCTACTGCTTTTCGGACCGCTCATACCTGAACCCGGCGCTCGTCGAAGGTCTGGTCGACGCCATCGCCGCGCATGAGTCCTCGCTGCTCACCTACGAAAAAGACTATGGTGTGACGTATCGCATTTTGGATGAGCCGCTGCTAGAGGTTGGTTTGGGCACCGCTTTCGATATCAATGATACGCGCGGCATCGACGTTAAACTCACCCGTGCCTACCAAGAAATGCTTGCCGATGGCACCATGGAACGTCTGGTGTCAAAGTACTTTGATGACCCTTCGCCATTTTTGAATATGGAGGGCCTGTCATGATCGATGCGCCCGACCACGCCGCTCAGGAGCGGGGCAATCGTTCGACAGGGGCATGGCTCCTTGTCGCCCTGCTGGGGATGGCGCTCTCGGTTGTTGCCGGCATGATGAGCTACGGCTACACGACAGCTCAGGCCGCGCAGCGCTTTGCCGACGTTGTCGATTACGTGGCGACGCAGAGCCTTTCCTACGATGCATTCAATAGCGCCTATACGACCAAAAACCTGATTCGCGTTATGGAGATCGCCGGAGAGACAGCGCGCGATATGGAGCGCGACGGTTCGGTGGATAACGCCATGCTGGAGCAATATGCCGACCAGTTCAACGTGAGCGCACTGATCGTGACGGACGCATCGGGCAATTTGGTGTCCGAGTCCTCGACAGATGGCGTGGGCTACGAGTCACTCGCTACGTATCTCAAGGAAGCACCCGTGCTGGAGGTGGCAGCCCATCCGCTTAAGTCCTATACCGCCCGCATTACGCTTTCGGATGATTCGGTTGCAGACATTGGTTGCGTGACCCGGCAAGATGGCGAGGGCATCGTTATCGCGGTCAGGCATCAGAGCGCGAAGGCAGTTGCAAGCAATACGCTCAAACTGCAGAGCCTGCTCGGTGGTTATGAGACCATCGACAGTGGCAATATCGTGATCGAAAGCGATGGCAAAGTCGTTGCGACCAATGCCGTTGAACCCACCATATTGGGCGTATTCAATCTGCCTGCAACGGATGTCTTTATTGTCGACGGTATTAAGGATCGATGCCTGCCCGGCAAAGTCCGACTGGTCAACGCCAGCGGCGAGTGGTATTTGGGCACATTTGGAAAAGCGCGCGGGTTCTACGTGTACACCTATGCCTCGGCGCGGCGCTACTTTGAGGTCGTCGCGGCTGTTGCTGCCGGCGTGCTGGTGCTCTACAGCGGTGTTATAGCCGTTGTTGTGATGGTGCGTCGCCGCGCTGATCGCCGACGTTTGACGGACTTGCTGCAGCAGGAGCGCGACTATGGCGACAAGCTGGCAAAGGCGGCGCGTGAGGCCTCGTCTGCCAACTCGGCAAAGACAGAGTTTCTGCGTCGCATGAGCCACGATCTGCGCACGCCCATCAACGGCATTCGCGGCATGGTCGAGGTTGGCGACGCCAATGCGGACGATCTGCAAAAGCAGACTGAGTGCCGCTCAAAGATCTGGACGGCATCGGGACTGCTGCTCGACCTTGCCAACGAGGCACTCGATATGAGTCGCCTGGAGAGCGGACAGGTCGACCTGAACCTCGTGCCCATAAATTTGGTGGCCCTCAACTGTGAAGTGCGCGATATTCTGGAGCGCCAGGCCGAGGAGCGTCTGGTGACAATTATCTGCGACCAGCAGACGCTTAATCATCCCTATGCGCGGGTGAGTGTGACGCACCTCAAGCGCTTGTTGCTTAATATTGCCGGTAATGCCGTCAAGTACAACCGCCAGGGCGGCTATGTTCGCCTGGTGTGCCGCGAGGTGGAGCCAGCGGATGGCGTTCCCGTCTATGAATACACGATCGCCGACAACGGTATTGGCATGAGCGAGGAGTTCCAACAGCACCTCTACGAGCCGTTTTGCCGCGAGGAGCAACAGGTGGAAGGCGCTTCATCGGGAACTGGCCTGGGCGCGCCTATCGCAAAACAGTTGGTCGAGCTTATGGGCGGAACCATGAGCTTTACGAGCGTCTTGGGGCAGGGGACGACGTTTACCATCCGTCTGCCGTTCGAGAAATGCAAGCGCTCCGAGATTCCTCAGGCTGTGCGCGTGGACGCGGGAGACGGCGATGCACTCCAGGGCTTGCGCGTTTTGCTCGTAGAGGATAACGATCTGAATGCCGAGATCGCGCAGTTTACGCTCAGCCGTGCCGGTGCCGTCGTGACGCATGCTAAGGATGGTGAGTCTGCCGTCGAGATGTTTGCCGCGAGCGTGCCGCACGAGTACGACGTGGTGTTGATGGACATCATGATGCCGGGCATCGATGGCCTTGAGGCCACGCGTCAGATTCGAGCGCTCAATCGCGAGGATGCCGCGATCACGCCGATTATCGCTGTAAGCGCCAACGCCTTTGCCGACGACCGCAGGCTTTCGCGTGAGGCGGGCATGAACGCGCACCTGAGCAAGCCTGTGAGCTCGCAGGAGCTCGTCGAGGCGCTTGCGCACATCGCCACCGACGCTTTATAAGCATATGGCCCGGTTCCAAGGTGGGTTGGAACCGGGCCATATTGCTATTTGTGACGTCTGCTCTTGAGGCTTACTTTTCCTGAATCTGCTTACCGCAGAGATGCTCAATCGAAATCTCGTAAAGCTGGACGCCCTTAATGTCCTTGGCGATTTCCTCTTCGACTTCCTCGGCAGAAGGGTAGTACTTAAGCGCGAGCTGGCGGACTTTGTCCTCGATAAACGCGGGGGTGTCATTTGCCAGGCGACAACGGCCAAAGACCACGGTACTCATAACGTAGGGAGCCCAGTCGCCGTCCCGGTACCACTCGTTGCCGTAAACGGTAAAGCAGACCTTGTCATCGCGCTTGAGTGCGTCGACCTTGTGGCCAGCCTTGGCGCCATGGAAATAAATCTTGTCGCGCTCGGCGTCAAAGAAGTAGTTGACGGGGATGGCGTACGGGTAGCCATCGTCGCCGTTGACGGCAAAGACGCCGCGCTTGCAGGTGGCGAGCAGTTTGCGCGCTTCCTCGTCGGTGATGGCGCGTTTCTTTCGACGTAAGGGCCTAAACACCGTTGGCTTCCTTTCTGGTCGTGCGTGGTTGCTGCAAAAACTATAGCGAAACGGATCCGTTTTTCTTGATGCGGGCGAGTATGTTTTTGAGCTTGTTAAAGTCGAGCGGTTTGGACAGATGGGCGTTCATGCCGGCATCGTGTGCCGCCTTGGCGTCCTCGGCAAAGGCATTGGCGGTGAGCGCGATGATGGGGATATCGGCTGCATCGACCTTCTCGCTCAGACGAATCGTGCGGGTTGCCTCATAGCCGTCCATGCCCGGCATCATAATGTCCATCAGGATCGCATCGAAGCTGCCGGCGGGATGCGACAGGTACAGATCGACGACCTCGTTGCCGTTGGCGGCGCGGGTGACCACGACGCCCTCGGATTCTAGCAGCGTCTGGGCAATTTCGGCATTCAATTCGTTGTCTTCGGCGAGCAGCACGTTCATGTCGGCGAGCGAGCAGTCGGGCGCACTCTCAACCGTATTCGCCCGCGCCTGGGGATTCTCGTCGATATCGAGCGGAATCTCCACGTAGAACGAGGTGCCCACATGGAGTTCACTGGTGACTTCGATGGTGCCGCCCATCAGTTCAATAAGCGACTTGACGATTGGCATGCCCATGCCGGTTCCTTGGAACTTGCTGCGCGCATCGTCACCTTCTTGGGCAAACGGCTCATAGATATGCTTTAAAAACTTGGGAGTCATGCCAATGCCGGTATCCGAAACGCTAAAGCAAAAGAGCGCGCGCCCGTTATCGAGTGGCTTGGTCTTTGAACTAAAGGTGACGGAGCCGCCGTGCTTGTTGTACTTAATGCTGTTGTCTAACAGGTTGATCATGATCTGTCGGATATGGGTGGGACTGCCGATCATGTATGGCCCCGTGGCGTACGGCAGACTATTGTCCTGCATGGTGATGCCGTTACTGGACGCGCGGAGCTTGCACAGCACCAGTGTATCGTCACAGAGCTCTTTGAGGTTAAAAGGCGTATGCTCCAGTGTTAGCTTGCGGTCTTCGATTTTGCCCATCTCGAGGATGTCGTTGATCAGCGAGAGCAGGTGATTGGCGGCAACGCGCGCCTTGGCACGGCTCTCGCGGGCGACCTGGATATCGCCTTCCTTCAATTCCTCGATCTCGATAAGGCCCAGGATACCGTTGAGCGGCGTACGGATGTCGTGGCTCATACACGTGAGGAATGCCGTCTTAGCGGCGTTGGCAGCATCGGCTTTTTTGCGCTCGGTTCGAGCGCGCACGAGTGCCCAGATGAGCAGGACGATGCCGACCGACAACATACCGATGAGGGTAGCGGCAATGGCGGTGCGGTTGCGAAAAAGGAATTGAAGCGTGTCTGATTCCTGGGTCGTGTACGACGTGGATGAGTAATTGCTTGCGGAGAGCGATTCTCCGGCATTGATGATGCCCTTGTTGATGATTCCCAGCAGCTCGGGCTTTCCGCGCGAAATCCAGCACGAGAGCTCACAGGTGTCAGGGAGCTCGACCGTCTCGTAGTCCTTGAGATCATGACGGTCGCCGATGGTTTTTATGCGTGAGCTGGGAGCGACGATGCAGTGCGCCGTTCCCTTTCTGAGGGCGTCGAACGCTTCATCGTCGGATTGGTATTCGGTCACGGTCGCTGTGGGGAACAGGCTTTCAAGTGCATTTTTGTTGACAAACGATGATTTGGTACAGGCGATGTTCTGAAGGTCTTTGTTCAGGTCGCTGCCGGTGTGGATGGCGGTGAGGGATATGGTCCCCAACGATACCGACTGCACAACGCCTGATTGCTCGGCAAACCAGTAATCTCGGTATACCGGCAGCACAACGTCTATGCTTCCCTTTGACAGGGCCTTTGACATCATCTTGTAGCTATCAAAGGCGACGGTTTTGACCGTAATGCCAAATTTATCGTGCAGCGTCGTCGCAAGCGATGCGAGCGAGCCTTCCATTTTGCCGTCTTCGTCTTCGTTGCAGTAGGGGAGTCTGCCCGTAATGTAGCCGAGCGTGATGGTGTTGTTGTTTGTTTTGAGCCAGGAACGTTCGGGGCCGTTGAGCGATGATGAACCGCTGTTTTGGGCCGAGTAGTTAGATTTGACTTCGTCGATATAGCGTGGGTTGACGCGGGCGATTGCCGACATGGCGGCATTGATGTCGTCCATCAGGTCGGGGCGGCTTTTGGGGACGGCAAAAAAGTAGTCGCTCGAACCAATGTAGAACATGGGGGAGGCGCTGGGCGACGAGGTCGTGTCGTTCATGATGATGGCATCGACCTCGTTGTTTGCGAGCGCGTCAAAGAGGGCACCGCCAGTGTCGATTTCTTTATAGGTGCAGGTAATGCCTTCGTTGGCGAGCCACTGCTGGCCAACGAAGGTTTGCATTACGCCGGAGTTGCAACCGATAGTGAGACCCTGGAGCGCTTGGGGGTCACCCTTGGCCAGATCGTCGCGATCGGGCTTGGCGTAGATGTAGTAGCGCTCGGTGCCCTCGGGGTTCGAGGAAAAGAGCAGCTTTTGGGCGCGTTCCTCGGAGTAGGAGATGTTAGGCATAAGGTCGATTTCGCCTGCCTCGAGCATGTCCATAAGCTCGGTGGAGGTGCCGGAGACGTATTCGTACCGCCAGCCGGGCGTGTAGTACGACAGGGTCTGGAGGTATTCGTAACCCCATCCCGAGAGACGCTCGCCGGGGGTGCCGTCCTGGAAGCCCTCGTTGTTGACGAGCCAGCCGACGCGGACCGTTTTGACCTGCTGATCAGAGTCGTCGGCATAGACGGGGGCGGGCATGGCGGCGCTCAGTACGGTAAGTACGATGGCCAGGGCGCGATATATAGTTGAACGAAGGACGGCGAAAGGCTTCACGGGCAATCCTAACGAATCGAGACAATACCACGTAAGGATACCAGCTCAGGTGCCCCGTTTGCCCACATACCGTCAAACGGCCAACCAGCAGATATAGTCATTGGGGACGTTCTTGAATGACTAGTCGTTTAAGAACGTCCCCGATGACTAGTTCCGTTTGCGAGGGAGGCGTGGGACAATACCGAGCGAATGTGATTGATTGCTCGCGGAAGGGGTCGCGATGAAAAAGCTTAGGACGCTGGCCGATGTGTTGCGCCAAGCGGGCTTCGTGCGCATCACGGGCCTGTTCCTCGTCTTCTACCTGCTGTGCTCAACTGCCGTTTGGCTGTCCGAGCCCACGACCCTTACGTTTGGCGACGGCCTTTGGTTTAGCTTTGAGACCGTCTCGACGATCGGTTTTGGCGATATCCCGGCAGAAACGCCGGTCGCTCGTGCTATCACCGTCATCTTGAGTGTCATCAGCATTTTCTACATCGCTATGCTCACGGGCGTGGCGGTGAACTACTGCAATACGCTCATCAAGATGCGCCAAAAAGACACCATGGCGCGCTTTATGGACGATCTTGAGCATTTGGAAGAGCTCGACCGCGACGAGCTCGCCGATCTGTCGCGCCGCGTGCGCGAATATCGCCGACGCCAGTGCTAGAACGGGCGCCGCGCGTCACGACGAGAGGGACTGAATATTGAATATCACGGTATACCTGGGCGCGAGCGTCGGCAACGACCCGGCGTTTCTGCCTGCAGTACGAGAGCTCGGCACGTGGATCGGCGCCAACGGCCACGCACTGGTATACGGCGGGTCCAAGTCGGGCCTGATGGGGGCGCTTGCTGATAGCGTGCTCGATGCCGGCGGCCACGTGACGGGCGTGGAGCCGAGCTTTTTTATCGAGGCGGAGTTCCAACACGACGGCATTGACGACCTCATCGTGACGAGCGACATGGCCGAGCGTAAGGCAAAGATGATCGAACTCGGTGATGCGTTCATCGCCTTCCCGGGAGGCACGGGCACGCTCGAGGAGATTGCCGAGGTCATGTCGGCCGTGTCGCTGGGGCATCTGAGCGCGCCGTGCATTTTGTACAACCTGGACGGCTACTACAACGACCTGAAGTTGCTGCTCGAGCATATGATCGACAAGGGTCTATCGAGCCCGCAGCGCCAACAAGGCATCTACTTTGCCGATGACCTGCGCGAGATTGCATCGATTATTGGCGGCTAGGCCTCGAGCTTGCTTCATCGCAACTCCCGATGGCGCCGTCTGCGGCGCAGATGGTTGGCTTGTCTGGGCAACGCTCGCACTACAATAAAACGTATCTTTGTCGACTTTGACCACGGGAGGTCCCGATGGATAACCTTGCCAAGCCTAAAAACCGTGCGCTGTTCCTCCTCAGCGTGGCTGTGACCGGCGCATTCGCAGGTGCCGCAGTCTGGCTGTTCTTCTTTGCGATGGAGCACGGCATCGACTATCTGTGGACCGAGATTCCGCACGCGCTGGGCGTCGCTTCGCCCGAGCTTGCCAGCGGCCCGTTTGGCTTTTTGCCGTACCCGTTTTTTGTCTGCTTGCTGGGCGGTCTGTTAATTGGTCTGTACGAAAAGATGACAGGCGCCAAGACCGATGACCTCAACCAGGTGATGGCTAAGGTTAAGCAAGACGGGCACTACCCGTATGACAACCTGGGCAAGCTTTCGCTCGCGGCATTGCTGCCGCTGCTGTTTGGCGGAAGTATTGGACCGGAGGCCGGCCTGACCGGCGTTATCGCGGGTCTGTGCAGCTGGGTCGGCGACCGCATGCGCCGCTTTGGCGCCGAGTTTAGGGAGCTCACGTTGTTGGGTACCCAGGCCGCGCTGACGGCGCTCTTTACCGCGCCCGTCTTTGGCTTTGTGGCCCCGCTCGCCGGCAGCGCCGATGGCGATGAGGATTCCACGTCTGACGAGATCACCATTAAGCTCCCCAAGGCGCAGAAGACTGTGGTCTACGGCATCGCGATCGCGGGTGGTTTGGGAACCTATCTGCTGCTCGGCCAGCTTATGGGCGGCGGCATGGGTATGCCCAGGTTCGAGGCTGCCGAGGTGGATAACCTCGAGCTTGCGTGGCTCATTCCTCTGGCGCTGATCGGCACGGTCTGCGGCTGGCTGTACTTTGTCTCCGAACACGCGAGCGAGGCACTGGCCCATGTCATAGGGGAGCGCCCCGTCGTTAAGGCCATGCTGGCCGGTCTGGTGCTTGCGGCTTGTGGCACGGTTCTGCCCTACACCATGTTTGCCGGCGAGACCCAGGCCGATGTCCTCATGGAAACCTACCTGACCATCCCCGCCGGCGTGCTTATCGCGACCGGCCTGGTCAAGGCAATGCTGACTCCCGCCCTCATCAACATGGGCTGGCGCGGCGGTCATTTCTTCCCCGTGATCTTCTCGGGCGTAAGCCTGGGCTACGGCCTTGCTATTCTCACGGGCGCCGATCCGGTCTTTTGCGTCGCCGTCTGCACGGCATCGACGATGGGTGCGGTCATGCGTCAGCCGGTCATGGTCGTGGGCCTGCTGCTCATGTGCTTCCCGCTCAAGGGCATCGTCTGCATGATCATCGCCGCCGTCATCGCCGCCGGTATTCCGCTGTCCAAGCCGCTGCGCAAGTAGCGCGGCTTTATCGCGGCACAATGCTCGGGGGATAAGAAATGATTCTGTACTTTAGCGCGACGGGAAACAGCGAGCATGTGGCGCGCCGTGTTGCAGTGGCAACGGGCGATAAGGTCATGTCGATTGAGCGCTTTGATGCCGAGTCCCTTCGTCTTGCCTTGGCGGGAGGGCCCTGTCAGCTTGGATTTGTTGCCCCGGTGTATGCCTGGGGCTTGCCGACGCCAATGATCGAGTTTTTGAAGACTGCCGACCTGTCGATTGCCGTTGGCGGCAAGGGCAGCGGGCAACCTTATACGTTCTATGTCTCAACGTATGGCTCGACGACCGGCCAATCGGCGAAGTTTGCCCGCGATTTGCTGCGCGAGCGTGGGCTCGAGCTGGACGCGGCGATGAGCGTCAAGATGCCCGATACCTGGACGCCTGTTTTCGACCTGTCAGATCCTCAAAAGGTCGAGAGC
>JAXJBU010000081.1:0-50141 GCA_036302865.1 Collinsella sp. | reverse complement strand
TGGGCCATGGCGACCACCCCTTCGACTCGAATTCTTGACGGCCTGAACAATCGTCAATATCGGTCGGAGGGGTGGCTTTGTAAAGCCGTTTGTCTCCACCCGCGTAGCGGGTGGTTTAAAGCTGGCCGCTGCGCGGCCAGCGGACTAAAGTCTTGAACCAGATTGGCGTCTACGACCCCAACTCGGCCAGCCGCAGCGCCCGCCGCTGGGGCGTGGTGGAGGTCCTCAACGAAATCGAAGCCATGTGGGCCTACTACTAGTCATTGGGCACTCATTGGGGACAGACTTAAATGAGTGGTCGTCGGGGACAGTCTTACGGACGCCGGCCGAGAGCAGACGAAAAGGGCCATCCCGAACTGCTTGGAACTGCCAGCACGGAAAGCGCATCCTGCTTTGGGGCCCAATAGCGGGATGCGCTTTCCGTTAGCGGCCCGTTTGGGAAACTAGGGACCGCTTTTCGACAAAAATCCGGGATGCATTTTCCGATTGAGGGCCTCAAGGGAAACCGCACCCCATGTTGGACGCTCATTCTGGGATGTGCTTTCCGCAGTTGATCGATGCGGCCTTTAAGGACTGTCCCAAGCTGCCGGCAGGAAAGGAACGTCCCCAAGTGCCGGGTTTCCGCAGCCTGCAATGCTCCTCATGAACAGCCGCCTCAATAACAAAAGCCCCTGCGGCCGAAGCGGACCGCGGGGGCAACAGACCTGCAAGAGTTAACTCAAGTCCTCGCCATTTGATGCAATGACCTTTTGGTACCAGCAGAAGCTGTCCTTTCGGTAGCGATCGAACGTGCCTTTGCCCGTATCATCGGCATCAACATAAACAAAGCCATAGCGCTTCTTCATCTGCCCCGTCGAGGCCGACACCAAATCGATACAGCCCCACGGCGTGTATCCCATCAGGTCAACACCGTCCTCGACAATTGCATCGCGCAGCGCAAGAATATGCCTTCGCAGGTAATCAATATGATACGCATCGTGGACTTTGCCGTCTTCCAGCGCATCGAGTCCGCCCACACCGTTCTCGGCGATAAAGAGCGGAAGATGGTAACGATCGTGGTAGCCGGCAAGCGTCACGCGCAAACCCAGCGCATCGATCTGCCACTTCCAGGCAGTCTCTTTATCCTTGAGGTACGGATTGCGCAACGTCGGGAACACGTTGCCCTCCGCCTTCTCGGCGATCACCTGATCATCGGCGCACACCAAGCGCGAGCAATAGTACGAGAACGAGATGAAGTCGACCGTATGCTCTGCCAGATACTCCGTATCGCCCGGCTCAAAGGGCACGTGAACACCCTCTTTCTCGAGTGCACGCAGCTTCCAAGCAGGATAGGCGCCCGCAGCCATCACGTCTGTGTAGAAGTAGCGGCCGCGGTCCTCCTCATACGCAAGCCATACGTCCTCGGGCGCACAACGGTACGGATAGGTCGCACCGGCAGCGACCATGCAACCCACCTTGTTTGCGGGATCGATCTTGTGCAGAATCTCGACAGCGCGAGCGCTCGCCATAAACATATGGTGCGAGAACGCCGCGGTCACGGCTGCACGGTCACGCTCATCCTCGAGCGTGACACCCGCGTTGAGATAGGACAGCGCCACGCTGTTGATCTCGTTGAACGTAAGCCAATAACGCACGAGGCCCTGGTACGCGCGTCCGACGGTCTCGACGTAGTGCGCATACCGCTCGATCATCTCTCGGCTTTGCCAGCCACCATAGCGCTCGACCAGAGCCAACGGATAGTCGTAGTGCGACAGCGTCACAAGCGGCTCGATTCCATGCTCGCGCAGCGCCTCGAATACCTGACGGTAAAACTCCAAGCCCTCGCCGTTGGGCTCGGTCTCCATCCCTGTGGGAAAAATACGGCTCCAGCAAATTGAAAGACGCAGGCACTTAAAGCCCATCTCGGCAAAGAGCTCGACATCCTCGTGCCAATGATGGAAGAAGTCGTTGCCCCAGCGGCATGGATACAGCCTGTCCGGATCGTCCACGGGCTTTTGCCTGCCAAACATTACATCCCAGCGGTCGGAACCCTGTGGGATCAGGTCGGAGTGCGACATGCCGCGGCCGCCCTCGTTCCAGCCCCCTTCGGCCTGGTTGGCGGCGAGGGCACCACCCCACAAAAAGCCCTCGGGCATACCGGCGGCAGACGTTCTGTCAAAGTAACTCATGCTACTCAGCATCCTCGGCAGAAGCTGCCGCGGCGTTCTCCTGCTCCTGAGCCAGGAGCTGGTTATCGTACACCTTAAAGAACGGGTACCAGACCACAGCCATGACCACGATCAAAACGATCGTAAACACCCAGATGCGCGGGTCGAGGCACTGGACAAAGCCCTGAACGAAGATGGGGAACGTGCCGCTCACCAAGATGTAGAAGTTAGAGACAAGACCCAGTGAGACCGCACCCCAATACAGCAGGGCCGAGATCATGCCGCCTAGCACAAACGGAATCATGAGGATCGGGTTGAAGATGATGGGCGCGCCGAAGATCGCGGGCTCGGAGATACGGAAGAAGCTCGGCACGATCGATGCCCTGCCAAATGCCTTGAGCTGCTGCGACTTTGCCCTAAACGCGCAGAGCGCCACAAAAGAGAACGTATTACCCGTGCCGCCGATGAGGTTGATGGCCAACGACATGAGCGCCGGGTGGAACTCAAGCGGCTGCCCGGCAGCATAGAGCGAGGCGTTGGCGGCAAAGGCGGCAAGCGTGACCGGGGCGGTGATGGGCATTACGATCATGTTGCCGTGGACGCCAAAGCACCAAAACAGCAGCGTCATGAAGCAGATAAGCAGTGCGCCGGGCACAGAGTCAACTGCGACGGAAAGCGGGGCAGCGAGCAGCTTCTCGATAACCGAGGGGATGGACAGCGCGGGATCGATCATCTGGATCAGCAGGTTGCCGCCAAAGAAGATGAGGATGTTGGCGAGCATAGGTACGATGGCGCCAAAGGTTTCGGACAAAAACGGCGGCACGCCATCGGGCATCTTGATGGTGATGCCCTTGGTCTGGCAGAAGCGCGTGACCTCGACGGAGACCAAGGCAACGATGATGGCGGTAAACAGGCCCTGCGCACCCAGATAGGTGCAGGGGACCGCCTGGAGCACGGACTCGTCAGCAAGCTGGTAGTAGGACGACGGCGCCGCGGCGATCAGGAACATCACCAGCGAGGTCATGCCGGCGTTAAGCTTGGGCATCTTGTAGGTGCCCGCCAGGTTATAGGCGATTGCGAACGTCACGATCACCGACAGTATGCCCATCGTCATATTGAAGGGGATGAGCAGCGTGAGCTTATTGGCCGTCGCAAAATCGAGCCAAGGGCCAAAGACGGACCAGAACCCGCCCTGCGCCACCAGGTCGGCCGTGACCGGCGGGTTGGCGAGGATCATAAAGACGGCAGATACCAAGATGAAGCTGATCGCGCTCATAAAGCCCTTTTGCATGGAGGCAAAGTGGCGCTCGGTGCCGCAGA
Organism: Collinsella sp.; assembly: GCA_036302865.1. Lineage (GTDB taxonomy): Bacteria > Actinomycetota > Coriobacteriia > Coriobacteriales > Coriobacteriaceae > Collinsella. The sequence continues at coordinate 46,674 of JAXJBU010000081.1, read as the reverse complement.
AATTGGCGATAGGGGTCAGTTTTTCCTGAAGCAGGGTCATGAACTTCTCCATGGTCGCCTCCTAACCCAACAGCGACTGGGCGAGTGCCAGCACGTTGGCGGCGTTGCCCATGCCGTAGTCCTGTGCGGGGATGACCGCGGTCGGCTTACCGCTCCCCTGCTTGACGGTGTTGAGCTGGTAGGACACCTGCGGCCCCAAGAGCAGCACGTCATAATTGGCGCACGTCTCCTGATACTCGCCGATACCCACCGCATCGATATCGAGCTCGATGCCGTTTTGCTCCGCATATTTCTCGAGTTTCTTCATCAGAATGCTTGTAGACAGACCAGCTGCGCAAACAAGAAGGATCTTCATAAGGGATTCCCTTCGCATTGATTGGTTGAATAGTCACCGCACGCCGCTAGGCGTTCTTGGTTGCAGTGCACTCATACAGGCAGATCAGCTCCTGCACGAGCTCCTGAGCAAGCATGGAGCACATGAGGTGGTCCTGAGCATGGACCAGCAACACATCCACCGACAGATGCTCGCCCGCTGCCTCAGTCGAAAGCAGCTGCGTTTGGATGTGGTGAGCCTTGATTCCCGCATCCTTTGACTGCTTCATGAGTTTGGCGGCGGCGTCAAAATCCCCCGCTTTTGCCTTTTCAAGGGCTTCGAAGGCAAGGCTGCGTGCCTCTCCCGCTGCAGCGACCAGCTGAAACGAAACCATCTCGGTTCCCTGATCGTCCATAACGGTCTCCTCTCCCGTGATGTTTGGTTTGTACTTGAATATTCGAAACGCCTATCTCCCGCCCGCAATCCTCGAGGTTTATTGCAGGTAGACAGACAGGGTTATCGACAAAAGAAGTCTTAAGCCGTATGCGCTTGCACAAGCGCCATCAGCTCATGCCAGGACCGGCGCTCGCGTAGGCGCTCGACCCCCTGGCGGTCCATAAAGATCTCGGCGAGCAGTGAGCTCAAGATCCGCGCCTCATCGCCGCCCGACCGGGCATACGACACCATAAAGACGATATCGACCTCATGGCCGTATTCGTCCCAAAGAATGGGATGTTCGAGCAGGCCCACGGTAACAAAGGCCTCGGCGCTCAAGGGATGCATCCCATGGGGCATGGCTACCCCATTGCCAAACGAGGTGGCACTCGCGCTCTCGCGCTCGGCGACCTCTTGGGGAAACTGGGCATCGACACGGCCGCTCTCGACGGCGCGCTCGGAGAGATATCGGAGAACGGCCTGCTTCGACGACGCCTCAACGCGGTTGAAGAACAGGGCACGGCTAAAGAAAGAGCTTACGGAGTCCGATTGCGCAGTGTCGTCGCTCAGCACCTTGCGGATAGCGTTGACATCGCTCGTCTCCAAGAAGAAATCGGCCTCGCGGACGGGCACGGGCAACTTGACGTTGAGCGGCACCGTTGTGAACACGTAGTCGATGTGCGAAAAATCGAACGTCCCCACGCGGGCGACATCGCATGTCTCAATCGAATCGATATACATGCCAAACTGCTTGCGGTACTGGTGCTCGAGCATACGGGCGCTTCCCGCTCCCGAGGCGCACACGATCAGGATGCGCTTGCGACGCGGCTGGTCGGCTTGCTGCTCGAGGGCCAGGGCAAATGCCATGGCGATGTAGCCGAGCTCTTCATCAGAGGGCTGGCTGCCAAAATGACGCTCGAGTACCTGCGAGGTGCCAGCTGCCATCGAATAGGCCAACGGAAACCTCGTCTTGATATCGGGCAGCATGGGGTTATCCATATGCATGTGATATTCAAGGCGATAGCCCAGAGGGCCGATATGCCGAGCAAGGTTCATGCGAAGTTCAAGATCGCCGCTAAAGTCAAACCTAAACTCATCGTTGACCGCACGTACCATCTCGGAAGCAATCTCCCACATCTCGTCCGAGATAACGGCAGAGCCCTTCTCGGGCACGCCCGTGCCCCTGCCGAGCAAATGGATTGCGATAAAGGCAACCTCTTCTCGGGGCATGCTCACGCCCAGGGCATCCTTGATGTTTGCGGCAATCTGGAAAGCCGCGGCGTATTCGCGCGTTCCCTCCAGTTTTTGAACGTCCGATTCTGCAGCTGGGACATAGCAGCCCTGCTCGATGCGGCCAAGAGCAATGTAAAGATGCATGATGAGATTGCGGGATGCCAGCGAGCTCACCGTGACGGGCGAGGCCGTCAGGGCATCGTCCACACATGCGGCGATGGCCCGCAGGCGCTCGGCGAGCTTTGCATCGTCGGTGTCGGGCAACACGGGCCTCACCAGCGAGGCCAGGCACAGGCGCCGTTGTGACTCCCCGCCCGCAACGCGGATTCCGTAGCGTGGGCGCTTTTCGAGCGTTAAGTCAAATTGGGCGAGTTTCTGCTCTACCAGACGCATGTCATTGGACAGAGTCCGCGCCGAAACGTAGAGTAAATCCGCATACTCCTCAATCGTCACCCACTGGGACCGCATGAGGAGGTCGTTAAGAAGGAAGGACACACGGCCATCGCGCGTATCAGGAATGCCCGGATGGGCCAGAGCCGCACCGTCTAGCAAGCGAGCAAGCTCATCTGCACGTGCAACATCGATACGATACTGCCCCTTGCTGCCAACGATGCGTGCAACCCCTGCAAGGCTGTCGTTTGCGCGATGGATATAGTTTCTCACGGCGCGCTCGCTTACCTCGAGACGCTTGGCAAGTACCGCGACAGCGACAGGCTGAGCGTCCTCGATCATATTTACAAGCTGCTTGACGCGAGCATCCATGTCCTCCTCCTTTCCCTGCGTCTAGTCTAACGCGGTAAAGAATGACACTCCACGTCGCGCTCGTTCCGCCAACTCGGAACAGGTTGCGGGGAGTCCAGCTGAGCTATGGAGAGCCTGGGGAGAGGGCCCGAAGGCAATGCGTCGGTGTGGGATGCGCCTTCCCAGCCATTGGGCAGTCATTGGGGACAGACTTAAATGAGTAGTCGTTGGGGACGTTCTTGTTTGACTAGTCGTTTAAGAACGTCCCCAATGACTATTAAGGACTGTCCCAAGCTGCCGGCAGGAAAGGACCGTCCCCAAGTGCCGGGTTTGTCCCCAATGACTAGGTGAATAGCAAAAGCCCCGCAGTCGGAGCGGACTGCGGAGCTCATGAAGAGAGGCTAGTTTGTGGGCGCTTTGCCTGGCGCCCACGAGAGAGGCAACAGAGTAGAGACTACTCGTGAATGCGGGTACCGGAGAGGCCAGCCATGGTCTCGGCGGCCTTGTCCAGGGCGCCGATGATGCAGGTGCGGCCCTTGCGGGAACGCGCGAACTTGATGGCAGCGCGAACCTTGGGCTCCATGGAACCCTTGCCGAACTGACCCTCGTCGGCCAGGCGCTCGGCCTCGTCGGCGGTGAGGTCCTCGAGCTCCTCCTGGTTGGGCTTGCCAAAGTTGATGGCAACATGCTCAACGGCGGTCAGCAGGAACAGAACGTCGGCGTCGCAGTCCTCGGCCAGCAGCTCGCCGCCCAGGTCCTTGTCGATGACGGCGGGAACGCCCTTGTAGCAGCCCTTGTTCTCGTAGTCGCGGACGACGGGGATGCCGCCGCCACCGCAGGCGATGACGATGAACTCGTTGTCGAGCAGGTTGAGGATGGAGTCGGCCTCGACGATCTTCTTGGGATCGGGGGAGGCGACGACGCGACGCCAGCCGCGGCCGGAATCCTCGACGAAGACCTTGGAGGGATCCTCGGCCATGAACTCCTTGGCCTGCTCCTCGGTGTAGAAGGGGCCGATCGGCTTGGTCGGGTTCTTGAACGCGGGATCGTCGGGATCGCACTCGATCTGGGTGACGACGGTGGCGGCGTGCCAACGCTTGTAGCGCTTGTGCATCTCGCGGCCGATGCCCTGCTGCAGGTGATAGCCGATGTAGCCCTGGGACATGGCGCCGCACTCGGGCAGCGGCATCTCGGGGGTGCCGATGGCGTCGTGGGCGGCGGCGAAGGCGTTCTGGATCATGCCGACCTGCGGGCCGTTGCCGTGGGTGATGATGATCTCGTTGCCCTGCTCGATGAGGCCGAGGAGAGCGTGGGCGGTGTTGCTCACGGCCTCGATCTGCTCGACGGGGTTGTTGCCGAGGGCGTTGCCGCCGAGGGCGACGACAATACGATCGGGCTTGCCAAGAGGCTTAGACATTGCTGGAATCCTTTCTGTAAAAGGCCTACAACCCATTAATAACCCGCGTCCGTGCGATACGCGAGTTTATTAAGGTTTATATTCTCTTTATCGCTCATTTTATTCATTTTGAAAATAGCGGAACGGTGAACGGTCGTTTTTGTCCGCTCAGCGTACAGAACTCCAGCTCAGACATATCTACGTAATTTACGTGCGACTTTATTTAAATGAAGCGAGGATTATGTCGGATTATGCAAACTACATCTCTGCTAAACACAAAACGGACAGCGCAATATCTTACTCGCGCTATACGAGATTCTATGCACTTATAAGTCGAGTATGCACCCCTGCAAAAACAAGGGGCTTTTCATCCAGCAAAAGGAATAAAGAAGCGCTCCGAAAAGGCGGCAACAGCCAAGTCCCCCATCCATCCCCAAAGTGGCGCGAGGTTTCGCGGCAAAGCCGCGAAACAGCGAAAGGGACGGAATACCCGGCCAACTACGTCCTTCATCCGCCCACACAATCTGAGGACGTAGTCGTAGCAGGATCTGAGGGCTGACCTTCGCGGACACTCCGCAGGACGAAAGAACCCCCGCCGCACGTAGTGCGCAGCGGGGGTTCTTTCATGTCCGAGGACGTCCGCGAAGGTTAGCCCTCAGATCCTGCGGTGGGAGACTTAGGCCTCGTTGTACACCGTCTTGAGCTTCAGCAGGTGCTGATAGCGGTCCATAGCGGCCTGCTCATTCTCCTTGAAGAGCTCCTCGGCGCGCTCGGGGAAGGAACGCGTCAGCGAAGCGTAACGGGCCTCGTTCATCAGGAACTCCTGATAACCGCCCGCGGGCTCCTTGGAATCGAGCGAGAACTTCTTGCCGGCAGCAGCCTCGGGGTTGAAGCGGAAGAGGTTCCAGTAACCGCACTCGACGGCCTTCTTCATCTCGGCCTGGCAGTTCTGCATGCCGCCCTTCTTGATGGAGTGCATCTCGCAGGGGCTGTAGCCGATGATGAGGGACGGGCCGTCGTAGGCCTCGGCCTCGTGGATGGCCTTGAGGGTCTGAGCCGGGTTGGCGCCCATGGCGACCTGCGCCACGTAGACGTAGCCGTAGCTCATGGCGATCTCGGCCAGGGACTTCTTCTTGGTCACCTTACCGGCAGCGGCGAACTGAGCGACCTGGCCCAGGTTCGAGGCCTTGGAGGCCTGACCGCCGGTGTTGGAGTAGACCTCGGTGTCGAAGACGAAGACGTTGACGTTGTGGCCGGAAGCCAGGACGTGGTCCAGGCCACCGAAGCCGATGTCGTAGGCCCAGCCGTCGCCGCCGAAGATCCAGAAGGACTTCTTGGTGAGGTAAGCCTTGTCGGCGAGGATCGCCTTGGAAGCGTCGCAGCCGCACTTCTCGAGCTCGGCAACGTAGGCGGCGGCAGCGGTCTTGGAGGCCTCGGCGTCGTTGACGGAGTCGATCCAAGCCTGGCCGGCGGCCTTGAGCTCATCGGACGGACCATCGGCAGCGATGATGTCCTGGGTAGCGGCGATCAGCTTGTGCTGAACGGCCTCATAGCCAACGGCCATGCCCAGACCATGCTCGGCATTGTCCTCGAACAGGGAGTTGTTCCACGCCGGGCCGTGACCGTCCTTGTCCTTGCAGTAAGGAGCGGTGGCAGCGGGGTTGCCCCAAATGGAGGAGCAGCCGGTGGCGTTGGAGATGAACATGCGGTCGCCGGCAACCTGGGTCACCAGACGTGCATAGGCGGTCTCGGCGCAGCCGGCGCAGGAGCCGGAGAACTCCAGGTAGGGCTGCTTAAACTGGCTGCCCTTGACGTTGGCCGCGATGAGCTCCTTCTTCTCGGAGACGTTCTCGACCATGTAGTCCCAAACGGGCTGCTGGTCCATCTCCTGCTCGGTGGGAACCATCTCGAGGGCGCCCTTGGGGCAGACCTTGACGCAGTTGGTGCAGCCCATGCAGTCGAGCGGGGACACAGCCATGGTGAACTTCATGCCCTTGGCCTTGGGGCCCATGGCGTCGAGCGTGCGGGTAGCCTCGGGCGCGGCGGCAGCCTCGTCTTCGGTCATCGCGAACGGACGGATGGTGGCATGCGGGCACACGTAGGCGCACTGGTTGCACTGGATGCACTTGGTCTCGTCCCAGTGGGGAACGACCACGGCGACGCCGCGCTTCTCGTATGCGGAGGCGCCCAGCTCAAACTGGCCATCGGCGCAATCGACGAAGGCGGAAACGGGCAGGCTGTCGCCGTCCATGCGATCGATGGGCTCGAGCAGGTTCTTGACCTGCTGGGCGATAGCGGACTTGGTCTCCTCGGAGAGCTCGACGGGAGCGGCATCCTCGGCGGTAGCCCAGTCGGCCGGAACCTCGAACTTACGGAAGGCGGTAGCGCCGGCATCGATGGCCTTGTGGTTGGCGTCGACGATAGCCTGGCCCTTCTTCATGTAGGACTTGGTAGCCGCGTCCTTCATGTACTGCAGGGCGTCCTCGGCGGGCAGGACCTTGGCCAGCGCGAAGAAGGCGGACTGGAGCACCGTGTTGGTGCGCTTGCCCATGCCGACCTTGGCGGCCAGGTCGATAGCGTCGATCAGGTAGACGTTGACGTTGTTGTTCGCGATGTAGCGCTTGGCCACGGCGGGCATGTGCTCGGCGAACTCCTCGTCGCTCCACTGGCAGTTGACCAGGAAGGTGCCGCCCGGCTTGACGTCGCGGACCATCTTGAAGCCCTTAACGATGTAGCTGGGGTTGTGGCAAGCGACAAAGTCGGCCTTGGTCACGTAGTACGGCGAACGGATCGGAGAATCGCCAAAGCGCAGGTGCGAGACGGTGACGCCGCCGGTCTTCTTGGAGTCGTACTGGAAGTAGGCCTGGACGTACTTGTCGGTGTGGTCGCCGATGATCTTGATCGAGTTCTTGTTGGCGCCGACGGTACCGTCGCCACCCAGACCCCAGAACTTGCACTCGATGGTGCCGGGGGCTGCGGTGTTGGGCGTATCCTCGGCCTCGGGCAGGCTCAGGTTGGTCACGTCATCGACAATGCCGATGGTGAACTCGCGCTTGGGCTCGTCGGCCTTGAGCTCCTCGAAGACAGCGAACGCGGACGCGGGAGGCGTGTCCTTGCTGCCCAGACCGTAACGGCCTCCGACGACCTTGATGCCCGTCTTGCCGGCCTCGTAGAGAGCGGAGACAACATCCTGGTAGAGCGGCTCGCCGATGGAACCCGGCTCCTTGGTACGGTCCATGACGGCGATCTTCTGGACGGTCTCGGGGAGAACGTCGACGAAGTGCTTGATGGAGAACGGACGGAACAGACGGACCTTGACCAGGCCGACCTTCTCGCCGTGAGCGTTGAGGTAGTCGATGACTTCCTCGAGCACGTCGCAGAAGGAGCCCATGCACACGACGACGCGATCAGCATCGGGAGCGCCGTAGTAGTTGAACAGGCCGTAATCGGTGCCGAGCTTCTCGTTGATCTTCTTCATGTAGCCCTCGACGACGGCGGGAAGCTCGTCGTAGACCTTGTTGCAGGCCTCGCGGTTCTGGAAGAAGATGTCGCCGTTCTCGTGGCTACCGCGGGTATGCGGGTGCTCAGGGTTGAGCGCGTGATCGCGGAAAGCCTGGACAGCGTCCATGTCGCACATCTCGGCCAGATCCTTGTAGTCCCACATGGCGACCTTCTGGATCTCGTGGCTGGTGCGGAAACCGTCGAAGAAGTTAAGGAACGGGGTCTTGCCCTCGATGGCGGCAAGGTGAGCCACCGGCGAGAGGTCCATGACCTCCTGGACGTTGCCCTCGGCGAGCATGGCGAAACCGGTCTGGCGACAGGCCATGACGTCGGAGTGATCGCCAAAGATGTTCAGGGCGTGCGAAGCGACGCAACGCGCGGAGACGTGGAAAACGCCCGGGAGCTGCTCGCCTGCGATCTTGTACATGTTCGGGATCATCAGGAGCAGACCCTGAGAAGCCGTGTAGGTGGTGGTCAGAGCACCGGCGCCCAGCGAACCGTGAACGGTACCGGCTGCACCTGCCTCGGACTCCATCTCGACGACCTTGACCGGGGTGCCGAAGATGTTCTTGCGACCCTGGGCCGCCCACTGGTCGACATGGTCGGCCATCGGGCTGGACGGCGTAATGGGATAAATTCCCGCTACCTCGGTGTACGCATACGAGACATATGCGGCCGCCTCGTTGCCGTCCATAGACTTAAACTTACGCGCCATATACCCCTCTCCTCTCATATAGGTATACAGGCCCCGGCGATCGCCGGGATGTTGGCGTGATGGGATTTTCGTTGTTGCTTCCAATCATCTGGCAGGCGGACTCAGCAGCAGGTACATGGCGTGGAGAGAAGGCATGCCGAGGCGAGGAGAGCTGCACGCGCTCCACAGGCCCAGCTACCCGTCTTGCACATGACCGAGCGCCGCAAAGGCCGCATGCCGGATGCTCCCGGGCACGCCCCGGCGATGGGAGGCGCCCGCAACGGAAATCCGCATGCGGGTTTATTGTACCCCGCCGTCAAGTGTAATTTCGACAAATATAGGCGGGCGGTAAAGGTTTACCTCGAGTGACCATCAAGGGCAAAATTGATCCTTCCGTCACCGAGGGACCAAATGGCAGCTGCGGTGAAATAGGAACTGTTTTTGCCGGCCGTAGCCTTAAACAGCCCCTATTTCACCGCAACTTATTTAGGAGATGAGTCAGAGGGCGCCGAGGAGGATGGCGTAGGTTGTGGATTCTCCGAGCTTGAGCTCGTCACCGGGGTTGAGCTGGGCGGAGCGGCCGGGCTCGACCTGGGTGCAGACGTTCGTCGCGCCGTTTACCACCACGGTTCCGTTGGTGGACGACAGGTCCTCAACGTACCAGACATTTTGGTCATCGCACCACACGTGGGCATGGCGAGCCGAAACGTCATCGCCCACATCGGTGATGCCGCCCTCCCCCGTTGCCAGCGCGCCGATCTCGACGCCTTCCTCACTCGGCTGAATCCAGCGCGGGACGCTCACCGCGTAGCCGTTTTGCACGCGCAGCAGTCCCAGCGGATGCGCCGGCGCGACCTCGCGCTCGCCCGACTTGGAACCAAGGCGGGCGTGAGAGCAAACGGCATAGGGAACGAATCTTGCGGATGTACTCCTCGACGTCAGGCAGGTAAGCCCCACGAAGTCACCGGGGAGGCCCAAGCGGCCCGGCACCACTTCCAGATTCTGACCAGGGCGAGTCGTTCGCCGGTGGCTGAAGGCTCGCTCCCACCCAAAAGAGGAGATTCGCGTTGTTCCCCAATCGCTCTCGCATCTTTCATTTTGCTCGAGGTGGGCTATAAAAACTTTCCTGGTGAAAGGCGGCGATTGGTTTCCTTTCTTTCTAGAGGAGCGCGCCTGTAATCTGTTTTCATCCTAAATCAAGTTGAGATCGGACCTTCCAGAGGCAAGTCGACTCAAACTGCGAGGCTCCATGTTGGAATAAAGAGCGCTGTCGAAGTGCCAACAACACAAAGCTTGCCAGTCTCAAATAGAACCTTTTGGGAGTCCGATTGGGCCGCACACCGAATCCCCGCTGGTGGTTTTTTATAGCTGCGCAACAATAAACAAGGTTAGTGCCAGTCCAGCATGAAATTGAGGAACGTATGCATTTTTTCTCAGTAAGTGATCGTCGTTACTGCTTCGATGAGGTCACTCGCAATTGCTTCCAGGTTGACCAAGCATCAGAAGATGCGCTTCGCATATTTGAAGCATCGGGAAGAACGGTCAACTCGAAGTTGCTAACAAAGTCACTTGCTGCGAAAGGCTACGACCAAACGACCATAGCAGAACTTGAAGACGACATTGATGAGTATCAACGATTGTCTGAGCGGACTTTCTTAACAAAAGACACGCCTCGAAAACTTAGATCCATCGAACTCCACGTTTCACATGCATGCAACCTTGGTTGTAGTTACTGTTTTGCCGGTAAAGGAGATTATGGAACGTCTCCTCTGCTGATGACAGACGAGATAGCCTTCAAGGCGGTCGACTACCTCGTCGCAAGTTCATCGGAAAACGAAACGCTTGCGATCGTCTTTTTTGGTGGGGAACCCATGATTAACGAGCCGCTGATATGGAAAACGGTCGACTATTCAAAAAGAATATACCCCAATAGAAACTTTACCTATTCTATTACGACCAACGGAACGCTTTTGAATGACACTGCTGTGAATTCTTTCAAGGAGCACGGGTTTTCTGTTCTGATTAGTCTCGATGGTACAGGATGCAAGCACGATGCATCGCGCCCGTACAAGACGGGAGGCGGCTCTTTCTCCGATATCGACAAAAACGTTCGTCGTTTTTCCGAGTCGTTCCCCTTCGGCGCAAGAGCGACCTTAACAAATAATAACTGTAACCTTGTTGAAGACTATCTTCAGTTTAAAGAGATGGGCTTCAGAAGGATTTACTTCTCGCCCGTGAGCTCATTCGATGAGAATATCAAACTCGACGAACACTCATTAAACAAAATCAGGGCGGGCCTAATAGATTTGGCGGATCAATATCTCAAACAGATTGATCAAGGGGAAAAGCCCTTGTTTAGAACATTGAAAACTGCAGTTGATTTGATTATGAGCAACAGGATCGCCTTTGTCGGATGCGGGGCTGGCAGGCGTTTTATTTCCGTGACTCCCGAAGGGGACGTATACCCCTGTCACAGGTTTGTCGGGATGATGCGATTCAAAATGGGCAACATCGTCACCGGAATTGACGAAACTAGGTATATTGAAAACTGGAGTCAGGGTGTCGAAAAAAGAATTGACTGTACGGACTGTTGGGCTCGGTCTTTCTGTGGTGGGGGCTGTAGCTGGGAGGCTGCAGACGAGCACGGCTACTTGCCCAAGAGTCTACACCCTGCATCATGTGAATATAGAAAAATGTGCTACGAGATGGCTTTTGACCTTATTTCCCGCCACTCATCTTCGCAGGAGAAAAATCAACGAGAAGCTACTGTATCGGAATAAGCGGTTCAGCGCATTGCTGTCACCATTGTGGAGGTGTTCGTTCTTCTGATTACCGTCTGCGAAGCTTATTGCTACGTTCGCCGAAACCATTCTAGAAATATGGTGAACTAGACATCTTGGTTTGTTATACACAATATTGAGGTTTTTCTGCACTCAAAGGGAGGTAGTCGTGAAGCATATTCATCCGATTAATCCAGGAAGTGGCGACGAGGCAGGCGTGAAGCCGATGTCTTTTGACTGCCTCTTGGGCATTACTGACATCTGTACTGTTTATGATAAAGCAGATGGCTGTGGTGCATACGATTACTGCGACTATGACATGGATGGCGGCAGCATCTGCGTTGTAGATCACTGTGGCATTGATCAAACGTAGTCTCTAATTGGATTAAGGTGAGGAGCTGTTATGAAGCATATCCATCCTGTTGGTTCAAATGAACATCCTCCCGTTGAGCCTTGTTGTCTTGGAGTTGATATATGCAATTTTTACGACATCGCCGAGTGCCCTGTTGCGGATTGGTGCTATGTCGATAAAGAATCAAGCTGTGTTTTGCCAGCAGATTGGTGCGATCCAGTTGACGAGTAGTTTTGTGGCTAGGAACTATTTGGTCCAATTCAGAATAAGATGGGAACAAATACCAAAATCTCGTGTCTGGGAGGAGTTATGCCATTATTGCAAGGTCTCGTTGGATTAGCCTTTATACTTGCGTTATATCTGGCACCTTTTTTAATTCTATTCTTCATTATCCGACTCTTTCTTCGGAGAAAATAGGAGTGTCACGCAAACATTAGCGTAGCTTTCTTCCAATATGAGCCGAGCATTGGCAAGTGGAATAAGAAGCCCGACCGTTCGCCACATGAAAGTGATCGGACGGGCTTCTCTATTTAACCCGGGCCGCCACCCATAGCGGCTTTCCAAGCGTATTCTCAGTGCAAAGCAATCGTCAGTTTAATCCTATGCGCTGATACCGCATTTCATTTGTTCGGCTCGAATTCTACGGCCTGGCAACCCTCGCACTCTCCGGCAAATGGATTGAACGCGAAGGCAGAGATGATGTGTGCGTGGACATCGAGGCTGCTGTAGGCAACATACTGGGACATGGACCCCCGCTGCGCGTGGTATGCGGCCCGGCATATTCATTGCCGTCCAACCCCGTGTAGTTGCAGCAAAGGGTGGAACCTCAATGCTCAGCTCATGTTGTCCGTGGGACACGAGAATCGTAAGTACACTTTGGTGCGATTCTCACGCTGATACTGAGCCACCTGGAATAAGATACGTCGCGACAACACTTCGCTTCACCTCTGTCTCGACAAGATGACGTAGACTAAAGTTTCCTTTAGTAAGAGAACGAGAACTATATCTGAAAGCGTTGCGATGGCGTGAAGGCACCGAGTCCGAACCGCCTGAATGCTACGTGCATCTGCATCGCCTTTTTCTTATCTCTGCCAGTTGGGTAGCACTACACTTGTCATCATTTACCCTGGTACATGCTGCCTAAATCCACTACCCCTTCTACCGCGCCGACCATCTCGTCATCGTGAGAGACAACGATGATCAGCTGGCTTTGCTTGTTGCGCTTAACATAGGCCGCAAGCTCGGCGCGGCTTACAGCGTCTAACCCAGTCGTGGGCTCGTCGAGTACCAAAACTGACGACTTGCGTGAAATCGCCGACCATAAGTACACTCGGCGCAGCTCACCGCCCGAAAGCGCGGAGCAACGTTTCCCGAGCAACTCCTTCACGCTGTTTTCCAGCGAAAGTAGGCCATCTACACCCCGGTGATAGGAAGAAAAGGGCGTGTCGAAATACTCTAACAGCTCTTTCACCGTTTCGTCCGGCGCGAAGCACGACTGTGGGCAGCACGATATCTCTCTCGCACGTATGTAATCCAAGTCGCATTCTTCGATTGGCACGCCGTTGTATTTTACTTTGCCTTTCGATGAGTATAGCCCGAGCATCAAGTAAAGAAGTGACGTCTTGCCTCTTCCGTTTTCCCCAACTATGCAATATGTACCAGGACCGGAAAACTTGAAAGAAAACCCGCCGAGGACCTCTCGGACAGATCCGTCTGGAAGGGCAACCGAGAATTCCAAATCAGATACCGAAATGTCATTTATTTCATCGAGTTTAGCTAAATCGGTCCGATTCCACCCCGATCTCTCCTTTTCTCTCGTCGCGATAGCCGTCCTATCCCATGATGCTTTGGCATCTTGATAGGATTTGAACAATGACATCATACTTTTCAAAGTCTTAAAGAGAACCGCGAAGTATGTACCGATGATAGTGTACTCGCCTATTGACATAGTTCCGTTAATGATTCGTACTCCGGAAACAACAAGTATCACCGCTTGAAACAACGCTGCGAAAAGACCATCGAGCGATGTCAGAGAATATGATAGCTTTCCGGAGCGCAAAACTTTGGGAAAATAGCTCTTAAACCCAGCGTCGAGCGCTTGTTCGCTCTTGCCGTACGAAGATGTCAGTTGAATGTTGAGAATCTGATTAAGCTGCGATGCAATTGCGGCGTAAAAGGCGCTGTCCGCCTCTTTCTTCTCATACGTGACCCTATACAAAAGTTTCCTCAACCCAGTAATTACACAGAAATACACGATGAGGAGAATGATGGAAAACACCGCGAGAGTTGAATCAATTGACCATATGATAAGCAATACGATGGGAATGGCTACAATGGACAGCGGCGCACTGATAAAATTCGCCAAAACGAAGGATGAGACCACGCTGGAGTCGGAAATAATCCGTTGCGTTGTATAGGCTGGATCGATGGTCCGACTCACCAAGTAATCGTCTCTTTCAAAACGCAAGACGGCCTCCCTGAGAAGATCAAAGGAAAGTCTCGTGGTTATGCGAATGGAAAGTGTTCCTGCAAAATAAGTAAAGAGGGTGGAGAAAACTCCTATTGACGCAACCAGGAGCGCGAAGAGTACGGCGTCTCTTTCGCTGCGGTTACCGAGAAGAAAATCTAAGAATTTCCCGTTCACGTATGGCATGGCATAGGAGAGAGCGGTTCCAATCACCGTGATAGCAATGAAGACGAAAGCCCCTTTTGCTCTGATGAACCTCGAGAGAACGCATCGAATCAAGGAAGGCCCCAATCTACCCGCCACAAAACATCAATCACTGATACCTTACACCTCAACACAACAGGAGCGAAGATTTGCCAATGAGACTGCTTTAAGATTGCCTTGGGCCAATACGATCTCAAGCTCTTCCTACAAGAGAGTCGGAATCGGACATCTCCTCCGACGAACCTGGCAATCGGGCGGTTGAAATATCTTTTTCAACCGCCCGATTGCCACAATAGATTTGAGCATCCGCCCACAAACGTCCGCGTTTTATACCCATCAAATCCTTTGCCTTTTGTCGTCTAGACTAGAAAAATCGCTCGAAATAACGCAACCGGCCTGCTCGCTTGAAGAAACCTAAGCCCGTAACGTAGATGTGCAAACTTCCGAAACGCCTTGCGCGGCATAGTGCGTATAAACTTCGTCAACCGCCTCAGAAATATCTGAGTATCGCGCCGGGTCAAAAGCATACGATGTCGCAGCTATACCCTGCACCCATTCGGAACGCGGATTAATTGAATAGCCACGCAGCATCATCATACATGCATCTAGACCTGATTTCCCAAGTATCCGACGTATTGATGAGAGCATCGCGGGTCGCCCCTGCACCATCGTCGTCACCCCTATTAGCAGTATTTACCGTTTTTCTCTAAATGCGTATCGCCACCCTTAAGAATACGAAGTGTTTTATCCAGACCCGATTGTCCTCCATCTCAAACGAAGGGATAAGGAATCTCATCCGGAATCGGCAGTAACGGAGGATTCACAACGACAAGCGAAAAACATGAGTCATCTCTCAGAGGGGAGTAAAGGCTCCCCTCAAGCACCCTAGTTTCGTCATCCAAAGAGTTGATGGCAGTGTTTTTCTTACAAAGGTCGACAACAAAAGGGTTGATTTCTACAGATGTTACATCCATGCCACAGTTGGTAAGTACCAGGCCCTGTATTCTGGGGCCAGAACACAAATCGAGAGCCTTCCGTGCGCTCTGCGGTGTAAGGCGCCAATCTCAGCAAATCTGTCCCACAATACTGCGCTGAAGAACAAGACGGAACCCCTGAGCCAAACTCCCCTATACCTTATTAAGGCTAAGACAGGCAAGTTCACGCACCCGGCATATTCCAGAATAACATCCTATTGTTTTAGATGCTCTACAAGCATGAACAGCCGCGAATCGGAAAGATCTTCTAGTTTCGCCCCGACTGACCGCCAAGGGCCAAAATGGCCCCTCCATCCCCGGGCGACTGGCTCTGGCGCGCCAAGGAGTGTCCCCAAGTGCCGGCAGAAAAGGAATGTCCCTATCTGCCGGCTAGAGGGCACCGAAGAGGATGGCGTAGGTAGTGGATTCGCCGAGCTTGAGCTCATCGCCGGGATTGAGTTGGGCGGAACGGCCGGGCTCGACCTGAATGCAGACGCGCGTGGCCCCGTTTACCACCACGGTTCCGTTGGTGGACGACAAGTCCTCGACGCGCCAGATATTTTGAGCATCGCACCAGATATGGGCATGGCGGGCCGAGACATCGTCGCCGACGTCGGTAATATCGCCCTCACCAGTGGCCAGCGCGCCAATCTCAACACCCTGCTCACTCGGCTGAATCCAGCGCGGGGCGCTCACGACAAAACTGTTTTGTATGCGCAGCAAGCCCAAGGGGTGCGCCGGGGCGGGTTCGCGTTCGCCCGCGGTCATCGACATGCCAAGCGAACGAGGCGTGGATGTGCCTCCGCCACAGGTCGCGTGCGCGTAGTCGATGGCATAGTTCACCGAGGACCGCACATCCGCCGAACAACCGACGGCGACAAACAGCACCAGCACGGCCTCGGCGCGCTCGGCGGGCATGAGTTCTGCCGCCTGGGACAGGCGATCGAGCGCGTTGCGATAGAGATTCGTGTCCTGGTGACACTCTTCGAGCGCGCGTACCATCGGTTCACCTGCAGGACCGCACACCATATTGATCACAGCCGTGGAGTCCATGGGGTTGCGCTGGCGCAAGGCCAGTTGCGACATAATACGCGCAGCCGATGTACCGTATTCGGCAAAGTAGCGCTGCTGAAGCGTGCCGACCGGTGCGCGAACGATAAAGCGGGAAACCCAAGAGCGATCGGCGGCTCGGCTCTGCGGGCTGCGGCCGTCGGCGAGCGGACGGGACGAAAGCACCAAGCCGCACAGCTCGATATGGCTCAGATGCGCCGCGCGCTTAAAGATGTCAAACATGGCCCCGCATGGGGTGAGCTCAACTTGAGATGCCATGACCTAGGCCTCCTTGGTCGTAGAAATAGAATCGGACGATACTTCGACAGGTCCGCCAAAAGTACGGGCAGCTGCGGCTCCACCGGCAAGCGGAGTCGCCATCTGGGCTTTTGTGCGCCGCGGTGCCGAAACGGGAAGCTCAAAGGCAAAGCCCATCGCAAGTAAAAACCACGTAAGCGTATAGGTTGCAACCAGAGCGGCAACAAGGCCGCCCATCACGGCGCGTTGGGAAAATACGCTACATGCAGCCACAACCAGCACCGGAGCCTCGCAGGCAGAAAGCGCAAGCACACCCTGCAGGAACCCCGAGCGCCGATCGCGCGCAAGTGCCCCCGCGGCAACGCCGGCCATGCCTGGTAGCGCCAACGCCAGTGCGGCAATAATACCCGGTAGTGGCCCAGACCACACGAGCGATCCCAAAGTCGCCGTCACGCGAGCGCCCGACGCCAGCAGCGCGGCCGAAACCACGACCACAGCCCAAACCACGCCACAGACGACCGCCGCGCCGACCATCAGCGCGCGACGAACCGCGCGGCCGGACGCATCCATGGGGCACGGCGTGAGCGGCTCGCCGCGGAGCGAACGACCGACATTTTGTGCATAGTGGTCACAAAACGCCGAGAGCGCCGCCTCGACCGCCGCCGGCTCGGGACGATCTTTTTGATGGCTGGACAGACAGGCCATCACCACGTCGAACAGCTGGGCATCGACAAACGCCAGCGCATCGCGTAGCTCCTCGGAATCCGGCTCAAGCCCCAACTGCTGGGCCTGCTCAGCCGCGGCGAGCGCCACATCGGGCTCACGACGAAGCAGCTGAGTCAAATCACAACCGGGCGCATGGGCACCAATGGGATAGTCGGGCCGCGTGTCCATCTTGAGACGGTAGGGGCTCGCGATGTCGCGCGTCTTTTTGCGCGAACCCGAGGTGCCCGAAGTGCTCGGCGCGGCTTCGTATGGCGCGACGCCGGCAATGAGCTCGTAAACCGTGCTTGCCGCGGCATAGACGTCGATCGCCGGCGACATACGCAAAGCGCGCAGATCGGGAATATCGTCGGTGAGCATCTCGGGCGGGGCATAGGCAACCGTCGCGCGACGCAGCGTGGCATAGCGCTCGGTAAAGGATGCCTTGCCGCCGGTACCGGCCACGGCCGACGCAGGCTCAAGCGCCAGCGACGAGCCAAAGTCGATCAGGCACAGGTCAAAGGTGCCCTCGGCAAGCTGCCGGTCAAGCGGTAGACGCGCCGTGCGCACCATAATATTAGCGGGCGAGATATCGCGATGGACAAAGCCCTCACCCACCAGGCTCATACGGCAGAGCAGATCGAACAGGTCGCGACCCAGACGCGCCGCCACAAGCGGCGACAGGCGTCCGGCATCGTCCACGGCGAGTCGCGAACGCAAGCGGGCAAGCGTCTCGCCCTCGACCCATTCCATGACAATTGCAGGCACACCGTCGACCTCGCCCCAGCCATAGAGGCGGGGAAAGCCCTTAAGGCCCGAAAGGGCGCGATGGCATTCGTATTCCTCGCGAAACGCCGCCTTGAACTTGGCGACCAGCGCCTCGTGAGCGGCATCGTCGTCAAACTCATCGCGCGTCGGCAAGATGAGCTGCTTGAGTGCCACGGCCTCGCCTTGGGCGTTGACGGCACGCGTCACGCGGCCGATACCGCCACGGCGCATGGTGGCATCGTCGGCAAACAGCATCGTAAAACGACGCAGATAGGCAGGCAGTTCGTCCTGACCGAGCGCAATGGCCGGCTCAAACCCGTCGACACGCGCCAGGCGCAGGCCGACCATGGGATCGCGACCGAGCGATTGTGGTGTGGTGGATGCAAGATCGGTCATCATAGGGCAAGCGCCGCCACGTTATTGTTGAAGTTACCGAGCGCGACGTCATCATCGCCGTAATGGCCGACCCATTGACATAGGTTGGTGTAACAGCCCCACAGATTGGCATACTGCTGATACCACTTTGACCGGGGCGAGAATGTCTGACGACCGAACTCAGCTCGAATAACAAACATCTCCCCGACCAGGCTGTCGCACGGTCTGGGATCTCCCGTAGAGTTATAGGTCGAGACCACGTCATTGGCACGAGAAACATAGCCGTCGAGCATGTTGTACTTGGTCACAAGCCAACTGTGAATGCTCTCTTCCTCAGCAGCGGAAAGGCCGCCGGAGTTTGCATCGTTGTCAGTGTTGCCGCCCGTCGAGCCGCCGTTTCCAGGCCCTCCGGTAGAGGAACCCGACCCAGAGCCGCCGCCCGAACTCGATGAATCCGAGCCGGAGCCAGAAGTATCCGAGCTACCGGGCTTTCCGGACTGCTGGGCGTCCTGCTCCTTTTGCTGCTCGACCTTATTCACCGTTGCCGCCACGCTATTGTTGGACAATCGATCGATGATCTTGGTGTTGGTGAGCACGATGGTTTTGCCATTGGCAAGCGTGACTTCGTTGTCCGGGGCCTCGGCGCCGTCCGCATCGTCGGTGCCAAACACAATATGCCCGACCACACTTGCCCAAGCATATCCAGTCGTGGTGCCCAGATCGCTTTTGACCTCATGCCCCACGCGCGGTTCGCGTGCGGCATGCGCCTGCATCATGGACGGCACGGTCATGCCATAGGCAGAAACGCCAGCTATGACCAGCACCAGCGAGCACGATAGCAGTGCGTACGCCCGCGGCGCCAAGCCCAGTCGGCGTCGTATGCGCACCGCGGCGCCGCGCTTTGTCTGAGTGCCACCGGGCCGCATGCGTTCTCCTCCAACAAAAACACGCCGCTCGGGAGCGGCGCATTCATTCGAATCCATATTTG
The DNA here is from genome assembly GCA_036302865.1 of Collinsella sp. Lineage (GTDB taxonomy): Bacteria > Actinomycetota > Coriobacteriia > Coriobacteriales > Coriobacteriaceae > Collinsella. The sequence continues at coordinate 27,443 of JAXJBU010000081.1, read as the reverse complement.
AGTGTATCAGCGAACCAAAAAGGTTGCGCAACGAATGGACAAATTAAGGATGCGAGCGGAAGCATCCATGCGATAAGCGGATACGAAGCATCTTTGTTGCACAACAAACTCACAGTCGCACGGGGAAATTATGACTACCCCGTGCGTCGCGAGGAAAACATACGGCAGGAGCAGACTCGCCACCTAAATCGCGCGGCGGGCCTCGATGGCGCGGCCAAGCGTAAGCTCGTCGGCATACTCCAAGTCGCCGCCCACGGGAAGGCCGCTTGCCAGACGCGACACCTCGACGCCCAACGGCTTGATGGTACGGGCCAGATAGCTCGCCGTGGTCTCGCCCTCAATATTGGGGTTGGTGGCGATGATGACCTCGTGGATGTCCTCGTGGCCCAAGCGTGCCAGCAGCTCTCGAATGTGCAGCTGCTCGGGGCCAATCTTGTCCATGGGACTGATCACGCCGCCCAATACGTGGTAGAGGCCGTGGTAGCTGCCCGTGCGCTCGATCGCCTGGACATCACGCGGCTCGCCCACCACGCAAATGCGAGTGGTATCGCGCATCGGGTCCTGGCAGATGGAGCACTCGTCGGCCGTGGCGTAGTTAAAGCAGCGGCTGCAAAAGTGGACCTCCTGCTTGACCTCCAGGATGGCCTCGGCCAGGCGGCGCGCCTCCTCGGCGTCGGCCTCCAACAGGTAATAGGCGATGCGCTGGGCCGACTTGGGACCAATGCCCGGCAGACGGCCCAGCTCATCGAGCAGTTTTTGCAGACTGTGGTTGGCACTCATATATATGCGTGTCTTAGAACGGCATGCCCGGGATGTTGAGGCCGCCGGTGATGGCGCCCATCTGCTTGTTGGCGAGCTCGTTGACGCCGCGGACGGCCTCGTTGACGGCAGCCATGATCATATCCTGCAGCATATCGACGTCCTCGGGATCGAGCGCATCGGGATCGATGGTGAGGTTGACGAGCTCCATCTCGCCGTTAACGGTCACCTTGACCATGCCGCCGCCGGCAGAGGCGTCGACGGTCTGGGACTTGAGGTTCTCCTGCGCGGCGGCAAGCTGCTCCTGCATCTTGCGAGCCTGCTTCATCATCTGCTGCATGTTCATACCGGCCATGATGGCTCCTTTACGTGCGGCCGCACGCCGAGCTGCAAGGGCAGCCGGAGCACGGCGGGACTTTCAAACTCAAAAATCGTACCACGGCGCGCGGCGAGAGAGCGGGGCGGACGTGTTACCTCAGTCGATATACATGTCCTCCAATACAAACCGCACTCAAAGATTATGCAAGGTCGAATTATGCAAGGTTGCATAATATCGCACACTCAATCTAGTAGAGCCGAATCCGGCATTTCATGTGCGCCACTAAATAGCTAAATGCCGAACCGCTGCTCGAGGCGGCGCACATGGCGGCAGGGTATAATTTGATTGCCATAGATAGTAATTTGGAGGTGCCCCATGAATGCCCCCAACGCGCTCCAAAACATCCGCTCAAAACACCCCGTTGCATATGTGGTTCTCTATCTCTTTGTCGGCTGGGCATTGCTGGTTGTCATCACCCATGCCATAGCTTTTGGAGCAGAACTGCTGATAGCCAGCTCGGACCAGCCCGTCGTCAAATGGGAGACGACCGATGAGTGCACCGACGGAACCCGAACCGTCTACTACAACAGCCCGTCCCTCTATCAAGAGTTCAAGGTCAAGATAAAGGACTTCAAGATTGTCGATGCCGAGCTAGGCGTTTATTTGGCAATCGGAGCAACCATTAACGCCGAGCAAGTCGAGTACACGGACAGCCATGCGACGTATCGTATCGACCTCAGCATCCTAGGCCGACCGTCACGCACCTGTCTGCTCAAATGCGACATACGCGGCACCACACTACACATGTCCGAAATACAGATGCGCCCGGACAAGGGGTCCTCTTCTTGAGCAGTATACCCGCCTGCGCAGCTACTCCACCGGCTTGAAGATGGTGGCCTGGCCAAAGACGCTGCGGATGAGGGCCTTGGCCTCGTCCTCGGTCTGCGGGATGCTCGGGGCTGCGCCCTGATGGCCGAAGGGGCTGCCAGCACCGGGATTGGATTCCCAGGGAGCGGCGGGGACGTCGTCGTTTGCAGAGGCTGCGGGTGCCACAGCAGCGGCCTTGGTCGCGGACGCTGCACCCGGCACGTCGAACGGGGGCAGATCGTCCCCGCCGGCATCGGCAGCAAAACCACCGACCATAGCATCGTCGTAGGGCACCTGCTCGGATTCCCATGGCGCAGCCTGCGCAGGCGGCTGAGCCATGGGGACGGACGCGCACTCGGGCGCTCGGGGCGCGGGCTCGGTCGGGAGCTTGCCCGTGGCAGGAGCACCGGCAGGGTTGTCGGAGCGCAGCCAAGGGGCCTTGGCCAGGTCGGATGACTTGGGCGCAGGCGCGGCAGCGGACTTGGGCGCGGGGATCGGAGCAGCCGGTTTGGGCGCAGCGGGTTCAGGCGCCGACGGGGTCGGTGCCGCTACCGGCGCCGCTTTTGGCTGCGTCGCGCTGGCGCTCGAGGATGCAGGGGGCACCGAGGACACGGGTTGCGGGTCCGCAGATACCGCAGCCCGTGCAGATGGAGAATGCTCCTCATGTTGAGGAGCCGGCGTGCCACCCCCATCCAGGACATAGTCGACGGTACGACGACCGAAGACCGCGCAGACCGTCGGCAGGACCACCGACTGCGTATCGGCGCGACCGAGCATCTTGATGGCAAAAGTCGAACCCGCGGGGAACGAGACCGTGAGCTTGGAGCCGTCGTCGGCCGTGGCGCGGGCGTTGAGCAAAAGCCCTGCGTAGGAGGCCTGACGAGCCTTGACGCGCTCGACGACCTCGGCCCATTTGCGCTGGAGCTCGCCGGCGTCCTCAACCGCGGGGGTCTCGGCAGCACCGGCGGCGGCAACCTGGGCGGCGTTGTTGGGCTTGGACACCGACACGGTCGATGCAGCAGGCGCGGAAGCCGGAGCCGCAACGGGCTGAGGTGCAGGCGTTACAGGTCTGGGCGCCGGCGCAGGAGCCGCGGACTTGGGCGCAGGCTGGGCAGCCGGAACAGCAGCGCCGCGGTCCCAAGGCATACCGCCCTGGCGCGCGGACGTAGCAGCGGGGGCAGCGGATGCCGCCGGAGCGGCAGCACGAGCGCCCGAAATGAGCGTCGGCTGTTGGGCAGCAGCGGGTACGGATGCTGCAGGCGCGGCGGCCTGAGCAGCAGCCACGCTCGCCGGCACGGCGCCGTTGGCAATCATGGCCTCCAGGCGTGCCACGCGCTCGGCCAATGCCTCAATCGTTAAATCGGCCTCGGGACGCGCCAGACGCGTGCAGGCAATCTCGAGCACCAGGCGCACGTCGCTCGCGCCCCTCATCTCCAGTGCGGCATCGTCGAGCACCGTCAGCACGCGGGCCAGGCGGTCGGCAGGATGCTCGCCAAAGGCAGCGGCCTCGGCAGCAAGCGCCTCGGCCTGCTCGGAGCCGCCCTCAAACAGCTCGGCACGGGCACCGGCAACGCAGGCAACGTACACGTCGCGCACATGCGCCACCAGGTCGCGCGTCAGCTCCAGCAGGTCATTGCCCTCCTCGACCTGCGCACGGATCAGTCCATAGAGCTCGGCAACATCGCGATCGGCAATGGCGCGGGAAAACTCGCCCAGAATCTGGTCCGAAACCTCGCCCAAAAGCGAGCGGGCGTCGTCCGCATGCACAGAACCGTTGCCAAAGACGCTCAGCTGCTCCAGCGTGGAAAGCGCGTCGCGCATACCGCCCTTGGCATGGCGCGCCACAATGGCGAGTGCCTCGTCGTCGTAATCGAAGCCCTCCTGCTCGCACACGTAGGACAGGCGATGCTCGATATCCTCGTTGCCGATGCGGTGGAAATCGAAGCGCTGGCAGCGCGAGAGGATGGTCTCCAGAATCTTTTGCGGGTCGGTGGTGCACAGCACAAAGATCACGTGCGCCGGCGGCTCCTCAAGCGTCTTGAGCAGCGCGTTGAACGCCGCCGTCGTGAGCATGTGGACCTCGTCGATGATATAGATCTTGTACTTGCCGCGCACCGGGGCAAAGTTGACGGAGTTGATGATCTCCTCGCGCACGTTGTCCACGCCGGTACGGCTTGCGGCATCGAGCTCGTAGACATCCGGGTGGTTGCCCTCGGCGATGAGCTCGCACTCCTCGCAAGCACCGTCGGGCAAGCAGCCGCTTGCACCCTCGGCGCGCGCCGCCTCGGCATTGCGACACAGCAGCGCCTTGGCCAGAATGCGCGCCATGGTGGTCTTGCCCGTGCCGCGCGGTCCGCAGAATAGGTACGCGTGGGACAGGCGCCCCTCGGTGATGGCGTGCTCGAGCGTCGAGACGATATGCTGCTGGCCCACCACGGAGTCGAAGGTGAGCGGGCGATACTTTCGGTACAACGATTCCATGGGTGCTCCCCCGGGTATACTGAGTCTTGTTGCCGCGACGGCCATGCGGTCGCACGGCATACTGCATTCATAATAACCCGTACGGCGAGCCCGCCGCGATAGGAGTCCAAAGAGCATGGCAGACGCAGAGAGCAACCTCGTTCCCTCCGAAGCAGCCGACCAGGTCGAGGTCGCGCTCGAGAAGCAGGCCGCGGCCGACGACGGTATCCTGTACCTCAACGAGTACCAGTACGAAAACGACCTGGTCACCGACTTCGCCCGCCTGGTCGCCTCGCCCAGGCGTCGCGGCTCGCTGTATGTCGCCGCGGCAGTTGCCGCGCTCATCGGCATCGGCATGCTGGTGGCCGGCGGCAGCTGGATCAAGTTCGGCGTCGTGTTGATCGTGTTCGGCGCCTTTTTGGCCTGGTGGAGCAAGAACCTGCACCACACGCTCGCCCGCGACTTTATCGACGCCGTCGAGGCCGACGAGTCCATGGGTGGCCGCTATCGCCGCGTCGCCGCCAACGAGGACGGCCTGATGGTTTGGGGCAAGAGCGGCAAGTCGCAGTTCTTCCCGTTTGACAAGCTCGACCACGTACTCGACGGCGAGCGCATCTTTGTGGCCATGTTCGCCGACCAGGGCGTGACGATCCCTAAGGAAACCTTTATTCGCGGCGATGCCGAGCAGTTTGGCACCTTCCTTAAGGCGCGCATCAACAAAAAACTCCGCATCGAGACCAAACGCAAGAAGATGAAGGCTGAAAAGGCCGCCGCCGAGGCCAAGCAGGGCGACAAGCCCCAGGAGACCAAGGGCAAGCAGCGCAAGCAGAAGAAGAACAAGAAGAAGCGCTAAGGCCAAGACAGACAGGCAGCCTCGCATCCCGTTATCCTCGCCATCCGCCCGAGCGTGCTACACTAGCAGCATCTATGCCACCGCGAATGGCTCGGCCCCGCGCCCGCCGCTCGCAAACGAACTTTAAACGCACGAGGGTTGGCCATGCCGCTTTTCCCGCAACATACCGCCCGGTTCTCGCCGGACGTTCCTTTGGAGGGCACCAGCTCTCGCGAGCTGCTCAAGCGGTACCAGCCGCTCGAGACACTTGCGACCGGCGGTTTTGGCTCCATCGAGATCTGCCGCGACACGCACCTGCGCCGCCGCGTCGCCATTAAGCGCATCCCCCTTATCAACGGTGCCGGCATGCCCGCCAGCGACATCATGGATGTCCTGCGCGAGGCGCACACCGCCGCCATGCTTCAACATCCCAACATCGTGCAGGTCATCGACTTTACGCACGACACAGCCTATGCCTACCTGGTTATGGAATATGTCGATGGCATGTCGCTGGCCGAGTTTTTGCACCGCGTGGACGGTCACTCACTTACCTTTGACGAGGCCGCGGCCATTGCCGATGCCCTAGGCCAGGCGCTCACCTTCGCCCATAGTAATGGCGTACTCCACCTGGACATTAAGCCCGCCAACGTGCTCATCGACCACTCGGGCAATGTAAAGCTCACCGACTTTGGCATGGCGCGACTGTCGTCCGCCGGTGGCTTTGGCGGCTCGCGCGGCGGCACCATCGGCTACATGCCGCCCGAGCAGCTCGATATCGAGACCGGCACGGTCGATGAGCGCGCCGATGTCTTTGCCCTCGCCTGTGTAATCTATGAGGGCCTGTGCGGCAGCGCCCCCTTTATGGCGGCCACGCCCGCCGACTCGCTCGACCGCATCATCGGCGGCGCCACCTATCCCAGCGAGCTGATACCACACTTTCCCCCGGGAGCCGAGGCCGCGCTCATGAGCGCGCTCTCCCCCATGCCGCAGGACCGCCCCAGCAGCATCGAGGCATTTTGCGACCAGCTCCTTGCCGGTCTGGGCAGCGTGCGCGAGGGCCGTCGCAGCCTAGAGCAAATGGTTGGCGAACTTTCGGATGACGAGCAGGAGCTCGACGGTATCGAGCCGTCGCACTACGAGGACGACGCCATCGAGGTCGACCCCGCACTTGGCTGGGCGGGCACGCGCTGGAGCCATGCGCGCGACTACACCATGCGCACTATCTCGGCGCTAACGTGCGGCACCTTTAGCTTTTTGCTGATGCAAACGGCCGGGGTCGCGGCGCTTCCCGGCCTGGTCATTGCGGCCATCGCGATCGGAGCGGCGGCTGGCCTGGCCCCCCAGATTGGCTCGGCCATCTCGGCTGTGGGCTTTTTGGTGCTCATGGCCAACGCCACCATGCAGGCACAGGGCATCCTGTCGATGCTGCCCGTCGCGGTGATCTTTGCCGCCGCCATGTCCGGTTGGTGGATCGCCTGGGGTCGCACCGAGACTGCCGCGAGCGCCACGCTCACCTGTGCACTCGCGCTTGGCTGTCTGACCGGCAATACCTTCCTGGCAGCTGGGGTCGCCGCCGGCGTCGCGTCATTTTGGCTCGGCCCGGCAAGCGCCGCCGCGGCAACGGGCATGGGCGCGCTTTTTGCCCGTCTGGCCACGGTCGCGCTTTCAGCCGGAGGCGTACTGGGGCTCGGTAACGTTGCCGCAGCGCTGGGAGACCCGCTCCTTTGGGCTGCCTTTGTGCTGGTCGCGGCAACTGCCGCGGCGTCATCTGCGCTGCTCAATGCCCATGCCAAGCGTGCCAATCAGGGCTCAAACCTTGCCGCAATCGCCGCAATCGCTGTCACCGGCATCGGCTGCGCAGCGGCGTCCTGTCTTGCACACCATATGGAAATTGCCAGCCTTGCAGCCGCGGTCGTCGCCAAGGCGGCGGTTGCGGGAACCCTATCCTCTATAATCGTTGGGATATGCCTATATTTGCTCGGATACCAAAGAACCTATACGGAGAGTGATCTTTCGTGAACTTCCTGAACATCTTCGAGGACCACGTGGCCGGCATCTTCGGTGCCACCCGTGCCCCGTTCTCCTTTAAGAAGCTTGCCAAGCAGGCCGCTCGCGACATGGAGGATCAGACTCTGGTGATTAACGGCGTCAACACGGCGCCGGCACTCTATACCATCCTTATCGCCGCCGACGACGATCCCATGCTCGCCCCGTTCTACCCCGAGCTTTCGCGCGAGGTCCGCGAGTTCGTGAAGGCGCAGGCCGAAAAGCGCCGCTATGTCTTTGTCGGCGAGCCCCTCGTGCGCTTTATGATCGACCCGCAGCTGCGTGCCGGTAAGTTCTCGGTCTTTGCCGAGAACGTCGACGCCCCCACGCTCGGTCGTCTGTACGAGGAAGAGCGCGCCTACCAGAATGGCCTGGGCCAGAACAACTCCGCGGCAAGCCGTGCCGCCAGCGCCCCGCGCGCCGGCCAGCAGCAGTTTGCTGCCCCGCAGCAGCAGCGCCCCGCCGCCATGCCCCAGCAGCAGCCGACGCCTCGCGCCGCCGCTCCCGACCCGCTTGCCACGGCAGACCCCTTCGCGCCTAGCGTCCCCGACCCCGCCGCCGCACCCATCCCGGTGCCGCAGACCGTCTCGCGTGACGCGCTTGCCGGCATGGGCGGAGCCGCCGCGACCGGCGCCGCCGTGGGCCTTGGCGCCGCGGCCGGTATTGCCTCCAACATGGCGAGCACCCGCGCCCCGCAGCGCCCGCTCGCCCAGCTCGTCGACGTCGTGAGCGGCGAGAGCCACAGCATCACTTCCGCGCAGGTGACCATCGGTCGCGAGCGTTCGGTTTCCGACATCGCCCTGCGCGACCCCAACGTGTCGCGCCGTCACGCCCAGCTCACCTTTACCGGTTCGGACTGGTCGATCGAGGACCTCAATTCCACCAACGGCACGCTCGTCAACAACCGCCGCATCACGCGCTGCCCGCTGCGCAACGGCGACCTGCTGACGTTTGGCCTGAGCACCTTTGAATTTAGGGGATAGTCGCTTATGAACATCGATATCGTCCTTTTTGCAGGCCGCATCGTCCTGGTCGCCCTGCTCTACATCTTCCTGTTCGCCGTCATGAAAACCGGCGTGGGACTCGTACGCGGCCAGCGCCGCGACTCCGCTATCTGGACGATCGATGTGGACAAGGGTCCGCGCGGCATCCGTGGCATCCATGTAGACATGCTCGGCCCCGTCATCGTGGGCCGCTCGCCGTCCTCGGACATCTGCATCAACGAGCCGTTTGTCTCGGCCTCGCACGCACGCTTTTCGCTGCAGGGCCCGGCACTCATCATCGAGGACCTCAACTCGCTTAACGGCACGCTCGTCAACGGCCGCCAGCTCGTGGAGCCCGCGACGCTGCGTGAGGGCGACGAAGTCCAGATTGGCGACGTGGTCATGAAGGTGAACCGTCGATGATCGACGAGGAGAACAAGTCCGCAACCATGACCGAGGCACCGGCTGCCGCCGTAGCTGCACCGGCCCACGCCGCTCCGGCGGACTCCACACCCGTGGAGCCCGAGGACACCGTGTTCTCCCTGCCTCTTTCGCATGTAACGCATGATATTTCGGATCTCGCCGATAACGAGGGCGAAGAGGATGCCGCAGCAGCGCCCATCGGCGCACATGCTGCGGAACAGTCCACAGCGCCCGAAGCAACCCCGGCGCCGGCTCACTTTGCAGAGCCCGTCGCCGCGGCAATCAACGAGAGCGCTGCGGTGTTTGCAGCACCCGAGCCCGCCGCGCCGGCGTTTCCCATAGCCCCGGCATCCGAGGTTGCGCCCGCGTCTACGCCGGCGCCCGAGGCGGGGACATCCCCCGAGGACGGCCCTGCACCCAAGACCCCGCAGCCTGCGCCCGCAAGCGAGTCCGATGCCGTGGCCGAGCCCGCCGCCCAGTCGCAAAACACGCCCGCGCCGTCGCACTTTGCGACACCCGAGCCTATAAACGTCAGCCCGCAAGATGACGAGTCGACCGCCCGCGTGTCCGAGGAGCCCGACTCCCCGGACACCGGCGATTCCGAATCAAACGTCGAGACCGACACCGTCTCTCCCGGTGACACCGCCGAGATCGACGTTGCCGCCGTTGAGGCCAAGCTCAAAGACCCCGGCTCGACCATGAGCTTTGAGCCCCTGACCGAGGAGCGCATCGAGACTGACTCGACCTATGATGCCGGCACCACCACACAACTCATGTGGGGCGCCCGCTCCGACGTTGGCTGCGTGCGCCCGCACAATGAGGATTCCTACCTGGTGCAGTCGCCGCTCTTTTGCGTATGCGACGGCATGGGCGGTCACGCCGCCGGCGAGGTAGCCTCTTCCATCGCCGTCGAGACTATTGCCAAGACGGCCCCGCAGTCCGCCGACGCAGCACGCCTGGCCGCAGCCGTCGAGGCAGCCAACGCCGCCGTAATCGAGGCGGCCATGAACGGCCTGGGTAAGCCCGGCATGGGCTGCACAGCCACCTGCGCCTATATCGAAAACGACACGCTCGCCATCGCCCACGTGGGTGATTCTCGCGCCTACCTGCTCCACGAGGGCACGCTCATCCGCGTGACCCGCGACCACTCCTATGTGGAAGAACTCGTGGACGCCGGCGAGATTACGGCAGACGAGGCTCGCGTCCACCCCAACCGTTCGGTCATCACCCGTGCGCTGGGCTCGGACCCCGCCATGTATGCCGACCACTTCACCCTGCATATCGAGGAAGGCGACCGCCTGATCCTGTGCTCCGACGGCCTTTCGAGCATGATTCCCGATAGCGATATCGAGAACATCGCCACGCAGTCCTCAACCGCGCAAATCTGCGTCGATAACCTAGTGGACGCGGCGCTTGCCGCCGGCGGCCACGACAACGTGACCGTAGTAGTCGTTGACCTGGTTGACGATGGCGTCATGCGCGAGGCGCAACGCGTGCGTCGCCGCAACATTACCATCGCCGCCATCCTGGCCCTCGTCTTTGTGCTGGCAGCTGGCATCTGGGCCTACACGGGTGTCACCGGCTCGTACTACCTGGGTACCTACCAGGGCAATGTCGCCGTCTGGCGCGGCCTGCCCGGCAAGCCACTTGGACTCAAGCTCCACTGGCTCGAAAGCGAAACCAGCATCAAGCTGTCCGACCTGCCCGAAGACACGCAAAACCGCCTCAAGGCGGGCATTCCGCAAACAAGTGTCGACGATGCGCAGGACACGATATCCAAGTACCGCCACCAGATCGACGAGGAGCAGACCCGCCAGGTGATCGACGCGCAAACGATTCGCGACAACACCAATCAGGGATCGACCTCCGAATCAGATTCCGAGAAAACCGCCGAACAGTCCGCCGAGGCCGAAGCCTCCGATAAGAATTAGAAAGGGAGTGCCGCTTATGAGTCGCCGCAACACCGAGCTGCTCTTGCTCATCGCCTCGGCGTTCCCCGTCATCCTGCTGTATGCGATGTACGTCCTCACCGCGGGCGCTGCCATCTCCTTTGAGACGCTCGCCGTACCGATCGGCCTCTTTGCCGCCTTTGCCGCGGCCCACATTGCCGTGCGCATCTTGGCGCCCGGTGCCGACCCCGCCATCCTGCCCATCGTATTTATACTTTCGGGCATCGGCATCACGTTCGTGACGCGTCTCGCCCCCGCTCTCGCCATCTCACAGCTCATCATCCTGTTTGTCTCGGTGGCGCTCATGGTGGGAACGCTTGCACTGGTCAAAAACCTCGACGTGGTCATGCGCTACAAGTACACCTTTGGCATTATCGGCATCATCCTGCTGATGCTGCCTATCTTTATCGGCACCACGATCTCGGGCTCCAAGCTGTGGATTCGCATCGCGGGCTTTACCATCCAGCCCGGCGAGTTCGCCAAGGTCTTTATCGTGCTGTTCCTAGCTGGGTACCTGGCCGAGAACCGCGAGCTGCTCTCCATCTCCAACCGCAAGATCCTGGGCTTTAAGATCCCTCGCCTGCGACTACTGCTGCCGCTGTTTGCCGTGTGGGGTGTGTGTCTGCTCGTCGTCGTCTTCGAACGCGACTTGGGTTCGGCCGTGCTGTTCTACACCATCTTCTTGCTGATGCTCTACGTTGCCACGGGGCGCTTTTCGTATGTCGTTATCGGCCTTGCGCTCTTAGCCGTCGGAGCCGTGGGCGCCTACAAGTTCCTGTCTCACGTTCAGGTGCGTTTCCAGGTTTGGCTCGATCCGTTTAAGGACGCCCAGGGCCAGGGCTACCAGATCGTCCAGTCGCTCTTCTCGCTTGCCGATGGCGGTCTGGTCGGTGTTGGCATCGGCAACGGCATGGCCAACAACATCCCTGTCGTCGAGTCCGACTTTATCTTCTCGGCTATCGGCGAGGAGATGGGCCTTTTGGGCGGCGGCGCCGTGCTCATCCTGTTTATGCTCTTTGCCGTGCGTGGCCTCACCACGGCTGCCCGCGCTAAATCCGATCTCGCCGCCTTTAGTGCCACAGGCCTTACGGCCGCCATCAGCTTCCAGGCCTTCTTGATCGTTGGCGGCGTAACCCGCCTGATCCCGCTGACCGGCGTCACCCTGCCCTTTATGAGCCAGGGCGGCTCCTCTCTGCTGGCGAGCTTTATCATCGTCGCGCTCCTGCTGCGCGCCGGTGACGAGGCGACCGGACGCGAGGCCGAGCTTACCGGCACCGGCACCATGGCCGCCATCACCGATGATCAGGTCGCATCTGCCGCCGCCCCGACGGGCACGCGCTTTGCCACCTCGTCTTCCTACGGCAGTGGCAGCCATTCCGTCGGCTCACGCATGCGTCGTCGCCTGCTCGACACACCTGAATCCGGTGTGCTCGGCCGCGTGGCGCTCGCCAACCGTCTAACCCGCGCGGTGCTCGCCTTTACGGCGCTGTTCGCCATCCTTATCGGCAACCTCACCTATGTCCAGGTCATCAAGGCCAAGGACTATCAGGACATGCCGACCAACAACCACACCATCGCCCGCTCCAAGTACATCCAGCGCGGTTCCATCATCACGTCCGACGGCGTGACGCTGGCCGAGTCGCTGCAGCAGGAGGACGGCACCTACGTACGCTCCTACCCCAACGGCAACCTGGCAGCGCACGTGGTTGGCTACGTGAGCCAGCAGTATGGCACCACCGCCATCGAGAGCGTCATGAACGACACGCTCACCGGTTCTAAGGACTACTCCAGCTGGAACAACGCCATCGCGTCGCTCGCGGGCCAGACCCAGCCGGGCAACACCGCCAAGCTCACCATCGACTCGCGCATCCAGACGGCTGCCGAGCAGGCGCTCAAGGGCTTTAAGGGCGCTGTAGTGGTCATCGACCCGCGTACCGGCGCGGTGCTCGCATGTGCCAGCTCGCCCACCTACGACAACACCAACATCGATGCCCTGCTGCAGACGGGCGGCGGCGAGGACGGCTCCATGTACAATCGCGCCATGGACGCGCTGTACACGCCGGGCTCAACGTTTAAGGTCGTTACGCTTTCCGCGGCACTCGAGACCGGTACCGCCAGCCTTACCAGCACCTACCAGGCGCCCGGCTCCATGGACATCGGCAACGCACCGGTCACCAACTCTGCCAACGAGAGCTACGGTACCATCAGCCTGCAGCAGGCCTTTGCCGTGTCCTCCAACGTCGTCTTTGGCCAGGTGGCAAACGAAGTTGGCGCAAACACGCTCGTGCAGTTTGCCAACGCCTTTGGCTACGGCCAAAAGCTCGGCCAGGACCTGACCTCCGCGGCCTCCATCATGGCCGACCCGTCGCTCATGACCGAGTGGGAGACCGCCTGGGCCGGCGCCGGCCAGCCTGTCGGCATGGACCACACGCCCGGCCCGCAGACCACCGTCATGCAAAACGCCGTGATTGCCGCCGCCATCGCTAACAGCGGCGTGGTCATGGACCCGTACTTTGTAGCCCAGGTACTCGCCCCGGACGGAACCGTGGTCAAGACCACACAGTCCCGCTCGCTGGGTCAGGCCGTCAGCTCCGCCACGGCCGACCAGGTCAAGCAGGCCATGCTTGCCGTCGTCCAGTCCGGCACCGGCACCGATGCCCAGATCCCCGGCGTAAAGGTCGCCGGCAAGACCGGCTCGGCCGAGACCGGCGGCACCAACGTCAACTCGATGTTCGTTGGCTTTGCACCTTACGATTCACCCACGGTCGCCATCTCGGTGGCCTTGGAGGATTTCGACAAGCATGACGTCGAGGCCGCCAAGATCGCCGGCATCGTCCTGACCGCGGCGCTTGCTGCACAGGGAGCGTGATGCCCATGATCGAATCGGACACCCGAGGCGCGCCGCGGCCGAAGAGTTAGCGGCAACGCGCCACACGGCCCCAGCGGCCACATCGTAGGTACTACACACATCGTTGAGCGAATAGTTATGTTAGGAGCAGGAATGGAACAGAGGGTCCTCGGGGGAAGATACCTCCTCAAGGATAAGGTGGGAACAGGCGGCATGGCGACCGTCTACCGTGCACAGGACCAGGTCCTCGACCGCACGGTAGCCGTCAAGATCATGCTGCCGCAGTATGCTGGCGACGCAACCTTCGCCGCACGCTTTAAGCAGGAGGCCCAGGCAGCAGCCGGTCTCTCCTCCCCCTATATCGTGGGCGTCTACGATTGGGGCAAGGACGGCGACACCTATTACATCGTCATGGAGTACCTGCGCGGCACCGACCTTAAGAGCGGCATCAAGAGCCACGGCGCCCTCGACCCCAAGAAGGTCGCCCAGATCGGCTCGCAGATCAGCTCTGCGCTTTCGGTCGCCCACAAGCACGAGATCATCCACCGCGACATTAAGCCGCAGAACATCATGGTGCTGCCCGACGGCAACATCAAGGTGATGGACTTTGGCATCGCGCGCGCCAAGAACAGCCACCTCACGCAAGACAACAACGTGCTGGGAACCGCCCACTACGTCAGCCCCGAGCAGACCCGCGGTCAGGACCTCGGCCCCACCTCGGATATCTACTCGCTGGGCGTCGTGATGTATGAGTGCGCCACCGGCCGCGTTCCCTTTGACGGTGACGACGCCATCTCGGTCGCACTCAAGCAGGTCAACGAGCTGCCTATTCCGCCGAGCCAGATCAACTCCGGTGTCGACGCCGACCTTGAGCGCATCATCCTCAAGTGCATGGAGAAGGACCCGGCAAACCGCTTCCAGACCGCCGACGAGCTGCGTCAGGTGCTCAACAGCTACCTGTCGGGCCGTGCCGTCAACGTCTCGGAGCCCACGCGCATCATCGGCGCCCCCGGTGAGCTGGGCGCTACCAAGACCCGTGAGCTGTCTGACTCCACGCGCGCTATGGTTCGCCCCGTATCGGGCGTAAGCGGACAGACCAACCCCCGCAGCGCCGTCTCGGGTTCCACCGGTTCCTACGAGGTCGATCAGCCCAAGTCCAACAAGAACAAGATTATCGCCGCCGTAGTCGCCGCAATCGCCGTGGTTGGCGTTGTGGTGGCCTTCGCCACCGGGCTCTTTGGGGGCGAGCAGGTTACGGTGCCCGATGTGCTTAACAAGGACCAGCAGACCGCTATCGAGCTGATCAAGGAGGCCGGCCTTGAGGTCGGAACTGTCGACCAGAGCTATAACGACGATGTCGACGAGGGCAAGGTTGCCGAGCAGACCCCCAACGGCAACACTAAGAAGCCCAAGGGCTCCAAGGTGAACCTGGTGATCTCCAAGGGCCCCAAGCCCTCCGAGAAAGTTGAGGTTCCGCAGCTCGTCGGCCTGACCAAGGACCAGGCCGAGGCCGCGCTGGCAAGCGTGGGCCTGAAGGGCAACGCAACCGAGGAGGCCAACGAGGCCGACGAAGGCCAGGTCTTTGAGCAGGGCACTGATGCCGGCAAGGAAGTCGAGAAGGGCACGACCATCTCGTATAAGGTCTCCAGCGGTCCTGACACCACCTCCGTCCCCGATCTGACCGACATGACCGAGGCCCAGGCACGCAACGCCCTCGATATGGCAGGCTTTGGCGTCGACGTTAGCTACCAGGAGAACGACTCGGTTACCGAGGGCACCGTGATCAGCTGGAACCCCAGTGGCAAGCAGAAGCCCGGCGCCACGATTACCGTCGTCATTGCCAAGAAGTCCGGCAAGGCCAGTGTTCCGGGCAACCTGTACGGCAAGAGCATCTCCGCCGCCGTCACCGCGCTCAACAACGCCGGTTTCTATAACATCGGCTTCTGTGACCAGAACGGCAATCCCGTAAGCGGTAACGAGGATGCCACCGTTACGGGCGTCTCCCCCACCGGCAAGCAGTCCACCGACAGCACGATCACGCTAACAGTCACACTTTCTGGCTCGGGCTCTGACTCTGGCTCGGGCACGGGTGACGATTCCGGTACGAACAACTAGTCGCCACCCCACCGCTCATCACGGCTTTCGCCGCAAACATATTCGCTCACAGGCGCCCGCTTGCTCCCCCAGCAAGCGGGCGCCTCGTTTTTGACATGGCATGAACCAGAAGAGCCCGGCACCGTAGCGGTACCGGGCTCGATATTCCTCTGGTGCCCCCGGGCGGATTCGAAAACTCCCCCCGCGGGGAAATTGGTGACGCGGGTGTCGACGGCTCGAATCCTGCCCTTAGACCAGAAGAGCCCGGCACCGTAGCGGTACCGGGCTCGATATTCCTCTGGTGCCCCCGGGCGGATTCGAACCGTCGACACCCGCTTTAGGAGGTCATGAGCTATTACCCTACCTGCGGTTTTTCATTTTCATCAATATCTCTGTTTCCGCAGGTAATTTAGCTATTCTGCCGTTTTTGCTCTTCTTGATTAGTTTTCTATTTCACCCTTTTTACACCCCTTCACCCCTTCATTTTGACTTGCAGGGGTGAAATTTTTGGGTTAGCCTCGGGGGCGAGGCCCTCAAAGCCCCGCCCCCGAGGCTAACCCAACGCACCACCCCTGGAGACCCATGGAAACCAGAATCAAACCCACAGCCAAAGGCACTTCCGAACCGATCAAGGGAAAACCCGGTTCCTTCCGCATCTACTTCTCTCTCGGTCGCGACCCCGAATCCGGCAAGAACGGGAAACGAGTCAGATACCTAAAGACGCCCAAGAGAACCATCCATTGCAAGAGCAAAAACCCGAAGAACTGGCCCGGTGAGGTGGCGAATGCGCTCAATGCCTACCGGAAGGAGCTGGAGACCTATGAACCGGCTAGCGACATGCCGACCACTGTTTCCGGATACGCTGAGGATTTCCATCGGCTCCGAGAAAGCTCCTTCGGCTCCCCTCTTTCTTTCCAAAGAGAGGAATATGACGTGCGCCATATACGCGAGCTGTTCGGCGACATGCCCCTCGGCGCACTGAGGCCCGACGAGATCAAGCGGGCGTATGCTGAAGCGATCTCAACCGGAAGATTCACAGAGGCCGAGATTCGTCGTATCCACGTCAAGCTCAAACAGGTCATGCAGGACGCACTGGAGAATGAGCTAATCGGGCGCAACCCATGCATCAGCATCAAACTCCCAAAGCCAGACCTTAGAGTGCGTAACTTCCTCCCACCCGACGAACTGCCCCGATTCACCAAATGCCTGCTATCCGAACCCATGGGGCCGATGACCGTCTGCACTATGCTCATATTCCACCTAGGACTCAGGAAAGGCGAGGCCCTGGGGCTCTGTTGGGAAGACTACGACCCCGAGGCGATGGAGATCCGAATCATCCGCCAGTACACCAATGACAAAACGCTCAGGGCACCAAAATCGGAAATGAGCAGGCGAATCCTGTCTATAGACTCTTCGCTGGCCGCGTATCTAAACGACTGGAAGATGCGGCAGCGCAGTCTATTCGAGCAACGCGGGCTAAGACAGAGAAACTCTGACCCCCTCGTTCACGCCTTCAGCACGCATAAGGACGAAAACGGCAACCTTCACGTCAGTATCACCCGACCCGATGGACACAACTATTCACGCTGGTTCAGGGATTTCTGCGTCGACAACGGCTATGGCGAGTACGCCAACGTGACAAGCCAGTTCAAGCGCAACGGCAAACTGCACACACGAGGCACCGGATACTCAGGGCTCGTTCCCCATGGCCTGAGGCACACGGCAGCAACGGCCCTTGTTGCGAGCAACGTCGACTTAAAGACCGTTCAAGCGAGAATGGGCCATGCGTCCGCAAGCACAACCGCAAACTTCTACACCCATGCAATCAGGGCAAATGACCGAAACGCAGCTGAGGTATTTGAATCGCTTTCATCTAAGAATTAGCTATTTCAACTGGATACTTCACTGTTTCTACATATCATGGGCTATTAGTGACATTCGCATGGGCCATATCGACTGAACGGTGATACATTATTCGCAAGTTGAATGGAAGGAGGTGAGTATAAGTGGCGTTGGCAAAGAAGGCTGAGAAGCGAATTCGCATTCCCGAGAATCTCAGGGCCCCCTTCGCACAGATGGTTTCGGACGAGGCTTACCTGCGGGCAACTGACGAATCGAAAACCATCATCGGACTCGTCTTCGAGAAGGTGCTTCCCGCGTCCGCGTTCGCGAGGGACAGAATGCTCAACGTCTACAGCGGTGATAGCCTGTTCACGAGTGTGTCGGACGTATTGCGTTCGAACGTCACCGGCGCAATCGGCACCGTCGCCGAAGCGGACTATAAGCCCATAATCGAGTTCGGAGCGAGGCTCATTCACGAGAGGAGCTGCGGCACTGCGCTCTACACCGGTGCAATGGACATACCGCACCTTCGACGTTGCTTCGAGTCTGTTCTCGACTACATGGAACACGAGACCCGGAGCGACCCCTCGAATCCCCTTCTCGACTACGAGACGTCCCGTGCAGTCAAGTACGGACGCTCGCTGATGGACGAGTGCTCGACGGAGTTCAATCGAGCGCCCGTAGCAGCCCTCGTTCGCTTCGCAGTTGAGTACTTCGACGAGATTGGATGCCTGAACGCAACATGCGCCTATCTCGCCGATGCTTTTTCCGCGCTTGAAGAGAGCGTCACCATCTCGGCTAACAAGTGCGGCAACAAGCACGTACCACCGGACACCCCGGAGCTGCGCCGCAAATGGAGCGACCTTCTGGAGACGGTCTGCTCCGACTGGCAATAGAAAACGGCACCCGACTCCCCTCTCTTAGTCGCCAAACCTCGAAGAGGAGCCGAGCGCCCCAAACAAGGAGTTTATCATGCATCTTGCAGATGACCCCAAGACCGACGCCATCTCCGCAGGCATCAACCTGCGCCATGTCGGCACCAAGCGCATCATGAGCCGCCTGGACGTTCAGATCCTCACCGGCATCGGACAATCCAGCGCCATCAAGCTCATGAAGGCCACCCACCACTGCTTTAGCATCGCCAACCAGTACTTCGTCATGGAAGAGGACCTGTTCGACTACTTCCACAAGCTGGCAGAGGGGGCGAGCGAGTAATGCAGCGCCCGAACGCCAATCCCCTCGTCTTCGAGCTGGATGTGCTCGACGAGCACGTCCACGCCCTTCAGGAAGACAAGCCCATCGCCTCCTTCGGGCTCGACGCACTCAACAGCATCCTCGGCGGTGTCTACCCCGGGCTCAACTACGCAATCGGGACCGCCCCGGGCAAGGGCAAGACAACACTGGCACTCCAGGAGGCCGACAAGCTCGCGGCAGACGGGCACCCGGTAATCTACGTTTCCGCCGAGCTTCCCGCGCACAAGCTGATCGAGAAGAGCCTGGCGCGTCTCAGCGACGGCAAAGTCGCGTTGTCCGAGGTCTCCAGCTGCGCGACCCAGAATCACCCTAAGCACGCGACTTTCGAGGCTGCACTCGACAAATATCGCACCAAGATCGCCCCCAATCTCTGCATCACCGGCCCACTCAACACCGTGGAGCTCTCCAACCTCGTCGGGCTGGTAACACGCGAGCGCGGCGAGGTCCCCGTCGTCTTCATTGACTACCTCCAGCTCCTCGCCTGCGGCGTCACGGCGGACCAGCAGTTCATCGACGAGCGATTGGCTATCACAGCATGCGTGAAGGGCCTCCGCGAAATCTCGAACCTCTATGGCTCTCCCGTCATCGCACTGAGCTCGACCACTCGCAAGTCCTACGATTCCGGGAAGTCGGCCAGGCCCAACCTCGCCATGTTCGGTGGTTCCTCCGCTGTCGAGTACGGCTTTGACTCGGTGCTCTACCTCGCCGATGACAATGACAAGCCCGAGTGGCCCTACGAGTCTCCCGCAACCGGCACGCCCCTCAAGCTCGTCGCCCTCAAGAACCGCTACGGCACGCTGGGCGAGTCCCGACTCGACTTCGACGGTGCGCGCGCCACCTTCCACGACAGGGGCTAGCCCATGCGTGGCAAAGCCAAGACCGCACATATAAACGTCCGCATGACCGAGGAGGAGCGTGCCGCCATCACGGTGCGCTCCTCCTCTTTTGGTATGGCCCCATCGACGTTCATGCGCGAAGCCGCCCTCCACATCGGTGAGAAGCCCGTCAGGATCGCCGACGAGGCGACGCTGCGGCAGCTTCTTCATCAGATGAAGAAGCAGGGCGGAAACCTCAACCAGGCCGTCCGCACCGCAAACGCCTATGGCGTGGATACGCAGACGGCCCAACAGCTCGCGGAGGCCGTCCGTCTGGTATCGAGCACGGCCTCGCAGCTATCGAACCTCATCTTCAAGAATCGAGAATGATCATGAAAACCAAGATGCCCACAGCGCTCATATCATCTCTTCTCCTAGCGATCCTCGTATGCCCCGTCCTCGCCGTCCCCGTCGACGATTTCATCGCCGGGACACCGTTAGGCGCGGCTGCGATTCCGTCGTCGTTCGGCGTGGATACCGTCCTCGGCTGGTGGCTCACGGGTGCGTTCACCGCTTGCCCGCTCGGAACCCTGCTGACCTTCCTCCTCGCCTTTTGCATCTGCGCTCTCATCGCCTACTCGACCGCCCTCAACGCGAGGGCCGAGGACGGCGGCGTGCTCGGCGACGCCCACGTCAAGACGGGTCGCGAGGTCATAAAAGGGTCCATGACCTGGGACGGCTCGACAATCCCATCGTCGCGCGGGTTCGTCTACGGTTTCACCAAATATCGCAGTAAGCCCTGTTATCTCTACGAGCCGAAGAAGATGATTTTCGTATCAGGGGCCACTGGGTCAGGTAAGTCACGCTTCCTCTACCTCCCCTCAATCGACCTGCTCAGCTACGGCGACGCCTCCAACGGCTCCGAGCCCGCGACCCTCGTCGTCTCCGACGTGAAGAACGAGCTCATAGAGCTCACGGGCGACGAGCTGGCCCGTCGCGGCTACCGCGTCCTGCTGCTCGACACGCAGCACCCCTATAGGGGACAGAGGTTCAACCCCCTCAAACAGGTGCTCGACCTCCATGCCGAGGGACGCGACCAGGAAGCCGAGCAGGCGGCGGACGCCATCGCGGAACTCGTGGTGCAGGACGACGAGAAAGGCAAAGGCTCGCACTGGACCGCCTCGGCCAGGGGCCTGCTCTCGGCCCTGGTCCTGCTGGTCTCCATGTCCGACGAGTGTCCCGAGGAATCAAAGCACCTCGCGACCGTCTGCGAGGCCCTGGACCGCGGTACCGAGGCAGAGGGCGACGACCCATCCGAGCCCCTGAAAACCGTCTTCCGCTCGTTGCCAAGCGGACACCCCGCCAAGGGAAGGGCGTCCCAGTTCATATCTTCCGGCGGCAACGAGCTCAGGAGCATACTCTCGACGCTCAAGGTCGCCCTGCGCCCGTTCTCCTCCGCCCCGGTCGCCTGGATGACCTCCGGCTCCGACATCGACCCGCAAACGGTACTCACGGAGAAGAGCGCCGTCTTCCTCCACGTGCTCGACGAGGGCTCACCCTACAACTGCATCGCGGCGATATTCCTCTCGCAGCTCTGGGCTTCGGTCCAGGCGGTCGCGGACGTGAACGGCGGCAGGCTCCCCCGCCCCGTGCAGATACTCGGCGACGAGTGGGGCAACCTCCCCCGCGTCGAGTGCCTGCCCGCCCTCCTCAGTCTGGCGCGCAGCTACGGCATGTTCTGGGTCGGCGCGACGCAGGGCGTATCCCAGCTCAATAAGTATGGCGAGAGAGACGGCCGCAGGAAGATCCTCGCGAACTGCGGTGTGAAGATCGCCATGAAGCTCGCAGAGGAGGAGGATCGCCGGTACTTCACCGAGCTCATCGGCAAGACCACGCGCCACACGCAGGGCACGAGCAGCGGCAGGGCCGCGTCGGGCACGTCCTCCTCGACGTCCTACAGCGAGAGCGCAGACGATGTGATACACACCTGGGAATGGCGCGGCATGGCCCCGGACCGGGACGGAATCATCGTCGTGAAGCACGCAGACAACGGGATGCCCGCGTGCCGCGCAGGGGTCTTCCGCTCCCCCATCACGGACTGCACCAACACGCCAACGAAGGAGCACTTCGACCTCGGAACCCCCGAGCACGAGGCGGAGAGGCGTCGCACGTACCAGCGGCGGCTCGATGCCTCCGCCACCGAGAAGATGCGCGAGGAGGCCCCCACCTGGTGCCCCGAGTGGCCCGATCCCGAGAAGGGGACCGGGGACGCGGGCGACGGCAAGTTCAGTGGGCTCTCGCTCGATTAGGAGGCGACCATGACGGCGATAAAGCAGATGAGCGTCTGCAGCGAGAGGCACCTTTCCCGCCTCAGGGACTACCTCTCATGGGACCGCGAAAAGGCGCTCGCCCACGGCACGCAGAACATCATCGACGAAGACCGCTGGTTTCAGGAGATGGCGGACACAAGGAAGGCCATGGGCCACGACAGGCCCGGCAAGGCCGGTGCCAGGTGCACCTACATGCAGCACCAGATACTCGGGTTCCTCCCCGACGAGTGCGACCTCAACGGCGGGAAGATGACGCCGGAGATGTGCATGCGCTACGCGAGGGAGTACGCGGCCGAGCGCTACCCCAACCAGGAGGTCGTGATGGTGTTGCACCGCGAGCGCTGCCGCACCGACGCCATCGACCGCTACGCCGTGCACCTTGGCATCAACCGCAGCGACCTTGAGACCGGGCGGAGACTCGACGAGGGCCCCGCGCGAAAGGCGGCAAAGGCGCGGGTGAAGACCGTCCGTGCCCTGGACGAGCGATACGGCCTCAGGCAGCTTGAGCGTGGCAAGGCCAACTCGCGCGTCCACGCGAGGCAACCCGGCAAGGCCGAGCGCGACATGGCCCGAAAGGGGCAGGCCGAGCGCTCGGAGAACGCCCGCGTTCGCGTCGCGGTCGCCCGCCGGATCGAGGAGGTCGGGCGCATGCGCGACTGCCCCGACCGGATGGGCGAGCTTGAGCGGCGGCTCAGGCGGGACGGCATCGAGCTCGCCGAGTCCAAGGGCGGGAGCCTCCAGTACCGCTTCCCCTCGAAGTCGCTCGGGGCCGTGAGGAAGGTCAACGGCGGAAGGCTCGGTTTCGCCGTCGACCGCTCGACCGGCATCACCGTCCGCTTCACGCTGCGCGGGATAGCGACGGCGATGCGGGCGTTCTGGGAGCTTGAGCGAAAGGCGCTGGAGAATCAGAACGGGCGCGACGACTGAGCTCTTGAGGCCGGGACGCAACAGGCGTCCCGGCCCTTTCTTTTAGCCCTTCGGCGAGAGCGACCTCGGAGCGGCTCGGCGCCCCGCCGCAGGTGGGCAAGATGATTCCGTGCAACGGAATCCATATCTTGCCTGCACGGAGCGAACCGGTTGCCGAGGCAACGCGAGCCCGGGCAGGTGAGCGACGGTTGAGCCGACGCCGAGGAGACGCGACCCATGGGGAGCGTCGTACGACGGCGCTCGGCGACCCGACGCGAGAGGCCCCGCCCGGCGACCACGGCGGAGCGATGGCGACTTCTGGAAGCCATCGAGCGCAGCCGTTCGCCGGGTGGGGCCGGTGTGAGCGGAGGCGGACGAAACGCGACCCTGGGGAGCGTTGCCAGGAAGCCGCAGCGAGAGCGACGCTGCGCGTCGCGGGGGTCCCGCCCATAAGCGGGACCCATCGGCCGCAAGGCCGATTGCTACACCCCGACCCTCTCGGCGTACAAGTTGAAGAGGTGGGCGACAATCTTCTCCTCGTCTCCGCCGAAATCAACGCCATAGGCGGCCTCAACGGCAGTGTCGAGCGCCTTGTGCGCCGCCATCAGCTCGGGGAAGAACGTCTCGTTCTTGGGATCGTACATGTCCGCGAGCGTCGCACCTTCTTGGGCATCCCGGGCGTCGAGCACGGCCTGGGCGCAGCGCTCGACTTCCTCGCGTTGGGATTCCGTGGGCTCGGGCCAGACGAAGTTGTTGTAGTCAATACCAGCCGAGTACTGATAATCATCTTTCAGTCTTCCGGTCACGACCCTAACCCATGCATTATGAAATTGGGACTGCAACACCCCATATTGATAGAGAGTTGCATTTGGGATAAGACGAACTTTATTGCTACAAAAGACCTCAGCATCGACGAACCCCATTGGGATGTATCGCCTTCGGCTTGATGAAACCTCTGGTATCAAGATTGAATCTGTGTCCGACAGGATTTCAGTTCCAAAATGGGCAGGGCACTCCGCAGCTTTAACGGTCTGACTTCTCTTGCTCTTGAGCCGATACCGGCGTACCGCTTCAACCCTTTCCCTGCATTTAGGCAGATTCTTTAGCTCATCCCAATTTGCGTTCCCAAGCCATAAACACCAACGGCTTTTGCCACGGATAAATTCTTGTGATCCAAGCCACTTGTGAAAGAATTTCTCTGCACCAGGTTCACTTTGCAAGAATTCGATTTTCTGCTCATCAGTGAAAAGGTAATTGCCGTCGTCTATAGGCTGGGAGCCTATTCCCATTTCTGGAACATCTGATAATGGCTTACTTCTGCTGTAGACAAAAACGTCCGGAGCGTCTTTCAGATACGCATTGATTCGAGCCGTGGGGATCTGTTCTTCGTCGCTGTCCGGGGTCGCGTGGTAGAAGAGCGTCTTGGTCCCCGACTCGCGGGAGAACCCGACAATGACACAGAACACATGTGCCTTGTCCGCAGCCTCGTTATCCCAGCGGAAGGTGTTGTGCGCGAAGTCGATGTGGATACCCAGGTCGTGCAGGGGTTTCCAGAGGTTGGCGACCTGCTCGCCCTGACATATCGAGTTGGTAGAGACCAGGGCGCAGCGCGTGCGCTTTCCCTGCGTGAACCTCGCGGCCTTCATGTACCAGGCCCCGCAGTAGTCGATGTTGCCTGCGTTCTTCGCTCCGTCGAAGACCTCAAGGAGCTCCGCCTTCTGCTCCTTGGACTGGTTACGGGCCCCAAGGAAGGGCGGATTGCCCACGAGGTACGTGAGGTCATCGGGGAACACCTCGGACCAATCGGTCTTGAGGGCGTTGCCCTCATGGAGGTTGCTGAGGCTCCTGAGCGGCAGGAAGTCGAAGTCGTAGTCGACGTATATCTCCTGCGTCTTTCGGAGCATCTGCTCCTCGGTGATCCAAAGGGCGGTCTTGGCGACCGAGACGGCGAAGTCGTTTATCTCGATGCCGTACAGCTGGTCCAGGGACACGCGGACAGGGCTGTCCTGCGCAACGACGAGGGACGTCTGCCCCGCGTTGCCGGTCTCCTCGCTGAGCTCGTCCTCGATGATTCGGTTTTCGATGGTGCGCAGCTGCCGGTACGCCTCGGTAAGGAAGTTGCCCGAGCCGCATGCCGGGTCTCCGATGGTGATGGAGGCCACCTTGTCGTGCAGCCTCGCCAGGGCCTGCTTGCGCTTGGCAGCTGTCTTCTCGCCCTCGGCCTCGTGGAGTTCGTCCCACAGCTCGTCGAGGAAGAGCGGCTTGAGGCAGCGCTCGATGTTCTCGACGCTCGTGTAGTGCATGCCCCCGGCGTGGCGCGTCTCGGGGTTCAGCGTGCCCTCGAACACGCCGCCGAAGATGACGCCCGAGATCTCGCGCCAATCGAAGTCCTGGGACGCGTCGGTGATGGCCTCGAGAATCTCCGGGGTCATCTGTGGGACGATGATGGAGGAGTCGGCGAACAGACCGCCGTTCACGTAGGGGAAGGCCGCGAGGTCCTCGTCCATGTACTCGTCCCTCTGCTCTAAGGGCGTGTCGATCGCCTCGAACAGGTCCACCAGCTTGCGGCGGAGCTTGGCAGGGTCACCCTCACAGTACCTACCGAACCCCTGGTGCGATTGCAGGAGGTCGGCGTCCTCGGCGTAGAGCAGGAAGATAATTCGGGTGATGAGCACGTTGAGCGAGCGCTGCTCCTCCTGCGCGCGCTCGTCCTTCTCCTCGATGTGGTGGTACTGCTTGGCGAGGGCATCGTAGAGCCTGGAGACGTAGGCCCCGGCCTCGATGGAGAGCTGCTGCTCCTTGTGCAGGCGGCTCGTCTCGTTGGAGGTCAGGAAGGAGAGAAGGTACAGGCTGTCCTGGAGCTCTTCGAGGGAGAACTCCTGCACGGTGTCCTCGGGCCGCTCGTTGTCGAGGTCGTAGAGACGGAAGGTCCCGAAGTTGCACGTCATCACCCAGCGGGGGCGCTCGGAGTACGGCAGGTGCCGCGCGTACCACATGGCCTGCTGGAGCGGCGTCTCCATGCCGCCGTTCCTGGGTTCGGGCTTATCGAGGTCGATGCCCCACGACTTCTGCTCGCAGAGGAAGTTGTGGTCAGAGACGAACACGTCGATGCGACGGCCTCTCACCTTCCGCTAGAAGTCAACGAAGCTGTCTATGGTGTTGGACGGGATGCCCAGGACGTTGATGAGCAGGTCGACCCAGAACTTTTGCGTGTCCTGCTGCTCGTTGTTGGAGCCCGCGGGGATGGCGGCAAGGCGCTTCTGCCACCGCTTGACGAACTCTTTTGCCTCTTTCTTGCTGGCAGGCATACCGGACCTCCTGCGTCGTTGTCACTTTCGGACAATTTTAAGGGGTAAAAGCCCTCTCCCAAGCGGAAGGGCGAGTTTTCGACGGTCCCCGGTGTCGCAGGGTCCCAGGCGAAACCCGAAGACGCCGGGGGCTGTTGGAAACTCGCCCATCTCACAGCAACGTCACTCTAGGTTTTCAACGCTTTCCATGGCCGAAGGGCTTCTTATAAGCCCGCAGGCTGTGGAAAGGGTTGAAAACCGGATATTTGGGTGAAATATCGGAGTGAAATATGTAGGCGAGCGGGGGTGCGGACAGAAAGTTGGACCGCGGGGCGGTCCGGACTGGAGGTTCGCATGTACAGCAGGGAGAAGGTCGAGCTCTTCCTCCTGGCGACGGAGGACGGCATGGGGCCCACCGCCGCCGCGAAGTTCGCGGGGGTCTCGGTGGGCGCGGCCAAGAAGTGGGCGACGGGGCACCTCCCGCACAGCTACACCGGGGCGCGCTGTAGAATCGTGGCGAGGAAACCGCCACGGAAGGAGGCCGGCTTGGGCCCCGACAAGTCGACCTACGCCCCGCCGGCGACCGGCCCGCTCGCCGGGCTCAACGAGGACCAGATAGAGAACCTGCTGCTCAGGGCGGTGTTGGCCGACCTAAAAGCGGAAGGGTGGGACCCGGCTTCGATCTCGAACAGGAGCAAGTGCGAGCTCGGCGAGAGATTGAGGCGGGCGACCGCCCTGCCCCTCCGCTCGATCACAGGTTTCTTGAGGATATCGAAGAGCTCCTATGAGTACTGGAGGCCCCGCGTCGCCGCGCCGCGCGACCGCGACGCCGACATACGCGACCGCGTGGTGCGCATCTTCCGCGAGGGCTCGGGGTGCTGGGGGTACCGCACCGTCTGGGCGCGCCTGCGCCGCGAGGGGGTCCGCGCCAGCGAGAAGCGCGTGGCCCGCGTGATGCGCGAGGAGGGCCTCGAGGTCGTCTACAACAAGAGGCGCGCCCGGGGCTACAGCTCCTACGCCGGCGAGGTCTCCAAGGCGCCGGAGAACCTCGTGAGCAGGAATTTCCACGCCGACGAGCCCAACCGGCTGTGGCTCACCGACATCACCGAGTTCAGGCTCCCGGGCGGCGAGAAGGTCTACCTGAGCCCGATCGTCGACTGCTTCGACGGGATGCCCGTCGCCTGGTCGATCGGGCTGCACCCCGACAAGCGCCTCGCGAACTCGAGCCTGCTCAAGGCCTGCGCGGCGAGGCCGGCGGGCGCGCGCACGACGATCCACTCGGACCGGGGCGGTGTTAGCGCTAATCTAAAATTGACCACTTTCGCAAACGCATCTCGCCGAATGCGCTAACGCGCTTTCGCCGAACCCGCTAACGTACTTTCACCAACTGCGCTAACGGAACTATGCTCCGATCGGGTATCCGACCCGG
>JAXJBU010000080.1:0-13391 GCA_036302865.1 Collinsella sp. | reverse complement strand
TTGCTGCTCTACAGTCCTGCGCAAGACGGAAAGCACATTAAGTGCTTTCCTTTGCGTGCGGAACTCGCGACAAACTTAACCCGCGCCAGCCGGCCCCGGAGACCCTCCCTGCCGTCACTTTGTTCGAGCCGTTGTTGTTGCTCGCCGCTTCGCGGCTCGGCGGCCCCGTTCTCCGCGGCGGGGTTGTCTAAGGTTCTTGTTGAAGCTCGGCCATTGGCTCAAATGGAAACGGGGGACGCATCTGCATCCCCCGTTTTTGTTGTGATTACTCTAGGTCAATAAACTTAGTGCTTAGGATCTTGCCGTCTTTTACTAGCATTCTGGCCATGGTGGGGCCTCGGGTGCCTCTGGGGTAGCTGGCGCTGCCCGGGTTGAGGACTAAGCAACGGCCCACTTGGGCTTCTTTGGTTACGTGGGTGTGGCCGTTGATGGCTACGTCTACGGATCCCACCGGAAGGTCTTCGCGGTAGTGGGCTACGGCGAATTTGAGGCCTTCGTAGGTAAAGAGCGCAAGACGGTCTACATCGGGGCCGTAGTCGCGGTAGTAATCGTTGTTGCCCAGTACGGCCCGCACGGGGGCGATAGTGCATAGGTGCTCGTAGTCCATCTCCGACGTAAGGTCACCGGCATGGATAATCAGGTCTGCGCCCTCAAGCTCATCCAGGAGCGCAGGCGATAAATAGCCGTGGGTGTCCGAGATGATGTCGATACGCTTGGCGCTTGCACTGTTCATGGGATCCCTTCCGCAAAAAACGATTCGGCAGATACATACAAAAAGGCCCCACGCCTCCGCAGACGATGGGTCTACAGGGCTGCGGGGCCAGTGTGCTAGAGACTCAGGGCCTTCTTAAGCGGCACGACGCGGCGGCGCGAAACCGGCACGCGTTCGTCGACGCCCGTAATGCCCAGCTGGATGGCGCCCGAGGGCACCGTCTCCACATCCGTGACGCACGCCAAGTTGACGATATAGCGGCGGTGAACACGGAAGAAGCCAAAGTCGCAGAGCTTGGCCTCAAACTGCGCCAGCGAGGTCGTCGACAAAAAGCGATCATCGACGGTATAGATGCAGGAGTAATCGTCCTTGGCCATGATAAAGCGAATGTCGTCCACGGGAATGAGCACCTTGCGGCCGCCCTTTTCCACCGGGATACGCTCGATGGTCACCTTGCTGTCCGTAACCGGCTTGGTGCGTTGCATGACCTTCTCGATCGCGCGATCCAAGCGAGCTTCCTCGACCGGCTTCATCAGATAATCGACGGCATCCACGTCGAATGCCTCGACCGCATGGTCACTATACGCAGTCACAAACACGATCGCCGGCGGATTTTTGAGCTTATGCAGCGCCTCGGCAAGTTGCAGGCCCGAGGCACCGGGCATCGAGATATCGAGAAACACGACATCTACGCGACTTTCCATAAGCATCTCGATGGCGGAGCGGACGCTCGACGCCTCAGTGATCGTGCCGATCTTGCCCGTTTGCTCGAGCAGGAAGCGAAGCTCCGAGCGAGCCGGCGCCTCATCATCCACAATCATCGCACGCAGCATAGGGATAAAACCTTTCGTCAACTAACTACGCCGGGCATCCGTCGCATGACGTTGAGCCCGTAGCCTTTTATTTTACTCTTGAATGTCAAAGATGCTCTCTGACAAATCAAGATGAAGGAGCACTTTGGTGCCCTTGCCCGGCGCCGATTCGACACGCGTATAGGAGTGCGGCCCATAAAAGCGATGGATGCGCTCCGAAATATTGTGCATGGCCACACCGGCGCCGCCACCCTGGGGAGAGCTGGCGTCGGGACGGGCAGAACGCTCGTCAAACAGTCTGGCGGCGGTACCCTCATCCATGCCCACGCCATTATCGGCCACGGCAATCAAGATTGCATCCTCGCCGTCTTGGTGAACGGTCACGTCGATCCTCAGGGCGTCGTCATCGCCCATACCATGACGCACGGCGTTCTCGACAATCGGCTGGATCACGAACGCCGGCACCAGCGTATCTTCCACGTCCTCGGACACATCGAACGTCGCAAGCACGCGATCCTCGCCAAAGCGGGCCTTCTCAAAGGTAAGGTAGCGCTTGGTCTGTGCGACCTCGCGCGAGACCGGAATAAGCGATCCCGAGTTGTCGAGCGTGGCACGATAGAACGATGAGAACTCACGAAGCAGTTCGCGGGCCCGCAGCGGGTCGGTGCGCGTAAACGATGCAATGGTGTTCAGCGTGTTGAACAGGAAGTGCGGGTTAATCTGCGCCTGCAGCGCACGCACCTCGGCGCGCGCCGTGAGTTCCTTTTGCACCTCGAGCTCGTGGATGGCGAGCTGCGTGGACAAGATCTCGGCAAAGCCCGAGGCAAGCGCATACTGGGTACGGTCGACGGCGCGCGGGGTCTTGTAGTAGAACTTGAGCGTGCCGACGGTACGATCGCCCACCTTGATGGGGGCGATAATGCCGGCGGGGACTTGGTTGTGCGAGCCGTCCGAGCCCACGACATCCACCATACGGTTGAACGACTGCACGATGCCATGTTCGATAACGTAGCGTGTGGCAAGCGTGTGGATGGGAGTATCGGGCAGCAGTTTTTCCTCAAACTCGCCCGCGCAGGCAAGCACGTTGTCCTCGTCGGTGATGGCCACCGTCATGGCGCGCGTCTCGGGCAAAATGCGCCGGCACACCAAACGCGCCGACTCCTGCGTCAGACCGCCCTTAATGTCCTCGAGCATGGCCGAGGCCACCGAGAGCGTCTCCTCGGTGTACTGGGAGCGCACCGAATCGGGATTGAGCGTCAAAAAGATAAAGATGCACAGAAAGATGCACAGCAGCGCGCAGGCAATCACCGTGGCGATCGGCTCGATACCGGTCACCAAGGCAAAAATAAAGTACACCAGCACACAAATGGCGCAGGCAACGGCAATGATGCGAAAGATTGATATTGAACTATCGCGCTGGGCGCGGCGGTCGATCATTCGGCCCCCTCCAGGATACTGATCAGTTGTGCGTCACGCCAAAGCCCGTCCATGATCTTGGGCCAAAAGCTCTGGAAACGCAGGTAGCTTGCAGCGTTTTGGCGCGCATAGGCCTTTGCCTCGTCGATACCATGGCGCCAGATGCGCAGGTAGCCCTCATGCTCGCGGGTAAACACGCTGCGGACCATAGCGGTCTTGCGCACGCGGTCGTCGAGCTCGCTCGAAATCCACGGGCCCGGGTAGGGCATGAGCGATGCCGCCGTAACGGGAATGAGCTCCTTTTGATGCGCGGCGAATGTCAACTTGGCCCGTTCGTAGTACCAACGGTATACATCCTGCATAAAGCGCGGTGAGCGCTTTTCGGACTCCGGAGGCAGATGGCGCACGGTCCACTCGTTATCGAACCACACGTCGTAGCCAAACATGCGCATGTTAAAGAGGTAATCCAAGTCCTCGCCGCGGGTGATAAACGGGTCAAAGGCCACACGCGTAAAGGCGCGGGCGTGCAGGGCCATCAGGCCGCCGCACACGTAGTTGGAGCGCGAGATGCGGGTGCCCGAAAGCGCCTTTTTCATCCAACGGTTGAACTCGATGCGCTTGGTCCACCAACGATGGCAGATGCCCGCCTTGTCCGTGGGAGCCAGCGGCGAGCCGTCGCGATCGTAGAAATAGCCGCTCTTGACCAAGATCGGCAAGCCCTGACGCGTCTGCTGCCCCAACGCATAGGTCGCGCGCTTCATAAAGTCGGCGTCGATGACAGTCTCATCGTCATCCAAGAAGATAACCGCGTCATGCCCCAGCACAGCGGCGCAGGCTAGCCCCATATTGCGGATGGCACCGTAGCCTCGCAGGCTCACGCACTCGCCCGAACCCTTGGGCGCGATCTGAGCAACCCGGTCTGCGATGCGCGAGGCCTGGGTGTTGGTGACAACGGTGACCTTGAGCGTGGGATGCGCGTCGACAATCTCGTGCACGCGCAGCGACACATCGGCTGTGGCAGAAACGGGACAGACCACCAAAAGGATGATGCGCGGGATGTCACGTACCTGCTCAAGCGAGGCCAGGCAGCGGTCGAGTTCGGGATTGTCGGCGTTGAGTCGCGTCGAATGGTCATAGGTGCCAGGGGCGTTTGCGCAAGCGTCATCGCCCGCCCAATACGTTGGAATCACGACTGTGGCGTTCATGCCTTACCCTCCCTGCAACACAAAAACGGGACGCCGCCAAACACAGGCGACGCCCCGCGACCTAGCTGATTCCATCATACCCACTTGGGCAAATCATTGCTCGCAAGTCGCAATGTTTATTGCGGATAACCCCAAAAGAGTACCGTGGACAGGCACAATAGCCGCTCGCTCCTATGCGGCATGCTCTGCTGCCCGAGTCATGCGGGACAGGCGAACCAGCAGCATAAAGCCAACGATCAGCAGCACGCCAATAGAAAGGACGCCCAGCGACGGGTTGCCGGTCAGCGAGGTAACGACCGACACTAGGAAGGTACCCATGACGCTTGCATAACGACCAAAGATGTCAAAGAAGCCGTAGTACTCGTTGGACTTTTCCTTGGGGATAATGCGACCAAAGTAGCTACGGCTGAGCGCCTGCACGCCGCCCTGGAACAGGCCGACCATAATGGCAAGCACCCAGAACTCAAAGGCGGTCTTTAGGAAGAACGCGGCGAACAGCACAATGCCCATGTAGGCGGCGACCGCCACCAGGATCATGTTGAGCGTGCCCACGCGTCCGGCGAGCTTGCCGTAGATGATGGCGGACGGAAAGGCCACGAACTGCGTAACGAGCAGCGCCAGTACCAGCTGGGTCGAATCGATGCCCAAAGCCGAGCCGTAGCTGGTAGCCATGGAAATGACCGTGTGGACGCCATCGATATAGAAGAAGAACGCAATCATGTAGACCAGCACGGTCTTGTTGTGGGCGATCTCGCGCATGGTGTGTCCGACCTCGGAGAACACACCGCCAACGATGTGGCCGATGGTGTCCTCGGGACCGCGCTCGCGACCATACTTTTGCTTATAGGTGTGAATGAGCGGCAGGGTAAAGATGAGCCACCAGGCACCAGTGATGATAAAAGACAGACGCGTTGCCAGCATGGTGGGGACGCCAAGAGCGGGGCCACCCATGATGAGCGCCAGGCAGATGACGAACGGCACGGTGGAACCGATGTAGCCCCAGGCATAACCCGAGCTGGACACGGCGTCCATGCGCTCGTCGGTGGTAACGTCGGGCAGCATGGCGTCGTAGAACGTCATAGAAGAGTTAAGGCCGATGGTGCACAGCACGTACACGGTCAAAAATGCCATGGCGGACATTGGGATAGCCTGCGCCAGGCAAAGAACCAGGCCCGTGAGGAAAAAGCCCAAGAAGAACTTGATTTTGTTGCCAGCGTAGTCGGCAAGTGCGCCCAGAATGGGCATGAGCATGGCGATGACCAGCGAGGCGATCGTCTGTGCATTGCCCCAGGCGACCACCAGGTCGGCCGAGGAAGCGCCGGTATTGATGGCGTTAAAGTAAATGGGCACCACCGAGGTATTGAGCAGCACGAGGGCCGAATTGCCCACATCATACATAACCCAGTTACGCTCGAGCTTGGTGTATTTCATGGACAGGGACCCTTCGTATTCGCCCGATATGCAGTTAGTTCATCGTACCCCAATTGTCCAGAACCGCCGGTAAGGATTCGGCAAAGGGGCACGCACGGGCCCTATTCCTCGCGGTCGAACTCCTCATCGGCATTGAGCACGCGACCGCTGTAGTTGACGTGACTGGTCACGGCATCCATGTCACCGGTCTCGATAAAACGTGCGACCGTGCACTCGTAATCGCCCAGCGCGCGATCAAAGACCTCGGGGAAACTCTCGTTCGAGACCTCGTCGGTAAAGGGATTCTTCCATGTCAGATGGCCCAGGTTACCGGTGCGCTCGGGCAACTCCGTCGTCACGCGATGAGCAAGGCCGTCGAGCAGCGAGTAATCGTGCACCAAGCCCTCAACCAGCGAGATCGCGCGCGTCTTTGCGGAGCCGGCCGGCTCAATCGCGCGGTAAAGTCGCTGCATATTGGCAACGGCAGCACCGTACTCCCCCGCCGGAATGTCAATGCCGTACACGCGTCCGGCAACATAGCTCATCAGCACGCCGGCCACGCGATTGATGCGATCAGTGGTGACGATCTCGCCCGCCGGCGGGTAATCGTCAACCGTAGCGCCATCGCGTTTAAGCTGCAGCATCAGCACATCCAGGTCGCTCTCGATCACGGCATGGACCTGACTGCTCGAATCCTCAAGCTCTGAATCGGACTCGACAATGCCAAACTGCTGCTCATAGACAAAGGGATGAGCGTTGCGGTCGAGCACGTAATGAGACAGCAGGCCCAGCGCAAAGGCACGACCCAAGCTGGCGTCGCGCGGCAGCAGATGCGACACGCCGTCGCGCAGGCACGCAAACTGACGAGACATGCGCGACCGATGCATGACCTGCGCCAGCAGCGTGCAGTCGGAAACACGCGGTGTCAGAATGTGAAAGAAAAACGGGTCGGGGCCTTGGTTGCCCAAGATAAAGGCAATGCGCTCTTCATCGGACGTGATGACGCCCTGTGGAAGACGGTCGATGCTTTCCTCGCCAAACAGATGATGGGTGATAAGCGCGGGCATAATGATCCTTTCGATTTCATTCGATGCCACCCATTATGCCCACCGCGCGCCCATGCCAAACCTGCGATGGTAAACGACGGCACGCAGACCGTCTACGCAAGCCCCAAGTGTGCTTTAACCTCGGCAGCGCGACGGCGGGACACGGGCACCGTCGAGGTTACGCGATCGAGTCTGAGCTCCATAAGACCCGTGGAACCGATCTCGACATTGTGCACGTCTTCCAAATTGACCAGATAGCTGCGATGAACGCGAATAAAGCCCTCGGAGACCAAGCGACGCTCGAGCGAAGAGATCGACTCATTGATCAGGTACGTTCCCTCGGCGCAGATGGCGTTGCAAAAATCGGCGCGCGCCTCAAAGTAGCAGACGTCTGCGGCGGGAATGAACACCTTTTTGCCCCCGCGGTCCACCGTCAGACGCAAAGGCTGGCGCGGAGCGTGGGCAACACGACGGGCACCCAAGGCTGCCTCGATCTTGTCGAGTGCCTTTGACAGGCGTGCGTCCTCGACCGGCTTGACGACATAGTCGACCGCATCGAGGTTATACGCATCGGCGGCAAATTCGGCAAACGCCGTCACAAACACAACCACCGGCGGCGTCTTTAGGTTCTGCAGCGTCTCGGCAAGCTCAATTCCCGAGCGACCGGGCATGGTAATGTCTAAAAACAACACGTCGGGCTTGTTCGACAGAATCGACTCCACGGCTTCGGTGACATTGCCCGCCTCGGCAATCTGACCCACACGCGTATCCTTTTCCAACAGATAGCGTAGCTCAGCCCTAATGGGAGGCTCGTCATCAACCACCAAGATGTTCCAGCCTTCGGACATATGTGCTTCCCCTCTTTTTCTCTCAATCCAACCGCGTGCTACGCCGTCAACGGCGCAGGCTCATGCGGCTCGCCGTTCAGCTCGACGATGACCTGCGTTCCCACGCCCTCCTGGGACTTCACGCGCATGCCGGAATCTTCTCCGTAAAAGAAATGGATGCGCTGAAGCACGTTGAAGAGCGCCAGGCCGCAACCTCGCTTGACGGAGCCGTCGGCGGTAATGCTCTCGGGCTCCTCCAGGCGATGTTGCTCAAACAGATGCGCGCAGACCTCTTCGCTCATACCGATGCCATCGTCCTCGACGATGATCTCCAAACCGTCATCGGTCTCGAAAGCCCTAACATGAATAGAAAGCGGCTCGGTCTCGCGCTGCGCGTGCTTGATGCAGTTTTCGAGCAACGGCTGCAAGATAAACGGCGGCACCATGCAATCGCGCACCTCAAAGTCGATATCGACCGAGACGCGCAGACGGCCGTCGCCATAACGAGCCTGCATAAGATTGATATAGCGAGTGCCCTGTTCCACCTCGTGCTCGAGCGTTGTGAGGGTATCGGAATCAGAAAGCGTCTGACGGTAGTAGTTGGAGAAGTCGATCAGCAGCGACCTGGCCTTGTCCGGCTCGGTACGCACGAGCGACACGATGGTGCTGATGGTGTTAAACAGAAAATGAGGATCGACCTGCGATTGCAAGGCGCGCAGCTCCACGCGGGCCGTAAGCTCGTCCTGGCGCTCGAGCTCAAAGCTCGCAAGCTGCGTGGAAATGAGGTCGGCAAAGCCCGAGGCAAGCACCGTCTGGCGCATATCGATGCTGCTCAGACGGGGATAATACAGCTCGAGCGTGCCCACGCAATGCCCGCGCACGGTAAGCGGTGCGACAATACCGGCGCGCAGGCGCGGAAAGTAGCCACCTGTCTCGGTCGAGGCATCGCGCGAGAACACGCTTTGCTCACCGCTGTTGATCACGTTGAGCGTAGTCCGCAGCACCACCGGGGTGCCCGCGGGGCATTTTGCCGAGTCCTCGCCCCAGCTTGCCAACACCTGCTTGCCGTCGGTAAAGCAGATGGCAGAGGCGATAGTTTCGGACAGGATGATCTTAGAGGCGCCTAGGGCAGCTTCGGGCGTAAGGCCGCGCGACGTGTAGGCGAATATTTTTGAAGCGATGGCGAGCGTGCGGTCGGTTGCGCTCGATGTGAGGTCGTCGGGAACGACAAAGACGTACGAGAAGAAGAAGCACAGCATGACCAAGCCGGCAATGACGACAACGGCCGGAACGGGATTGGGATTATCGGTTAGATCCCAGATGAGCAGCAGGATAAGCAGCGGAACGACAATACCGAGCAAGATGGCTTGAACCACATGCTGAGCGGTACGAAAGACCTTGGTAGAGTTGTAGCTCTTGCCCAGAATCAGCCTATTGAGATCCACCGTCATCTCCTTCTTACCGACGCACCCCATAGCAATAAAGAGGGCCGCAAGCGACCCTCTCCATTGCATTATGCAATCAAATACTGTGTTTTACATCAAGCCATCGATGAACGGTAGCTTAGGCGCTGTACTTGTTTGCCTCGCCGAAGGTGCCGCCCTCGACAATCCAGCCGTCCTTCATGATGACGTCCATGTTGTCGGTGTTGAGCACGTGGATGTCGGCGGCGACGTCACCGTTGACGACCAGCAGGTCGGCGCACTTGCCGGCCTCGATGGAACCGGTCTCGTCCTCGATGTGGCACATCTTGGCACCGTTGAGGGTGGCGCAGGTGATGGTCTCGACCGGAGTGAAGCCGATCTTGTCGACGAACTCGTACATCTCCTCGATGGAGCAAGTGCCGTACGGGGTGACGAAGGAGAAGGAGTCGGAGCCGATCGTCATGACGACGCCGCGCTTCTTGGCCTCGCGCAGGCAGTCGTAGTTGCGCTGCAGCTCCTTCTCGACCAGAGTGCCCTCGTACTTGTCGTGCAGCTCGGGAACGTAGACGGGCGGATAGGTGGCGTACCAGGTGGGCAGGAAGGCGATCGTCGGAGTGAAGAAGGTGCCCTGCTCGGCCATGAGGTCCATGGTGCGCTCATCGATATCGAAGCCGTGAATCAGCTGCTCGCAGCCAAAGCGAACGGAATCGTAGGCAGCGGCGTGGTTGTTGTAGCAGTGGCTCCACACGGGGATGCCGACCATCTTTGCCTCTTCGACCACGGCCTGAATCTCCTCGGAGCAGTAGTGCTGGTCGCGGCCGGAGTCCCAGCGCCAGATGCCGCCACCGGTAGCCCAGATCTTGATGGCATCGGGGTTCTCGCGCAGGCGACGGCGGACGGCCTTGCGCAGATCCCAAGGACCGTCGACCTGATCGCCCCAGGGGTGCGATTCCTTGTTGAGCTCCTGGCTGCAGTGGTGGGAGTCGCCGTGGCCGGCAACGCGGCAGAAGCCAAGGCCGGTGGCCAGAACGCGCGGGCCCTTGAAGACGCCCTTGTCGATGCAGTCACGGATCTGGATACCAAAGCGGCCGATCTCGCAGACGGTGGTGAGGCCGTGGGTGAGGCAGTCGTAGGCCTGCTTGACGGCGACGGCCTGCTTCTCGAGGAGCGGCTGCATGACCCAGTCGGTGTCATCGTCGGTCAAGTTGCCCGAGAAGTGCAGGTGGGTGTCGATCAGGCCGGGAAGGACGGTCTTGCCGGCGGCGTCGATGACCTCAACGCCCTCGGGAAGGTCCTGCATGGCGCCGGCGTACTCGATCTTGCCGTTGTCGTCGACGAGAACGAGGGAGTTCTCGACCGGCTCGGCACCGGTACCGTCGATGAGCTTGCCGCCAACGATTGCATACTTAGTGGACATGGTTCCTCCTTATGGATCCATATAGTGGGCGAGGCCGCGTTGGGTTAAGGCCTCACAAAGCTACCCAAGTGGTGCCGGGTTCGGTGCGCGGAAGAGAGGGTCCCGCGCACCTGATCCGCCCCGGCTCGGCGTTACTTTTTGCGGGAATTGGTGAAGGCCATGAGAGCCAGGCCGACGGCCAGCCAGCCGATCACGATGCTCCACTCCACCATGTTGAGGGAGGCGGGAGAGAACGGAATCACGAGCAGGCCGATGATGATGGCGCAGGCAGCGATAGCGAGGCCGATGCCAAACTTGCCGCCGGGCACCTCGTAGGGACGAGGCAGGTCGGGCTCGGTGAAGCGCATGCGCAGGCAAGCGAGGGCGACCATGCCGCAGGAGAAGATGAAGGCGAGAGCCGACACGTTGGTCAGAGGGATGAGCATGTTCTTGCCCAGGAACGGACCGACGACGGTGATGGCGCCCAGAACGACGCAGGCGAGCTTGGGAGCGCCGGACTTGGGGTCGACCTCGGCGAACTGCTCGGGCAGCTGGCCCTTGCGGCCCATGGCGAGCATGATGCGGCTCGTGGCGCCGTAGAAGGAGTTCATCGGACCCATGGGTCCAAGCGTAGCGATGACGAGCATGGCCAGGTACAGGAGCATGTTGATGCCCTTGAGGCAGGCAAGCGCGGGAACCGGGCTCTTAACAAACTCGTGCCAGTCAAGGATAGTGCCGAACGAGTAAATGCAGACCATGTAGAAGCCGCCGGCGGCCAGCAGGGCCAGGGAGATGATCTTGCCGAACTTGTTCCAGTTAAGGCCCTCGGCTGCTTCCTCAGCCTGCTGAGGAATGGTGTCGAAGCCGGCGTAGAAGAACGGGGTCAGAACCAGGACCGACACGATGCCGGCAAACAGGCTGGTGCTCTCGGTAGCGGCCTTGCCGCCGCCAGCGCCGGTGACCTGGGAGAACACGGGCATGGCGTTGTCCGGCGAGCCGGTGAACAGCGAGACGCCCATGGCGAGCAGCATGCCGCAGAGCAGAGCCTTGGTCAGGAAGGCCTGGAGCTTGGCAGCCGAGCTGGCACCGCGGAAGTTAAGGAAGATGACGTAGACTGCAAAGCCGAGCGCGATCAGCGTCGGGAACAGGTAAACGTCGGCCCCCAGGATGGTGTAGAGCTTGATGGCGCGCAGCCACTCAAGGCCGGGCAGGCTGCCGAACATCTCGGACACGAGGGTCGAAATGGCGATGGCCTCCCACGGGCACAGGATGCCGTTGCCCAGGGCCAAAAGCCATCCGGTGATGTAGCTCAGCGTACGGCCAAAGCTACGATCGACATACTCGACGATGCCACCCGAAATGGGGATAGCAGCCGTGAGCTCACCGAAAACAGCTCCGACGGGCACGAGGAAGATTGCACCCAAGAGGAATGCGATCATAGCGGGAACGGGACCGCCGCCCACGACCATCCAGTCGCCGACCTGCAGAACCCAACCGGTACCGATGATGGCACCGAAGCCGATGGTGAAGAAGTTCCAGAGCGAGAGCGTTTTCTTCATGCCGCCGTTATCCTCGACTGCAACTTCTGCGTTCTTGTCCGCCATTGTTCCCCTCCTTTCCTGTTTGACGCCCTTGGCGTCACCCCTTGCGCGGTCCGTTTTGCCGCGCGCTTTTATTCCATGGCTTTAAGATACGGCCTTGGCGCAGCAGCGCCGCTCGCAGCTCGACCGAAGGCAGAATTGCAAAACGAGCGGCACCGTTTTTGGGACGAACGGCGGGAGACGTCATTCGTCTTGGACGCTTTCATCTTGTCTGCTTTTGAATACCTGTTGCCGTGACGCTTGGCGCGCGGCGCGGCAACGTTCATACCATTTGTCAGGCTTTTGGCGCACATACCCATGTGTCGTGCATCTTTTTATGTAGGATAGACAAGTTACACATGAGGCAAGGTGATTCGAATGGCATACGGATACAATGACGGCGACCAACGGCCACAAAGCGTGCGCCTTGCCGGCCGCACCACGCCAACGCCCAGAAGCACCTCCGACAACGACAGCCCGCAGCGCCCCCAAGAGCAGCCCGGGGCTTCTTCGCGGCAACAAAGCCGTACCGTGCAGCAGTCAGACCGCGTGAGTACGAGCACACGCCAACGCCAGACCGACACATCGCAGCCACGCCGCTACGATCGCCGTAAGACCGACTACTACGTCAAGCGCTCCTTTTCGCGACCTCAACGCGATCGCGGCAATTCCGCCCCTCACCCTGCGTCGCACGCCACAAGTCACGCGCTTCCGGCCCGCCGCCTACGCCTTGCGCTTTGCTCCATCGCCGCCTGCCTCGTCTTTGTGTTTTTGGGATCCTGTATCTCCCACGGATCAGCCGGTCTTGAGCCCACAGCCGAAGACAAGCTGCTTAAAGCTCCCGTCGCGCCCGGTTACTCCTTTGCGTTCTCGACCCCACGCTCGCAATGGCAAGCCGGCACCATGCCCCACATCTACCAAATTGACCCCGCATGGTCGGAGCTGCCCTATGCCGGTGGCACTATTCGCGAAAACGCTTGCGGTCCCACTTGCCTCACCATGGTCTATATCTTTAAGACCGGCCACACCGATAAGACGCCGGTCGATGTATGCGCACTGGCCGAAGCCGGCAACTACGCCCCCACTGGTGCCACCGAGTGGTCGTTTATGACAGGCGGTGCGTGGCAGCTAGGGCTCAACGGAACACAGCTCTATAACGATCGCGAATCGATTACCCAAGCACTTCGCTCGGGTGCGCCCGTCATCGCCGCAGTGCGCCCCGGTACGTTTACCAACGTAGGCCACTACATCGTGCTCTACGGCATCGACGATGCCAATCAGAACCACCCTTAAAAAGGGTGGTTTGCTCTTAGGGTATAACCCACGGGCCCCGGGCTCGCGTCTAAAGGCGCGGGCCCGGACTTCGTCCAGGCCTAGTGCATCTTGACCCGTGGCGCGCCGGTCGAACCGGCAGCATCACCCCCTCTTGAAGGGGTCCTCGTACTCCTTCACGCTCAGCTTGTCCAGCGCGATGTCGTGGGACTCCTGCTCCCTGATGTACTTGGCGATCGTCGCCTCGTTCAGGCCGACGGTGGACACGTAGTAGCCCTCCGCCCAGAACTT
>JAXJBU010000079.1:0-2285 GCA_036302865.1 Collinsella sp. | reverse complement strand
GCCGGTTTGACCGGCCCGCCACGGGTCAATCTGCAGTGCGGCCCGAACCCCGTGAGGGCCGGCGCCTTTAGACGCGTGCCGGAAATCCAAGGGTTATACCCTAAGAGCAAACCACCCCTTTTAGGGGTGGTTTTGATTTACGCGCAACATTCCTTCTGCAATTAAATCAATTTAATCATCCACCGCTGAATATAGACGTTCACCGTTCTTTGGTCGGTTCTTTGTTCTCAATGGACTAATATTTGCTTTAGCGCACTGCTGCGCTTGTCCTGTTTTACACGGGTCGTTTTATTGATTGTGACGGAAGGACTCATATGGCAGATGTTCATGAGCTGCTTGATACTTGGATTGCCAATGTCAAGGACGAGGAGCTCCTCGCTGAGCTTAACACGATGAAGGAGCAGGGTGATGAGGACGCCATCACCGACGCTTTCTTCCAGGATCTCGCCTTCGGTACTGCCGGCCTTCGCGGCACTATCGGTGCGGGCACTAACCGTATGAATATCTATACGGTCGGTCGTGCGACCCAGGGATTCGCTGACTACCTCAATGCGACCTTCGAGCATCCGACGGTCGCCATCGCTCGCGATAGCCGCAATAAAGGTGAGCTGTTCGTCAAGACGACGGCTGCCATTCTTGCAGCAAACGGCGTGACTGCCCTCGTGTATCCCAAGATTTCTCCTGTGCCGACGCTCTCCTGGGCCGTCCGCGACCTTAAGTGCTCCGGTGGCATTTGCATGACCGCTAGTCATAATCCGGCGCCTTATAACGGCTATAAGGCCTATGGCCCCGACGGCTGCCAGATCACCAGCGAGGCCGCCGATGCAATTTCTAAGGCTATCGCCGAGACCGATACGTTCACCGGCGTGAAGTCCATGGACTTCGATGAGGCTCTTGAGCAGGGTCTGGTCAAATGGATCGATGATTCGTGCCTCGAGCGTTATTACGACGCCGTTCTCGCCCGCGGCGTGACTAACCTTTCTGCCGAGGAGATCGCTGGCGCTCCGCTTAAGCTCGTCTACACTCCGCTCAACGGCACTGGCCTCATTCCCGTCACGACGGTGCTCGAGCGCGCTGGCATCACTGATGTCACGGTTGTTCCCGAGCAGAAGGAGCCTAACGGCGATTTCCCGACCTGCCCGTATCCTAACCCCGAGATTCGTCAGGCCATGCAGAAGGGCATTGACCTGTGCGAGCAGGTTCACCCCGATCTGCTGCTTGCAACCGATCCTGACGCCGATCGCGTTGGCGTTGCCGTTAAGAATGGCGATGACTATCTGCTGCTGACCGGCAATGAGATGGGCGTTCTGCTGCTTGACTATATCTGCAAGACCCGCGCTGCTCGCGGTGAGGACCTCACTAAGAAGGTTGCTGTCACTACTATCGTTTCTTCCGCCATGGTTGACGCTCTGGCCGACGAGTACGGTTTTGAGCTCCGCCGCTGCCTGACGGGCTTCAAGTACATCGGCGACATCATTACTTCTCTTTCCGATGCTGGCGAGGTCGATCGCTTTATCTTCGGTTTTGAGGAGAGCTACGGCTATCTGGCCGGTGACCACGTGCGCGACAAGGACGCCGTGAGCACTTCTCTTCTGATTTGCCAGATGGCGCAGTATTACAAGCTCCAGGGCAAGAACCTTGCAGATGCGATGCACGAGCTGTACGAGAAGTATGGCTACTATCACAACAAGACGATTTCGCTGAGCTATCCGGGCGCTGAGGGTGCGGCAAAGATGGCCGGCATCATGGCTGGTCTGCGCGAGAACCCGCCCGCGGAGCTCGCCGGTTCCAAGATTGAGGCTGTCGTGGATTACAACACCTGCGTGAACGGCCTGCCGAAGGCTAACGTCATTGAGTTCGATCTTGAGGGCGGCAACAAGGGTATTGTTCGTCCTTCCGGCACCGAGCCCAAGATTAAGCTGTACATCTTCGCTAAGGGCGCGGATGCCGCCGAGGCTGATGCCGCACTTGACGCGATTGAGGAGTCTGGTCGCAAGCTGCTGGCATAAGGTATTTAAGAGTCTATAGCTATAGATGGGCTAAAGAGGGGATCTCGGATGCGAGGTCCCCTCCTGTTTTTAACCAGCCAGCCGAGAGTACTTATATGTGTAGGAAATGTGTACGCCCAGATTCCCGCCCCCGGGGCCCCTCCGGTCTGGCAATATATCTCCTTGCCGCGCGGCCCGGTCGAACCGGGAACCAGCGCAGGCGTGCACCTTGAGAACCGGATACTGCGAGGATGGACACACCAGTTGTGTCGCATCCGGGCAGACATCGAACCATTT
>JAXJBU010000078.1:0-25766 GCA_036302865.1 Collinsella sp. | reverse complement strand
TCGGATTCCTTGCGGCCTGAACAATCGCAAGTGTCCGGCGAGGGGGCGGCTTTGTAAAGCCGTTTGGCCCCACCCGCATAGCGGGTGGTTTCTGATGCGGCGCGCTGCGCGCCCCGCACAGGCTAAAGCCTCTAAACGAAAAAAGCCCGACCTCCGCATGGAGATCGGGCTTATAGGGCTCAGCAAAGCCGAACCTACACGGTCAAATAACTCGATGATTACATCTGCTCGGGCGCAGAAACGCCAACGAGAGTGAGCACCAGGGCGAGCGTCACGCGGACGGCGTCGCAGGCGGCCAGACGGGCGCGCGAAAGCTCGGGGTCGACGGGACGGCTCTCGCTCGGCAGAACCTGGCAGGCAGCGTAGAAGCTGTGGAAGTCGCCGGCGAGTTCCTCGGCAAAGTGCGTCAGACGGAACGGGGCGCGGTCACGAGCGCAGCTAGCGATGAGATCGGTGAGCTCGTTGAGCTTACGCGAAAGGGCGAGCTCGGTCGGGTCGGTCAGCAGCGAGTAATCGACGTTCTCACCGATGGCCTTGGCGGCGACGGCCTTCATGCCCATCTCGTCAGCCTGCTCGGGCGTAACGTCAGCGGCACGGCGCAGGATGGAGCACACGCGAGCGTGAGCGTACTGCACGTAGTACACCGGGTTGGAGTTATCACGCTTCTTAACGGCCTCGATATCGAAG
The DNA here is from genome assembly GCA_036302865.1 of Collinsella sp. Taxonomy (GTDB): domain Bacteria; phylum Actinomycetota; class Coriobacteriia; order Coriobacteriales; family Coriobacteriaceae; genus Collinsella. The sequence goes on along the minus strand of JAXJBU010000078.1, from coordinate 25,079 downwards.
TCGACCATCTGGTTGGAGCTCTTGGAGATGAGCGTGTAACGAGCGGCGTCGGAGCCAACCTCGTCGACGAGCTCCTGCAGGGTCACCATGGTGCCCTTGCGCTTGGACATACGGACGGGCTTGCCGTTACGCAGCAGGTTGACGAGCTGGCCCAGCAGAACCTCGAACTTGCCGGGGTAACCCAAGGCATCGCAGACGCAGCGGACGCGCTCGATGTAGCCGTGGTGGTCGGCGCCCCAGATGTCGATGACGTGGTCGACGCGCTGGAACTTATCCCAGTGATAGGCAACGTCGGAGGCGAAGTAGGTGTACTCGCCGTCGGACTTGATCAGGACGCGGTCCTTGTCATCGCCCAGGTCGGTGGAGCGGAACCACAGGGCGCCGTCCTTGGTGTAGAGGTAGCCCATCTTGTCGAGCTTCTCAAAAGCGCGGTCGACGGCGGAGGTGCCGGCGGTCTCACCCTCGGTGTCCTTCACATACAGCGAACGCTCGGAGTACCAACGATCGAAGTCGCAATTGACGGCGTGGCAGAGGTCGCGCATGTTGTCGACCATCTTTACGTAGCCGCGCTCGCGGAAGCTCTCCATACGCTCCTGCGGATCGGCCTCGACCCACTTATCGCCATCGGTGCGCCAGAACTCGGCGGCCTCGTCGATGATGTAGTCGCCGCCATAGGAGTCCTTGCCCAGGGTCTCGGCAAAGTTGTCCTGGTACGGATGGGTCTCGGGATGCTCGTCGTTCTCGTCGGCAACAAAGGCGTCGCGGTCGGCGATCAGCAGCTTGTGAGCCTCGTCGATATCCACGCCCTGCTTGGCGATGATGTCGGCAAGCTGCATATAGCGCGTGCTGATGGAGTTGCCGAAGGTGTTCATCTGAGAGCCGTGGTCGTTGATGTAGAACTCACGCTGGATGTCGTAACCGGCGTGGTCCATAACACGGCAGAGCGAATCGCCCAGCGCGGCCCAGCGGCCGTGGCCGATGTGCATGGGGCCGACGGGGTTGGCGGAAACGAACTCGACCTGGGTCTTCAGGCCGCCACCGACGTTGGACTTAGCGAAGTCCATACCCTTCTCGCGAGCCTCGCCAAAGATGGCATTCTTGACGGCAACGGAGAGGTAGAAGTTGATGAAGCCGGGGCCTGCGATCTCGACCTTCTCGATCGCGGGGTCCTCGGGCATATGGGCAACGATGGCCTCGGCGATCTTGCGCGGGGCGCAATGGGCCAGCTTGGCGGACTTCAGGGCCATGGTAGAGGTCCACTCGCCATGAGAAGTGTCAGCCGGTCGCTCGATAGCGCAATCGTCAAGTTCAAATGCGGAAAGGTCGCCGGCCTCCTGGGCCGCAGCAAGCGCAGCGCGTACCAGCTCTTCAATCTTCTCGGGCATAGATCCTCCTTGTGTTAAAGCCCCCGAGCTCTTGGTCACTCGTAGGGCAAAAGCCAGAGTTTGTAGCACTCTATCACAAGCGACGGGCACTGTCGCAGGGTAAAGCCAATCGATATTGCATATGCACAAAATTGACTACAGCTTGTATGGAGTCACTCAAAGATGCCAGTCTGCCTGCAGATTATGCAGGCGTTGAAAATGCATAAAGGTGTGAATGAGCTGCGCCTGTTATCGAATACTCTTACCTATCGGAGTTGTGTGCTTTTCCTGCATAAAGTAAGGGTTTGCGCACGTCAGCGTGTTATTCTAGACATACGTAAATTCGTATAAGTTGGAGGTAGCATGTTCTCAATCGGTCAACACGTCATTCATCCGGGTCAGGGAGTCTGCACCGTCGTCGGTTTTAGGGACGACACACCGCAGCCCATGCTACTGCTCGAGACCAAGCAGGGACATGCGCAGACGATCCTCATGTACCCCGTGGCGCAGGCCGACCGTTTGCACGCCGCCATCTCGCAGCAAGATGCCGAGCACCTGCTGAGCCACTATGACGAGCTGGAGTGCGACACTTTTACCGAGCGCAACAGTTCACTTGAGGAGACGCACTTTAAGCAGCAGCTCAAGCTGGGCGCGCCCGAGACGGTCCGCGTGGCAAAGACCATGATGCACCGCATTCGCCAGGCCGAGGAAGCTGATAAAAAACCCAGCTCCTACTACATGCGCGTACTCAAGGAGGCCAAACGCCGCTCCATCGAGGAGTTCGCCGTGGCCTTGGGCGTCACCGAGGAGGCCGCCGAAGCCCGCCTAGCCCAAGCCGCCCTCAACTAACCCATCCGCGCCAAAAACCACCACAAAGGGGACAGGCACCTTTGTGGTGGTTTTCTTGTTCTAGTAGTATTCATTCTTATCGATACCCACGAGCACAAGGAGTCTCTTATGGCAGAGCCGCTTACCGCCGGAATCACCCGCGACCGCGCGTTCGAACTGCTCAACGAGCACAACAAGGACCCGTTCCACATCACCCATGGCGAGACGGTCGAGGGCACTATGCGCTACTTTGCGCGCGAGTTCGACCCCGAGAACGAGGAGTTTTGGGGCATCGTCGGTCTGCTGCACGACCTGGATTGGGAGGAGCATGAGGACGACCCCATGAACCACACCATCTATGCTGCCGAGATTCTTGAGGGCGAAGGTGCGTCTCCCGAGCTCATTCGCGCCATCCAGACGCACACGTCCGACTTCAACACCTCGCTGCCCAAGCCCGAGCTGCAGATGGAAAAGATCTTGTTTGCCTGCGATGAGCTCACCGGTCTGATCGGCGCTGCAGTCATCATGCGCCCGAGCAAGAGCGTTATGGACTTTACGACCAAGTCGCTCAAGAAGAAGTTCAAGGACAAACGCTTTGCCGCCGGCTGCTCGCGCGACGTGATTTCGCAGGGCGCCGAGATGTTGGGCTGGGAGCTCCCCGAGCTCTTTGACCGCACGATCGCGGCCATGCAGTCCTTCGCCCCCGACCGAGATACCTTCCAGGCCTAACCGTCAACGCCACCTAAATCCACCACAAAGGGGACAGGCACCTTTGTGGTGGTTTTTGTTTGCGCGGGCGTTAGGGGCGGACCTGGCCGGTGCCTCGGAGCTTGTATTTGTAGGTGGTGAGGGCCTCGGCGGCAAAGGGGCCACGGGCGTGGAGTTTTTGGGTCGAGATGCCGATCTCGGCGCCCAGGCCAAACTCGCCGCCGTCAGTGAAGCGAGTGCTGGCGTTGGAGTACACGGCCGAGGCATCGACCGCATCCAGGAAGCGCTCGCAAGCATCCGTATCCTCGGCAACGATGGCCTCGGAGTGCATCGTGCCGTAGCGGTTGATGTGTGCGATGGCCTCGTCCTCGTTTGCCACGACCTTCACGCTCATCTCGAGCGCCAGGTACTCGCGACCCCAGTCCTCCTCAGTCGCGGCGACGTAGTTGTCGCCCTCGGCAAGCCCGGCGTCGGCGCATGCGGCGCACGTGGCCTCGTCGCCGTGAATGAGCACGCCGTGGTCGTGCAATACAGCAACGACCGCAGGCAAAAACGCATCGGCCACAGCACGGTCGACCAGCAGCGACTCGGCGGCATTGCACACGCCTACGCGCTGGGTCTTGGCATTAACGATAATGTTGAGCGCCTTATCAAAGTCGGCGGATTCATGCACGTAGATGTGGCAGTTGCCCGTGCCCGTCTCGATCACCGGCACAAGCGACTCGCGCACGCAGCGCTGGATCAGGCCTGCACCTCCGCGCGGAATGAGTACGTCGACAATACCGCGGAGCTTCATGAGCTCGCCGGTGGCCTCGCGGTCGGTGGACTCGATCATCGACACGGCCTCGCGCGGGAAGCCCTTGGCCTCGAGCGCATCGGCCAGCAGCTCGGCGATCATGGCACACGAGTGATAGGCCAGCGAGCCGCCGCGTAGAATGCAGGCGTTGCCGGTACGGATGCAGATGCCTGCGGCGTCGGCCGTCACGTTGGGGCGCGCCTCGTAGACCATGGCGACCAGGCCCAACGGCACGCTCACGCGGGTCAGGTCCACACCGCTCGCAAGCACGCGGTGGTCGAGCACGCGGCCGACGGGATCGGGCAGCTCGGCGAGTTTCTCCAAACCGGCGGCCATGCCCTCGACGCGCTCAGGCGTCAGCAGCAGACGGTCGAGCAGACCGGCTGAAGTGCCCGCATCGCACGCGGCGGACATATCGAGCTCGTTAGCGGCGACGATGGAGTCGACACCGTTGCGCAGTGCTGCGGCCATGGCGCGCACGGCCTCCTGACGCTGCTCATCGCTCGCCGTGGCAAGCGAGGCCGACGCTGCCTTGGCGGCAACGGCAAGATCGTGGACATACGTGGCTATATCGACCGACATGGGCGGCCCTTTCTCCTAGAAGTTTGCAACCATGGTAGCCGATTTGCGCATGGCCTCGCCCGCGGCGGTAGAATTGGTCAACCCGAAACACCGCAACGAACGGAAGACTCACATGGCCCTCATCACTTCGTACCACGTCCCCAGCCTTTACGTCGAGGACCACAGCATCGACGTCCCCCTTGACTGGCGCGGCCTGGAGCCGATGCTCCTGGCCGTCGGCAGTACCATGCGCCGCGGCGCTATGCCGGCACCCATCGCCGGCGCGCCCGAGAGCATCAAGCTCTTCTACCGCGTGGTTTGCGCGCCCGACCGCATCAACGACGATCTGCCGCTGCTCCTGTTTTTGCAGGGCGGCCCCGGCGGCGAGAGCCCACGTCCGCTATCGCCCACAAGCGACGGCTGGATCGAGGAGGCCGTCAAGCACTTCCGCGTGGTCCTTCCCGACCAGCGCGGCACCGGACGCAGTAGCTGCGTGGACGGACGCACGATCAAGGCACTGGGTGGTCGCGCAACGGCCGCCGGCGCCGATACAGCACGCTCGCAGGCGGACTTCCTCAAGCGCCACCTCGCCAGCTCCATCGTGCGCGATTTTGAGTACCTGCGCCTAGTGGGCTTTGGCGGCAAGCCGTGGGTCACGCTCGGCCAAAGCTACGGCGGTTTTTTGACGCTGAGCTACCTGTCGCTCTTCCCCGAGGGCGTGGCGGCGAGCTTTACCTGCGGCGGAATCCCCCACGTGCCGGCGAGCGCAAGCGAGGTCTACGCGCACACCTTCCCGCGCATGGCCGCCAAGACGCAGCAGTATTATGACCGCTATCCCGCTGACGTCGAGCGCGTGGCAGCCCTGGCCGATGCGCTCGAGGCTCAGAAGCCCGTGCTGCCCGACGGCTCGCCGATGACGGTCGAGCGCCTACAGCTCATGGGCAGCGACTTTGGCATGAAGCCAAGCTTTGAGCGCATGCATTGGACTATCGATCACGCTTTTGTTACTGGCGACGGTACGCTGAGCTGCGGCTCCTCGGTATCCGACAGCTTTTTGATGCGCGCCTTCGAGCGCACCAACACACGCACGAACCCGCTGTACTGGACACTGCAGGAGTTTATCTACGCCGACGGCGACACCATGCCCATTCGCTGGGCCGCAGCAGAGGAGAAGGCCCATCGTGCCGAGTTCGACACACTCGCGCGCCCGCTCATGTTTACCGGCGAGGCCATGTTCCCGTGGATGTTCGAGCAGATGCCCGAGCTCAAGCCCTTCAAGCCCGCCATGGACCTGCTGATGGAAGACACCAGCTGGGACAAGATCTACGACCCGCAGCGACTGGCGTGCAACGAGGTGCCCCTGCAGGCCGCGGTGTATTTCGACGACATGTACGTGGATTCGGGCCTGCAGCTTGATACGCTCAGCCGCGTGGGCAACTCGCATGCCTGGGTGACCAACGAGTTCGAGCACGATGGCCTGCACGGCAGCGTGGTGTTCAAGCACCTCTTCAACGAAGCCCTCAACCGAGGAGACCTGCGCCAGATCTTCTAGCAAAGGAGTGTCCCCACCTGCCGGCACAAAAAGAACGTCCCCAAGTGCCGAACAAGTGCCGGCAACGACAATGCCGCAGGTAGAGAACGGAAAGCGAAAACGCCCCTAAGCGAGCAAGGTGACGTGAAAGAGGAGGGCATTGACCTTTTGGTCATGCCCGACGATTGAACGTCAGATTGCCGCTTAGGGGCGTTTGCAGCGTCAATTGGTTATGCGAAGACGATTAAATTATCCCTGTGTATCGCCGGCTTCTCGGCCAGGTTAGCGAGCAGGCGGTTGCTGGCGATCTGGTCCTGGCGGCGACCGGCAGCAAGTTCCAGCACGTCCGAATCGGCCTCGGCGATACCGCGGGCGACAACCATACCGCTCGAGTCGCACACGTCGAGCACATCGCCCTCGGCAAACTGGCCATCGACCTCGCGAATACCCACCGCAAGCAGGGAAGAGCCACGGCTGACCAGCGCCTTCGCAGCACCATCATCGACCGTCACCGAGCCATGCGCCTTGTCGCCCAGTGCGATCCACAGCTTGCGGGGTGCGATGTCCAGACGCTCCGCCGGCGGATCGAACAGCGTGCCCACGCTCTCGCCGCGGGCGAGGCGCACGAGCGCATCGGGCTCCTCGCCCGAGCAAATCACGCTCTGAATGCCCGCCGTCATCAGGATGCGGCTCGCGCGAATCTTGGTGATCATGCCGCCCGTGCCCACCGATGTGGAAGAATCGCCCGCCGAGGCAATGATCTTGGCATCGATCTTATGCACGACCGGGACAAACTCGGCCGTCGGATCCTCATGCGGATTGGCGGTGTAGAGGCCGTCGATGTCCGAAAGCGTCACGCACAGATCGGCAGAAACCAGGCAGCTCACGAGCGCCGCCAGCGTGTCGTTGTCGCCAAACTTGATCTCATCGACAGTAACGGTATCGTTCTCGTTGACGACCGGCACCACGCCAAGCTCCACCAGGCGCAGCAGGGCGTCGCGCGCGTGCAGGTAGGACGTACGGCGCGCCGTGTCGTGACGCGTGAGCAGCACGAGCGAGGTGAGCAGGTCGCGCGCATGAAACTCCTCGTCGTAGGCCGACGAGATGATGCACTGGCCGGCCGAAGCGCAGGCCTGCAGGCTCGGCAGGTCGCCGACCGGCTTACGGTCGAAGCCCAGCACGGGATAGCCACAGGCGATAGCGCCCGAGCTCACCACGACCAGACGCCAGCCGAGCTTGCGCAGCGCTGCGGCCTGATCGGCAAGCCCGCCGATAAAGGCGCGGTTGACCTTGCCGTCGGCGCCCACCACCGTGGACGAGCCGATCTTTACCACCATCGTTTTATAAGAAGTCGTCATACGTCAAACCAATCGAGTGTTGAGCAGGCGGGCGAGCTGGAGCAGCCGGGGCACCCGGTGCGGGACGGACGAAAATGATCCGTTTTCCTCCGTCCCCTTCGGATCATTTTGCCCAGGGGAAGGCCGAAGCCGCGGCCATGTTCTTGCGCACGAGCTCGTCGCGCACCTGAGCCAGGCCCTGCTCCATGCCCACCACATAGGTCTGCGGGTACAGGAAGCGCTTGAAAGCTGCGTCCAGATGATCGAGCGCCCAAGCACAGCGCTCGCGCGCGTCCTGGATGCTCTCACGCGGAGCCACCGCACTGCCATCGCGCACGATCGGCACCAGCAGCTCGCGATACTCAAGTTCGGACACGTCGGTCACCAGGGCGGCATCATTCACGGCCACGAGGGTATTGCCGCGCGCGGCGCCCTCCCCCGCCAGATGGTCCTCGTCGTAGATCATGTCGCAGACTGGGCCGCCAAAGCCGTCGTAATAACGGCGCACGCGTTGCACACCCGGGATCGTGCGCTTGTAGGGCTGCTCGGAGAGCTTGACCACCGGCGTCCATGGATCTGTCTCGCTCGCACGGCGGGCGGAAAGCTTGTACACGCCACCCAGCGCCGGCTGGTCATAGCAGGTCGCGAGCTTGGTACCCACGCCAAAACTGTCGATGGGCGCGCCCTGGTCGAGCAGCGACTGAATCGTGTACTCATCCAGATCGTTAGAAACCGAGATCCCCACATAGGGCAGGCCCTCGGCATCAAAACGGCCGCGAACATACTTGGAGAGCTTGGCGAGGTCGCCGGAGTCAATGCGAATGGCCGACAAGCGCTCGCCCACCGCTTCCATCTCCTTGGCAACCGTAATGGCATGTTCACAGCCCTCGCGCACGTCATAGGTGTCGATGAGCAGCGTGCAGTTCTTGGGGCTCGATTTGGCAAAGGCACGGAAGGCCTCGAGCTCGGAATCGAAGCTCATCACCCAGCTGTGCGCATGCGTGCCAAAGACGGGAATACCGTAGCGGCGGCCGGCGAGCACATTGGACGTAGAGGAGCAGCCGGCGACGTAGCTCGCGCGCGCGACGGCCAGGCCGCCATCGGGACCCTGGGCTCGGCGCAGGCCAAACTCCGCCACAGGGCGACCGTCGGCGGCGAGCACCACGCGCGCCGTCTTGGTGGCGACAAGCGTCTGGAACCCGACGATGTTGAGCAGCGCCGTCTCAAGCAGCTGGCACTCGAGCGCAGGACCGGTGACGCGCACCATGGGCTCGCGCGGAAAGACGAGCTCGCCCTCGGGAACGGCGTCGATATTTACATGCGCACGAAAATCGCGCAGGTAGTCGAGGAATGCGGACTTGAACATCGCGCCGCCGGCAGGGGCCTCAAGCGATGCGAGGTAGTCGATGTCCTCGGGCGTAAAGCGCAGATTCTCGACCAGCTCGGGCAGTTCGGCGGTGCCGCACATGACGGCATAGGCGCTGCCAAAGGGATGGTCGCGGTAAAACGCGGTAAAACAACCCTGCTCATTGGCCTTGCCGCTCTCCCACAGGCCCTGGGCCATAGTGAGCTCGTACAGATCGGTGAGCATTGCAATGTCGGTGGGATGCGAGATGTCGGTCAAAGCCATGGGGCGACCTTTCGGATGTGTGGTACAGAATTTGAGGGTTAGACGAGAGCAGAGGATGCGGACATGACACCCGATGCAAATCGGTTAGAGCAGGCCCATGCTGGTCAGGATCGTGTAGCCCATAAAGATGACAAACGCGATGAGGGCAAGGACAATGATGATTTTTTGAGCCGGCGCCATGCCAGGGATCTCGTTCTCGCCCGTAGGTTCCTTGGAGGTAACCATGCGCTGGGCAAAGGTCATCTCGTCACGGCTCGGCTTGGGCTCGACGGACTTGGGACGAGCGGCCTTTTTAGGCTGAGGTTTGGGCGCGGCAGGTGCAGGCTTCGCAGCAGCGGGCTTGGGTGCGGGCGCGGGCACCGATGCGGATACGGCGTTCGCGGCGGCCTCCTCGGCTTTCGTACGCTCGGCACGCAGGGCAGCCAGCTCCTCGCGCTCGCGACGGGCCTCTTCCTGGGCCTCGCGACGAGCCTTCTCGGCGCGGAGCTCTTCCAACTCGGCGCGCTCCTCGGCAGACAGTGGTTGGGACTCAAGCTCGGCCATGGTATAGCCCTTTCTTTTAAAAAAAGCCGCCGACACAATGTCAGCGGCTTATCAAATCCAAGGGTGGAGACGAAGGGAGTCGAACCCTCGGCCTCTGCCATGCGACGGCAGCGCTCTCCCAACTGAGCTACGTCCCCAGGACAAGTTGATATTTTACCTACGGCTCGCCAACTGTCAACGCCCAATACCCAGTCTTTTTGGGGCGCGGCTATTTTGGCAACTTTTCGAACAGGCGATGCTCTCGATGATTTTTTATCCCCGTCCCAGAAATATCATCGACGAACGCACTACTTTGCGCTGGTAAGAACACCGGTGGTGTCGAAGGCCGGGGTGAAGCTCTCGTCTACCGCGCCGCCCTCTTGCCAGAACATCGTCGTAAAGCCCAGGTCGTCGGCATGGTCGAGCACCCGCTCGTACTCCTCGCGCGTCACGGCGCGCGCCAGATCGCCGCCCTGCTCTCGCATGAGCACATTGGGCGTGTATTGGTTCATGACCGAGATCGGCACGTCGCCCACCGTCTGCCACACCAGGTCTAACACGCGGCACGAGTCATCCGCATGCCCCGGCAGCACCAGGTGGCGCACGATGATGCCGCGCTTCATGAGCCCGTCGTCATCCACCAGCTCTCCCCCGCGGCGATCGATCTCGCGCGCCATCTGGGCCAGACCCGACACGGCCACACGCGGGTAATCCTTTATATGGGAGAGCGACTGCGCAAGCGCCGCATCGGCATATTTAAAGTCGGTAAGCCACACATCGATCAGGTCGCCCAGCGCGGCCACGGCACTCGCGCGCTCGTAACCACTCGTGTTGTAGACGATCGGGATAACCAGTCCGCGCGCCCGTGCCGCGGCAATCACGGCAGGCAACAGGTGCGCATAGTGCGTCGCCGTCACCAAATTGATGTTGTTGGCACCCTGGTCCTGCAGTTCCAGCATAATCTCGACCAGGCGCTCAGGCGAAATCTCAAGGCCAAAATTGCCGGTTGAGATCTCGTGGTTCTGGCAGTAGATACATTTAAGCGAGCAACCGCTAAAGAAGATCGTGCCCGAACCGGCCTCGCCCGAGATAGGCGGCTCCTCCCACATATGAAGCGCGGCGCGGGCCACCTTGAGCGTGTCGTTAGCACCGCAGACGCCGTGCGCGCCCTCATCGCGCGCCGCACCGCAACGGCGCGGACACAAATGGCAGGCGGGCGAAAAAAGTTCGGTCAACGACGTCGGCATAAAAACGTGCTCCAAAACAACGATTCAGCAGCTCAAACGTAAAGGGCCAGACCGCGTAGACGGCTCCGTCCCTAAGGCGCCGTAATCGTCCGACACGATTTTTGTAATGTCAAGACTGGAATCGATAAAGTGCCGCTTTATGATGTAGGTATTCCGCCCCCCGCGGAGCAACTGGGTGAACCGTCGCGTTTATTTAGGGAGCCCACACAGTCGTACCTAGTACAGGTATCCTTCGTTGTTAAGGACGCTGGAACAGTCGATGAGGGCACCCACCTGTTTTAGGTGGGTTCATTTTCGTAACGTGGGGGGTGGTTTTCTTTTGCCGAAAATCACCATACAGTCCATATGGATCCCCGCCGGCATCCCGACAAGCCATCGACAACATTCCAATATCTGGTAAGCGCGTGATTATCGCTGCGTGCAATTCCATGCACCCCCCTTGGTCGAGTATCATGGTTCGGCTATGCCCTTTGCGCATGGCGTTCTTCTGACCTTTTCCTTCGACGCTTGGCGGTTTTTAGATTCATGGCTTCATCCCCGAGCTACATACCGTACCTATGCGTGGCAGCGGCGGCCTTTATCACGACCTTCCTCACGGTACCCCTGGTCAAGCGCCTGGCAATCAAGCTCGACGCCGTCGACTATCCTTCTAAGCGCCGCATCAACACCAAGCCCATCCCGCGTTTGGGCGGAACGGCGGTGTTTTTGGGCCTGGTCGTCGCCTGCACTGTGCAAATCCTAGGCACCTGGTACCTGGGTTGGCCGCCCGTTTTGGTGCCCCACCCCCGTCTGCACATCAGCTACCCCATACTTGCGCTTTCTTTTACCGTTATCTTTGCGACCGGCGCTATCGACGACGTCTTCCAGCTCACGCCCAAGCAAAAGCTGGCCGGACAGGTCCTCGCCGCGCTTATCGCCTGCATGGGCGGCCTGCGGATCGGCGTCATCGTCAACCCGTTTGCCCCCGGCGAGATCATGCTCGGATGGCTCGCCTACCCCATCACCGTAATCTATCTGGTGGCATTCACCAACATCATTAACCTCATCGACGGCCTCGACGGCTTGGCCACGGGCATCTGCGGCATCGCGTCGTTCACCATGTTTTCGATGGCCGTTCTCTCGGGCCGCATCGACGCCGCCGCGCTCTCCATTGCGCTCTTTGGCGCCTGTCTGGCCTTTTTGCGCTACAACTTCAACCCCGCAAGCATCTTCTTGGGCGACTCGGGGTCGCTGCTTCTGGGCTTTGCGCTGGGCTCCATCTCGCTACTCAACGTGAGCCGCACCGCCGCGCTCACCTCGCTTATCATCCCGCTCATCGTTGCCGGCGTGCCCATCATCGACACGTTTAGCGCCATCGTGCGCCGCAAGCGCGCCCACATTAGCATCGGGCAGGCCGACAAGGGCCACATCCACCACCGCCTGATCCAAGAGGGCTACAACCAAAAGCAGGCTGTGCTGCTCATCTATGCCTGGTGCATTATGCTTTCGGCCGGCGCCGCCGCGATCAACCAGGTCGAGGTGCCCATGCGCGTGCTCATCTTTACCGTGCTCGCCATTGGCTCGGCGGCCTTTGCCAAGCATCTACATCTGTTTGAGCCCGTGTTGCGTCACCATTACAACAAGCGCACGCACGAGGACGAGCTCGTCACCCCCGACGATCCCGCCTTTAAGCAAGAGGAGCAGGCAGCAGAAGAACGCAAGGAGGAGCGCCACCACAGGCGCTAGGGTAAGCTGCCGAGGATGCGTCCAGACGCCGCCGGCCAAACGTGCAGCCACGCCGCGCCCATCGCACAAGCCGCCGCTCTCCCGCCCCTCGCCTACTTACGACCCGCCCCTCCAATAAACGCGTTATCATCTTGACCCATGAACATACGTTAGGAGCAATCATGCCAAACGAGAACAGCTACGAAGTCGCGCTGCAAAAGAGCAACGCCATTCGCGAGGGCCTGGCCAAAACGCCCGAGAAGTTCACCATGCTCACCGGCGACCGCCCCACCGGCCGTCTGCACCTGGGTCACTACTTCGGCACCCTCAAGGGCCGTGTTGAGCTGCAGAACATGGGCGCCAAGACCAACGTGCTCATCGCCGACTACCAAGTCATCACTGACCGCGATACGACCGAGCACATCCAGGACAACGTGTACAACATGGTCATGGACTACCTTGCCTGCGGCATCGACCCCGACAAGACCATGATCTACGCGCACTCCGCCGTACCCGCCGCTAACCAGCTCATGCTGCCGTTCCTGTCGCTGGTCTCCGAGGCCGAGCTGGCGCGCAACCCCACGGTCAAGGCCGAGATGGAGGCCTCGGGCCACGAGCTCACTGGCCTTCTGCTCACCTACCCGGTGCACCAGGCTTGCGACATCTTGTTCTGCAAGGGCAACGTGGTGCCCGTCGGTCGTGACCAGCTGCCGCACATCGAGCTAACCCGCACCATCGCACGCCGCTTTAACAACCGCTACGGCAAGGTATTTCCCGAGGTCGAGGCACTGCTGTCCGAGACCCCGCTACTGCCCGGCCTTGACGGTCGCAAGATGAGCAAGAGCTACGGCAACGCCATCAACATCTCGATGACCGCTGAGGAGACGGCAAAGCGCATCAAGAAGAGCCAGACCGACTCCGAGCGCATGATCACGTTCGATCCCGAGAACCGCCCCGGCGTGTCTGGCCTGCTTTCGACGGCCGCCATCTGCACCGGTCGCTCCGAGGTCGAAATTGCCGAGGAGATCGGTATGGGCGGCTCCGGCCAGCTCAAGAAGTACGTGACCGAGGCCGTCAACGAGTACTTCGCACCGATCCGCGAGCGTCGCCAGCGCTACGAGAACGATCTGGATTACGTGAAGGACGTGCTGCACGAGGGCAACCGTCGCGCCAACGAGATCGCCGAGCAGACCCTGGCAGAGGTTCAGGACGCCATGGGTATGGTGTACTAGACCGATCTGCTGACTTGAGCTTTCGATTGCTATAGGGCGGGCGCTACGGCGTCCGCCTTTTTTGGAGCCGGACCGCTTCGGCTCCGTCCATCACACTCTCCCGACAAACAGGAACAGGCCCGCTGGCAGATAGTTGCCAGCGGGCCTGTTCCCGAAGTACACCGTTGAATCGCACAGAGGGGAGGGATGCGAATCAAACTCAACAGGGCAGGCTTTTTCATCGCCTATTGCCTGCTCCGTTGCTGAAACCAATATAGTTCACCGTGGTTTACTTTGTAGCGGCAATAAACGCCGCCACACCTTCTCCATAAGTTAGCTCAGGTAAACTAAAACCAACACAAAGGGGACAGGCACCTTTGTGGTGGTTTTGACACGAATGAGCCGCTACAGCCCGGCAGACCAACGACAGGCACCCAGATCGACGTGCCCGGGATCGGCAAACGTCACGCCCTCCCCTAGCAAAAGCTCACGTTGAGCATCGGGGCCGCCAAACGCAAAGCCCTCGCAAATGCGGCCATCAGCAAACACCACACGATGGCAGGGAATCTGACCAGGGCGCGGATTGCTATGCAGGGCATACCCCACGTACCGCGCACTTCGTGGACGTCCAGCAAGCAGCGCCACCTGACCATACGTGGCGACCATCCCCTCGGGAATCCGCTCGACCACCTCGTACACCCGCTCAAAAAAGCCCTCAGACACCATTGCTCGCTCCTTTCCACCCGGAATAGCATAAACCACCACAAAGGCGCCTGTCCCCTTTGTGGTGGTTTTGGCAGGTGGGCTAGTTAACGGGCTGGAAGAAGGCCACGGCTACGGCGCCGGGGCCTACATGGGTGCCGATGGTGGCACCGATGGTGTGAACGGGCAGTTCGCCCTCGGTGTGGCCAGCCCACAGTGCCGCGCTGTCCTCGATATACTTCTTGAGCACCGCATCCGAAAGGCCCGTATAGCCGAGCGCCAGCGGCATGGAAAAGTCGATGCCGCCCGCCTTTTCGACCTTCTGGTTGAGCAGGTTACGTCCGTTCTTGGAACCGCGCGCCTTGCCCAGCTGCACGATCAGACCGTCCTCGGCAGCCACCACGGGCTTTACGTTGAGCAGCGTACCCACGGCACCGGCCGCAGCAGACAGGCGACCGCCGCGCACCAGGTACTCCAGTGTCTCGAGCAAGCCGATGACAACGACGCGGTCACGCACGGCCTCGACAGCCGCAGCGATCTGAGCCGCGCCCTGGCCCTCGTCCACCAGGCGCAGGGCATACTCGACCAGGACACGCTCGCCCAGGGTGACGTTATTGCTATCCACCACGTACACGTCGCCGCCCGGCGCCTCGGCAAGTGCGGTACGGGCACTCTGATTGGTGCCCGAAAGCTTGGCGCCCACGGTAATAATCACTGCCTCGTCGCCGGCCTCACGCGCCTCGACAATAGCCTGCGAAAAGGCGTACGGGTTGACCTGACCGGTCTTGGGCAGTTCATCGCGCTCCACAAGCATCTCGTAAAAGCGCTGGTGATCGATGTCGACGCCATCCATATACACATCGGTGCCAAAGGTGACGGACAGCGGCAGAACATGCAGAGCGGGGTGCTCAGCCGGCGACATATCGCTTGCGGAATCGGTAATAATGCGGACGGACATAGCGAATCCTTTCTTGCGCAGGTCTCGCGCAGGGAATTTTGACAACAATGTCCCGGCACGGCGTACGCGCTCAAACGGGACGATGCAGTTGTTGGCTGAAAGCTAGCGCCAGCGCGGCTCTAGATCTCGCGCAGGGTGTTGAGAATCGTGCGCAGCGACGCATACATCTGCTCGCGCTGCTCCACACCCATAGCCTTACCGGTGGTATCGAGCACCTCGCGAATGATGCGGTCCGCCTCGCTCATGCTCTCGCCGCCCAGAGCGGTCAGGCGCACCGGGGCACGATACTTAACGGCCGCATCACCCGAGTCGTCGACCTCGACGTAGCCGCCCTCCTCCAGATGCGCGAGCGTGCGCGAGACGGCGGCACGGGTCACGCCTGCCATGCGAGCCAGGTCAGCGCCAGTCAGGCCGTCCTTGCTGCGCTCAAGATAGTACAGGCACATAACGTCGGAGCCCTTGAGGCCCAGCCTTGCGCCCTCGGATGTCTTAATGCGCTGGATCTCCTTGTAGAGCCCGCTGATCAGTCCGACAAAGTCCTCGAAACGTGTCTCGTCGTTCTGCTGCATGGGAGACGACCGCCTTTCGCTTACATGATGCTAACGGGTAAACATCTTAGCCGCACGAGACAACACCCATACCCAAATATCCCATTTGTTAACCCATCAACATAAAAACCACCACAAAGGGGACAGGCACCTTTGTAGTGGTTTTGACCGGCGAACATGATCCGCAGGCGTCGTTACAGTTCCACGCAGGGATTGTCGCGGGTCACAAGCGTCTTAACGACAACCGTCGCTCCCAGATAGCGCTCAAGCAGCTCGGCCAAGCGATCGATCGCAGCCTGGCAATCCCCCATCCGCTCGGGCTCCACGCACTCAATCGCCAGGAATGCATCGGCCGAATCGTCGGACAGCGCCGTGCGAACGCCATCGCGCCAGTTCCAGCAGCGGCATACGGCGCCCGCATCATCGATGTAGGCGAGCTCGCCGGGCAGCGTCGGGTCATCCGTTTCCTCGCCAAGTGGCAGGAACGCATCGCCGCCGTCAGTCACCTTCAAGCAAAGATCCCCCTCAATCGCATGCAGGTCCTCGCCGCCAACGGGCAGCGCGTAGGTCAGCGACACCGTGTTGTAGATGTCCACCGCGGGCGTAATGTGGCCCACCGGTTTGCCCTTGAGCACGCGCTTGAGCAGGTTCTCAATTGAGCAACGCGCGCCCTTTTTGGTCTTGAACAGCCGATAAGCCTCGCGCCATGCCTTGACCGGTGCGTTCTCGCTGATAGTATCGCTGGTCAGATGACGCTCCGCGTCGATATTGGCGCGGTCGAGCAACGCCGCAATCGCGTCCACGTCCTCTTGAGGAATCTGAGCCGCGGGCTTCATGCCCTTTACGACCACAACACCGACAGCCGCCTGCGGAAACAGCTCCCAGAATGAATCCTCGGCAATAAAGCTCTTCATACGCTCTCCCTTCATTATGCGCGCCCGAGTGAGGGCGCCTAAACAAAAAGCGCCCTCACGACGGCCACCTTCAAAGTCCTACGGTGCCGTCACAAGAACGCTTGCGCTGTCCCCATCCGGAGAAGGGGACGATATGTCAGGCGTATTGTAACCCGAGTCATCCACGCGAGCAAAACCACCATAAAGGTGCCCCCTTTATGGTGGTTTTGAGTCTGAGGCGACGCTAGTGGCGGAGTCCCAGCAGGCCGCGGCCGCGATGACGGGCGTCGGCGTGTACTTGAGCGTGCGGACCGGCGGCTTTGACGGACTCGGGCAGGTGCGAGTACTTCTTCTCGAAGTTCTCCTCGAACATCACCGCCAGGTTGTGCGCGGCCTCGTCATAGCGCGCGGTGCTCTGCCAGTATTGGCGCGGCACCAGGATGCCATCGGGCACGCCGTGGCACGTCGTGGGAATGTCGACGTTAAAGATGTCGTCGTGCACGAACTCGCTGTCCTCGATGGTACCGTCGAGGGCGCGCGCGACCAGCGAGCGCGTGTAGGCAAGCTCGATGCGATGGCCCACGCCGTAGCCGCCGCCGATCCAGCCGGTGTTGACCAGGTACACACGCGTGCGGCCGTCGGCAATGCGCTCGCCGAGCATCTTGGCGTAAACCATGGGGTCGAGTGGCATAAACGGCTCGCCGAACAGCGAAGAGAACGTGGGTGTGGGCTCGGTGACGCCGACCTCGGTGCCGGGAATCTTAGCCGTAAAGCCCGTCACAAAGTGGTACATGGCGGCGTCGGCCGTCAGACGCGAGATGGGCGGCAGCACGCCAAAAGCGTCGCAAGTCAGGAACAGCACGACACTCGGAGTGGTGCCCATGCCCTTAGTCCACGCGTTAGGAATGTGCTCCACGGGATAGGCCACGCGCGTGTTGTGCGTAATCGAGATGTCATCGTAGTTGGGCTTGCGGTTCTCGTCGAGCACCACGTTTTCGCAGATCGCGCCAAAGCGGACAGCGTTGAAGATCTCGGGCTCGTGAAAGGCGTCCAGGCCCTCGCATTTGGCGTAGCAGCCACCCTCGATGTTAAAGATGCCCATGTCGGACCAACCGTGCTCGTCGTCGCCGATCAGCAGGCGCGTGGGATTGGCCGAAAGCGTGGTCTTGCCGGTGCCGGACAGGCCAAAGAACACGGCAGTCTCGTGCGTGACGGGATCCATGCTGGCCGAGCAATGCATGGGCAGCACGTCGTCCTCGACGGGCAGCAAGTAATTCATAACGCTGAAGATGGACTTTTTGATCTCGCCGGAGTAGCCGGTGCCGGCGACCAGAATCACGCGTTCCTGGAAGTTGATGACCACGGCAGCGCTGGAGTTGAGGCCCTTGATGGCAGAGTCGCACTGGTAACCGGGCGCTGCGAGCACGCAGAAGTCGGGCTCGCCGGTGCGCGCGATTTCGCGGGCGAGTGGGCGGGCGAGCATCTGCTTAATAAAGAGTGCCTGGCTGGCACGCTCGCAGGCAACGAGCAGTCGACGCGTGTGGTTGCGGTCGGCGCCAGCCATGCCGCGGGTGACGAACACGTCGCGCTCGTTGAGATAGTCGACGATGCCGGCCTTGATGGCCTCATAGCTCTCGACGGACAGCGGGCGGTTGACCGCACCCCAGGCGATCTTGTCGTGAACATCGGGGGTGTCAACGATAAAACGATCGTTGGGCGAACGACCAGTGCGCTCCCCCGTCTCGATCACCAGCGCGCCGTTGGTTGCCATGCGGCCTTCTTCGCGGCGGATGGCGTGCTCGACGAGCTCCGCGGCGGGTAGATCGACCAGCAGACGGGGTTGATTCTCGGCGGGATCTTCAACGAGCGTAATACCAAAGTTGGACAAAACTTCTGCAGGGGTAACACCAGGCATGGGGCCTCCTTTAAAAACGCGACACGTGGACGCGGCGCGCACTTTACTCACGTAAAGCCCGTTGTACCCGATATGCAAAAACGTTTTTGCGGCAAGGGCGGCAAGCCCGCCCAACGGTCAAAAATCGCAGGCAAGCGGCCTAGTCATTGGGGACGCTTTTAAACGACTAGTCGTTGGGGGCACTCTTGAACAGGCAACATTCAAGGAATGTCCCCGGATGCCGGCACTTAGGGACGTTCCCAAAGTGCCGGCACATAAGGAACGTCCCTAAGTGCCGACTACAGCGGCAGGCCTTGGCCGAGCATGGCTATGGCGCTCATCAGGACCAGCATGCCGGCAGCGTAGGGCAGCACCGCGCCCAGGAGTTCGGCATCCTTACCGCGCACGTGCACGGCGGCAAGACCAATGGCGAGGGTCTGCGGCGAGATCATCTTACCAGCGGCGACGCCCAGGGCGTTCAATGCGACCATCCAGTAGTCGCTCACACCCAGCGCAGTGGCAGCCTGGCTCTGAATGGGGCCAAACAGCATGCCCGAAGACGTGCCCGAACCGGTCACGAACGCACCGACCGCACCGATCCACGGAGCCAGAATCGGGTACAGACCGCCGGCGACCGCAATGCAAAACGCGCTGATCGACGAAATCATGCCGGCATAGCCCATCACCTTGGCGCAGCCGAGCACCGAAAGCATCGTGATCACCGTCGGCATCATCTGCTTCACAGTCGCGGCCAGCACCTCGCCCATCATGCGTGGCGAAGCACCCTGAATGGCACCGCCGACAAACGCGGCCAGGAAGATCCAAACACCCGGCGTGTTAATCCACGAAAACGTAAGCGTACCGGGGTTCTCGCCGCAATACACCTGCACGTGGCTTGCAAAGGGCGCAAGCGCGGCATGCACGGCGGGCACCAGGTTGGACGTACCCAGCAGCAGTACAAAAATCAGAATGAAGCACGACCAGGCCGAAAGCGCCGATTTAACGGTGAGCTTCTCCCCCGCCTCGATATTCATGTGAAAGCGTGCGTCCAGATGCCCCGACTTCTCGGCACGCATGGCAAGCGCAGCTGTCAGCGCGAGCGAAACGATGGATCCTACGACCACGGCCAGCTCGGGGCCCACAAACATGGCAACGACCAGAGCCGCGCCGACAAACGACACGCCGGAGAGCAACGCCACGCCGGCAACACCGTGCAGACGCTCGCCCACACTCGCGGCATTGCCCTGGTCATCGGCAACACGGCCCGCAACCAGCACAATAAATAGCGGCATCACCACAAAGAACGGTGCGAGCTGCACCAGCTGAACGGTCGCTAGGTGAAGGGAATCCAAACCCACCAGGTCGGCAACGGACACCGTGGGGATGCCGATGGAGCCGTAGGGCGTGGGCACGCCGTTGGCCAGCAGGCAGATGAGCACGGCAGGCACGGCCTCAAAGCCCAGGCCCGCGAGCATGCCGGCGGGAATGGCGACAGCGGTACCGAAGCCGGCCATGCCCTCCATAAAGCCACCGAAGCACCAAGCCACGAGCAGCGCCAGCAGACGGCGGTCGCTGCTGATGGAGGTGATCATGCTGCCGATCACGTCCATGGCGCCCGTACGAACGCACAGGTTATACGTGAACACCGCGGCGATGATCACCAGGACGATGGGCCACAGAGCCATCAAAAAACCTTCGAGCGAGGCGGTCGCGATCTGCGCTGCCGGCAGGTGCCACCATGCGAAGGCAAGCAAGCACGAAAGGACAAACGATCCGATAGCGGCCTTCCAAGCTGGCCATTTAAAGCACAGCAGCATCACGACCAGCCAAATAATCGGCACAAGAGCCAGTAAGAATGCGGCGACGTCCATAGGTAGAAGCTCCTTGGTACCGCATGGGCGGCATCGGGGGTGTCACAAAACTTCAACAGGATACCGCACGTTTACCGACAAATTACAGCCGCCCGCCGAAATTATTGAACAATCCGTTCAAAAACACGAGCGAACACCGTCGCGTCTATACTAAAGCGCAGCAATAGAAAGGACTCCGCTTTGAGTATCACGCCCCTCGATAGCATTCGCCGCGCCATCGCCCGCCGCAACGGCACCTCCAACCCCGCTGCATCGAAGGACGGCGCCGCGAAGGCCCAGGGCGGCCGCATCGAGAACGGCCTGTTCCCCGCCTCGCACACCGCTGAGGAGCTCGCTCGCATCCAAGAGCTGAGTCAGCGCAACGCCGGCGGGCCCGATAGCAGCCAAGCCACACGTCGCCGGCGCGAACGCGATCGGGAGCCCGGCCCCGTCCGCCGCATGGTCAACGCTTGGTGGAACCGTCTGCTCGGCGCCGTCTACGGCGGCGGGTTCTCCACGCAAGAGGCTGAATACGAAGAGCACGCCACCAGCCGCGACTATCTTTGGAACACCCTCGGCACCGCCGTGTGGGGTCTGGCGTTTCCGTTGCTCACCATCGTGTCTACGCAGCTCGTGGGCGCCGAAGAAGCCGGCAAGTTCTCCATCGCCTTTGTCACCGGCACGCTCATCATGATCGCGTGCAACTACGGCGTGCGCAATTTCCAGGTCTCGGACATCGACGAAAAGACGTCCTTCGCCTCCTACCAGCTCAATCGTTGGATCTGCGGAGCGCTCGCCCTAGGCTGCGGCCTCATGTATAGCAGCGCCCGCGGCTATGACGCGCAGATGGCGACGATCGGCCTGGGCGTCTACCTGTATAAGGTCATCGACGGCGTCGCCGACGTGTACGAAGGCCGCCTGCAGCAGGCCGACAAGCTCTACTTGGCTGGAATGAGTCAAACGCTACGCTCCGTCGGCGTCATCGCGGTCTTCAGCGTGGCGCTGTTCTTCACGCGTAGCATGCCCATCGCGGCCATGGCCATGGGCATCGCCGCGATCGCCTCGCTCGTGCTGGTCACCGCGCCGCTCGCCCTGCTCGAGACCGAAAAATCGCGCCGCGTAAGCCTGCGCGAGGTCGGCCACCTGTTTGTCCAGTGCGCCCCACTCTTTGGCGCGTTATTCCTGTTCAATCTTATCGAGAGCATGCCCAAGTTTGTGATGGAAGGAACACTGGCCTACAAATACCAGTTGTACTTTAATGCCCTGTTTTTTCCAGCTCAGGCTATTCTGTTGAGCATTGGATTTGTCTATAAACCGCAGCTCCTGCGCTTGTCGAGCATTTGGGCTAATCCTCGCAAGCGTCGTCGCTTTGACCTGATTATTGTTGCCGTTATGGCGCTGATCGTGGTCATCACCGGCGTGTGCGCCGCATTTATGGCAGGTCCCGGTATTCCCCTCATGAGCTTTATGTACGGTCTCAGCTTTGAGCGCTACCGTACGCTGGCGCTGCTGATGGTCGTCGCCGGCGGCGTCACCGCGGCCATCGATTTTATCTACGCCATCATCACGGTGCTGCGCCATGCCGGCGACGTCACCAAGATCTACCTGATCTGCTTTGCCGTGAGCGTGGTGCTCCCGGTGATTCTGATCAATCTGCTCGGCCTGATGGGCGCCGTCGTGAGCTACCTGGCCATCATGGCCCTACTGCTGGTACTGTTGATTATCGAGTACGCCCACATCCGCCAACGCATAGAGAGGGACCGGAATCCGTACGGCGCCTAATTCGAATCAATTTGAAGAAAAGAAACGTCGATGTTTTGGCACCAACCTCTTGCGCCGTTATTCCCCGGGGCGAATATTAGCGTAGAACTCCGCCCCGTCGTCCAGGCGCAGGATGCCCACGCGGCCGAACTCGGAGCCGGTGGCGGCGGCGCAGTCGATGTCGATGCGATCGGGCACACCGGCAGTGTCCTCGCCGCCCAAGCGCACGATCTGCCCGCGTCCCGATTCCTCATCGAGCCCCGCCAGACCACCGACCTCGCAATAGCGCCCAAGCGATACCGTGGGCGTGTGGCCGCTCACCACGACCGGGCCCTTGCCCTCGGCAGAAAGCAGCCCGGTCGGCACATCCCAATAGCCGTGACGAATCCATAGCAGGTCATCGGACGACTGCACCGCGAGCATCTGCTGCAGCAGCTCGCGATCGGCACCCACCGCTCCGACGCCATCGGCACAATCGACGCCATGCTCAAGCAAAAACGCGCGCGCCGCCTTCATCTCGATTCCAGCATGTACCAGCAGATACGGGCGCTCCTCGGTCTCGATCACCGCGTAGAGCGGCAGCGCGGCCATCCAACGCACGAGCTCCTCGTATGCCTCAAATTCCATGTCGTTGAGCTGCTCGCGCGTCGTCCAGCCACCGTTGATATCCCAGGTCTCGGCATCGAGCGGATCCTGACCAATGATGGAATCGAGCATGATCTGCTCGTGATTACCCTTGAGCACGTGGGCGTTGGGCAGCGAGCGCACGAGCTTAATAACGCCGACCGGATCGGGCCCGCGATCGATCATGTCGCCCAGCACGTACAGCGTGTCGTCGGACGTCAACGAGATCTTAGACAGGGCCTCGTCAAGCGCACGCACGTGCCCGTGAGCATCAGATGTCACATAGATCGCCATGGTACGCCTCTCCTTGCATTGCGGCCGAAGCCCGGTGCCGCAACTAAAACTTCAAGTTGAACTTAAACGTTACCCATTGTACTCCGTTGCAATAAAGCTGGAAAGGGTTTCCGAGCAGAGGCAAAGACGGCAGCCGTCTATGCCGATATCGCGCACGCCCGCAATCCAACCCCATAAACCCACCATCTTTGGGTACAAATAACCGCAGACAACTGACCGTGCCACGCCAACCACCCAGGAGCGGACACTCCCTATGAACCAGATTCTTCTCTTTATCGGCCTCGTCATTATTCTGTGCCTGACCATCAAACCCGTCGGCAGAAAACTCCCCTTCCCCACCCTGCTCATCTTTATCGCGCTCGGCATGCTGTTGGGCGTCAACGGCCCGGCGCACATCGACTTTAGCGACTACGCACTCACCGAAACCATCTGCAGCACGGCGCTGCTGTTCATCATGTTCTACGGCGGCTTTAACACCAATATCGACCGCGCCAAGCCCGTCGCTGCGCCGGCGGTGCTGCTGAGCACGCTCGGCGTCGTCATCACTGCCGGTATCACCGGCGTGTTCGCCCACTCTGTGCTGGGCTTCGACTGGATCGACGGCCTGCTGCTGGGATCGGTCGTGGCGTCGACCGATGCGGCGAGCGTCTTTAGCGTGCTGCGCGAGCACAGCCTGTCGCTGAGGGGCGGCACCGACTCGCTGCTCGAGGTCGAATCGGGCTCCAACGACCCCGTCGCCTACATGCTCACCGCCGTGCTCGCCACACTCGCGGCCGGCGGCGACATCAACATTCCCACACTGCTGGCCAAGCAGATTATCCTGGGCGCGGGCCTGGGCCTTGCCATCGGCTGGGCGGCGGGCCGCCTGATTGAACGCGCGCACGCAACGGCCAAGGACGCGCAGACCATCTTTTTGTTCGCCGTGGCCATCGTCGCCTACGCGCTGCCGAGCTACCTGGGCGGCAACGGCTTTTTGGCTGTATACCTGGCCGGCATTGTGCTGGGTGCCTGCGACATCGCCGGCAAAGTCGAGATGGCGCACTTCTTTGACACCCTCACCGAGATGGCAGAGATGACCATCTTCTTTTTGCTGGGCCTGCTCGTTACACCCGCACGCCTGCCGCAAATGCTGCTACCGGGCCTGGCACTCATGGCGTTTATGCTCTTTGCGAGCCGCCCCATCGCCGTAGGCATGCTGCTGGCGCCGTTTAGGACGAACCCTCGCCAGGTTGCACTCGTAAGCTGGGCGGGTCTGCGCGGAGCAGCTTCGGTCGTCTTTAGTCTCTTTGCCGTGGTGGCCGGCGTTCCCGGCGGACACGACCTATTTGACCTGGTGTTTGTGATTGCCGTGTCGAGCATTGTGGTGCAGGGCTCGGTGCTGCCGGCGGTGGCGAAGAAGCTCGATATGATCGATGCGACCGGCGACGTGCGCCGCACCTTTAACGACTACCGCGACGAAGACGGCATGTCGTTTGTAAAGCTCAAGGTGGGCGCGGGACATCCGTTTGCCGGTCGCTCGCTCGCCGACATTGGCAGCGCGACGAACATGCTCGTAGTCCTGGTGCTGCGCGACGGCGCGCACCCGGTACTACCCAACGGCGATACCGTGATTGAGGAAGGAGACCTTCTGGTTATGGCTGCCCCGACGTTTGAAGAGCGTGCCGAGGTTACGCTGCGCGAGGTCACCGTGACACCCCACGGTCGCCTGGCGGGACTGCGCCTGCGCGATGTGCCGCAGGGCAAGCACCCCTTTATCGTGGTGATGCTCAAGCGCGACGGCCAAACGATCATCCCCGACGGCAACACCCTAATATACGCCGGCGACGAAGCCGTCATCGCCACGCTCGCGTCGTAGCCATCCCCACCCATAAGTTGCGGTGAAATAGGGATTGAATAGGCCTCTGAACAGCCATTTCAGTCCCTATTTCACCGCAACTTATTGAGGGGATGGATTGAAAAACATTTGAATTGACACCGAAATCAAAACCACCCCTAAAAGGGGTGGTTTGCTCTTAGGGTATAACCCTTGGATTTCCGGCACGCGTCTAAAGGCGCCGGCCCTCACGGGGTTCGGGCC
Source organism: Collinsella sp. (assembly GCA_036302865.1). GTDB lineage: Bacteria > Actinomycetota > Coriobacteriia > Coriobacteriales > Coriobacteriaceae > Collinsella. Next base: position 39 of record JAXJBU010000078.1, on the reverse strand, counting down.
GCACTGCAGATTGACCCGTGGCGGGCCGGTCAAACCGGC
>JAXJBU010000077.1:0-3447 GCA_036302865.1 Collinsella sp. | reverse complement strand
TCCTCCATAATTCGTAATATAAAGCGAAAATCCCGTCTGACTTCCTGTTAGAAATCAGACGGGATTTGTCCGTATGCACCCCGGAAACCGTCAGCTAACAGTTGATAAGTAAATTAGTTCCTTATCACTGTTAAGCCAAGGGGCTTCGGCCTTTGCTTTCTCGCTGCAGGCGTAACGCAACTTATCGATTCTCGATGCTGCCGATATTCTTGAGCTCGATGGAGATGAGGCCGTTGGGCTCGTTGATGAACTCGATGTATTCGGAGTTCGAACCCATCTCTGCCGGGAAGCTGATCTCGATACCCGTGTCGGTACGAATCTTATGATTGCGCACCGCCGCGCGTTCGACCTGCTTGCGCTCCACGGGCACACGCTCAGGCACCTTCTCCTCGGTCAGTGCCGCGCGCACGCTCTCCTTGATGACCGGTTCGTCTTCAAAGACCTCATCGACGATATCCCAAGGCGGCAGCTCCTCGTCATCCTCAACTTTCTCGGCAACAGCAGCCTTAACCTTGGCGAGTGCTACAGCCGTGTTGGCACCGTGCTCCTCGGCGACTTCCTCGACCACACGCGTCACGGTGTCGATGACCTCCTTGCCCGATACCCCCGTGTCGCACTGCAGCAGGCCATCGGGAATGAGCATGCGATCCTCGCCGGCAATCTTGCGCTTCTTATCCACATAGCCGATCTCCATGGTGCTTGCACGCACGATTGCATAGCTCGGCACCTTTTGCGAGGGGTTCGGCAGAATGGCGTAGTGGCGCGCGATGTCGTTGCGCACCTCCCCCTCTTCGCGGCCCACTTCGTGCATAAAAGCCTGCTTGGAGCCCAGCAGCATCACGGCAAACCAGCGGGCATCCTCATCGTCGTCAAAATCAGCCACGAGCACGTCGGTGGACTCGGCTTTCTCGGCTTTGGTGAGCTCGGAGGAGATAAACTCCGCAATCTGCTGCGACAGGTCCACGAACTCGCGCTCGCCAAAGAAATAGCCCTTGAGCTCACCACCAAACGCAGAGTTCTCGGCAAACGTGGCGCGTTTGTTGTCGGCCGAGGTACGAGCGCGCCGCAGGTGCGTGGTTACGAAATTACGCACGGTGCGGCTCTCGATATCGAGCTCGCGCTGGCTCATAACGTTGACGGCAGAGTCAAAGTCCAGGATATGCAGAATCGCGTGATTGATTTTCATATACGGCATTCCGTTCTAGATCGATTTCGGCACGAACCAGTATAGCGGTCGATCCCGCCCCAGGCGCATCGAAGATTGGTGCATCGGGGACAGGTTGCTTTGCACCAATGGTTAGCGCAGGAGCTCGGACTGCCAAGCCTCGAGCTGTTCTGCCAAGCTCTTGCCGGCAGCGGGCATGTCGATCTGGGGACGTTTGGGCAGAAGCGCACACTTAAGAATCGCAACGATAGTCTGCGAGACAAAGCGTCGCGTATCCTTGTCAAAGCCTTGCGCAGCCTGGAGCATCACGGGCAGGCTCTCGCGTAGATTCCCAGCGATATCCGCAAACCGCTCAGCACCCGTAGCCTCAAGCACGGAGAACAACGCATCTACAAAACGCTCGCGCTCGTTAGGCGACACCGCAAGCAGCATCTCGCGAATGGAGCCATCAACGTATCGAGCACCGGCGGACAGGCGCTCACAGTACACGAAGTCGCGACCATCAACCACCCAGCTAAAGGGATTATGCTGAAGCAGGCTGAACTCGGTGCTCTCAACGATGGCATAGTCCTCCTGTGTCTCGAACATCATGCCAAAGATCGACGACCGAGGTAGCGTCTTGTCGATTCGACCGGATAGATCGGCGAAGGCGTTGCCGCTCAGAAACTCCTCGACGAAGCCCGGGCCATCATGGGAATACGCCCTTTCGATTCGCTCACGGGCGACATCGGGGCACATCGCCGCACCGTACACCGCAAGGTTTCCACCCTTGGAATGACCTCCGCACAAAAGCGGCCCGTCAATCGCATCCGCCGCCTCGTCTACATAACGCGCCGCGGATTCCTGGGCCGGCACAGGACACCGGAACGCCATGTTAAAGTCCTCTTTCCAGCCCACAATCGTGCTGTCGGTCCCCCGGAAGGCAAGATAGCTAAACCCCGCCGGAAATCGGAACGTCATGGCCGCAAACTGCTCCGTTGTCTCGGCATCACTCACGCTACGATAGCCGCAAACACGAACGCCACGGTAGCGAGGGCTTGCTGCCACAGCCTCCAACAGGGCACGACTCCCCTCCGGATCCCACAGGTCGCCAATCATGTCTTGGTAGCACTCGGCGCGCAGCAGCTCGCGTACGTCTAGGCCCTGCCAGTTCGTCAGCTCCGCCATATCACCCGGCAAACGCAAATAGGACAACCACGCAAAGACCAGGCTATCCACCGCGCAGAACGGCCGTTCCTCAAACGGATCAAACGCCGTCTGGGCATAGGTCAAAAAATTAGGCGAATCCGACATGGCCCTCCCATCAACTATGGTGCATTGGGGTGGTGCAAAGTAACCTGACCCCCCCCTCGCACTAAAAAGGCGCCCGGACCGTGTGGCCCGGACGCCTTTCATTGTAGCCTGTTGCCCAAACGAGCCGAATTTAGCAGGAGAAGTCGACGCTGTCGATGATGTCCTTGAGGGCCTTGGCGGAGGCGGTGAGCTCATGCTGCTCGTCATCGTTCAGCGGCACGGGGACGCGGCAGACGACGCCGTCGCGGCCAACGACCGTCGGCATGGAGATGGCCAGATCGGACAGGCCATACTCGCCCACCATGAGCGAGGAAACGGGCAGAACGGTCTGCTCATCACGCATAACAGCGGTGCAGATGCGCTTAACGGCCATGGCGACGCCGTAGTAGGTGGCGTGCTTCTTCTCGATGATGGTGTAGGCGGAGTTCTTAACGTCCTCGGCGATACGCTTCTCGGCAGCCTCGTGCTCCAGATGACCGTGAAGCTCGCAGAAGGTGTTCAGCGGAACGCCAGCAACCTGAGCGCTGGACCAAGCGACAAACTCGGAGTCGCCGTGCTCGCCCATGACATAGGCCTGGACATCGCGCGGGTCAACCTCGACGTGGGCACCAAGCATCTGCTGCAGACGGCCAGTGTCGAGCACGGTGCCGGAGCCGATGACATGGCCCTCGGGCAGGCCGGACATCTTGATGGCAGCATAGGTCAGAACATCAACCGGGTTGGAGACGATTAGCAGAATGCCGTCGAAGCCGGACTTCTTAATCTCGGGGATAATGGACTTAAAGATGTTAACGTTCTTGTTGACCAGGTCCAGGCGGGTCTCACCGGGCTTCTGGGCAGCGCCAGCGGTGACGACGATCATGGCGGCGTCGGCGACATCGGAATAATCGCCGGCGTAGATCTTCATCGGCTCGGCAAACGTCATGCCGTGCGCGATATCCAGAGCCTCACCCTCGGCGCGGTTCTTGTCCACGTCGATGAGGACCATC
>JAXJBU010000076.1:0-23614 GCA_036302865.1 Collinsella sp. | reverse complement strand
GGTCGAGGCCGAGCCCCCGGTCCGGCTGGGATAGAATGTCGCTGTGGGTCATCGTCTTTCCTTTCGTCGAATATCTAGGCACTGACGATTCTAGGCGATGGCCCTCCCTTGCTTCTTACACCACGACTGTGTGCGCGACCTTGCTTTTGGACAATTGGGGATTTCCGGCACTCATTACAAGGAAATTTGCTGCTACTAAATTGGTGACAGTACTCATATTTGGCATTTTTTGCCCACAGGGGCTGCCGGGGCGGCGGTTTCGCCCTTTTTGCGCTGAAACGATACACTGGTACCGTTTGATTTCTTCGCTCAAGGAGGATGCGCATGCCGTGCACAACGATTTTGGTTGGTAAGAACGCGAGCTACGACGGGTCGACGCTGGTTGCCCGCAATGAGGACTCGTCCAACGGGGTGTTTGAGCCCAAGCGCATGCGCGTAGTGCATCCCGACGAGCAGCCGCGTGTCTACACGAGTGTCCTGAGCCACCTGACCGTTGAACTGCCCGACAATCCCATGCGTTACACAAGCGTCCCCGACGTTGTCCCGGGTCATGGCATTTGGGCCGAGGCCGGCTTCAATGAGCTCAATGTTGGCATGTCCGCAACCGAGACGCTTACCACCAACGAGCGCGTCCGCGGCGCCGATCCGCTCGTGGACTACGTGCCCGCCAAGGGTAACGAGGGCGAGGACGGCTATGTTCCGGCGCAGCCCGGTGGCCTGGGCGAGGAGGACATGGTGACCCTGGTGCTGCCGTATGCCAAGTCCGCCCGCGACGGCGTGCGTGTCCTGGGCGACCTGCTCGAGCGCTACGGCACTTACGAGAACAACGGCATCGCCTTTAGTGACGTGGACGAGATCTGGTGGCTCGAGACCATCGGCGGTCACCACTGGATCGCCAAGCGCGTGCCTGACGACGCCTATGTGACCATGCCCAACCAGCTGGGCATCGACAGCTTTGACCTGGATGACGCCGAGGGCGCCCAGGCCAACCATATGTGCTCCGCCGACCTGCGCGTCTGGATGGCCGAGTGGCATCTGGACCTGACGCTGGGCGTCGAGAGCGACGGCCCGGCTGCCGTCTTTAACCCGCGCGAGGCCTTTGGCTCGCACAGCGACAGCGACCATGTCTACAACACGCCGCGCGCCTGGTACATGCAGCGCTGCCTCAACCCCAGCGACGTGTGGGATGGCCCCGACGCCGACTACACGCCCGAGAGCGACGATATCCCCTGGAGCCGCGTGCCCGAGCGCAAGGTGACCATCGAGGACATCAAGTACGTGCTCTCGAGCCACTACCAGGGCACGGAGTACGACTGCTACGGCAGCAAGGGCACGCCCGCTACGCGTGGTGCCTATCGCCCCATCGGCATCAACCGCAACAGCCAGCTTGCCGTGTTGCAGCTGCGCCCCTATGCGCAGCCGGCGTATCGCGCCGTGCAGTGGATGGCGTTTGGCTCCAACTCGTTTAACGCGCTCGTACCGCTGTACGCCAATGTCGAGACCATGCCCGAGTACTATGCCGACACGCAGGCTCGCGTGACGTCCGAGAACTTCTACTGGGCCAACCGCCTGATCGGCGCGCTGGCCGACGTCCGCTTCCATGAGTGCGGTCGCGCGGTCGAGGATTATCAGGAAAAGGTCGGCGGCATGGGCCACAAGCAGATTCACGACGTTGACGCTGTCGTAGCCGCGCTGTCCGAGGCCGAGGTGCCTGCCGAGCTCGCCCGCGCCAACGAGGCCTTTGCCGAGCTCGTGCGCGTGGAGACCGATGCCCTGTTGGGCAAGGTGCTCTACACCACGAGCTGCGCCATGAAGAACTCCTTCGCGATGAACGACAACGTAAGGTAAAGGCAACCTTGCAGCGAGCGAGCGGGGCAAACGCCGTCAAAGGCTTTGCCCCGCTCGATTTCTATCTTGGCGGTAAAACGATTTTGTGTCGTTCGCTCAATCTTGGGTACAAGAAGTCCAATGCAGTTGTTCACGATTGGAGCCAACCATGGTTATGAAATTCGATCAGCTTGTTAACGGTGCCATCAACGTGGGCTTCGGCGCCGCTGCCGTTGCCGTCGAGGGCGGCAAGAAGGTCCTCGACGACCTCAATACCAAGGGCGAGCAGGTCCGCAAGGACGCCGGCACCCCCGATATCGCCCGCAGCGTGTCCGATATGTTCGAGCAGGCCGGTGGCACCATTTCCGACCTGACCGAGCGTCTGGGCATGCAGGGTGAGACTGCGGCACAGCGCGTGCTCGACGAGCTCATCCTGGCCCGCGTCCGCGTTATGACCGCCCCCGAGCGCACGGCCTTTTTGGCCCATGTGCGCGACATCGTCGATTCGGTCGAGGATAACGTGACCTCGGTGCCCGTCGAGTCCGTTGAGCCCGACGATGCAGAGGGCACCGAAGAGGCCGAGTAGCAGCGCAGATGGCAGATTCCACTACCGATTACAACAATCTAGATCCCTTGGGTGACGAGGCGGCGGTTGTCGACGAGGTCGATGCCGCCGTCTCGGGCGCTCGCAAGAAGCCGCGCGCTGTCGATATGGTGCCCGAGGAGCCCGACGCGATGGCGCCGGATGAGGAATACCAGCTCACGCCGGCAGGCCGCCGCGAACGCATTGGGCAGATCGTTCGCCTGATCAAAAAGTACCGCGTATGGGATAACCTCACGCCGGTTCGCCTGCGCCGCCTGCTCGAAGAGCTTGGCCCCATGTTCGTCAAGATGGGGCAGATTCTGGCCAACCGGTCCGAGATTTTGCCGCAGCGGTTTTGCGACGAGCTCCGTCGCCTGCGCTCCGACGTAGAGCCGGTGCCATATGAGGTAGTGCTCCGCTGTCTGGAAGAGGAATACGGCCAGCGCCTGGGGCAGATGTTCGACGCGATCGACCCCAACCCGCTCGGTAGCGCGTCGCTCGCGCAGGTGCACCGCGCCCGTCTGGTGACGGGCGAGGACGTGGCCGTTAAGGTGCAGCGCCCCGGCGCGCAACAGGTCATGGCGCAGGATATCGACATCATCCGTTCGGTGGTGCGCATCGTTTCCAAGTTTGTCAACACCGATCAGTTTGTTGACCTGCACGGCGTGGTCGAGGAGCTGTGGACCTCGTTTCGCGAGGAGACCAACTTTTTGGCCGAGGCCAAAAACCTCAACGATTTCTATGAGTTCCATAAGAGCGTCCATGGCGTGTCGTGTCCCAAATCCTACTTGGACCTTTGCACCGAACACGTCGTGGTCATGGACTACATTGACGGTATCTCGATTGCCGATCCCGAGCGCCTGGTGGCCGAGGGCTATGACCTGGAAAAGATCGGCTCGGCGATTGTCGAGGACTATTCAACGCAGGTGCTCGATGACGGCTTTTTCCATGCCGACCCGCATGCGGGAAACATCATCCTCAAAGATGGCATCGTTTACTTTATCGACCTGGGCATGGTCGGGCGCATGTCGAGCCACGACCGCGGTATCGTCAAGGATATGATTTTCGCCGTGGCCGAGGGCGATGTGCCCAAGCTCAAGGATTCGCTCATGCGTTTTGCCGTGACGCGCGGTGATTCGGCCGAGCTCGATCATTCGGCCTTTTTGTCCGATTTGGACTTTATCGTAGCCGACTTTGCAGGACTCGATCTTAAGGACCTGGATATCGGCGAGTTTTTGACCTCGTTGCTAAACCTGGCGCGCAAAAACGACGTTGAGCTGCCGAGCGTGGTGACGATGTTCGCCCGCGGCATGGTGACGCTCGAGGGTCTGCTGACCGAGTACATGCCCAACGTCAACATGATTCAGATCATCCAGACGCACATCAAAAACGAGAAGAGTACCTACGCACGCATGCGCGACATGAGTCGCGATTTCGCGGCGAGTAGCTACCGAGCGGCAAAGGGTTCGCTCGAAGCGGCTGAGTATCTGGGCCTGGCGTCGCGAATGCTCACGCGCGGTCAGCTCAAGCTGAACTTGCAGCTCATGAGTAGCGACAAGGCGCTGCGTCAGATAGGCGGCATCGTCGACCGCATGTCAATGGCCATTGTCATTGCCGGTCTGTTTATCGGTTCCTCGGTGGTCTACTATGCGCGCATCGAGCCTGTTGTGCTCGGTATTCCGATCATCGGCTTTGTTGGCTATGTGAGCGCGCTGGTTTTGGCGCTCATGCTGGGCCGCAATATCTGGCGCAACAGTCACGGCGGCAAGCACTAGCGTAGCTGCACGGTGTCTTGTCCCACGGCGCCCTTCCATACCCAACTCTTTCCTATCGCAAACAATAGCTTTTACCTTGGGCTTCGCCTGCGTACGGGGCCCTTTTGCGTGATACCATACTGACAGTAATAATCAATGGCCTAGATGGTGGTGCGGAGACGCACGAATGCGTGGTTTTCCTGCGCATTTGGGAGAATCGGGGTGCAAGTCCCCGGCTGTACCAGTAACCGTAATTCCTCTTGGCTCGGGATGCTCGCGTCGCAGATCGGACGACGTACCCGAGCCGTTAAGGTTAAGTCGGATCGCCTCCCATCTTGCATGCGGCTGCGGCGTATGCCGCCGGTGTGCATAGGGCTCTGGAGGGAAGGGGGACCCCGATGGGGGAACTCGAGCGCAGCATGCGCGATGACGTGGGGCAGCCTCAGGGCAACGCTCCAAGTACAGACAATGGGGGACAAATGGATATGTTTGAGGACGAGCGCAAGCGCGCCTCGTTGCGTCGCCATGGGGCGATCGCGCGCGGCGTAGCCAAGCGCGGCCTGGTGGCATTCCTGGCCTTCGCGATGGCCTTTGGCACCACACCGGCCCAGCTGTGGGCCGATGGCGCCGAGGGCATTGCCGAGGCCGTGGCTCAGGCCACAATGCCGAGCGAGGGCGCGCAGGCCACGGACGGTACTGCAGATACTACCGCGGCTGCTGCCGACGCAAACGATTCGGCTGCAGGTGGCTCCTCCGAAACTGGGGATACGGGTTCGGCCGCGCCTGACAACGTGAGCGATGATGCATCGGACGACCTCGCTGCGTCAGACCCTGCTTCGGCCACCCCGGCGAGCGAGGCGTCTGACACCACCGCCGAGACCGGCGACGCGACTGCGGTGGCCAGCGAGCCCAGTGTTGCCAAGGCCGCGTCTCGTGCCGCTGATACGTTTTCCTCGAATAATGGTGTCAGCGTCGGAAAAAGCCAGTCGCCTTCTCGTTGGGCTGGCTCTAACTTCACCGCTTTTATCCAGAGCAATACTACGCTCTATGCGAATGTTTGGACTTCGTCCAGCAAGCGCGCCAGCGCTTCGGGCTGCACCTATCAGTGGCTTGCTGCCGACATCAGCAACAAGAGCGATGCGGACAATTCCGCATTTGTTCCTGTCGAGGGCCAGACGGGCGCATCGATCGTTTTGGACGATGCCCTGCGTACTCAGCTTAACGGCAAGTGCCTGCGCGTACGCATTACCGATGCAAGCGGTAACGTCATCTACGGCCCGACCAAGGGCGCCAACAACCAAAAGCTGACGGCGACGAACACCATCAAGGCACCCGTTCCTACCAAGACGGCCCTGGATGCAAAGTCTTATGTCCTCATCCAGTCTTCGGCAGACGATTCGAGCTCGTATTCGTCCGTCAAGGCCGAGATACTGAACCCTGGCACTACACTTTGGGCGAATGCCTACGACGGCGAAGCGGTCCCCAATAAGCGTATTGCGGCGCAGGGTGGCTGGACCTATCAGTGGCTTGCGTCCGATACGCGCGATGCCGAGGACTCTGCCTATCAGGTGATTCCCGGTCAGACCGGCCAGTCGCTAACGATTACGGACGAACTCGCCTCGCAGCTTGCGGGCAAGTACATTCGCGTTAAGGTTGTCGGCGATGGCCAGGAGCTGTACGGTCCGAGCAGCTCTTTCGGGACGCCCGCGTCTGTTGGCTACAATACGCCGGGTCCTGTTGCCGCGAGTGACCAGATCGCGTTAGGCCACATCGTTCTCGCCTATAACGGCGCCGAATTTGGCGACGATTATGAGAACGTCCCCAACGCTAACGTCGGTGACACGATTAAGGCTGCCGCCTACTACTTTAACTACGACACGCCGACTGACCTCTATGGCTCCGACAAGGTCGATTTTTCTTGGTGGGTGGCCGATTCTGCTGACGGCACGTTCGAGCAGGTTGCAACTGGTGATACCTTCACGGTTACCAAGGAGTGCGCGAACCGCTACCTCAAGGTGGTCGCAAAGGCCAAGAAGGGTATCCCCGGCTCCGATAGCTGTGAGACCAAGGCGGGCCGCATTCTGCCCAAGGGCGCGACGACGCTCGATTCAGTTGCATTTACCAATGCGAGCAAGGGCGCCAAGGACACTGGCTCTACGATTGAGGCGTGCGCCTACAAGGCGGTCGATTACTCGTCTGAGCCGGTTACCGAGGGCGTTACCTACACGTGGCGTTGGTCCTCTGTCGACCCGTCTTCCTCTGCGTTTGATGCGAAGACCGACTGGCATGTGGTCGAGGGCAAAACCGACAGCAGCTTTACGATTCCCGATGACTACGCCAAGCGCTGGGTGAGCGTGTCGGCCACTGCGGGCGATAACACCGTAGAGGCGACTACTGCTGTGGCCGTTAAGGCCGCAGGCTCGCACGAGCTGTTCCTGGCGTATCTCAAAAAGATCGTCGGCGATCAGAGCGATGACGCCAAGTTTGTCTACAAGAGTGGCGAAAAGATCGGTGTTACTGCATTCGTGAAGACGTCTGCAGGAACAAAGGGTGCCGAGCTTACATCTGATCAACTGACGTATACGTGGCAGATTGCCGATAGCGCCCAGGGTCCGTTCACGACGCTGACGGATGAGAACGCGCACAGGCCGTCGTTCGTAATTTCGCAAAAGTACGTCGGCAAGTACCTCAAGTGCATCGTCGACGGTGGCTACAACACCGACTATGCCTCCACGCGTTATGCCATCGTCAAGGGCGAAGATGCCAAGGCGTATACCCTGACATCGGTTAATGTCGCTTCGAGCGGCAACCTTGCACAGGTCGGCGGAACGCTTACCCCTACTGCCAATTACATGGCAACGGGCGATTGGGGCGATTACGAGACGGCACTCCCCGAGGGCTCCCTCGTCGATTACCGCTGGTATCTCGCCGATGACGCTGAGGGCACAAATGCCCACGAGCTGTTTGGCGCCGACGAAACGACCGGCGCGATCACGCTTCCCGCCTCTGCTGAGGGCAAATATGCGTATGTCGTTGCAAATGCCGGCAACAATGACGTCAAGAGCACTTCTTGGTTCGTTAACTCTTCTGACGAAAAGTCTATTTCTGTCAACGTTAAGGTTGTAGGCGTAAGCAAGCACGATGCTGGGCAGCCCTATGATCTTGTGGACTGGGTGCCGTCGGCCTCGTTTACGTGGTCGAGTACCCAGAAAAAGTCTGCCTGGGACATCTTTGCCAAGGTGCTTGACGACGCCGGCTATAGCTATAGCACGGACGGCGGCGTTCCCTATTCGGTTACGAACCCCGATAAGTCCCAGACGCTCGCGATGGAAAACACGGCGTCCGGCTATAAGTACTGGCGTTTTGATATTAATGGCAAGGCTGCCAACTCTTATGCCACGGGCTACTACCCGAGCGATGGCGACACGCTCGAGCTCGTGTACGAGGATCCCACGGGCACGGTTTCCACGCAGGTTTCCGCGACGTGTTCGGTCGTCGGCACCGACGCCAAGGGTGCTCAGCAGACCTGGGCCGCCGCTCAGAGCATTACGCTGAAGAAGGGCTCGACCGCGGCCGACCTCTCCGAGCAGCTCTTCAAGCAGACCGGCCTCAAGGCGGACTACGACCCCAACGGCTCCTGGGGCTGGGCGCTCAATTCGATCACGTCGCCCTTCGACTCCGGCCGCACGCTCGCCTACGACCCGACGACCGAAGCGTACTGGCAGCTGTTCATCAACGGCAAGTCCTCCATGGTCGGCGCCGGCGGCTACACGCTCAAGGCCGGCGACTCCGTCGTCTGGTACTACTCGAAGTACAACGACCCCGCTCCTGCCGATCAGCTTTCGGTAAGCTGCACCGTTATCGGCCAGGATGCTTCGGGCGCCCGGCAGACGTGGGCACAGCCTACGACAGCTCTCGTGGACGAGGGAACAACCGCTGCTGACCTTTCCGAGCAGATCTTTAAAAAGTCTGGCATTGGCGCCAAAACGGGGGAGAGCTCGTTTGGCTGGTATCTCGAGTCGCTGACCTCGCCGTTCGAAAAGAACGTGACCCTCTCGAGCGAGAAGGTTGACGAAAACACCTGGAAATATTGGCAGTTCTTTGTCAATGGCAAGCCTGTTGATGTTGGTGCGGGCGCCTATACGCTTAAGGCAAGCGACGAGATTGCTTGGGTCTATGGCTCCGACGGCACCATGCCTGGTCAGGTCTCCGTTTCGATGGAGATCATCGGCAAGAAGGACGATAAGGCTCAGCGCTGGACTGATCCTTCGATGCAGGTGTTTGTCGAGGGCACGACGATCAAGGATGCCTCTGCTGCCTACTTCGATGCCGTTGGCGTCAAGTCCAAGATGTACGACCAATTTGGTTATTGGGGCGTTCACACTCTTGTCTCTCCGCTTGATGGCACCGAGCTGTCGGGTGCTTGGTCGTTCTTTGTCAACGGCGTTCCTGGGTCTCAGCTCGATAGCGACTATGTGCTCAAGTCGGGTGACAAGATCGTCTGGGCTTATGCTGCTGGCGATACCGTTCCTAATCCCGATGAAGTCGTAGTTGATCCGAGCGCTTCGCGCCCGACCGATTGGAAAGCCGACTGGAGCGGCAATTCCAATGCGGTGGTCGAGAACGTGTCCACGCCTACGGGCGCGCTGGCAAGCTCTTGGACGTTTGATTGGAAGGCCTATTCGGGCGCCACGTACCCCAACGCGAGCGAGCCGATTGTCGTAAACGGCAATGTGTATCTCGCCGTCAACAAGCGCCTGCTTAAGATCGATGCCGAGTCGGGCAAGGTGCTGGCCGAGTCGAATCTTAAGACTGCGATTGGCTACACGACGCGTCCGATTTATACGAACGGCTTGGTCATCGTCCCGCTCGATGGCGGTGCGGTCCAGGCTCTGACGGCCGATACGCTCACGACGGTTTGGGTTACCGACCCTGTGAGCAAAACTGCTCAGTCGAATTCTCAGCTGACGGTCGATGGCAACTATCTCTATGTCGGCACCGTTGATGTCGACTATGGTAAGGGCGTGTATAACAACGGCCATCTGACGCGCATCAATATCCTGACCGGTGCCGTTTCCTGGCAGCACGTCAACGCCGATGAGGGTTATTACTGGACGGGCGCTACCGTGGGTGACGGCTTTATTCTGGTTCCCACCAGCGCCGGTACCGTTGAGATGCTCAGCAAGTCTTCGGGCGCTGTGCTTGGAAGCGTTTCCGTTGGGGCTATCGTTAACTCCTCCTGTGTGCTCTCCGCCGACGGTAGCCATGCTTATCTGATTTCGCGCGATGGCAAGCTGCACGTTTTGGCGATTTCTGACGGTAGTTCGCGTGATGCGGATGCCGCTTCGCGCATTTCCGAAGAGCGCGTCGTCGACCTGGGTCTTACGGGATGCGCCTGCATGCCTACGCTGTATGGCAACAAGCTGATTGTCGGCGGCGAGGTTTCCGGTGGCTCTGCGCTGGCGATTGTCGACCTTGATAATGACTTTGCTACGACGTTGGTTTCGTCTGCTGATGGCTCCGCGCTTCCCATCGGCGGCATCAAGGGCGCACCGCTCGTGAGCGCCCAGGCAGATGGCACGTATGTCTACTTCACGGTTAACTACGGTGCGACTTCCGACTATGTGAACTACACCTCGGGCGGCGGTGTCTATCGCTACAAGCTGGGTGACGCGCAGGCGACCGGTGCGTTTAGCGCAACGGGACACAACAACTACTGCGACTCGCCGATTGCCTGCGACGCCAAGGGCAACCTCTACTACATCAACGATTCCGGCACGTTGTTCAAGCTGAATGGTGGCGTTAAGGTCTCGTTCGAGACTGGCGAGGGTTCCAAGGTCGATTTCCAGACTACGGCCGACGGCAAGCTGGTTAAGCCTGCCGATCCGACGCGTGAGGGCTACACCTTCGGTGGCTGGTACACCGATGAGGCTTGCACGGAGGCGTATGACTTCAGCACGCCGGTGACGGCCGATCTGACGCTGTATGCCAAGTGGACCAAGAATGCCGTTAACCCTGGCGGCAATGGCGGTTCTGGCACTAATGGTGGCAACGGTGGCGCTGGCAACGGTTCCGGCGCTGGCGCTGGCGCTGGCACGGGTTCCGGCTCCGGCTCTAAGGGCCAGCAGGCCGGCGGCGCTATCGCCCCGGGTCAGAAGCCGGTGACCAAGACGACGGTGTCGACCAAGACCGAGACCAAAGACAACAAGTCCGACAAGAAGGACACCGATAAGTCCGAGAAGAAGTCTGACAAGAAGTCTGACAAGAAGTCTGACAAGAAGTCTGACAAGAAGGACAACAAGTCCGACAAGAAGTCCGATTCCAAGTCCGATACGGGTACTGCTTCCACGACCACTGCTAAGAAGTCCTCTAGTGCTTCCGAGCAGGAGACTGGCACCAATCCGCTCGCCATCGTCGGCGTTGCCGCCGGCGTCATCGGTCTCGCCATCGTCGGCGTGTTCGTGTTCACCAAACGTCGGTAGGTGAGGGCTGTGTCCAATAAATCCAAGGACGCTGACCCCAAGCAACCAGATTCCTCGTTTATCCAGCTTGACGATGCAAAGCAAAAGGGCGCCGCTTCGGCGGCGTCCGCCCCTCGCCGCAAGGCTCTTCTCGGCGTTCTGACTGCCGCGTGCACCATTCTGATCGTCGTCTCGTTGGGTTTCGTCCATCCTTCCGAGAGCGGCGCCTGGTCCATCGACTGGATCATTCAGACCGTGACGGGGGAGAGCGTCGTCACCAAGGACACCAGGGCGTCTGGCTCGACTACGACTTCGGGCGAGGCCAGTTCCAAGGATTCCAAGTCATCGAATGACGCAAAAGATGAGTCCAAGCATTCTGATGAGTCCAAGTCCAAGGACGATTCCGAGTCTTCAAATAAGGAATCGGACAAGAACTCGGATAACAAGAAGTCCGAGGACCAGGACGGCAAGAAGTCTGGCGATAAATCCGCTGCCCAAAATACGGGAGCCGGTGATACTTCCAATGCGTCTGGCGGTGCTTCTTCGGGCGGTGGCCAGTCGTCTGATGGAGCCTCATCCTCTAATGGTGGAAACGCCTCTACTGGCGACCAGGGCAGCTCGCAGCAGCCTGGCTACGTCACGGTGACGGTTTCGGTCACATCGAGCGCTGTGGGCAATCCTGTGTCCTCTGGCGGCACCTTTACCTTTAACGAAGGCGCCACCGTTTACGATGCCCTGTGTGCGCTGGGCCTTTCTGTCAACGCACACGGCTCATCGTACGGCACGTATGTTTCTGCGATTGGTGGTTTGGCCGAGAAACAGTACGGCGGCACGAGCGGCTGGATGTACTCCGTCAACGGTACAACGCCCATGACGGCCTGCAGTAACTACGTTCTCTCCAATGGCGACAACGTCGTTTGGTATTACGTAACGGGCTAGAGGCCTCGACATAGCGCGCCAGACGGGCGGTTCGGACCAACATCCGGACCGCCCGTTTTTCATGCGAATGGGACTGGGTCGCCGGGTCTCTCGGCAAACAAAAAACCGGTTGGAACGGGAATTCCAACCGTTTATACATTCAAGCAAATGGTGATCGACTACGACCGTGCGCCCTCGAGGAAGAAGCGGCGGCTGAAGTAGTTGTACCAGGTGACCAAGAACGTGGCGATGGCCTTCATGGCTTGGTAGCCGATGCTCAAAAACGTGACGCCCACAAACATGTACAGGTCGTTGAGGCCCAGACCGATCACCGACAGGATGGTGAAGATCGTGAACTCGCGCTTGCGGCTCATGCCCTCGCGATGGTCGAACACGTACTTCATGCTGAGCCAGTAGTTGACCACGACGGACGTGATAAACGAAACCGTGGTGCTCATCAAAAAGTCGAGGTGGAACAGCTCGACGAGCGCAATGAGCATGCCCCAGTCGATGCCAAAGGAGATAAGACCCACGACAGCAAACTTGAGGAACTGCTTGGTATGAGGTTGTGCCAGCGCCTTGCGCACGTAATCACATCCAATGCGTTGATGAATCGAGCAGAGGATACTTTAGAGCTTTTACAAGGGAAACGTAAGGTCTTTGCCAAGAACTATATGAACTCGCCAAATTTTCAAGAGCTAATCCGCAAACGTTGAAAATTTGCCCGTAAACGAGCGACACCCACGGACGATACTGCGCTGAGTGCGCGTCGTCCGTGGGCGCCGTAATGCTGCAGGGGTTTCGAGCTATTTTGTCTCGTCGCCCTCCAGGAAGATTTTTCGGGTCACAAAGTTGTAGACCATGACAAGCGCGGTGGCGCAGATCTTGGCGATATTGGCCTCGAGTCCCAGGCCGGCGTTGAGCGCCAGCACGATGCCGTCGTTGAGCACCAAACCGATCACGGACAGCACGACAAAGATGATGAACTCGCGGCGGCGGCTCATGCCTTCCTTGTGCGCAAACACGTACTTCATGCTTGCGAGGTAGTTAAAGATGAGTGAGATGATAAAGCCGCTGGTGTTGGCGATTAGGATGTTGAGGCCGAGACCGTAGTGGAGTAGATTCATAATGCCAAAGTCGATAACCGTGGCAATGACACCGACGACGCCAAATTTCATGATCTGCGCAAGGAGCTTTTGCATGGTACCTGCCTTAAGCTGGCGCCGAAGCGCCGCGGGGATGACAAACTCAGCAAGTTTAGCCAATCCCCGCGGGTGGTGCTAGGCGCGCTCCTCGATAGCACCGTTTCTATATGCATCGAGCAGCTGACGCAGGTCTTGGATTTGGCTGCGGATCTTGGCGCCAGTATCGGTGTCGCTCACCATGCGGCGACGGTCTGCTTGGTCAAAACGGTTGGTCTCGCTCTCGATGTCCACGTTGCGCGTGAGTGCCTCGGCAACCGTCGTAAAGGCCCGGTGCGACTTGAGTCGGCAGCCGCGCGAGCTCGAGATGAGCGTATAGCCGGCGATACCCGTCTTGGGATGGTAAGCGCGGCAAAAGCCGCCATCGATGACCAGCAGCTTGCCCTCGGCGCGGATGGGTTGCTCGCCCTTGGTGGTTTTAACGGGCGTGTGGCCGTTGATGATGTGACCGGTCGGTGAACACGCCATGGGCGCGACGCTAAACTCGCGCATAATGTCATCGCAGACCGAGGGTGACTTGGTAAGCGTAAAGTACGGATCCATCGGCTCGACCCAGGTGCTCTTATCGGCGATATAGGCGCGCTCAAAGGTACGCACCAGGCGTCCGCTGGCGGGTGAGTTAAAGCCGATCCACAGGTACCACATCCAGTCGAGGGCGTCGCGGTCGCCCACGCGCCAGGCGCGGCGGGCGATGTGGTCGCAATAATCGAGATAATCGCGGCCAGCGTGCCAGGTGCCCAGGCAGTTCATGCTGCTAAAGGTGCCGTCTTCGTTGAGCGGCACGCAGCCATGGAACAGCAGGTTGCCGTTGGCGACCTTGTACATTGAGCCGTGGGAATAGAGGAAATCGATATGGCGATGCAGGTGATCGGCGGTGACAAACTCGGACACGAGCTTGTCGATGATGTGCTGCTCCTGAGACGTGAGCGTATAGGGGTCCGCCGGGTCGACGGTGGGGAAGTCGTTGGTCGTGAGCGGCCACACGCTGCCGTCGGTGAGCGTGACCGTGCCGGTGTCGTGATTGATCTTGTCGAGTAACAGGCGGTCGGTCATGTCGAACTCGGGGTGGCGCTGGATAATCTGGCCCTCGAGCTTAAAGAGCAGCACGTTGATGGCCTTGATCAGCGGGGTGATGGACTCACCGGCGGTGTAGGTGGCATCGGCAAAGGCGACAAGCTCACGCAGCGAGATGCCGTAATCGTTCTCTAGAATCTCGTAGTTGTCGTAGCGTAGGTTGTTGCGCAATACCGTGGCGATGCAGGCGGGCTCACCGGCCGCAGCGCCCATCCACAGCAGGTCGTGGTTGCCCCACTGGATGTCGAGCGAATGGTAGGTGAGCAGGCGGTCCATAATCTTGGCCGCGCCGCCGCCGCGGTCGAAGATGTCGCCCACCAGGTGCAGGTGGTCGACGGCCAGGCGCTTGATGAGCGAAGCGAGCGACTCGATAAAGTCGTCGGCACTGGCGGTCTCTAGGATGGACTCCACGATGCGCTCGTGATAACGCACGCGATAGTTGTTTTCGTCCGGGTGCGTGTGCAACAACTCGTCGATGATATAGGCGTAATCGCGCGGGATGGCCTTACGCACCTTGGAGCGCGTATAGCGGCTCGAAAGCGAGCGGGCAACCATGATGAGCTGGTCAAGCATCGTCTTGTACCAGGTGGGCGAGTCCTCGCGCTGGCTGCGGACCAGCTCGATCTTCTCGCGCGGGTAGTAGATGAGCGTGCACAGCTCGCCCTTTTCGTCAAAGGTGAGCGTGTCGCCAAAAATTTCGTCGACATGCTCGCGCACGACGCCCGAGCAGTTGTTGAGGATGTGCATAAAGGCTTCGTACTCGCCGTGCACGTCGCTCATAAAATGCTCGGTGCCTTTGGGCAGGTTGAGGATGGCCGAGAGGTTGATAATTTCGGTAAACGCGGATTGCTCGGTGGGAAATTGTCTCGACAGCAGACGCAGATACTTAAAGTCTTGCGGATTGCGATCGAATGCGACCATGAAACACCTTCCGATATGGTTGGTAAAACTGATAAACAGCGTCAAACGTTTATCAGTATGCGCCGCTTTTGTTTCGATTGGGGACGGGAGGTCGAATTGTTGGCCGAACGGTTTGGTAAATCGATTTAGTGAAGGTAGATGTGTCGGTTGGGTGGAGACGACAGAGGGTGTTTTCTCAGATATTTATGCGTGGGGCCGGTGGAGACGATGGTGGTAAAGATGTTCACTATTTTTGGTTCGATTTGGTAAATAGTGGACATATGTACCGCATGTAGGCTCACTGTGCGATAATTTGCGCAGCAATGAGTAAGGAGCCTCATATGAGTGATTTTGTCCTGACCTGTGAATCCGCCGCCGATCGAACTCGGGAGTTCTTTGAATCGCGCAATATCCCTGTCGTGTGTTTTCATTACGAGATCGACGATGTTGTCTATACGGACGATCTGTATCAGTCGATTACGCCGGACGAGTTTTTTGCCCAGATTGCCGCAGGCGCCATGCCCAAGACGTCTCAGGTGAGCGTGGGTGAGTACGAGGAGTTTTGGGAGCCGCTTGTTGCCGAGGGTAAAGACGTGCTGCACCTGACGTTGTCGTCGGGTATTTCGGGTACGTATGGCTCGGCTTGCGTTGCGGCGCAGATGCTCGCGGATCGCTATCCCCAGGGCGGCAAGGTGCGCGTCATCGATTCGCTGGCGGCGTCTTCGGGCTTTGGCCTGCTGGCGGAATGTGCCGCCGACGTGCGCGATAGCGGGGCTTCACTCGACGAGACGGCTGCCTGGATCGAGGAGCACAAGCTCAACCTGCACCACTGGTTCTTCTCGACCGATCTGTCGAGCCACCTGCGCGGCGGTCGCATTTCGGCTGCGAGCGCGATCATCGGCACGGCGCTTAAGATTTGCCCGCTTATGACAGTCGATTGCGAAGGTGGGCTGTCGCCACGTGAGAAGATTCGCACTAAGAAGCGCGCGATTTCCGAGATGGCTAAGACCATGATGGCACACGTGCAGGACGGTGCGGATTATTCGGGTAAGTGCGTCATGTCGCACTCGGCGTGCCGCGAGGATGCCGAGGCAGTTGCGGCGCTGATCGAGGAACAGATTCCGCAGCTTAAAGGCAAGATTGAGATCAATAACATCGGTACTCTGATTGGCTCGCATACCGGACCTGGTACGGTGGCGCTCTTCTTTATGGGCGACAAGCGCGTGAATTAGTTTGCCCCATCACATCGCTGCATGATTGCTCAAACGAAAACGGCCCGCCTCACGCTTGTGGGGCGGGCCTTGCTGTTGGGGTTAGCGTTTCTTTCCGCGGAAGAAGAAGCCATGCAGTGACGGCTTGAGGCCGCGGTTGGCGCGATGCTCCTCGACGCGCTCGTGGATCGAGGCAACGCGCTCGATGACTTCGTCGGGAATCGGCACGTCGGGATTCATGTTCTCGACCTGGCTGACTTCGGCGGCGGCGACCTGGTCGATAATGGGCACATCGTCGCGCGAGATGACAGGTGTGGCGTCTTCCTTCATCTTGCGATAACGCTGCATCATGTCGGCCTGTAGCTGCTGGGCCGAAGGCGGCGTCCAGATGATGGCGTTGGCGCCGGCGGCGATGGTTTCGCGGATGCTCTCGGGCGTCTTGCCGCCCGGTGCGATAAGCGGCAGGTTGGGATAGTGCTCGCGCAGCTCGCGTAGGACCTGGGGCGTGTTCTTGCCGGCGGCGATGTTGAGAATCTTGGCTCCAGCGCGCACCTTGGCGTGGGCATCGTCGTCGCAGCGAACGACCGTGGCGATGACGGGGATGTCGGCGATGTTGGTGATGTGCTCGACCATCTCGGCAGTAGCGGGGGAGTTGACCACGCAGCCCGCCGCGCCCTGCATCTCGGAGACGGCTGCCATCTGCACGGAGCGCTTACCGGTCGTAGTTCCGCCGCCCACGCCTACGAAGACCGGGCACTCGGCGACGGTCAGCAGCGCTTGCGTAATGGCGGGCTGCGGCGTGAAGGGGTAAACGGCAAAGACGGCATCGGCATTGGAGTTGCGGATGACGGCCACGTCGGTGGTGTAAATGAGCGACTTGATGCGTCGGCCGAAGAGCGTAAAGCCGCTGGCCTCCTCGATCTCGTCGGGCATGCGAAGGGCCGCCTTGCGCAAACGTCCGTCGATGGGCAGTGGCTCCATGGGGAGCAGTCCGTTGGGGGTCACGGCTACCTGGGGCTCGGTGAACTCGTCTGCGAGCTCGACCTCGGAGAAATCGACCGAGGCGACGATGTCCTCGTGAACCTCGGCGGGTACATCGATGGGAGCTTGGTCGTTTGCCGCGGCAGGCGTGTCGAAGGAGCTGGTGCCGACAAAGGCGTCGACGCGCTCGTTTAGGTCGTTGAGGGTATCCATGGAGGCTCGATTCTATGCGATGGTGGCCGGCGCGATGCAGCCGGAATTGCGAATGCTAAATCGTTTGACGAGTTAATTTTTCCCCGCCGCGCCATCCGTTAGACCGAAGAGCAGGCGAACGTGAAGGAGCTGTGGTGGCGGGGATCGAGGTGCTATCTTGAAAGTCCCGTTTTCAAGAGAGGTGACGCGGTATGGAATTTTCGGCAATGTTGGGCTCGATTGGCCTGTGTGTGGGCGCAATCGTTGCCGCCGCGGTCATCTACTTTGTGGTCACGGCCATTAAGGGCAAAAGGGCCGAGCGCAAGGAGCGCGCGATGCTTAAACAGCATCGCGACCAGCAGGGCAAACGCGCACAGAAATAGCTTGTTGAGTTTTGGATCCGTGCGCTAGCTGCGTTTTCGGATCAGGGCAATGTAGAAGCCCTCAAAGTCGCGGCTAGGCGGAATGGTCAGCGTGCCGGGCAGGCCGTTGGCGACGGACGAGACGTGGCCGGCGGCGATGGCCTCGGTGAGGGCGTTGCACTCGATGCGTGGCTCTTCGCCAGCTTCCTGGGCACGGTGCGCTTCGCTTTCGCTCGGCGTGCCGTCGAGGGGGATAAGCTCGCAGTCCATATGCTTGTCGAGGGCCTCTTGCAGGGCGTCCTCGTTTTCCTGCGGCAAGATCGAACAGGTCGAATAGACGAGCGTGCCGCCCGGTTTGAGGGCACCCATGGCGCGGTCCAGAAGTGCTCGCTGCGAGCGGGCGCACTTGCTCAGCAACTGCTCGGTGAGGCCGCGCAGGCTTTTCTCGTTGCCACTGATGACGGTGCCCGTGCCGGTGCAAGGAGCGTCGAGCAGGATGCGGTCAAAGCGGAAGAACTCGTCGAGCTCGCGTGCGTCGATGCGCATGACGGGCACGTTTTTGGCACCTTGGCGGTGGAGGTTGGACTCAAGCTTTTCGGCGCGGGGAATGCTCATCTCGCAGGCCGTGAGGTGTGCCTGGCCCTGGGTGAGGGCGGCGATCTGCGTCGTCTTGCCGCCAGGGGCTGCGCACATGTCCAGGATGTCCTCGCCTGCCTGGGCGCCCAGGACCAACGGCGGCATCATGGACGACAGGCTCTGCAGATAGATCTTGCCGTCGCGGTAGATGTCGAGATCCCACAGATCGGAAACCTGGGCCTCGGGCAGGATAAAGGCGTCCGGGTACCAGGCGACGGGGTTGTGGGCGATGCCAGCGGCATCGAGCGCCGCAGCGATGTCCTCGGCGGTTGCCTTGAGCGTGTTGGCGCGCAGTGTGACCGGGCGTGTGACCGCGGCGCCGAAGCCCTCGATCATGAGCTCGGCATCGGCGGGCGCATAGGCGCCGGCGACCGTGTCGACCATAAAGCGCGGCAGGTCGGCGGCGCAGGGAAGGGCGGCAAGCTGGTCGGAAAGCTCGGTGGCGGCAAATTGCCTGAGCTTGAGCTCGGGCTTGACCTGCTTTTTCTGCTTACGACGACGCGGCTTGGACATCCGTCTTTCCTTCCCATTCCATTACATGTCGAGTGTTTTAGTACTGGCTCTCGTGCTTGCTGAAGAAGTCGAAGCGCGGGGGCAGCGGCTTCACGCGGTGCTCGCCGGGCTTCTCGCCCAGGCTCTCCACGAACTCGTCCGTGGAGGCAAAGATGTTGTCCCAGCTAAAGAAGGCGACGGGGTTGACGTCGAAGTACTCGCAGATGAGCTCGCAGCCGGCCGGCACAATACCGTGCATCAGGACGGTCGCCACGCGCAGTTCGGTAAAGGCGTCGACGAGGGCCTGCGTCATCGCTGCGTTCGCCTCGTCGCCCTCGAGCTTGTTGGCGGCCTTGGAGGCGTCGCTCCAGCGCTTGTTGGCGGCGCGCAGGTAGTCGTCGCACACGGCAAGCGCGCGGTGCGTCTCGAACTTGTACATGGCCTGCTCAAAGGCAAGAGTTGCCTGCTCGGCAGCCTCGACCACGGCGGCAGAGGCGTCACCGGCGGGGATGCAGCCGTTGCGATAGGGGCTCTCGTCGCCCTCCTTGATGGCGACGCCGTAGAAGCAACTGCGGGCCAGGCGGTTGAACACGCCGGTCAAAAGGGCGCTTTCCTTAAGGGCCGGGTCGATAACGCGCTTGTCGTCGCAGGCACGCACCTCGTTGCCGTCCTTGTCCTTGCCGGTCACGCGCGTGTCGTATGCCTTGGGGCTAAAGCTCACCGGCTTCTCGGACAGGCCGAGCGACAGCCAGTGCGCGCGCATCTGCTCGCAGGTGTAGTGGTTGAGCAGGTCGTCTGCCGGTGGGGGAGGCGTCTGCGAGGACGAGCTGGCCTTTTTGCCCATGTAGAGCAGGTGGTAGCAGGCGCTGACGGTGCTCTGCGTGAGGTCCCAGCCCAGGGCCTCCCACATGGCGGTCTGCGCGATGCAGTAGAAGTAGATGTTGTCCTGACCGATAAACTGGTAGATCTGAGCGTCGTCAGAGCACCACCAGTCGCGCCAGTCGAGCGAGCTGTGCTGGTAGGTGGGCGCGGGGACCTGCGTGGAATCGGCGGCGGGCTCGCCCATGAGGGCGGCATCCTGGGCGGCGATGCCCTCGGTCACGCCGGCGGCCTTGGCATCGCGTGCGAGCACGGTGCGCGTATAGCTGATGGGAGCCCACAGGCTCTCGGGCCAGCACCAACAGGTGACGTCGGAGACGCCGTCGACCTGGGGCACCGGGACGCCCCAGTCGATGTTGCCGGTGATGCGGAAGGGTACGAGCGCCTTGCCGCTGCGGAAGCGCACGCCGCCGTTGGCGAGCACCGCGTGGGCATCGTCGCGCTCCTTCCAGCTGGGGAAGGTGACGGTAAAGCTGCTCTTGTTGCCCTCGGGCTCCAGCACGGTGTGCTCGGGAAGCTGATCCTCGACGGCATCGAAGGCCTCGCGGAACTTGTTCTGGATGTAGAGCTGGGCCGGCAGCAGCCACTCCTCCATGGTCTTGGAGACCACGGAGCGAACCTGCGGGTTCTGGGCGAGCTTGGCGGTGTAGGTCTTCATAAAGTCGAGGTAGGCCGGCAGGTCGAAGTAGAGGTTGTCGACCGGGCGCAGCTCGGGCACCTCGCCGGTGAGCTGGCTCTTGGGTGCGATGAGCTCCTCGGGCTCAAACTGGTGGCCCAGATCGCACTCGTCGGCATAAGCCTTCTCGGACTTGCAGCCCTGGATGGGGCAGCGGCCGATCACCTGACGGCCGTTGAGGAACGTGCCGGCCTTGGCATCGTAGAACTGCAGCGTGGAGCGCTTGGAGATGGTGCCCTGCTCGTGCAGGCGCTTGATAATCTCGGCGGTCACCTCGTTGTGAATCTGCGCAGCCGGCTCAAGGCCCGAGCCGCCGTAGATATCGCAGCTGATATTGTAGTTGTTGAGGGTCGCGGCCTGGCGGGAGTGATTGGACTCGACATACTCGCTAATGGACTTGTCGTAGCCCTCGTTCTCCTTGAGCTTGCGGTAGCTCTCCATGATGGGCGAGCCATAGCAGTCGGTGCCCGAGGTGAAGATGACGTTCTCGCGGCCCAGGCGGTCGCGCAGGAAGCGGGCGAAGAAGTCGGCAGGGACAAAGACGCCGCCAACGTGGCCAAAGTGAAGGCCCTTGTTGCCGTAGGGCTCGCCGGCGGTAACGATGGCGCGGCGAGGCCAGCTGGGACGGTCGTTCATGGAGTATTTGGATGCCATGGGACTCCTTCGCATATGGTGAGGGCGCGGCCGGGCGCGGGGCTCGGCGGCGCGGTGGTCAATTCGTGCATATCGTTCGACATTATCGCACATGCGGGCGAGTGCGTGGCAGGGGCGCTATCCTAAGATGCTATGAATGAGATTTCCAACATACATGCGTTTGAGGACGAGGATTTTCTGCACGCTTGCTTCGTGTGGGGGATGGTCGTAGTCGGCGTGTTTGCCGTGTGCCTGGTGCCGGTGTTTATGCTGCTGGGCGGGCCTGCAGACTTGGATGCGGCTGACGCGGGCGGCTGGACCACGGTCTTGGGCTGGATAGTCGGCTTGACTGCGGTTTCGGCGGCTTCATTTGCCGTGCACGAGCTGGTGCACGGTGTGTTTTTTAAGCTGCTGGCGCCTGCGGGCGCGCAGGTGACCTTTGGGGCGAATCGCGAGGCGGCGATGATCTATGCCTGCGCCGAGGGCGTGGTGTATTCGCGCCGGCGGTACGTGGCAGTTTGCCTGGCGCCGACGGTTGTTGTGACGACAGCGTTTGCCCTGGGGTTTGCGTTCTCGGGCTATCCGCTGCTGTGCTACCTGGCGGCCGGCTTGCATTTGTCGGGCTGTGTGGGCGACTGGTATTACGTGCGGACCATTTTGCGCGACCGCCGCATTGTCGCCTGCGAGGACACGTCCTTCGGCGTGCGCTTTTTCGGGTGAGGAGATGTTGATGAAGCCGTTGTTGTTGCACGCTTGCTGCGCGCCGTGCTCGCTTGAGCCGGTTCGCCTGCTGCGCGAGGAAGGGTTTGAGCCCACAATCTGCTGGACAAACCCCAATATTCAGCCGCACGATGAATGGCAGCGGCGTTTGGACGAGCTGCGCCGGTGGTGTGCCGATGGCGACATCGAGCTTATCGAGGCGGGGGAGGACCGGGAGCGCTGGGAGGCCGGCGTGGCCCCGCTGGGCGCCGATCGAGCCCGTCGCTGTCGCGCATGCTATGCCCTGCGTCTGGCCGAGGCGTGCCGTGTGGCCCAGGAGCGCGGGTTTGAGTTTGTGGGCACGACGCTCGCCGTCTCGCCGTACCAGTTGTTCGAAACCTGCAATGATGTGTTGGAGCGTCTGGCTGCTGCCCGCGGTCTCACTCCGGTGATTCGCGATTTTCGCCCGTATTACCCCGAGGCCACGCGTCGTTCGCGCGAGCTGGGCATGTATCGGCAGAACTACTGCGGCTGCCGTTTCTCGGCCGTCGAGGCGGCCATGGACCGCGCCCGCATCCGCGACGAGCGCAAAGCGTCCAAAAAGTAGTTCTTTTGGGCTGGCGGCCTGCTAGGATGTAGAGCGGACTTTAGCTATATAAGGAGTATCCGACGTGTCTATGCGTACCGATGATTTTGACTACAACCTTCCTGAGGAACTGATCGCCCAGGCTCCAGCCGAGCCGCGCGACTCCTGTCGCCTGCTGGTGGTGGATCGCAAGGGCTCCCAGGCGGGAACGCCGTTGGAGCACGGCGGTACCGTTGAGCACCGCATCTTCCGTGACATCATCGACTATATCGAGCCGGGCGACGTACTCGTCATCAACCAGACGCGCGTGATGCCGGCTCGCCTGATCGGCCGCAAGGCCGGCTCGGGCGGTGTGGTCGAGACGCTGCTGCTCAAGCGCCGCGAGGACGTGGATCCGCTTGGTCACGTTTGGGAGTGCCTGGTCAAGCCGGGCAAGCGCCTGAAGCCCGGTGCTCATATTGAGTATCGCGCCTGTGGCGCCCATGCGCCCGAGGGGGCTCCCGTGGTGCTGACGGCCGAGGTTGTCGACTTTGTCACCGATAGCCGCGGCGGCCGCCTGGTGCGTTTTGAGCCGGCCGGTTGCAATGCCGCCGGCGATCCGCGCACGCTCGACGAGGCCATCCATGCTGCCGGCCACGTGCCGCTGCCGCCCTACATTACCGATTACGAGGGCGATCCCGAGAAATATCAAACCGTGTACGCCATGAAGGAGGAGCACTCGGCCGCTGCTCCCACGGCGGGTCTGCACTTTACCCCCGAGCTCATGGCCGCTATCGAGGCCAAGGGCGCGAAGTTTGCCGCCGTCGAGCTCGAGGTGGGCATCGATACCTTCCGTTTGGTGGAGGAGGACGACCCTACGCAGCACGTCATGCACACCGAGCGCTACCACGTGTCGCAGGAGGTTGTCGACGCCGTGCATAAGGCCAAGGCCGAGGGTCATCGCGTGATCGCCGTCGGCACTACCGCGGTGCGCTCGCTCGAGAGCGCGTTTGACACGGACGCGCCGGTGTCCGATCCGGCCGTGACGGCGCGCTATTTTGAAGGCCGCGAGGACGGGGCCGATACGCTTGGCCGCGGTGACATCGTGGTGCGCGAGAACGCCACGACGCAGCTTTACCTCATGCCCGGCTCGACCTATCACGTGGTCGACGCGCTGATCACGAACTTCCACGTGCCGCGCTCCACGCTCATGATGCTCGTAAGCGCGCTTGCCACCCGCGACCAGATCATGGATGCCTACGCCGCTGCCATCGAAGAACGTTATCGCTTCTTCAGCTTTGGCGACGCGATGCTCATTCTGTAGGTTACGGCGTTTTACAAACGCCGTAACCGGTCGACGCTGCGCGGGCCGCATTTGGACAATCTGACGTTCAACTTCAAGGGCGCGACCAGAAGGTCAGCGCCCTTTCGTTTCACGTCACCTTGTCTCAAATGCGGCCCGCTCGCTGTCGTTGCCAAAACATCAGCGCTGCCTTGGTTTGACTAGTCGTTTAAGAACGTCCATTACAGTCGAAATTGTCAGCCCGGGACCGTCTCGGGCTACGATTG
>JAXJBU010000075.1:0-27460 GCA_036302865.1 Collinsella sp. | reverse complement strand
GTTTTGAGAAGTGGGCTCCGCGAACTTCTCAAAACAAAGCAGGCACCCCGGCCCCGGCAATGCAATCCTAGCTGACCAAAGAAAGATGCGCAGCCTCCAGAGCAGCATCAGCAAAGTCACCGTTGCATTAAAAATTTTCAGCCCCGCAGATCGAAACGGTCGAGAGGGCCTTGCCCGGGAGGGTGACTTTGTCCGGGGAAGTTCGCGAAGCCCACTTCCCCGGACAAAGTCACCCTCCCGGGCAAGGCCCCAGCGCGAGGCCGTCCCGGATGCCTACTTACTCGTTGTCGCCCGCGGTCATTTGGGTTGCGGAGAGCGCGCCGTCGGCTGCGGTTGCGGCAGCGGCGTCAGGCCAGACCCAGTCGGTGAAGGTCGGGTGATCGTAGCCCTCGTCGCAGGCGAACTCGAAGGCCTCGGTGCGGAAGGCCTCCCACTCGTTGATTTGCTCGGCAAACTTGTCGGCGTCGACCATGCGCAGCACGTCGGCGGCCAGGGCCCAGCGGTCCATGTTGTTCAGGCGCAGCATGTCGAACGGCGTGGTCGTGGAGCCCTTCTCCTCATAGCCGTGGACGCGGAAGGCGTCGTGGCCGGGGCGGTTCCAGATCAGGCGGCGAATCGTGCCGGCATAGGCGTGGAAGGCAAAGAGGACGGGCTTCTCACCGCAGCCGAACAGCTCGGCCCAGCGCTCGTCACTGAGAGCCTGGTCGTTCTCGCAGACGTTCTGGATCTTGAGCAGGTCGACCACGTTGACGAACCACACCTTGATGCCCAGCTCGCGCAGCATGTCTGTCGCGGCCAAGGCCTCGAGCGTCGGCACGTCGCCGCAGGTGGCGACCACGACATCGGCCTCGGCGAGCGAGTCGGCGGTCGATGCCCACTCCCAGGTCGCGACGCCCTCGGCGAGCTCCGCCTTGGCCTCATCGACCGTCTGGAAGGTCGGGGCGGGCTGCTTGCCGCAGAAGATGGCGTTGACGCAGTCGGTGGACTGGTAGACGCGCTCGGCCACGGCAAGGGCCATGTTGGCGTCGGCCGGATAGTAGGCGTTCACGATGTGCGTGTCGTTGGCCTTGTTGAGCAGCAGGTCGATAAAGCCAGGGTCCTGATGCGAGAAGCCGTTGTGGTCCTGACGCCAGACGTGGCTCGACAGCAAAATGTTGAGGCCGCTGATGGGGGCACGCCACGGAATCTCGCGCTTGGTGGCCTCGAGCCACTTGCAGTGCTGGTTGACCATGGAATCGACCACGTGGACGAAGCTCTCGTAGGAGCTCCAAACACCGGAGCGGCCGGTGAGCACGTAGGCCTCGAGGAAGCCCTCGCACTGATGCTCGGACAGCTGCTCCACGACCTTACCGGAGCCTGCCAGCAGCTCGTCGTTGGCCTCGTCCTCGTAGAAGCCGGCGTCCCACTGCTTCTTGGTCACCTTGTAGGCAGCCTGCAGGCGGTTGGACGCGGTCTCGTCGGGACCAAAGATGCGGAAATCATCCATGTTCTTGGCCAGAACGTCGGCAGTGTACTCACCAAAGACGCGGGCTGCCTCGGTGGAGCCCCAGCCATGACCCTTAGTTGCGACGGGGACCTCGTGGGCATGAATATCGGGCAGCTCGAGCTCGCGACGCACCTTACCGCCGTTCGCGTTGGGGTTGGCGCCGATGCGCAGCTCGCCGGTCGGCATAAAGGCCGTCACCTCGGGGCGCACCTGGCCCTCGGGCGTAAAGAGCTCCTCGGGCTTGTAGGAACGCAGCCACTCGCGCAGCACGCGGAAGTGCTCGTGGGTGTCCTTGGCACTCGCCAGCGGCACCTGATGCGCGCGCCAGGAGTCCTCGGTCTTCTTGCCGTCGATGTGCTTGGGGCAAGTCCAGCCCTTGGGCGTACGGAACACAATCATGGGGTAGGCCGGGCGAACCACGGTCTCGCCTGAGGCGGCCTGGGCCTGCGCGGTGGCCTTGATGTCACAGATCTCGTCAAAGACCTGCTCAAACAGGGCAGCGAAACGCGCATGAATGCTTGCGTGGCTCTCGTCGTCAAAGCCGGCGACAAAGAAGTGCGGCTTATAGCCCATGCCCTCAAAGAACTTGGTGAGCTCTTCGTCGGACACGCGGGCGAGGATGGTGGGGTTGGCGATCTTGTAGCCGTTGAGGTGCAGGATCGGCAGGACGATGCCGTCGGTTGCCGGGTTCACGAGCTTGTTGGATTGCCAAGAGGTCGCGAGCGGGCCGGTCTCGGACTCGCCGTCGCCCACCACGGCCACGGCCAACAGGCTCGGGTTGTCCATGACGGCACCGTAAGCGTGGCTGAGCGTGTAGCCGAGCTCGCCGCCCTCGTGGATGGAACCGGGCGTCTCGGGCGCAAAGTGGCTCGGGATGCCGCCGGGATAAGAGAACTGGCGGAAGAACTTCTGCAGGCCGGCCTCGTCATTGGTGATGTCGGGGCGAATCTCGCGGTAGGTGCCGTCGAGCAGCGACTGAGCAGTACCGGCGGGGCCGCCGTGACCAGGGCCCATCAAGAAGATAGCATTCTGGTTGTGGTCGGTGATCAGACGATTGACGTGACCGAACAGGAAGTTGATGCCGGGCGTGGTACCCCAGTGGCCAACCAGGCGGTGCTTAACGTCCGGACGACCAAAGTCGCGCACCTCACCGGTTTTCTCATCAACAAAGTCGGGGCGCATTAGCGGGTTAGAGCGAAGGTAGATCTGACCGACGGACAGATAGTTCGATGCGCGCCAATACAGGTCGACACCCTCGAGCTCGGAAGCCGGCACCTCGTGGCCCAGCTTTTGCCACGGCGTCCCCAGTGTTTTAGCCATTGTTTATGTCCCTTCGCTGTGTGGTCACCCTCCGATACGGCAACCTTTCGTTGGGACTAGTATATTTGCTAAAACGTTTTATCATGATGAAAAAACGTTTTACCACCCTTATCAATCGCATCGATCAACAAAACGCGACATTCACCTGCGGCATTGCCCGTCACAGGTGCTCCACATTCGATCTCTGCAAATTGATAAACGTGTTTAGTTGTGTTTAGTAAGCTCGAGCACGCTGCCCTTAACGATAAGCTCCGGCTCCAGAACGACCTCTTCGGCACGCCTGCCGCCCCTACCGGCAAGACGCTTGGACATGCAGCCAAAAGCATGCTCCGCAAGGACACCAGGATCCTGCTCAATCGCGGTCAGCGCCGGCTCAAAGAGAACGTCGGCCGCCGAGTTGTCATAGCTCACCACCGAGATATCGCCCGGGATGCTCTTCCCCATCTCGTGCAAGCGCTTGAGCAGACCGAGGGCGATGTTATCCGAACTTGCGAACACAGCGGTGGCATCAGTTGCGAGCACCGCCTCCGAGGCCTCGTAGGCACTCGGAATGTAGTACTCGCTCTCAAACTCCAAACGTGCGTCGATAGGCAGGCCAACCTCGCGCAGCGCGCGCTCATAGCCGGCAAGTCGCTTACGCCCCGTATTGGAACGGCGCGCGTTAACCAAGCAGGCAATGCGACGGTGACCCTGCTCGATCAGATAGCGAGTGGCCATGTAGCCACCCATCTCGTGGTCGAACATCACTTTGTCGCACTCGAGCCCCTCAATGGCACGGTCGACCATCACGGCCGGGATGGGCAGATGGCTGACTTCTTCGCGCAGGGCGCGGTCGTCGGAGAACTCGTCGCCCACAACCAGGAAGACACCATCAACGCCGCGCGTTACCAGCTGGCGCAGCAGCTCCAGATCGTCGTCGGCACTTCCACCCGAGCTGGTAATGAAGAGCGCATAGCCGTCCTCGCGGCAGCGCTTTTCCAGGCTACCGGCGAGCGAAGAAAAAAAGCGGCTCTCGATGTTAGGGACGATAAGGCCCAGGGTGCGCGACTCGCGCATGACCAGGCTACGCGCAATCTGGTTGGGAACATAGTGGTTGCGCGCCGCGACCTCTTTGATGAGCTTGCGGTTTTCTTCCGAGATGCGACAGGGCCGATTATTGAGCACAAGCGAGACCGACGAGGGGGAAAGCCCCACCTCCTGGGCGATCTGCTTGAGGGTGACTTTGTTGGCCATCTCGCTCCTTCCGGGTTTACGCGCAATCTCTTGAAAGTATAGCGACTACTCCTCTACCTCGGTGATAAACACTTTACCAATCCGGTAGACGGCTGTTTTATCGCCGCCAGCGCACCAAATCCGTCCGGGTGGGGTATATTGCAATCGATTGATGACAACGACCACCAAAAGGCGGATATTCGTATGCACGAGAACGACTTTTTTAACGAGGACCTGCTGTGCGCACTTGCTGGCGTTGCCGGCGAGGACAACGTGTTGATGAGCGAGCCCATGCGCGAGCACACCACGTTTAAGATCGGCGGCCCGGCCGACGTCTTTGTCACGCCCGATACTGAGCAGGGCCTCGTCGCCACGCTCGATACCTGCTATCGCTGCGACCTGCCGCTTACCATCGTGGGCAACGGCTCCGACCTGCTCGTCGGCGACAAGGGCATCCGTGGCGTCGTCGTGGCGCTGGGCGAAGGCCTCTCCGACATTACGGTCGACGGCACGCACGTCACGGCGGCGGCCGGCGCCTTGCTTTCCGATGTCGCCGCGGCGGCAGCCGAGGCCGGTCTCACCGGCATGGAGCCCATCTCGGGCATCCCCGGATCGGTCGGCGGCGCCTGCTACATGAACGCCGGTGCCTACGGTGCCTGCATGGCCGATGTGCTGGAGTCCGTGCGCGTCTACAAACCCGCTCGCCAGCTCGACGACGGCACCCGCGGCAGCGGCAATATCATCGAGTTCGATGTCGACGAGCTCAACCTGGGCTATCGCAAGAGCCGCATTGCCGACGACGGTTTCATCGTTCTTTCTGCCACCTTCAACCTCGCACCGGGCAACGCCGCGATGATCAAGGCCGACATGGACGACTACCGCCAGCGCCGCGAGGACAAGCAGCCGCTCGACATGCCGAGTGCCGGCTCCACCTTCAAGCGCCCCGAGGGCTACTTTGCCGGCAAGCTCATCATGGATGCCGGACTGCGCGGCCATGCTGTCGGCGGCGCGCAGGTAAGCGAAAAGCACTGCGGTTTTATCGTCAACGCCGACCACGCCACCGCCGCCGACGTCGACGAACTCATCCGCCACATCCAGGCAACCGTCAAAGACCAATTCAACGTAGACCTAGAACCCGAAGTCCACCGAGTAGGCGAATTTTTATAAAAAGAAGGCCCCGAAAGGGGCCTTCACTTTCTTTAATTCAGACAACCAGTCCGGTGTGCCGCGCCCCGAACCCAAGAGGGCCGCGTGCCCGCCCGCAATATATTTGATTGATCGCGAGTTCCGCACGCAAAGAAGGCCACTTAATGTGGCCTTCGTCTTGCGCAGGACTGCCCGAGCAGGCAACCTTATGCCTCTCGGGCTGTCCCGGACCAAGCCGCAGCTACGACAGCGCAATACCGCCAAGCCAGCCCCAACGCACGCCAGAGCCAGTGCCATAGAAGCTAATAAACGAATCGAGCGACTTAGACGTAATGGCTCCCTCATTGCTCATAACGATGCCGCCGCCAACGTAGATACCCACATGACCGTAGATAAGGCCCGGAGCACCCGTGCCGCTGTGCGAGGAATCGGCCACGATCATGCCCACCTGCAGCGCCGAGCGGTCGGAGCTATAGCACCAGGCGTTAAACATGTCGCACGCATTGCCTCCAAAGTAGCCAACGCCGGCGTTACGGAAGACATTGGTGACCCACGCCGCGCACCAGTTCTGACCCGGCGAAGGCGTGGAGTAGCACGCGTTGACGACAGCCTGCTGCTTGCCCGAGCCGGCATTCTGCTGCGGAGTTCCGGGCGCGTACGATCCACCACCCGAGCTCGAACCACCCGAGTAGGAATTGTTCTTGTTCGCGGCAGCCGCGGCAGCGGCGGCCTTCCTGGCAGCCTCCTCAGCCTGGGCGGCAGCGAGGATCTCGGAATCGCGCTGAGCCATGAGCTCCTTGACGTCGTCGGAAAGACCGTTCAGCACGGTCTGGACTTCTTGCTGCTTGGCCTGCATATCCTGCATCTGAGCCGTCTGCTGGTCCTTGAGTTTTTCCAGGTCGGCCTTTTGTGCTTCGAGCTCGGTCTTCTGTGCGTCGAGCTCAGCCTGAATCGTCTGGATATCCTCGATGGCATCGCGGTCGCTCTTGTTGATCTTCTCAACGTAATGCGCGTTGGCGACGAGTTCCTCAAACGAGCCAGAGGCCAGCAGCAGCGACAGGATGTTCGTGCCGCCGGACTTGTAGCTGGCGGCCACGCGATCGGAAAGGTCGTTGCGCTTCTTCTTGAGCTCGGCCTTCTTTTCATCGATCTGGGCCTGCGTGTCGTCAATCTTGCCCTGGACATTCTCGATGTCGTTGAGGGTCTGGGCATTCTTGTTGGCCAGCGCCGCATACTCATTTGCGATGCTGTCGAGCTGGGCCTGAACCTCGTCGAGTTGGGCCTGGGCGGCATTCAGTTTATCGGTGGTTTCTTTGGAAGCCTCCGCCGCATGGGCGCGAGCGGGCAGGCCAAAAAGAACCGCCGCAGAAGCGGCGCCGAACAGAGCCTTGAGGGCAGTGCGGCGCGAGAGCTCCTGGGAAAGGATGGAATCGCTGTTTGATGACATATGTACTCCGTTACATGTTTATTTATATGTCGCTCAACTCATACATATTAGCGTACATATGGCGCGTCCCAACGATTTCCACGAACGGCAGGAAACTACAAGGTCAGCGGCTCGTAAGCAAATGCCAAAGATCAGGTTATGCGTACGCAAGCTCTTCTATGAGTACGTTAGCACAATCCTCTGCTTTTCCTACAGCGCACGATTTGGGTGTCCCTGCCTGCGCTATACTCCCCTGAAGAAGTGTTCCTGATTCGATAGGAGACTACATGTCCAAAGCACTCGACCCCAAAGACACCTGCGTCCTCGTTACCGGTGGCGCCGGCTTTATCGGCTCGCACACCGTCGTTCAGCTGCTCGAGGGTGGCTACCAGGTCGTCATCGTCGATGATCTCTCCAACTCCAGCGCCGTCGCCGTCGACCGCGTCAAGACCATCGTGGGCGACGAGGCCGCCAAGAACCTCACCTTCTACGAGGCCAACGTGCTCGACCGCGATGCGATGAACAAGATCTTCGATACCCATCAGATCGACCGCGTCATCCACTTCGCCGGCTTTAAGGCCGTCGGCGAGTCGGTGAGCAAGCCCGTCGAGTACTACCACAACAACATCGAGAACACCCTGGTGCTCGTCGACGTCATGCGCAACCATGGCTGCAAGTCCATCATCTTCTCAAGCTCCTCGACCGTCTACGGCGACCCGGACAACCCGCCCGTCACCGAGGAGGATCCTAAGAAGCCCGCGACCAACCCCTATGGTTGGACCAAGTGGATGATCGAGCAGATCCTTATGGACGTCCACACCGCCGACCCCGAGTGGGACGTCGTGCTGCTCCGTTACTTCAACCCCATCGGCGCTCATCCGTCGGGCCTGATCGGCGAGGACCCCAAGGGCATCCCCAACAACTTGGTGCCCTATGTCGCCCAGGTCGCCGTGGGCAAGCTCGAGGCCGTTCAGGTCTTTGGTAACGACTACCCCACCCCCGACGGCACCGGCGTGCGCGACTACATCCACGTGTGCGATCTGGCCTCTGGTCACGTTGCCGCCCTTAACTGGATGAACGGCAAGACCGGCGTCGAGATCTTTAACTTGGGCACCGGCACCGGCACCTCGGTACTCGAGGTCGTCGCCGCCTTCTCCAAGGCTTGTGGCAAGGAGCTGCCCTACGTGATCCGCGAGCGCCGCGCCGGCGACATCGCTGCCAACTGGTGCGATGCCTCCAAGGCCGAGCGCATGATGGGCTGGAAGGCCCAATACGACATCGCGGACATGTGCCGCGATAGCTGGAACTGGCAGAGCCACAACCCCAACGGCTTCGCCGACGCCGAGTAGCAAAAACCTACATACCGCTCTTGCCCCGATCTCACGTTGTGAGGTCGGGGCCTTTTTTCATGGCATGTAACCATTCGCCGAAAATCGACCAACTTTTTTATCTTGCCTGTACATGTTTAAACAACATGTTTTACAATAGGCGTATCGAATCAGAACATCGGAGGCGGACTGCACACCCATCGGCAGGCCGACCCCACAACAAGAAGGTTGGTGAGCGCATTCATGGAGCGTGCAAGCGGCGTCCTCATGCCCGTCTCATCTCTGCCCGGACCATACGGAATCGGCGGCTTTGGCTGGAATGCCTACGACTTCGTCGATTTTCTCGCCTCGTGCAAACAACATTACTGGCAGATTCTGCCCCTTACGACGACCAGCTATGGCGACTCGCCCTATCAGTCGTTCTCGGCCCGCGCTGGCAACCCCAACTTTATCGACTTTGCCGAGCTTATCGAAGCAGGGTATCTGGAGCAGCGCGATATCGATGGCGTGTATCTGGGATCCGACCCCAGCAATGTCGACTACGGTGCTATCTTTGGCGGCCGCCGTCAGATTCTCGACCGCGCCGCCGAGCGCTTTGCCGCCGACAAGCCGGCCGATTTCGATGGCTTTATCCAGGCCAACGAGGACTGGCTCATCCCCTACTGTGAGTTCATGACCGTCAAAGAGGAGTGCGGTCTCAAGGCGTTTTGGGAGTGGCCCGCGGAGCTCCGCACCCGCGGCGAGGCTTCCGCCAAGGTCTGCGCCGACCATCCGGCGCGTATGCTCTACCACCAGATGACGCAGTACTTCTTCGATCGCCAGTGGAGCCGCCTCAAGGCCTATGCCAACGAGCGCGGCATTCTCATCATCGGCGACCTGCCCATCTACGTCTCGCGTGACTCCGTCGAGATGTGGGCGACGCCTGAGCTCTTTAAGATCGACGCCGCCGGCAATCCCGTGAGCGTCGCCGGCACGCCGCCCGACCAGTTCTCGGCCACCGGCCAGTACTGGGGCAACCCCATCTACGACTGGGACGCCATGGAGTCCGACGGCTTCTCCTGGTGGGAGGGCCGCATTCGCGCCGCCCTCGACATGTACGACGTCATCCGCCTGGATCACTTCCGCGGCTTCGAGGCCTATTGGGAGGTGCCGTTCTCCTCGCCCGATTCGTCCTACGGTTCGTGGACGCAGGGTCCCGGCCTCAAGTTCTTCAAGACGCTCGAGGAAAAGCTCGGCACGCTGCCCATCATCGCCGAGGACCTGGGCTTCCTCACCCCCGGCGTCATCGACATGCGCGACAACTCGGGCTTCCCCGGCATGAAGATCCTGCAGTTTGCCTTTGAGGGCACCAACTCGTACTACCTGCCGCATAACTACATCGCCAACACCGTCGCCTACGTGGGCACCCACGACAACGAGACGGCGCGCGGCTGGTTTGAGGGAACGGCCACCCCGCGTCAGCGCGAGCAGGCAGCCCTGTACACCCATCAGCAGGCCGGCGAGCCTATCACCGACGCACTCAACCGAACCATCGCAGCCAGCGTGAGCGACACGTGCATCTACACCATGCAGGACCTGCTCAACTTGGGCAACGAGGCGCGCATCAACACCCCTGCCACACTGGGCGGCAACTGGACCTGGCGCATGCTCGACGGCGCCATCACCCGCGAGCTCGAGCACAAACTCACCGACTGGACCGAGACCTACTTCCGCATCCCGTCGGAAGCCGAAATCGAGCTTCCTCAATAGGAGCTACCGCGCCTGACCCCTCCCCACCGTGCGGACGCGCTTGCTTTTCCCGCGCGAGGCCACCCCAATCCCCTCGCGCGGGCTTCTTATGAATTGCAGACATGAAACAACCCATCACAGGAGAAAACATGCCCCAAATTAACCTCATGGAACTCGCCGAGCAGTCTTTTGGCACCTCGCTCGAGCAGCTCGACGACCGTCGCATTTACAAGCTGCTGGTCAAACTCGTGCAGGAGCGCTCCGCCGCCCGCCCGCTCAACAACGGCAAGAAAAAGCTCTATTACATTTCCGCCGAATTTTTGATCGGTAAGCTGCTCATCAACAACATGATCGACCTCGGCATCTACGACGAGGTTAAGGACCAGCTCACCGCCGCAGGCCACGACCTCAACAAGATCGAGGAATTCGAGGTCGAGCCGTCACTCGGCAACGGCGGCCTGGGCCGCTTGGCCGCATGTTTCCTGGATTCCATCGCCACGCTGGGCTTGACCGGCGATGGCGTGGGCCTCAACTATCACTACGGTCTGTTCCGTCAGCGCTTTGTCGACAACCAGCAGAAGGCCGTCCCCGACGAGTGGCTCGGTGAGCAGGACATCCTAGTCGACGATGACCGCTCCTACACCGTCGAATTCGGCGATTTTGCCGTTACCTCCAAGCTCGTCAACATCGATGTGCCCGGTTACGGCCAGCCCACCAAGAACCGCCTGCGCCTTTTCGACCTGGCGAGCGTCGACGACGGCCTGGTCCCCGGCAGCTCCATCGACTTCGATAAGACCGAGATCGCCAAGAACCTCACCTTGTTCCTCTACCCCGACGATTCCGACGAGCAGGGCCGCCTACTTCGCATCTATCAGGAGTACTTCATGGTGAGCAACGCCGCCCAGCTCCTGATCGACGAGGCCGTCGAGCGCGGCAGCAACCTGCACGATCTGGCCGATTACGCCGTTGTCCAGATCAACGACACGCACCCCACCATGGTCATTCCCGAGCTCATTCGCTTGCTCACCACCGAGCATGGCATCGAGTTTGACGAGGCCGTGACCATCGTACGCTCCATGGTCGCCTACACTAACCACACGATTCTTGCCGAGGCGCTCGAGAAGTGGCCGC
The DNA here is from genome assembly GCA_036302865.1 of Collinsella sp. Lineage (GTDB taxonomy): Bacteria > Actinomycetota > Coriobacteriia > Coriobacteriales > Coriobacteriaceae > Collinsella. Next base: position 16,683 of record JAXJBU010000075.1, on the reverse strand, counting down.
TCGCCAGCCTACAGAAGGTCTCCCCTGCCATCGCCGACATTATCGTCAAGCTCGATGAGATCGCGAAGGCCGAGCACGATGACCCGCGCGTCGCCATCATCGACGAACACGATACCGTCCACATGGCCCACATGGACATCCACTTTGGCTTCTCCATCAACGGCGTAGCCGCCCTCCACACCAAGATCCTGGAGGACACCGAGCTTCATCCGTTCTACGAGATCTATCCCGAGAAGTTCTCCAACAAGACCAACGGCATCACCTTCCGCCGCTGGATCCATGGGGCCAACCCCGCGCTCGCCAGCCTGCTCGACGATGTGATCGGCACCGACTGGCGCAGCACCGGCGACCTGAGCAAACTCGCCAAGTTCGCCGACGACAAGGACGTTCTTGAGCGCCTGGCCGCCACCAAGGTCGAGGCCAAGGCCATCATGCGCCAGTTCATGGCGCTCGAGCAGGGCGTGACCATTCCCTCCAACGCCATCATCGACGTCCAGGTCAAGCGCATCCACGAGTACAAGCGCCAGCAGATGCTCGCGCTCTACATCATCTGGAAGTACCTCGATATCAAGAACGGCAACAGACCTAAGCACCCCGTCACCATCATCTTTGGCGGCAAGGCGGCGCCTGCCTACACTATCGCGCAGGACATCATCCATCTGATCTTGACGCTGTCGCAGTGGATTGCAAACGACCCCGACGTAGCTCCCTACCTGCAGGTTGTCATGATCGAGAACTACAACGTCACCGCCGCCGAGCGCGTGATCCCCGCTGCTGATATCTCCGAGCAGATCAGCCTGGCCTCCAAGGAGGCGAGCGGCACCTCCAACATGAAGTTCATGCTCAACGGCGCCCTAACCCTGTGCACGCTTGACGGCGCCAACGTGGAGATTGCCGAGCTCGTGGGCGACGAGAACATCTATACCTTTGGTGCCTCGTCCAAACAGGTCGAGCAGCTCTACGCCGACGGCACCTATGACGCCGGCACGCTCTACCGCAAGCCCGGCATCAAACTGCTGGTGGACTTCATCACCAACCCCGCCTTTATGGCGACCGGCAACGCGGAGCGCCTGCAGCGTCTGCACGACGACATCAAGGGCAAGGACTGGTTCATGGCCCTGCTCGACATTGAGGAGTACATCCAGACCAAGGAGCGCGTGCTAGCCGACTACGAGGACCAGGACGCTTGGATGCGCAAGGCGCTCATCAATATCGCCAACGCCGGCACTTTCTCGTCCGACCGCACCATCTCCCAGTACAACGACGAGATCTGGCACCTGAACTAATTTCGCTTCCCTTACCCATCCTCTTGAGAAACGGAGTCGTGGCAACACGGCTCCGTTTTTTGTGCCCGTACGTTACCCTGTGACCCGCCTCGACCAAACAATCTCAATCTGTAACAACTACTCAACCAAAACGGTCCCAGCTGTTACAGATCGAGACATACCGGCCCCTCCCCTTGGGTTTATCTCAATCTGTAACATCTAGCAGCTGAAATTCACCTTTGGTGTTACAGATTTAGATGAAATGGTTAGCTCAGCGGAACCGTCTCGATCTGTAACATCTAACGTCCGAAATCAGCCTCACCCGTTACAGATCGAGACAAACGACCGGTCAGACAATCCCAACACAAAGAAAGGCTCCCCTCTCGCCCAGTGGACGGGAGGGGAGCCTTATATGTGACCGCGGCAAAAGGATGGCAATACCGCAGTCGCCCAAAGGGAGGGCCCGGATGCACCAGGCCTAGATAAGGTTCTTGCCAGAGACCTTATCGAAGAGGTGGGTCGCGTTCTTCTCGAACTTGAACCAGATGGGGTCGCCCGCCTTGCGCGCGCCCTTGGCCTCGAGGTCGACAACGGGAATGATCAGGACGAACTGGCCATCGGGAGCGGTCACGTGGACATGCTCGGTCGAACCCATGAGCTCGGTCACCTCGACGGTACCCTGGAGCGCGCCCTCCTCGTCCTTGTCGGCAAGCAGAATCTGCTCGGGGCGCACGCCGGCCGTGATCTCCTTCACGTCACCGCCGTCCCAGTTGAGAGCAAGCTGAGCGCAGGTCTCGGGAGCGAGCGCCACGTTCATATCCTCGGTCTTGACGGTAAAGCCGTTGCCCGAGCGCACCAGCTGGGCATCGAAGAAGTTCATCTGCGGCACGCCGATAAAGCCGGCAACGAAGATGTTCGCGGGATGATTGAAGACCTCCTGCGGGGTGGCGATCTGCTGGACGACGCCGTCCTTCATGACCACGATACGGTCACCGAGGGTCATAGCCTCGGTCTGGTCGTGAGTAACATAAATGAACGTGCCCTTGATCTCGTGGCGCAGCTTAATGAGCTCGGCACGCATCTGGTTACGAAGCTTGGCGTCCAGGTTGGACAGCGGCTCGTCCATCAGGAAGACCTTGGGGTCACGCACGATGGCGCGGCCGATAGCGACACGCTGGCGCTGGCCGCCGGAGAGCGCCTTGGGCTTACGGTCGAGGTACTCGGTAATGCCCAGAATCTCGGCAGCAGAGCGAACTTTGCGGTCGATCTCGTCCTTGGGGACCTTCTTGAGCTCGAGCGTAAACGCCATGTTCTCGTACACCGTCATATTGGGGTACAGAGCATAGCTCTGGAACACCATGGCGATGTCGCGGTCCTTGGGCGCCACGTCGTTGACGCGCTTGCCGTCGATGAGCACATCGCCCGAGGTAATGTCCTCCAGGCCGGCGACCATGCGCATCGTCGTGGACTTACCGCAGCCAGAGGGGCCAACGAGGACGACGAACTCCTGGTCGTGAACGGTGAGGTTGAAGTCCTCTACAGCGAGCACACCGTCCTCGGTAACCTTGAGGTTGTGCTTCTTCTCCTCGGTCTTCTTCTTTTTGCCAAAGAAGCCCTTCTTTTTGGACTCGGTGTTGGGATACACCTTCTGAACATGCTTGAGAACGATCTCGGCCATGTCTTTACCTTTCGATATGCGGCACCATGTTGAGGGCGCCGCAGAAACTTGCAAAACAGTTACGGCATCAGCCCTTGACGGCACCTGCCACCACGCCGTCGATGATGTACTTCTGGCAGAGGATGTACATGATGACGATGGGGATAACGACCATCATGATGCAGGCCATCATGGGGCCGAGCTCGACGTGGCCGTAGCCGCCGCGGAAGTACTGGATCAAGATAGGAATGGTCTTGTACTTGGTGGAGTCGAGAGTGAGGTAGGGCAGCAGATAGTCGTTCCAGACCCACATGGTCTCGAGGATGCCGACCGAAAGATAGGTGGGCTTCATGATGGGAAGGACGATCTTAAAGAACACCTGGACCGGGTTGCAGCCGTCGATCATGGCCGCCTCTTCGATCTCGAGCGGGATGTTCTTTACAAAGCCGGCGAACATAAAGACCGCCAGGCCCGCGCCAAAGCCGAGGTAGATAAAGCAGATGTTGAACGGCGTGTTGAAGCCGATGCGGTCCGCCAAATTGGACAGCGTGAACATGAGCATCTGGAAGGGCACGACCATCGAGAAGACGAACAGGTAATAGAAGAAGTTCGAGATCTTGCTGTTGACGCGCACTACGTACCAAGCACACATGGAGCAGCACACCAGAATCAGCACGACCGACGTGACCGTGATGATGAGCGAGTACATAAATGCCGAGGCAAAGCCCTGCTCGTTAAGGGCATGCATGTAGTTTGCGAGGCCGTTGAACGTCTCGGGCGTGAGCAGATCGAATGCCGTGGTGGTGCTGATTGCAGTTGCCTTTTTAAAGGAATTGAGCGCAATCATGAACACGGGGTAGATCCACGCGAGCGACAGAATCGTAAAGAAAATCGAGAGCGCGCGGTTGATAACCTTATCGCGTTTCATTACTGCTGCACCTCCTTGGACCTCGTGGCCTTAAGCTGAATCATGGAGATGGCTACGACCAGGATGCAGAAGATAACTGCCTTGGCCTGACCGATGCCCTGCCATGCGATACCGGCACGCGAATAGAACGTGTTGTAGATGTTCAGGGCGAGCATCTCGGTGGAGTGCGCGGGGGCGCCGCCGGTAAGGGCGAGGTTCTGGTCGAACAGCTTAAAGCCGTTGGTGATGGACAGGAACAGGCAGATAGTGATGGTCGGCATCAGGTTAGGGATCTTAACCTTCCAAAACGTCTGCCATGCCGTGGCACCGTCGACCTTGGCGGCCTCGATGTAGTCGGACGGAATGGACTGCAGACCAGCGATGTAGATGATCATCATGTAGCCGACCTGCTGCCACAGGGTCAGGATGATAAGGCCCCAGAAGCCAGCAGCAGAGTTAAGGGCGATGAGCTGGGCGCCCACGTTGGAGAGCAGGCAGTTGATCAGAATCTGCCAGATGTAGCCCAGCACGATGCCGCCGATCAGGTTAGGCATAAAGAAGATCGTACGGAAGATGTTGGTGCCCTTGAGCGCTTTGCGGGTGAGCGCCTGCGCAATGGCGAGGGCGATCACGTTGATGAGCACCGTCGACAGGAAGGCAAACGCCACGGTAAAGAAGAACGACGTGGCAAACTGCGGATCGGACAGTGCGCGCACGTAGTTCTCGATACCGACAAAGTGCGTATTGTTGATGGTAATAAACTGGCAGAACGAGAGATAGAAGCCCTGGATAAAGGGGATCACGAACCCGATCATAAACGCCAGGCACGTGGGCAGCATAAAGAGCGGCCACCAGCGCTTGAGTGCTTTGCCCATAGAAGGGTCCTTTCAATATGCAGGGGGCGGGCAAACCAACGTCTGCCCGCCCCCTGTCGCTAATCAGATAGCTTGGGCAGCAACTACTTACTCGGAAGCAGCCTTCTCGGTCTTCCAGCCATCGACGAAGGCGTTCTTGACGCCGTCCCACTTGCTGTTGTCGGCAGCATAGGCGATCAGAGCCTGCTTGAGGTTCTTCTTCCACTCCTCAGAGGGGATGTAGACGAAGTCCCAAGCGACGGTCTTCTTACCGTCCTTGGCCATGGCGACGGCCTGCTGCGAGAAGACGTTGGTGGTTTCCTTGGCGCTCTTGAACGGGGCAGTCAGACCCATCTTGTCAGCGATGATGCTGGTGGCGGTGTCAGAAGTGACGCACCAATACATGAAGTCCTCGGTGGCCTTCTGGGCATCCTCGGAAGCCTGGGAGCTGACGCACCAGTAGTTCTCGCCGCCGGAGCACAGGCCCTGGTTCTCCTCGCCGTCGACACCAATGTAGATGGGCATCATGCCAATCTGATCGTCGGTCATGCCGGCCTTGACGAGGTCAGAGTAGGCCCAAGAGCCGTTCTGATAGAAGACGGCCTTGCCGGTTGCGAACTCGTTGGTGGCGTCGTCGCCGGTCTTGGAGGCAAGCTGCGAAGGATCGCAGGTGGAGTCGGTGATGTACAGGTCGAAAATCTGCTTGAAGTTGTCGAGATACTCGCCCTTGATCTCGTCGTCCTCCTGGTTGTGCTCCTTCTCGAACTCGTAGTAGAGCGGGAGGTTGGCGAGGTGGGTGGTGTAGCGCCAGCTGGAGGAGTCATCCATGCCAGCAGAAGTGAAGGCACCCTCAATGCCAAGCTCGTCCTTGCGGGCCTGGATGTCGTCGGCACAAGCCTTCAGCTTGTCGAAGGAGTTGATGTCCTCGGCCTTGTAGCCAGCCTTCTCGAGCAGCTGCTTGTTGTAGATGATGCCGTAGCTCTCCTGGACCCAGTCGATACCCAGATCCTTGCCATCGGACTGCAGAGCCAGGGAGTCGTCAATGAGCTCACCGCGGAGCTTGGTATCGGACAGGTCGGCGCAGTAATCCTTCCAGTTCTTAAGGCCGGTGGGGCCGTTGACCTGGAACAGGGTCGGAGCGGAGCTCTTGGACATCTCGGACTTGAGCTTCTCCTCGTAGGTGTTGGAGGCAGCGGTCACGATCTTGACCTCGACGCCCTTCTCCTTCTTATAGGCCTTGGCGATCTCCTTCCACTCCTTGTCGACCTCGGGCTTGAATTGGAGGAAGTAGACCTCGGCAGCGTCACCAGAAGCAGAGGAGCCGGAGCCGGCAGAACCACCGCAGCCCACGAGACCCAGACCAAGAACCGCAGCCGCGGAACCAGCAAAGCCCAGGAACTGCCTTCTGCTCATTTCGTTCTTCATTACAATCCACCCTTTCACACCGTGGCGGCACCCTTTGCCGCCGCCTTCGGAGATTGGCTCGGGGACTTTGCCCCTTTTGCTGATTAGTACGATACGCTATTTGGCTAGTTGTTTGAACAAGTATTACTAGAGCGGTAGAAAAACTTCGGTGAACGGTAATTTCAACTTGATACTTGACAAGTTTTGTATAAACAATTATTTGTTATCGAATGCAGAGAAAACGCCCGGTCAAGCCGATGCATCGTCGGTTTGACCGGGCGTTTTCGCTTTGAGGGCATGAGTCTCGTCAGGCTGCGAGCTAGCCGGCTATCGCTTGGAGTTGACGCGGTAGTGGAAGATCTCGGGATGCGTGCGGGCATGCGTGACCTCGAACAAGATGCCGTCCGAGGTGTACGACTGGCTCTCCATGACGGCAACGCAGTTGTATTTGCCGAGGTCAAGATAACTGCAGTCCTCATCGTTGGCAAGCTCGACGCCCACCGTACGGCGACTCGCCATCACCTTGACGCCGCGTTTGTGCTCCAGATAGTCGTAAATTGACTTTGCGGCGATCTCGGGCGTCAGACCCTTGGCGATCGACTCCAAAAAGTAGCCGTGGTCCACCTGGCGAGCATTGCCGTTGAGGCTTCGGACACGCACTACACGAATCAGCTCCTCGCCCACCTTAAAGCCCAGGCGACGAGAGAGTTGCTCGGTGCAGACCAGATGTTCAAAAGACTTAACGTCCGTCGATGCAACGGCATTGTTGCGCTTTGCAAACTCGCCAAACGACTCGACTTCCTCGAGCGCGCCCAGCATATCGGTTTCGCCTTTAAGCCAAATGACGCGCACGCCCTTGCCGTGTATGGGCTGCACAAACATCCCGTCGGCCAGCATACCCAAGGCGCGACGGACGGTATTGCGAGTGCATCCGAACTCCGCGGTCAGCTCGGCTTCGGTTGGCAGCATCTCCTGAAACGCATAGGTCCCATTAATGATGCGCGAGCGTATTTCTCGGTAGATTCCTTCGTATATCGCTTTTGGCATTGTTTCACCTCTACATTATTCATTTCCGGCTAGGCACGATAGCATTTCTTAAAGTTGTTTAAACCGAATATCGGTAAAGCGACAGGATTTAACCGTTGACGGTTTCTGTCATGCCCAAATCGGTTTCGCTCAAAACTGCCGGTACGACAATCGTCTGGTCCTCTACAATGAATCCATTGTTTAAACGTTTCCCCACGCGCAACGCGCCTCGATATTCGGAAGGCAGAACATGCTGCAAAAAATCCAACGCTTTGGCGGGGCAATGTTCGCGCCCGCCATGCTGTTTTCTATATCAGGCCTCATGGTCGGCGTCTCCGCTCTCGCAACGACTGCGGACATCGTCGGCGATCTCGCCGTATACGGAACCCCTTGGTACGTTTTTTGGACCATCATCCAGCGCGGCTCGTGGACGGTCTTTAAACGCCTCCCGCTCCTTTTTGCCGTAGCGCTGCCCATCGGTCTTGCCCAAAAACAACCGGCTCGTTGCTGCCTCGAGGCTCTCGTCGCCTATTTTGCCTACTGCTTCTTTTTGAGCGAGATCATTAAGCTGAGCGGAGACAACCTTGGACTTGAGTACCCGTCATCTTTGACCACCGCCAGCGGTATCACCGTCATCGACGGCATCAAGACGCTCGACACCGGCATTATCGGCCCGCTGGCGGTATCGGCAACCGTCGTCACCATCCATGACCGCTTCTACGATGCCAAGATTCCCGATTGGCTCGGCACCTTCTCGGGCTCCTCGCTGGTCTACCTCATCAGCTTTTTTGCCGTGTTTGCCCTTGCCGCCATCTCGGCCGCCATCGTGCCCTACGTATACGATGTAACCGATACGCTGCGTCACGCGCTTGCAGGCGTCGGTCCCTTTGGCGTGGGCATCTTTGTCTTTTTAGAACGAGCACTCGAGCCCTTTGGCCTGCACCACCTGCTCTACATGCCGATCTACTACGACAACCTGGTCATTAACGACGGCATCTACGCCACGTGGAGCAGTTTGCTCCCCATCCTCTCCCATAGCACGCGCCCCCTTAATGAGCTTGCGCCGTGGGCCGGTTTTACCGCCACCGGCTGGGTCAAAGTCTTTGGCCTTCCTGCCATCGCAGCTGCGTTCTACTCCACCGCAAAACCCGAGCGCCGCGCCGGCCTCAGGGTCATCCTTGCTCCCGCCATCATCGCCTCGGTGGTTTGCGGCGTTACCGAGCCACTCGAGTTTCTCTTTATGTTCACCCACCCCGGGCTCTTTTTGCTCTACGCCGTCTTATCGTCTTGCCTTGCCACAGCCATGAATCTCTTTGGCATCGTCGGCATCTTCTCGGGCGGCCTCATGGAGATGGCAGCCTTCAACTTTATTCCGCTCATGCGCACGCATGCCGGTGCCTATCTTTTGGCGCTCGGTATCGGCCTTGCCTTTAGCCTCATCTTTTTTGTTAGTTTTCGAGCACTCATCTTGGTCTATGACCTTAAGACGCCGGGCCGCGAGAATCATGTCGCCAATCGCGCGGCAATCGATTGTTTAACGGGAAGCGACTTTGCCAAAGAGCAATCTCCCAATGACGAGGTCAATAGTCGATCCGATCAAGATCACGTCCTCGCTGAGCGGGTAATTCAGCTTTTAGGTGGCGTTGGCAATATCGTGGGCGCAACCAACTGCGCCACGCGCCTGCGCGTCGAGGTCGCAGACCCTTCCATCGTTGCAGATAACGCGTCGTTTGTCGCGGTGGGCGCCAAGGGCCTCATCATTACGGGCAAGACCGCCCAGGTGATTATCGGCATCTCCGTTCCCCGCGTTAAAGAGCATTTTGACCAGATCATGGGCCTCGAGCCGGGATTTGTGCCCACCACCTCGGCCTCCCCTGCCGCCAGCGCAGCCCATAAGCGCAGCGACATCTGCTTCTTCGATATCGACGGAACGCTCGCCTGGCAAGACCCCAGGCTCGCCCAAGACCTTCCCGAAGACGAGCGGGACCTCTCCCCCTATCCCAACGAGGCGGTTTCGCAGGCAATCCGCGATTTCGTTGCAAACGGCAACATGGCCTTTATCTGTACGGGGCGCACCCTCAGTTGCATCCACCCCAAACTTCTTGAGCTGCCCTGGACCGGCATCGTCTGTCTTGCGGGCGGTTACGCCGAGATCAACGGACACGCAATTCGTGATCTGTCGATGACGCCCAGTATGCTGCAGCGTCTTGCCCCCTATCTTGAGCAGTCGGGCGAAGTCATCCGCTTTGAGGGCCTCAACGGCGTCGTGCGCATGAGTGCTGATGCCCCCGATGCTCCCGGATACGCGCGCACCCTGGGCGACGCAGTCACGCAGCTGCAACATTACAGTGCCTACAAGATCTTGATGTCTACATCGCTCGCCAACCACATCGCTCAAGATAAGGCACTTGAGCCGCTGTTGTGCTTTAACGAGCTCGAACTCGAGGTAACCGAAATCTCGCCCCGCGAATGCACGAAGCGCGGGGGCATCCAGTCTGTACTCGACGCCCTCGATCCCCACCATGGAACCGTATACGGCATCGGCGACGCCAGCAATGACGTCTCGCTGATGAACGCCGTCGATGTCGGTATCGCCATGGGCAACGCGCCGGACTATCTCAAAAAGCGCGCCGACTACATCACCGACTCGGTCGACAAAGATGGCGTCGTCAAGGCGCTCGAGCACTTTAGGCTTATATAAGCAGCCGGCACGCGCACGCGTCCCGTTTCCCCAAATCGCCAAAACAGACGCGCCGGCAACTCCAATGTGGCAATATGGTATCTGCACACCGCAACGATGTAACCCAAGAAAGAATGCGAGAACCCGTGTCCAGTCCGTTTACCAGCTTTTTAGCCCAGCACTTTGACCAGATTAACGACTATCTGGCCACGTTCTTTGACGGACAGGCGACCTCTGCCGATATCGAGCGCTACCTGTACGCGCCGCTCTCGGCTTTTACGGCCAACGCCGGCAAGCGCCACCGCCCGCTTATCTGCATGCTCGCCGCAACCGCAGTGGGCGGTAGCTTTGAGAGCGCTCGCAGCGCCGCGGCAGCTATCGAGCATTTCCAGTCGGGCGCACTGATCCACGACGACATCGCCGACAACGGACAGCTTCGTCGAGGCAAGCCCTGCATGCACCTTACCGAGGGCACGGGCCTTGCCATCAATTGTGGCGACCTGGCGCTCACCATGGTCACCAAGACGGTTCTCGACGACCCCACGCTGGAGTCCGACGTGAAGCTGCGCGTGCTCCACGAGCTTACCGAGATGATCGTCCGCACCATCGAGGGTCAAGCGCTCGACCTGGGTTGGGTCCGTGACGGGCGCTTTGATATCTCGGTTGATGACTACCTGGACATGGCGACGCACAAGACCGCGTTTTACAGCGGAGCCACGCCGCTTGCCGCCGGAGCCATTATCGGCGGCGGCAGCGATGAGCAAATCGAAGCGCTGCGCGCCTTTGGCCTGCACACGGGCCTTGCCTTTCAGATTCAGGACGACCTGCTCAACCTTGTCGGCACTAAGGAAGCCGCCAACAAGGACTTCCGCACCGACATCACCGAGGGCAAGCGCACGCTTGTCGCCGTTCATGCCCTCTCTGATGAGCGCCACCACGACGAGGTCGAGGAGCTTCTTTCCTCGGGCACCGATGATCCCGCGCAGCTCGCACGCGCCGTGGATATCTTCCAAGAGACCGGCTCCATCGATTATGCCCGCACTTACGCGCTCGACCTGACCGCTAAGGCCAAAGCGGCCATCGAGAACGTTGAGCTTGATCCGCACGCACGCGAGCTGTTCCTCTCCATGGCAGATTTCTTTGTGGAGCGCCTTAACTAACGGGGGTTATAAAACCTGTCAGCAGCGTATTTAGGCACAACTTGCTACACTGTTGAGTGCATGTTTATGCATCCCTTTGCGTTGTCTATCCGACAGACGCTCAAATAGTACGAATGGTACGCCGAAAGGGGTTCGTTCATGGAACCTATTACAACGGGCATGCAAGGAGCAGCCGTCGAGGACGTGCAGTCTCGTCTCCTGCAGCTCGGCTACACGATTGATGCCGCCGAAGTCACCGACAAGTACTTTGGAGCCACCACTGAGCAGGCCGTCAGCACCTTCAGGCTCGACAGCGGCCTTGCTGCCGGTCATGCCGTCGATATCCCCTGCTGGAGCGCCCTTGTAGACGCTTCGTATAAGCTGGGCGACCGCACCCTCTATCTACGCATGCCCAATTTCCATGGCGCCGATGTGCAGGCCCTGCAGCGCGCTCTCAACGTTTTGGGCTTTGCCTGTGGCGAAGACGACGGCTACTTTGGTCCGCATACCGAGGCCGCCCTGCAGCAGTTCCAGGAAAATGTCGGCCTGTTTGCCGACGGCATGGCCTTCCAGGACACCTACGCCTACATCAACCGCCTGCACCATGTGTGGGAGGGCAAGCCCTCGGTCACCGAAGCCGAGTCCCGTATCGGTTTTGCTCGCGCCGCCAACGTGCTCGAGCGCTTCCAGATCGCCGTTATCGGCGAGGACCCCATCGCACGCAGCGTTGCGTCGCGCATGTGGAATATCGCCACGGCAACGACCGACAACAGCGGCATGATGCTCTGCGACTCCGAGGTCCCAACCGACGTAGATCTGGTGCTCGAGATCGCAAGCGACGAGCTGCCCGCCGACGCCGCACCGCGCGCCACGATTGCCCTCGCCGAGTGCCACAACCTGGCCCAGCGCATCCGCACTGCCAATGTCGCCGCGCAGCAGAAGCCGGCTCGCATTCGCATTGAGCTCACGGGCATGACGCGCTACAACGGCACCTTCACGGCCAGCGACGCGCAGACACTCGCCGTACGCCTGCTCGATGGCGTTTGCGATGCCCTCGCAGATTAGGTAAACTAAACGAGTTGCTTTTGGGCAACACCACACATTGGGACGTAGTTCAACGGTAGAACTCCGGTTTTTGGTGCCGGCTGTTGGGGGTTCGAATCCCTCCGTCCCAGCCAAAGAAACAAGCCTCTCGAACGCATAGCCGATCGGGAGGCTTTTCTTGTGAGCAAGCGGAGGGATTCGAACCCGCAAGGGTGCGGAGCTGAGGAAACGCGAAGCGTTTTCCAGCGCAGCACGCAAGGAGCGAAGCGACGCAGCGGAGCGCGGCCGCCGACCAGGCGGACGCGGAATCCCTCCGTCCCATACCAGCAACGGGCTCCCCACATCTCGACTTACCAGCCAAACCGGCACTTAGGGACGTTCCTAAAGTGCCGGTCATCAACATGGTGCCGTGCGGCCCCGGCGGGCCGGCGTAGCATTACAGACCAAGCGACCATTTCCATGCGGGAATAACCTCGATGACGCCATGCTCCGTTTTGATCTGGGTCGCCTCGCGCAGCGTGATGATATTGGCATCCTTGATACCGGTTTTTACCATAGCAACCTCAAGGGAACCAACTTCACGCCTGCGCGTTTTCTCTGCCGTCATATCGACTGTCACCTGGTAAAGCGCGTATGGTTCCGATGCCAAAGCGTCGCCGACCAAGAAATCAACTTTTTCTCGTGCTTGCGTTGGAGCCGTAAATGAAGTCACCGTTTCCAACCGGCCGTTTGCCGTACGGCGCATGAGTTCAGCATAAATCGCAGTCTCCAAACGCTTTCCTATATCCTGCTGATTAGCACGCGATGTTGCATATGCCATCCCCTGGTCGACGGCATAGACCTTGTCTGTTGTCGTTGTCTTAGGAGCCAAAGAAGTTGAATACTCCGGAAGTAATCCAATGAGATGAGCCTGCTGGAATAAACGAACGAGTTCGTTTATTTTTTCCCATGACGCTCGATATCCGACAGACTTTAAGGCTTCCAACAAACTGTTAACCGAAAGGTCGCAACCCGTGTTTCGAAGGCAGAAGAGCCCTACTTGGTTGGCAAGAGCGATATCCGTGCGCCCGCTCCGCTCGAGAATGTCTCGTGCAACAACATCTCGCAAATAGGCTTGAAGCATCTGAATACGCGAACCGGCATCAAGCTCCTGAACCCCAGGAAAGCCACCCTCTATGAGATAACGGTCATATGCCGATTCCAGATCAGTTCGCCGCTGCGGAGAAACAGCTGGAGCCCCAGCACTAGTAGACATATCCGGCGTTTCAATGTGATGAAACGCACAATACTCGCGGAATGAAAGCGGATGCATAGCGTGCTCTTGCGAGCGACCGCGAAACTGCGTCGCTATTTCATCGGCAGATAGTTTTGAGGACGATCCGGTGATAACAAGCGTTACGCTCTCGTGCTCCGCCAAACGCTGACAAACGCCCTGCCAGCCATCGGTCTCCTGCACCTCATCCAGAAAGAGATAACAGCCTTTCGTTCGCGCTGAGGGAACCTGCCGCCAATACTCTTCCAAAATGTCGCTCATGAGCGTGTCCGGCGCCGGTCGAAGACGGTCATCAGCAAAATTGAAATAGAAGATACGCTCGGCATCGACACCGCGATCGATAAGGCGACGAATCCATTGAAACGCATAGAACGTTTTGCCGCAGCGCCTGATACCCGTGATGATATGGACAAGATTGAACGGCTTTGGCTCAGGAAGATCACTGATGGCATCGTCTCGATGCACGACGTGAGGAATCTCAAAGGAACGGGCCTCGGCAACAATCTCTGCAATACCCAACGCTGTAGGCGCCATAATGCTCTCCTTTCAACATCTTGAGTATATAACTTCTCGTCCTACAAGAGAAGTTTCAGCTACAACTTCTCGTCCTACACTAGAAGTTTGAGGTAGATTTTCAGGCATGTCCCAAAAATCTACCTCCAAAAGATAGGCGCCCCAGGCCCGTTAGGACCAAGAGCGCCTTACATCTAGAAATCATCAGCCCAGTTCCGAAAAGCGAGCCGCTTGCGACAACCAAGTAGCCACAGGCCCCGGGAGAGCGGGGGCACCGGCTTAGGTTTATCGCGAGTTCCGCACGAACAGGAGGCCACTAGCCCCGATGTTTTGGACGTGACAGCGAGAGGGGCCCTGGCATGGCAAGGTGACGTGAAACAAGGCGGCGCCGACCTTCTGGTCGCGCCGCCGAAGTTGAACGTCAGATTGCCGTGCCAGGGCCCCTCGCAGCGTCGAGAGGACCGCCGTTCGGTAGAACGGCGGAACTAATTGTTCAGCATGCGGTCGAAGCTTCCCGAGTCGCCATCCCGATAGTCGGCGGTCATCAGAATCTCCTGTGGAATGCGTCCGCCCTCGCGCAGCACGTTGCGGAACTGCACGCGCGTGACCATGGGCAGATCCTTGATCGTCGCCGCCAGGTTCTGCGGCACACCCTGGTTGGCAGCTGCGGGTTCGCACTCTCCGCCGGCCTTCACGCGACGCTTGTGCTCGGCAAGCATGGCGCGATACATACCGGCATGCAGGCGAATCTCTACCACATTGGCGTTACGGGTCTGCTCGACAATGCGCGCACCCTCTCGGTCGATGTCGCCCACGTAGTAGACATAGTTAAAGCGATAGCCGATCTCGGCCATATAATCATCCAGTGCGTGCGAAACGCTCGCCTTGCAGCCACCGCCAAAGATCACGCCGCCCACCTTGGTGCCAAAAAGCTTGGCGTGCTTGCGGCCGCGCAGGAGCTTGACGATTTCGTCATAGGTGTCTAGGTTCTCGACCATAATGAACGGCTTGTCGGCGCCCAGCGTAAAGAAACCCGTAAAGTGCACGGGGCGGTTGGGGGCGACCTTAATCGCCTGCATGCTGATACCTTTTTCGGTCATACGCCGAATCAGGCGCTCGCCGTGCTTGCCGTCAAAGGCCTTCTCATCGTTAAAAATCTGGTAGGCGCGCTGGCGACGCGAAGCGACCGGCGTGTCGGCACCGCGATTCTGCTCAATCCAAGCCTGGATGATCGCAATTTCCTCGGCAATCTTGCGGTTGGACATCTCGTTGTGCTGAGTGCGCTGCGGAGCCTTTTTGCCATCCTTGCCCTCGACCTTAACAATTTGAGTCTGCTGCTCCTTAATCTTGGAGAGCGCCATTGGCGTAGGAACGACCTTGAGCAGCTGCCTGCCCAGGACACGTGCCAGAGCAAACGCCGAAACCTCGCCATGAGCGGGCGGCTCAGGCTGCTGGGCGGCCGCAACGTTTGCAGTCGGTTTGGGCTGAGCCTGGGATTTGCGCTTGGAATCTGCCTGAGCTTTGCGCTCTTGCTTTGGCGCGGACGAGCTCTTTTGCGAACGTTCGGGCTTGTCCCCCTTCGCCGGCTGGCGCTTGGGCTGCTCCGCCGGGGCCTCAGCCTTCGCATCCTTGCTTTGCGTCGCTGCCTTCTCGGCCGCAGCCTCGGCATTTGAGCCACGACCGCCGCGGTGACGACGGCGGCGGGGCTTGCTCGAGGCGCTCTCCCCCGCCTGCTTATCGGCGGACTGTTGAGCTTTGACCTCGGTGCCAGCCGCAGACTGCGACTCGGAAGGCCGCTGCTCGCGAGCCGCCGGCTCAACGGTTTTCTCGGTTTGCTCGGTCTTCTCGGTCTGAGTGGTCGAAGCCGGCTCGCTCTTCTCCTGACGCCTTACGGGATACGCGCGCCCCGCAAAACCACGTCCGGGACGACACGAACCCGGAGCCTTCTTGGCAGACTCCTCAACATCGTCTGCAACCTCAGAAGACTCTTCAGCCTCACGCGCGGCATCCTGCTGTGCAGCCTTAAAGTGAGCACCGCGACGGCGCTTGGGCTCTTGGGCCTCCACGGGCTTTTGCTCCTTCGTGGGCTTCTGCGACTCGGCAGCAGCCTCGGTCTCAACAGTCTCGGCATCCGTCTCACCCTTTTGAGCAACGGCGCGACGGAAGCGCTCCTGCTGGGCGCGGCGCTGCGCATCGCGCTTGCCACCCCCGCCAAAACCGCCGCGTCCTGCCTTGGCCGTAAAGGCACGCACGACGTTCTCATCGAGCAACTCATCGGTATCGACATGCTCACGCGGAGCAACTTCTTCCACAGCAGGCACGTCAGCGGAATCCTCGACGACAAAATCTTCGACGGACTCGGCAGGCTGCTCCTGGACATCGCGGATCTCGGCATTGATGGTATAGAACGCCGGGCGCCCGTTAATGCCGCTACCCTCGATCTTTGTCACGATATTTGCCGCGATAAGCTCATCGCGCATCGCCTTGGTATCGCACTCCTTATCCACGGAGCGGAAGATTTGCGCCAGGGCGCTCGACTTAATCTTGAGTGCCTTGCGGCAGAGCAGGTCGTAGGCGACGAGCTTCGCCCGCTCGGCAGAAAGCGATGTCTGACTGCTCAGACGCTCGGCCAGGGCATCGACATTGTTCTGATTATCGGAATATACCGTCTTGGCCACGGGGCCCCTTTCATATGCACACATATACGTCCATATGGTACAACGCGCGCGCCCGTCCACGCAAAACATCTGCGAGAACACCCCTGGCATCGCCCGTCTTCACAATCAAAACCACCCCTAAAAGGGGTGGTTTGCTCTTAGGGTATAACCCTTGGATTTCCGGCACGCGTCTAAAGGCGCCGGCCCTCACGGGGTTCGGGCCGCACTGCAGATTGACCCGTGGCGGGCCGGTCAAACCGGCGC
>JAXJBU010000074.1:0-2572 GCA_036302865.1 Collinsella sp. | reverse complement strand
GGGGCCGGGCCGGGAACCCCCCGAGCATGCCGTCATCGGTAAAATCAAAACCGCAGTTAGACGGCTTGCGCATTCCGTGAAATGCAGGGCATGGACGGCCGGTCCGGGTCCAGCCCCGTAATCCGACATAGTTTTGAAATGACATTAATTCACTAACAGGCAAACTAGGTAGTTCTAGCGCCTTGTCGCCGGCTAATTCCGATTTCCAACCAGTTGCACAAAACATTTGCTCGCAGTCGCGTCTCGGCGGATTTCATTGCTTCAGTTTTGGCTTTATAGCGAATCCCTAAACGGTCGCAGACACTTCTGACTATGGTGTCTAGCTGCTTTGAATCGTTGAGCATATCGTGAGTCACCAGGAATACATCGAAACCCATGCTCTGGAGCGCAGTCATGCGCTCCGCATCGTGATCAAGTACCGCGCCTGAGCCATGGATGACTTCACCTTGGATCTCGATAATTACTGCCTTCATTAGGATTGGGTTTACGATCACGATGTCGCCGTAGCAGACCTTTTGGCCTGCGATGCTTTGGGCCGCCATGGATAGAGGGGTTAAATCGTTGAGGTACACGTATCTGAATCCTGCACCACCTAGACGTCGAGAACGACTTAGAAGCAGGACCCCAGCGACCTCGAGCGGAGACGCAGCAATGCCGATAACCTGCTGAGCGGCATCATAAAACTGCTTTCCCCACATTTGACTTTTGACCTTGTCGGCGAAACGATGCAGGTCGCTCAGTTCGATGAGCGGCTTTCTCATCCAAAGAGAAGTACCTTTGAGTTTCGTAACCTCTCTTCCATCTTCACGCTTGCTCGTTTGGCTATCATTTTCTGGGTCCTTAACGGTTGCGCGGGCATAAACTCGTTTCCAAGGAACCTCGTCTTCGCCCTCTCCAAGTTCGAACAAATTTTGCGTGCTGGAATTGCGATTCTCCTCTACCGCCATTTTTAGCTGCATTTCGGCAGCGGGAGCCGGCTCGAAAACAGAAAACCAGCCGCAAAGTTCGTACATAGCCAGTACGAGATCTATTTGGGACACAAAGCGTGTCATAGTAAATAACGTGTTAAGCGGATTGGTGACACTAAAGCCTAAATTAGTGTCGATTGTTGTGCCGGCATCCGATGCTCCTTCCCAGCGAATAGTAGAGCGCAATCCCGAGTGGTGATTACAACCTGGCGAAGCAACAGCGATAATCGGGGTCTTGAGGACGTCGGTTACGAAAGGGGCTTGGGATAGAGCTCGCCAGCCGTCTTCGGAGTTGGGCAGGCGCGGGTAGAGGTCGCGCACCTGCGGTGGGCAGCGCCAGTAGCGAAATGCGGTGTTTGCGCAGACGATTTCGTCCATTTGCGCCTCCCCTGGTATCGGCCGTAGACCGTGCGGTTGTGGTCGTGGACGATTATCTACCGGGGCATCATGCGGGTAAGTACCGGAAGCTGACCAAACGCTGACCAAAAGCTTGACGAGTTCTGCCGAAAAACCGTCGTGTGATAGAAATCCGCTGGAAGACACTCTGGGCATGCGGTCCCTGTCTCCACATTTGCGCTCGAATCACATGGGGAGTTCAATGAAAATACGTATGTGTTTTATACAAAACATGCAATGGCGTCAAAAAAGGGCGCGATAAAAAAGACGCCTTATACGACTTCGAGTCGATTTTGGTGTCGGCCTTGGTGTCAAAAAGAAAAAGACCAGAGGCTTAACACCTCTGGCCTGTGCTTTTGATGGTGGGCGATACAAGATTCGAACTTGTGACCCCATCCGTGTGAAGGATATGCTCTACCCCTGAGCCAATCGCCCGTCGCCTTTCGGCAAAAGAGATACTAACATAGCCGTGCGTGGTTTACCAAGAACTTTTTGCTCCCGATTTTAAATTCGTGGGAGCAAACCGCACTGTTTCAACCCAGTCAGCCAACAAAACCGCAGCTTAACCACTCTTTATCGTTTAATCCACGAGGTCTCAGGACGGCAGATAAGTCGCGCGTTGTTGTAGGCCATGTCGAGCGTGAGGCAGGTGCGTGCGGCGTAGAAGCCGTCCTCGCGCTGGATGGTCAGTGCCAGTTCGGGCTTGTCGCCGGTTAGGCACAGAGGCAGCAGCAGCTGGATCCGGCCGCCGTAGAACTGCGGCACGGCGAGCGTGTAGTTGGCGGCGGCGCGGCGGGCGGCCTCGACGACGGCTCCCTCAAAGGCGCGGCGCAGCAGTAGCGAGTTGCCCTCCCCCATCAGGCTGGCGGGAATACGCGTGAGGTTCTCCTCATCGCCCAGAATGTGGTCGATGTTGGAGCGGATGGGCAAGCGGTAGTCAAAGACCAGCTCGGAGGGGTCCTCGGCAAAGCGCACGCGGCACGGCAGGTACTCAAACGAGACCAGCATGGGGTCGCTCTCCTTAAAGAAGCCCTTCAAAAACCAGCGCTGGCGCGCGTCGGTGTTAGCGTCGGAATAATTTAGCCAAATATAGTCGGCCGAGATTGACCAATCCCGGCCGACCCATTTTAGCCAACACGCCCGCATCTATGACTTTCCTATCGCTTCCCTACATCCCCTCGGGCTGGATCCCCCTCACCTTCACCGCC
>JAXJBU010000073.1:0-65705 GCA_036302865.1 Collinsella sp. | reverse complement strand
TTGGCATGGGAGCCTCCCAACCTCGTTGCGGCGCGGCTGCGCCTATGGCACTTCAACATCATTGTCGCAGCCCCGACCCGCGGTCACGAGCGGGGGCTCCTATCTTTTTAGTGCCCTCGGATTGGGTCATAGTGTCTGTCGTTTCCAAAACATCGACGTTCCCGCAGCCGTCAAGTCGGTATGCTCAACCTGGGGCGTTGTCTTGCTCCGGATGCGGCAGATGGGGACGTTCCTTTTGTGCCGGCACTTGGGGACACTCCTTGTCAAGGTTTTGGTGCAAAGGGGACAGGTTGCTTTGCCCCACGACACCTCGCTGCCCCGAGCGTCGTTTCTGAGCCCCACACCCACCGCAAACACTCCAGCATCGCCCCTCTCGACGCAATCCCAGAGGGCCGTGGTCAAAAAATGCCAAATATGAGTACTGTTGCTAGCGTAGTATCATATCAGTCTGGCGAGATAATAAACATAATGGTAAATATGTTCATTAACGTTGGCCCATATAAGTTCGTATAAGTGCGTTGTAATCAATTTGAAGGCGCATATTAGGCGCGAAAGGGTCATTTGAGGCATTTTTGTCTGCTACTAAAAAGGTAACAGTACTCATATTTACCCTTTTTTGCCCACTAGGTTCTAGAGAGATAGCCATCCGGGTCTCAAACAGGCAGCGCGCGCATCACGGAGCACAAAAACAGGGGCGCAGAGTGAACTGCACCCCCGTTTTCTGGGCATTGCGGTTGTTTGCCGCCGGTTTTTACGCCGCCTCGTCGAACTGCGAGTTGTACAGGTCGGCGTAGAAGCCGCCTTGGGCGAGCAGCTCGTCGTGCGTGCCCTTCTCGACGATATCGCCGTCGCGAATCACCAGGATCACGTCGGCGTTGCGGATCGTCGACAGGCGATGCGCGATGACAAAGCTCGTACGGCCCTGCATCAGCGCATCCATGGCGCGCTGGATCAGCTCCTCGGTGCGCGTATCCACGTTGGAGGTCGCCTCGTCCAGAATCAGCGCCGGGCGGTCGGCCAAAATCGCGCGCGCAATGGTCACGAGCTGGCGTTGACCCTGCGACAGGTTGGTGCCTTCCTCGTTAATCATAAAGTCATAACCGCCGGCGAGCGTATGGATAAAGTGGTCGCAGCGTGCGGCGCGTGCGGCGGCCTCGACCTCGGCATCGGCCGCGTCGGGGCGTCCGTAGCGGATGTTCTCGCGGATGGTGCCGTTAAACAGCCAAGTATCCTGCAGCACCATGGCAAACTCGCCGCGCAGTGCCGCGCGGTCCCAGTCGCGCACGTCGATACCCTCGACACGCAGCGAGCCGCCGTCCACGTCATAAAAGCGCTGCAGCAGCTTGATCAGCGTGGTCTTGCCGGCGCCGGTGGGGCCGACGATGGCGATGGTCTGGCCGGGCTTAGCCTCGCAGCTAAAGTCGTGGATGATGGTCTTGTTAGGCGTGTAGCCAAACTTGACGTGGTCGAACTCCACGTGACCAGGGCGCGCCTCGGGGATCTGCGCGTCGGCCTTCTGCTCCTCCTCGGGCGCGGCCAAAAACTCAAACACGCGCTCGGTGGCGGCGGCCATCGACTGCATCGTATTGCTCACGTTGCCCAGCTGCTGCACGGGCTGCGTAAAATTGCGCACGTACTGGATAAAGCTCTGGATATCGCCGGGCGTGGCATTGCCGGTCAGCGCGAGCTGTGCGCCCACCACGACAACGCCCACGTAGCCCATGTTGCCCACCAGGCTCATAAGCGGCATCATCAGGCCCGACAGGAACTGCGAGCGCCAGCCGCTAATAAACAGGCGGTCGTTTTGACGGTCGAACTCCTCGATCGAGGCCTCGGCGCGGTCGAACACCTGAATGACGTTCTGGCCGGCAAAGTCCTCCTCGATAATGCCGTTGACGGTGCCCAAGACCTGCTGCTGCTCGCGGAAGTACGGCTGCGAGAAATGAATCATCACCATCAGGATAATCGCGGCTGCCGGCAGCGTGAGCACGGTGACGCCGGTGAGCGGCAGGCTGATCGACAGCATCATGACAAGCACGCCGATAATCTGCGTCACCGACGTGATGAGCTGCGTCACGCTCTGGTTGAGCGACTGACCCAGCGTATCGACGTCGTTGGTGATGCGGCTGAGCACGTCGCCCTTGCTGTGGCCGTTGAAGTAGCTCATCGGCACGACGGCAATCTTGGCGGCAATCTCCTTGCGCATGCGGTAGCAGATCTTTTGCGTGACACCGGTCATGAGCCAGCCCTGGATCAGGCTGCAGGCAGAGCTCGCCAGATACAGGCAGAGCAAAAAGCCGAGCGTCTTGGCGATCCAGTTAAAGTCGACATCGCCGGTGCCGTTGACCTTGGCAACCAGGCCCTCGAACAGCTTGGTCGTAACCTGGCCGAGTACCTTGGGTCCCACAATGTTAAAGATGACCGAGCATACGGCAAAGGCGACGGCGACAAACACGGCAACCTTGTGCTGGCCGATATAGCCGAGCAGCTGCCTCATGGTGCCCTTAAAGTCCTTGGCCTTTTCGCCGCGACGCATGCCGCCCATGCGGCCCATGGGTCCACGCTGACGGGTGGGCTTGGGAATTTGGGTCTTGGTCTCGTCTGCCATTAGCGCTCGCCTCCTTCCATGACGGCTGCAATCTCTTCTTGGGTAAGTCCCAGCTCCTTGGCGGAAAGCTGCGACTGTGCGATTTCCAGGTACGCCGGGCAGCTGCGCAGCAGCTCCTCGTGCGTACCGGTGCCCACCACGTGGCCGTCGTCGAGCACGATGATTTGGTCGGCGTGCATGATGGTCGCGATGCGCTGGGCCACGACCACGAGCGCGGCGTCGGTGACATTTTTGGCGAGCTCCTCGCGCAGGCGCGCGTCGGTCTTGTAGTCAAGCGCGCTAAACGAGTCATCGAACACCACGACCTCGGGCTTCTTGGCCAGGGCGCGGGCGATGGCCAGACGCTGGCGCTGACCGCCCGAAACATTGGAGCCACCCTGGCTGATGGGGGAGTCGTAACCGCCCTCGCGCTCGGCGATAAAGTCCTCGGCTTGGGCGATGCGCGCGGCCTGGCGCATGTCATCATCGCTTACCATGTCGCCGGCAAACTTGAGGTTGCTCTCGACGGTACCCGAGAATAGGCGCCCCTGCTGCGGGATGTAACCAATGCGGCGGCGCAGCTCGGAAAGGGTCATGTCGCGCACATCGATGCCGTCGAGCGAAATGCTGCCGCCCGTGACGTCGTACAGGCGCGGAATCAGCTGCACGAGCGTGGACTTGCCCGAGCCCGTGGAGCCAATGATGCCGAGCATCTGACCGGCATGCGTGGTGAAGTTCACGCCGCTGATGACGTCGGCGCGGGCATCGGGATACTGGAAGCTTACGTCGCGGAAAGTGAGCTCACCGCGCGGCGCGCTGGCGGCAGGCAGTTTGGGCGAGGCGGGGTCGTTGATGCTGGTGGGGCAGGTGATGACCTCTTCCACGCGCTCGGCCGCGACCTCGGCACGGGGCAGGATGACCGAAACCATGGTGAGGATCATAAACGCCATAACGATCTGCATGGTGTAGGAGATAAACGCCATCATGTTGCCGACCTGCATCACGCCGTCGGACACGCCCTGCGCGCCAAACCAGACGATAAGCACGGTGATGCAGTTCATGACGAGCATCATGAGCGGCATCATAAAGCTCATGGCGCGGTTGGTGTAGAGCTGCGTGGTCATCAGGTCGAGCGACGCCTTGTCAAAACGCTCGAGCTCATGCTCCTCGCGGTTGAACGAGCGGATGGGCATAAGGCCGTCGAGCAGCTCACGGGCGGTAAGGTTCACGCGGTCAACAAAGCTCTGCATCTTTTTGAACTTGGGCATGGTGAGGCCCATGAGCACGCCGACGACAGCCGAAACCGCGATGATGGCCACAGCGATGGTCCACTCCAGGCCGGTATGGTTGGCCAGGACGCGCATGACGGCGACGATGCCCATGACGGGAGCCATCAGGCACATGCGGATAAACAGGGTTGCGGCCATCTGGATCTGCTGAATGTCGTTGGTGCAGCGGGTAATGAGCGAGGCCTGGCTAAACTTGCCCACCTCGGCCGGCGAGAAGTGCATAACCTTGTTGAAGGTCTCGCGGCGCAGGTCGCGGGCGATGGAGCATGCGGTGCGCGACGCCACGGCACCGGTCAGGATGGTGGCGACGAGCGACACCAGGCACAGTCCAAACATCGTGGTCGCCATGCGGCTCAGGTACGCGTTCTGCACGTCGGCGGGGTCGATGCCCTGTGCCTTGTACTCGTCCTGCACATAGCTCACGGCGCGCTGAGTGACGATGGAGCCCGACATGGAGCCCATTTTGTCCGCCATTTGGTTGGCGCCCTCGACGAGCTTGCTTTGGTCTACCAGACCGCCCTCGATTCCCAGACGCAGGCTCTTCATGGTGATCTTACCGCCGTCGGCGTCGACCTGCTTTTGCATGCTCTGCGCGGCTGCGGCCTTCTGCTGCATCTCGGCGAGCTGCTCGGGCGTCATGGCAGCCATCTGCTCGGGGGTGGCCATGGCCTGGGCAGCGTTGTTGTCTTTCTCGCTGGACGAGCCCATCATGTCGCCCATGGAGTTGGCGTCAATGCCCTGGTCGAGTGAAAGGACGACAGTTTCGGGCAGGCTCATAATGTCGGCAATCTTGCCTCCATCGGCACGCTCTTCCTCGGTACCCTTATACGTTCGAATGCCATTTTTGTCAGCCTTGCTAAACACGGCCTCCACAGCCTTGGCCTCCTTGGTGCTCATAAAGAGTTCAAGGTCGTCGAGCGATTCGGCGCGAATGGTGTCGGGCACGGGCGAGGCGATGCCGCCTTGCTGCACGCCCACGTCGACGATGTCGCTCATATAGGTGGGCAGCGCCAGATCGGCGTTGCAGCTGATTACGATAAGTACGATAGCTGCGAACAGTGCCAGGATATGCTTTTTAAAGAGCTTGAGAATCCTCACTCGGCATCTCTCCTTTCTTGATTGCGGTCGATAATTTCGTTGGCACGCCTTAGAAGACGCACCATCTCTTGGGTATCTGTTTCGCCGAGCTGCTCGAGGAAAGCCGCAGTGCGGTTCTCGAATTCCCGACGTTTGATTTCTAGATCCTGGAATCCCTTGTCGGTCACTATGACGTGTACGCGACGACGGTCAGTCTTTGAGTGCTCGCGCTCGACCCAGCCCTTGGCCTCGAGGGCGCGTAAGATATTGGCGATACGGGCGCTCGAGACCCAGGCACGATCAGCGAGTTCGCTCGGCGTGAGCGAACCGCCGGCGAGTATGAGGGCGCGCATGACGGCCATCTCGCCGCCGAGGGCTTTGTCCGCAAAGCGCGAAATGCGCTGATGCATGCTGCCGAACTCGGTAAGGAGCTGGCGCCCAAGTTCACGGAAATCGGTATCTTCCACCGAAAACCCCTAACACTAGAAACTATTTTCGGTGAAAGATGATACCCCCGCTCAACCATCCCATTCAGTGGATTTCTAGGCATGTCCCAAAAATCTACTTGGCCGCTAGGCAATATTAAGAGTGCATTAAGACTTAAAATCATTCAATTGCTGAAGCGTTTCAAAGAACTATTATGCACGCGGTTAGGCGAGGGGTTGTCACCACCATGACGACTGGGACTCATATAATCGCCACGTGCGATGCTCCAACTTCCCGCAAGGAGACACCTTACATAAAGGGGGATGGAGTCATGGCATTTGACTTCACGGGCAAGACCGCGATTGTCACGGGCGGCACTCAGGGCATTGGCCTCGAGATCGCCAAGGGCATCGTCGCGGGCGGCGGACATGTCGCGCTCATCGCAAGGAACGCTGCTAAGGGCGAGGCCGCTGTGGCCGAGCTTGGCGAGGGCAACAAGTTCTATCAGCTCGATGTCGCCGATGCGCCCAAGGCGCGCGAGACCGTCGAGCAGATTTTTACGGACCTGCCGCAAACCAACATCCTGATCAACTGCGCCGGTGTCATCAACACCAAGAAGTTTGACGAGATCGACGACACCGAGTGGCGTCGCACCATCGACATCAACCTCAACGGCACCTTTACCATGATGAACGCCGTGTACCCGCACTTTAAGGCGGCCCATGCGGGCACTATCGTCAACGTGAGCTCTGTTGCTGGCAAGATCGGCGGCGGCCTGCTCGGCACCGCGGCCTACGCGAGCTCCAAGGCCGGTGTCAATGGCCTTACCAAGGCGGTCGCCAAGGAGGGCGGTAAGTTCGGCGTCCGCTGCAACGCTGTGTGCCCGTCGCTCACGTTGACCGATATGACCTCGATTCTCTCTGACGAGAACTCTCAGCGCATCATTAACGGTATTCCTCTGGGCCGCGCCGCCCAGGCCAGCGAGCCTGCACAGATGGTGCTGTTCTTCGCATCCGACCTCGCCAGCTTCGTGAACGGCGAGATCGGTGACTGCGACGGCGGTATCGTCCTGGACGGGTAATACCCTGCGGTGATCGTTTGGCGGCGACCCTGGCGACTCGGGGTTGTCGCCTTCTTTCTAACATAGGCGCGTGCGACTACGATTCGCATGCATCCAAAGGAGATATATATGAGTGAATCGACTGCGGTGGAGGCGCCGGCGGCAAAGGAGCCGTTCTTTAAGATGTCCTCCATCCCGGGTGCCAATATCTTGGTGCCGCTTTTGTTGGGCTGCCTGCTCAACACGCTATTCCCCGACCTGTTCAAAACGCTCGGCAGCTTTACGCTTGGCATGACCCAACAGGGCGCCGGCCCGCTCGTGGGCGCTTTCCTGCTGATCGTCGGTACGACGATTTCGTTTAAGAGTGCTCCTGCCGCCGCTGCCCGCGGTGCCATCATCATCGCCGTCAAGCAGATCGTGGTCGTTGCCGTGTCGCTGCTCATCCTTTATGTGTTCAACGACAACCTGTTTGGCATCTCTGCCATGGTGATGCTGGCGGCTTGCACCGGCGCCAACAACGCTATGTACGCTGGACTGATGGGCACCATGGGTAACGAGGCCGAGCGTGGCGCCGTCGCCATCACTACGCTGGTTGTCGGCCCTCCGGTCACGATGATCGTGCTCGGCGCTGCCGGTCAGGCTCCGATCGGTTGGTCGCTCGTGGGCGCCATCCTGCCGATCGTCGTCGGCATTATTCTGGGCAACCTCTTCCCGAGCTTTAAGAAGATGATGGCTCCTGCACTTTCCGCCATCATCGTGCTCGTCTTCTTTGCTATGGGCTCGACCATGACTTTTGGCCAGCTTATCAACGGCGGCCTTCCCGGCATCCTGCTCGGCGTGATCTGCTCGGTGGTCTTTGCAATTCCCGTCATCGCGGTCGATAAGCTCACGGGCGGTACGGGTGTCGCAGGTGCGGCTATTTCGAGCTGCGCCGGAGCCAATGTGGCCACGCCTGCCGCCATGGCAAGCGTGAACGAGGCCATGTACGGTGGCGCCGTGCTCGCGACGGCTACGGCGCAGGTTGCAGCATGCGCTATCGTGACGGCCATTTTGACCCCGCTCGTTACCAGCTGGTGCCACAAGCATTTTGAGGGCCAGCAGAGCAACAGCAAGGCAGCGACCGACAAGGCCGCCTCAGCCGCCTAATGCCAAGCGGCAATCAAAGCTAAAAAACTAGCCACGCCACAGGGCGGCCGCGGGGGAAATCCCGTGGCCGCCCTTCAGCTTTCGAAGGGTCTCTGGGACACTTTACCCTGCTAAAGCTGGCATAACAGCTAGAGTGAACGTCGTACAAAGGCAAGGAAAAATACCGAACAAATCGGTGAACGGTAGTTGTTTGCGCTCGCATTTCCTGCGGGTTTGTAAAAAACGCTCTTATGATATAAAAAAAGAAACATATAACAGCCCAGATGGAGAGGGTGGCTATGTTATCCTTCTCAGACGGGTGAAATCTTGGGTTTTGGGTTGTAGTTCCAAGGTGGACAAACGTTTTTCCTGCACCAACGTGTGGTGAAGAACGGAAGAAGCCGGTAGTGCAAGCCGAAAATTCAAGAATTCAATAAGCAGCGGTGTGAGAGAGCGCCGCATTACACGTAACTAGGAGCGTGGTTACACAATGCAGGAGGCATGGGAAGGCTTCAAGGAAGGTATCTGGACGGGAGAGGTTGACGTCCGAGACTTCATCCAGAAGAACTACACCCCCTACGAGGGCGATGAGTCGTTCCTCGTAGGTCCGACCGAGCGTACCAAGGAGCTGTGGGGCGAGGTTCTCGACCTGCTGCTTAAGGAGCGCGAGCAGGGTGGTGTCCTCGATATGGACACCAAGACCGTCACGGGTATCGTGAGCCACCCCGCTGGCTACATCGATAATGCCCATCGCGACAAGGAGACCATTGTTGGCCTCCAGACCGACAAGCCGCTCAAGCGCGCTCTGCACGTCAACGGTGGTATCCGCATCGCTTGCCAGGCTGCCAGCCAGCACGGCTACAAGGTCGACGAGAACGTTGTCGAGCGCTACACCTTCGAGCGCAAGACCCACAACGCTGGCGTCTTCGATGTCTACACCCCCGAGATGCGTGCTTGCCGCTCGGCTCACATCATCACCGGTCTGCCCGATGGCTATGGCCGCGGCCGCATCATCGGCGACTACCGTCGTGTTGCCCTGTACGGCGTCGACTACCTGATCAAGGACAAGGAGGCCCAGAAGGCCTCCACTCCGACGGTCATGACCGCCGACAACATCCGCGATCGTGAGGAGCTGCAGGAGCAGATCCGCGCCCTCGGCGAGCTCAAGATGATGGCCGAGACTTATGGTTTCGATATTTCCAACCCTGCTACCAACACGCAGGAGGCCATCCAGTGGATGTACTTCGCCTACCTTGCTGCCGTCAAGGAGCAGAACGGCGCCGCAATGTCCATCGGCCGTACCTCTACGTTCATCGACATCTACGCTGAGCGCGACCTTGCCAACGGTACCTTCACCGAGGAGCAGATCCAGGAGTTCGTGGATCACTTCATCATGAAGCTCCGCATGGTCAAGTTTGCCCGTACCCCCGAGTACCAGGCCCTGTTCACCGGCGACCCGCAGTGGGTCACCGAGTCCATCGGCGGCATGGGTGTTGACGGCCGTACGCTCGTTACCAAGATGAGCTACCGCTACCTGCACACGCTCGAGAACATGGGCACCAGCCCCGAGCCCAACATGACCGTTCTGTGGTCGACCCGTCTGCCCGAGAACTTCAAGAAGTTCTGCGCCAAGACTTCCGTCGCCAGCTCCTCGATCCAGTACGAGAACGACGACCTCATGCGCGTCTATCACGGCGACGACTACGGCATTGCCTGCTGCGTGTCCTCCATGCGCATCGGCAAGGAGATGCAGTTCTTCGGTGCCCGCGCCAACCTGGCCAAGTGCCTGCTCTACGCACTTAACGGCGGTGTTGACGAGGTCTCCAAGAAGCAGGTCGGCCCCAAGTACCGCGCCGTCGAGGGCGACACGCTCGATTACGACGACGTTGTGGCCAAGTACAACGACATGATGAAGTGGCTTGCTGGCGTGTACGTCAACTCGCTGAACATCATTCACTACATGCACGACAAGTATTGCTACGAGCGCATCCAGATGGCTCTGCACGACAAGCACGTGCACCGCTGGTTCGCTACGGGCATCGCTGGCCTTTCCGTCGTGGCTGACTCCCTGTCCGCCATCAAGTACGCCAAGGTCCACCCCGTCCGTGACGAGAACGGCATCATCGTCGACTTCGAGACCGAGGGCGAGTTCCCCAAGTACGGTAACGACGACGACCGCGTCGACCAGATCGCTCACGACGTTGTGCACCAGTTCATGGAGTACATCCGCATGAACGACACCTACCGCAACTCCGTGCCCACGACCTCGGTTCTGACCATTACCTCCAACGTCGTGTACGGTAAGAAGACCGGCTCCACGCCCGACGGCCGCAAGGCTGGCCAGCCGTTCGCCCCGGGTGCTAACCCCATGCACAAGCGCGATAGCCATGGCGCCATCGCTTCGCTGTCTTCGGTTTCCAAGCTCCCGTTCCGCGATGCTCAGGACGGCATCTCCAACACCTTCTCCATCATCCCGAGTGCGCTCGGCAAGGAGGACCAGGTGTTCTTTGGTGATATCGACCTTGATCAGCTGGGCGAGTAACTATTGTTAGTGCTATACTAACGATAACGATTACTGATTAGTGCGCCGGTTTCGGCCGGCGCCTATCGATCGAAGGAGACACATTATGAAGGTTTCTGAAGTTTCCGAGACTCAGGCCGATAACCTGGTCCACATGCTCGACGCTTACGCCGAGAAGGGTGGCCACCACCTGAACATCAACGTCTTCAACCGTGAGACGTTGCTCGACGCTCAGGCTCACCCCGAGAAGTACCCGCAGCTGACCATCCGCGTTTCCGGCTATGCCGTGAACTTCCACACGCTCACCAAGGAGCAGCAGGACGAGGTCATTGCGCGTACCTTCCACAACAAGTTCTAAAGGGACTCAACTCCCACCGGAGACCCGGTGAGGCCTACGCACTTTGTCTCTCAAACGTCCTCGCCGCTTCGCGGCTGCGGAATGTTTGCGAGACAAAGTGCTCCCGGCCTCGCCGGGTCTCCTGCGTTGTCGCCCTTTAGGGAACCACGCTAAATCAAATTTGTGTCCTCGGACATGCAAAGAGGCTCCGCTGCGCGCGTTGCGCGGCGGGGCCTCTTTGCGTCCTGCGGGATGTTTTGGAAAATAACCCAAAAACGGCCAAGCGGGGTTCTTCGGAGTCACCCTTTAGGCGGAACTCTCCTAATTATTTGGATGAGTCGTCTACTTACTTGTGCTGTTACCGTCTTCCCGCTGTTGTTGGGGTATGCTTTGTTCGTATGTAAACGTATGACATGTTGATGGGGGAGGGTGCTATGGCTCGCGAGAGTGCTCGTTCTAAGGATACGGCTAAGCCTGGCATCAAGGAAGTTGCGGCGGTGGCGGGTGTTTCGCCTACTACGGTATCTCGCGTGCTTAATAATCGCGGCTATATTAGCCAAGAGACCCGCGATAAGGTCCATGCCGCGATGGAGCGCATCAACTATACGCCCAACGATATCGCCCGTGCCATGCTCAACGGTCGCCTGAATCTTATCGGTATGATCGTTCCCTTTGTGAGCAGCCCGTTTCATGCTCAGGTTGTGCAGGCGGTCGAGCGCACGTTAGCGGAAAACGGCTTTAAGATGTTGCTGTGCAACAGCGCCAATCGACCCGATCTTGAGCGTTCCTATATTGACATGCTCCGCCGCAATATGGTCGACGGCGTCATCGTCAACTCCCTCAATATCGGTGCCGAGGCATATGCCGAGATGGGCTTGAGCCTGGTTGGCATCGACTGCGATCTTGGCGAGGGCTCTGTCCAGATTGCAAGTGACAGCTATGGCATTGGCGAGCTCGCCACGCGCCGTCTGATTGATGACGGCTGCAGGCGTATCCTGTGCCTGCGCAGCAATAGCCGCATGCGCATGCCTGCCAATAAGCGTACCGATGCCTACCTCGATGTTGTTGAGCAGGCCGGTTTGTCCGCGCTTGTCCGTGAGGTTGAGTTCGTTAAGCCCGACGACGAAAAGGGCGCGGTCGTTGCGAAGATCCTCGATGAGAACCCCGATATTGACGGCATCTTTGCGGGAGACGATACGATGGCGGCCATCTGTCTCAACGTGATGAAGCAGCGCGGCTTGAGCGCTCCAGACGATATTAAGGTCGTGGGCGCGGATGGTGCCCGCCGAACTATGACGTTTATGCCTGACTTAACAACCGTACGTCAAGATATCGATCGCATCGGAGAGCTCGCGGCGCAATCCATCATCGCTCTTATTAACGGCGATAATCCCGAATCGAATATCAAGCTCCCCGTTGAACTCATTGAGGGCAAAACCGCGTAGTTCATCCCGTGCCAAAAGAATTCCTCAAACGCCTCTGATGACCGTTCACCGGCATATGTCAACCGTTTGCCGACGACTGGAACTGCGAAAAGACGTATTGGTGTGAAAACGTTTGACATATGAAAACGATTGACATATCTTGCCATTGTACCGAGTTAGTATGTCGTGGAAAGGAAGTCTCGGATGCACAAGGTGTATTACCAGCCTGAGGGAATTTGGGTAGGCGACATCATGCCGTACGGCGAGGACGGCACGTTCTATCTCTATCATCAGCGTGACACGCGTAACCCCGAACCTTTCGGAGAGCCGTTTGGCTGGGCACTCGCTACGACCAAGGATTTCGTCAACTACAAGGACTTTGGCGAGAGCCTTGAGCGTGGCGGCGACGAGGAAGTCGACCAGTACATTTATGCCGGCACGGTGTTTAAGGTGGGCGACAAGTACCATGCGCTCTACACTGGTTGCAATCGCGATAAGGTCCGCGCACGTTTGATGAAGCAGGTTCTTCTTCACGCAACGAGCGACGACGCCGTCAAGTGGGAGAAGAACATCGCCGAGACGCTGCTTCCGCCCCAGGAGGGTTACGATGACCGCAACTGGCGCGATCCCTTTGTGCTTTGGGATGAGGAGAACGAAGAGTACATGCTCATCCTCGGCACGCGTGTGGGCGAGGACAAGCGTCTGATGACCGGCCGCCTGGTCAAGTTCACCTCCAAGGATCTGACCAACTGGGAGTTCCAGGGCGACTGGTGGAACCCGGGCCTGTACACCATGTTTGAGATGCCTGATCTCTTTAAGATGGGCGACTGGTGGTACCTCGTCTTTTCCGAGTACAGCGACGGCAACAAGACCCGTTACCGCATGTCCAAGTCCATCAACGGTCCTTGGATTACCCCCGCTGACGACTCCTTCGACGGCCGCGCGTACTACGCCGCTCGCACCGCATTCGATGGCGAGCGTCGCGTTCTCTTTGGTTGGGTTCCTACGCGTGACGAGGGCGGCGACCCCAGCTCTTACCTATGGGGTGGCACCTTTATGCCCCTCGAGATCGTTCAGCGTGCCGACGGAACGCTCGGCACCAAGCTCCCCGACAGCATGCTTGGCGCCTTTGGCGAGGCTAAGGCAGTCGAGACCTTTGAGCTTTCCTGCGAGTCGGGCAAGGTCGAGCAGGTGCTCGCCGCGGATGCCGGCTCCACCTACTTGCTCGATGCCGACATTGAGCTCGGCGGTAACGCTGCCGGCTTCTCGGTCAAGTTCGCCGAGGACGCCGAGACTGGTCTTGCCTATGAGTTCCGCGCCAACCTGCGCGAGGGCAAGCTCGAGTTCACGCCGGCTCCCCAGTACCCGTGGTTCCAGGTCAACAACATGGGCCTCGAGCGTCCGTTGTTCTTTAAGGGCGAGGGCACTCACCATGTGCGTCTGGTCGTCGACGACGACATCGCGACCATCTTTGTCGATGATGTTGCGCTCAACGCTCGCTTCTGCAACAAGCAGGGCCAGGGTGTGGCGCTTACCGTCACCGACGGTGCGCTCAAGTGCGCAAACGCAACGATCGCGTCTCTGTAGCGGCAACGAACCGTTTTATGATTTAGAAAAGGAATGGAGAGGAACATGGACTACAAGGCAGTGTCCCAGCAAGTCGTCGACAACGTCGGCGGACTGGAGAACATCGAGGGCGCCACGCATTGCGTGACCCGTCTGCGTCTGGTGCTCAAGGATACGAGCAAATACAACAAGGCCGAGCTCGAGAACATCGATGGCGTCAAGGGCGTGCTGTACAACAGCGGCCAGCTCATGATCATCTTCGGTACCGGTACCGTCAACAAGGTTTACGATGAGTTTATGGCTCTGACGGGCGTTAAGGAGATCAGTGCTTCCGAGGTCAAGGGCGCCGAGGCGGACAAGAAGGGCAAGTTCTTCTCGGTCCTCAAGGTATTCTCGGACATCTTTATCCCCATCATTCCCGCCTTCGTCGGCGCTGCAATCATCATCGGCCTTAAGTCGCTGATCGTTGCCAACGGCCTCTTTGGCATGGAGGGCAGCCTCGCCGATCACAGCGAGTTCCTCAAGAACCTCGCAAGCTTCTTTGCCATTATCGCCACCACGTTCGACTACCTGCCTGTCCTGGTTATGTACAGCGCGGTCAAGCGTTTTGGCGGTAACCCGATCCTGGGCATCCTCGTCGGTATCGTCATGGTTCACCCGAGCCTTATGAACCGCAACACGTTCGTTATGGACCCGACGGGTGCTGAGTACTGGAACTTCGGTCCGCTATCCATTCCCATGGTTGCTTTCCAGGGCGGTGTGTTCCCCGCAATCCTGACTGCCTGGTTTATGGCCAAGGTCGAGAAGATTGCCCAGAAGTACATCCCCGAGGTCGTTTCGTTCGTCTTTGTCCCGACCGTTACCCTGATTCTTGCTAACGTTGCCCTGTTCACCGTGTTCGGCCCGCTCGGCAACCTGATCGGTGACGTCCTCGCCGGCGTAATCGATATCCTGTACAACAGGATGGGCGTCTTTGGTGCCTTTGTCTTCGCCGCGTTCCTGCAGCCGCTCGTCGTTACCGGTACGCATCAGTTCATCCAGGGTATCGAGGCAAACCTTGTTGCCACGACTGGCTTCAACTACATCCAGGCCATCTGGTCGGTTTCCATCATCGCCCAGGGCGGCGGCGCCATCGGTATGTACCTCATTCACAAGAAGCACTCCAAAGAGCGCAACATCTGCATGTCGTCCTTTATCCCGACGCTGGTCGGAATCTCCGAGCCCGCTATCTTTGCTGCAAACATGCGCTATTCGATCATTCCGTTCATCTGCGCATGCATCGGTGCAGGCTGCGGCGGTGCCTTCGTCAAGCTCTTTGAGGTGCGCGCTATCGGTCAGGGTCTGACCGGCGTGCTTGGCCTGCTCATCGTCACGCCCGAGACCCTCGTGTGGTATGTGGCTGGCAATCTCATCGCCTTTATCGTGCCGATCGTCTTGATCTTTGCCTACAACAAGGCAAAGGGCGTGCCGACCACCGATGAAGAGGGCGCTGGCGCTGGCTTCGACGTTAGCTTCTAGTTGAGCCGTTCAGTGTAATCTGAGGATAAGTCCATTTGAGGAAGGGCGTTCGACTCGTGTGAGTCGAGCGTCCTTCCCCATAGACGAGAAAGTCAACGGCGATGTTAAATCAAAAAAACAAGGTGACACGCGCGGACTATGAGCAGTGGCGTGTCGGACAGGATGAGACGGCGGCTCGCATCGCGTCCGACCCCGATAGGCTTCTGTTCCATGTGGAGCCTGAGCTTGGCTGGCTCAACGACCCCAACGGTTTGGTTCAGATTGGTGATACGTATCACATCTATCATCAATACGATCCGTTCGATGCTGCGCATGGCGGTCCAGTGCTTTGGAACCATCTGACGACAAAGGATTTTGTGACGTACGAGAATCACGGCCCCGTGCTGTTCCCCGATTCCGATTTGGATTCGAGCGGAGCGTATTCTGGTTCTGCCTTTGTACGTGATGGCAAGATTCACTACTTCTATACCGGCAACGTCAAGCATTTTGACCGCGATGATTACGACTACGTGTTGACGGGCCGTGAGCAAAACCAGATTCATATGGTTGCCGAGAATCCCGACGAATTGGGCGAGAAGCGCATGGCTGTTGGACCAGTCGATTACCCCGACGATATCGGTACGCACGTGCGCGACCCCAAGATCCTTGAGCACGATGGTATCTACTACATGGTTCTGGGCGCTCGTACGAAAGACGACCGTGGCTGCGTGCTTGTCTATACTTCGCGTGATTTAGGGGTCTGGAGCTATGCGACGCGCATTGAGCTGGGCGAGAAGTTTGGCTTTATGTGGGAGTGCCCTGATCTGTTTGAGCTTGATGGCGAGCTTATTCTCGTTTGCTGTCCGCAGGGTGTGCCTGCCGATGGTTGGCGTTACCGCAATCCGCATCAGTGCGTGTGGTTCCCCATCGAGGCCGATTGGGAGGCGCCGAGCTTTAAAATCGTCGGGAAGGGCATGCCCCCGATGGTCGATGCCGGTTTTGATTTCTATGCTCCGCAGTCCTTTGAGGATGCTGCAGGCCGGCGATTGATGATCGGATGGTCGGGTTGCCCCGATGCGACGGCGGAAAACCCGACGGTGGCGCGCGGGTGGCAGTGCGCGTTGACGGTGCCGCGAGAGCTGAGCATGCGCGATGGTAAGCTCTGCCAGCAGCCGGCGCACGAGATTGAGAGGATGCGCGGCGACTGCGTTCGCACGACAGGCGGTGAAACCGTTGAGGAGCCGGGCCGCCTGTTTGATCTCGTGGTTTCCTGTGAGGGCGCCAAGATGGTTGAGCTCGAGATTCGCAAGGGTGTCTTTGTGCGCTATGCGGACGGGATGCTTACCCTCGACATGGGTGACGAAGGCTATGGGCGCGACCAGAGGTCGATTGAGCTCGGCGAGCTTCGCGACCTGCGCGTGCTTTCGGACACTACGATGGTCGAGATTTTTGCCAACGGCGGTGAGGCGGCACTTACGAGCCGTACCTATTCGTCGGCGGTTCCGGCGATGGCGCTGCACGCCGAGGGCGCGGCGTCGATGGATTTCTACCGCCTCGCTCATTAACCGTGCATGGAGCACGATTGGACTTGTTGGGCGGAATGTGTCGCAGTTGCCGCGGCCAACTACCGTTTATCGCGTATAGCGACCGTTTGCGGAATAAGTAACACTCCTTAATAAACCGTGTAAAATCTCAGTTAAGCACGGAGTTTTCCAGGGAGACGCTGTCCTTTGTTATGTGCAAAGGGCGGCGTCTCTTTGGCGCTTAGATGCCGTTGTGCAACAGCGCGACGCGCGTGTCATGTATTGAAAAGCCAATGTCGAGATGGGTCGTGATAAGAATGGGCAAGTATGTAATCGTGGTTGAGTCTGGGTCGGATGTAACGCCGGAGCTCTGCGAGCGCTACGGCATCGTGCGCGTGCCCATGCATGTCACGATTGGTGACGAGACCGTCGAGGACGGCTCGATCGATCCGCTCGAGATTTATTCGCGCTGCAACGAGTTTGGTGTGATGCCCAAGACCAGTGGCTGTTCGCCAGCGGATTTTGCGCATGTGTACGACCGCATCCATGCCGAGCAACCCGACGCGACTATTTTGCATCTTGCATATTCCGAGGCCACGACCTGTTCGCATCAGTCCTCTAAGATTGCGGCTCAGGGGCGCGACTACGTGTTCTCCATGGACACGCGCTTTGTCTCGGTGGGCCAGTCGCTCGTTGTCGTCGAGACCGCCAAGTATATTGAGGCTCATCCCGATGCCACCGTTGACGAGATCTTTGCATTTACGAACTCCGTCATGGACCGCGTGTTGCTGGGTTTTGTTCCTACGGACCTTGCCTTCCTTAAGGCGGGCGGTCGCTTGTCCAACGTCGCATTCCTTGGTGCCCATCTGCTCAAGATTAAGCCCTGCATTGAGGTGACGGGCGGTAAGTTCGTGGCGACCAAGAAGTTCCGCGGTTCTATGCTCAAGTGCGCCCGCGCCTTCATTGACCACATGGTTGCGAAGGGCGAGATTGACTACTCGCACATTGGCCTGGCGTATTCGGTGGGCCTTTCCCAGGAGCTGCGCGATGACATGGAAGTCTATGCGCATGACCTGGGCTTTAAGGACGTTACCTGGACTCAAGTCGGCGGCGTCATCTCGAGCCACTGTGGCCCGACCGCCTTCGGTGCGGTGCTCACGCTTAAGGCGTAAAGGCCGCAGGCGAGCGTTCTTCAGCCTGACATCTCGACGTAGACCCCAGCCATGGTGATGGGGGATAGATTAAAACGTGCCATTCTAGCCCGAGACGTTTAAACGCAAGCGCATGGGCTAGAATGGCTCTGGCATTTTAATTGGTTGCATCCAAGGAGAGGCAAGGTAGCGGGAATGGCTGAGATGACGCTTGAGGGTGTGGACGCTCGTCCTGAGGATTCCGCATTTGCCCTAGGCCGCGTGCATTCAATCGAGACGATGGGAACGGTCGACGGACCCGGCATCCGCTTTGTGGTGTTTGTTCAGGGCTGTCCCATGCGCTGTGCGTATTGTCACAATCCCGATACTTGGTCGGTTAGCGGCGGCACCATGGTGACCGTCGAGCACCTTATGGACGAGTTCCAGAGTAACCATGAGTTTTACCGCAGCGGCGGAATTACGGTTTCGGGTGGCGAGCCGCTTCTGCAGCCCGAGTTTTTGGCCGACCTGTTCCGTGCAATGCACAACAACCCCGATGGCCGCGTGCATACCTGCCTGGATAGCTGTGGCTACGCCTTCGACCCTCAGCATCCCGAGAAGTTCGATGCCGTGCTCAACGAGACCGACATGGTACTGCTCGATATTAAGCATGCCGACCCGGTCGAGCATAAAAAGCTGACCGGTTGTGATCCCGCACGCATCCTGGCGTTTGGCGATGAGCTTGCACGTCGCAAGATCAAGGTCGTTATCCGCCACGTGGTGGTGCCGGGCATTACCGACACGGTGGAGGAGTGCGAGAAGCTCGGTCGCCTCATCGCTCCATGGCACAACGTGGTGGGCCTGGAAATGCTGCCGTATCACACGATGGGTGTCGTCAAGTACGAGCAACTGGGCATTCCCTATAAGCTCGAGGGCGTGCCCCAGATGGATACCGCGCGCATGCCCGAGTTGCGCAATGCCGTTATGACCGGCATGAAAAAGCGCCGTGCGGAGCTCAAAAACGCTATCGGATAGCATGCCATAGCCCTCATATCCCCTCGTTCCCAGCTGAGTTGCGGTGGAATAGTTCTTGTTTTTAGGCCCATGTCGCCCAAACAGGAACCATTTCACCGCAACTTCGTTTTGGGTAGAGATGCGCAACAGAATCGTGCCATTTGGATAAATACGCTTGTGGTTTCTTTAAAGACACCTTAAACGCTGCTGAATATCTTTGGAAAGAAATGCCTGCTCGGTATCATGCTGCTCGTATATAAACGGTGGCAGTCAGGAGACCACGTGCGAAACATCGCATCGTGGGACGAGTATGTGCCGCAGCATGGCAGCAGATATGAGACGAGGGGCACGCCTTCGCGTGGCCACGCTGACGCTCGCATCCACGTAACGAAGATTGCCGCAATTGGGATGCTAACGTTGGTGGTTATTATCCTCGGAATTACCGCTAAAACCTACGCCTCGGAGCGAATGGCACACTCAGATGCGTCAACGGTACAGACGCAAAACAAAAAGGTCTCTGAATCTAAAGCCACCGCAAGCCAAACCCTGTCGACAGCGAGTCTCAAGACGAGGCTTTCGAAGGCGGACTTTAACGATATTCCCTCAGGCGATACCGTGCAGACCTTTTCACTGGTTGATGACCAGATTCCCGCCTTGGAGGATGAGAGCCTCGCCGCGCTCCAAGATGCCCTGAGTCAGGCGCAGGAGCTGGGCGATGTGGGCGTGGTGTTCTACGACCTGTCAAGTGGCAAGGGCGTGACGTATAACGCGGACGCCGAGGTGTACGGTGCGAGCAGTTATAAGGCGCTCTATGTACTCTACGTCTGCGAATCTCTGGTCGAGACGGGTCAGGTCTCACTCGATGATTCCCTTGGCACCTATGGCGGCTACAACATGGGCTGGCAGACGGTGCGCGACCTGATCGAGGCCGCGGTCGTTAATTCGGACAACGATTCGTTTATTGCGTTACGCGCGGCGTTTGACCGTGTCGGTTACGAGGATTGGATTGTCGGTCTTGGCATCGATTACGATACCGCACTCGATCCGATGAGTGATTTTCCCACTTATTGCCCGCGCACCTCGGCCAAGTTGTGGCGCGAGATGAGTGAGTATTTGAGCAGGGGCAGTGAGACCTCCCAGTGGTTATCTGAACTGCTGTCATCAACATCGCGCTCATTTATCCGTGATGGCATTGCGGACGACCAAGCCTTGGTGCGCAACAAGGCAGGCTGGATTAGCGAGGATGGTTGCTATTCGACATGCGATGCGGGCCTTATCGACATCGATGGCCGTACCTATGTCATGAGCATCATGACATCGATGCCGTGGAGCGACCGCTCGAGCGAGGTTACGGCTGCGATTGCAAAGGCTCTGTTTGATACGCGAGCTGCACTGGCCTAGCGTGTTCGTTTGACGAGGTCAAACAAAATGCTGGTACCATACCGTGGTTGAGAATTTCGTATAGGTTTGGGGAATGGCATGGCTACCATCGCGATTATCGGTGCGCTCGAAAAAGAGATCATGCAGATTAAGGAAGAGCTGAGCGACGTTTGCGAGGCACGGGAGGCAGGCTTGACCGTTGTGAGCGGTGAGCTCGACGGCCTGACAGTTGTCGCCACAACGGCGGGCATGGGCACGGTGAACGCCGCCGCTGCAACACAGCACCTCATTAGCAAGTATGCTCCGCAGGCTGTTGTGTTTTCGGGCATTGCGGGCGGCTTGAACCCCAAGCTCCATATCGACGACGTGGTCATTGGCAAACGCCTACGCTATCTGGATACCGATACCGCGCTTATCGCCGAGTCCGCACCGGGGCTCGAGGAGTTTGGCTCGACGCCCGCGCTGGTCGATATTGCCGCCGACGTGCTTGCTGAGCGTGGGTTTGTTGACGCTTCGACAAATGCAGTCACTTCGAATGAGGGCACCAAGCAGTTCCTGGTCGGCACGATTGCCACGGGTAACCGTTTTGTGACGGGCGCCGCCATGCGCAACGACGCTATCGAGGCGACGCATGCCGATTGTGTCGGCATGGAGGGCGCGGCAATTGCCCATGTCGCAACCAAAAATGGTGTCGATTGCCTGGTGTTGCGCGCTATCAGCGATAATTGTGACGAGGCGTACGATGCAATTTGCGAGCGAGAGTTCGATCTGTTCGAGTACGCGCGTGTCGCAAGTGACATTACGCTCGATATCGTCCGCCGCATTGCCGCTGCGCAATAGCGCGTCTATTTGTAAGAACCTACGACCAAGGAGTGTCCATGGCCGATTCCATTAACTATCAGCTTGCCAAGTTCGTCGCCAGCTACGGCAAGGTTTCGCAGATCCCCGAGTCAACCTGTCCCGAGGTGAGCTTCGTCGGCCGCTCCAACGTGGGCAAGTCGTCGATTATGAACAAGCTCTTTGGCCGCAAGAACCTGGTCAAGGTTTCCAGCACGCCGGGCAAGACGAGCAACATCAACTTCTTTGAGGCCGACGACGTGCATTTCGTGGACCTGCCGGGTTACGGTTTCGCCCGTCGTTCCAAGGCCGAGCGCGACCGTTGGGCCGAGCTCATTGGCGATTTCTTTGACTCCGAGCGCAGCTTTAACTTGGTCGTCTCACTGGTGGACATTCGTCACGACCCCAGCAAGCTCGACCACGACATGATCGACTACCTACAGGGCAACGAGTTCAACTTTATCGTCTGCCTCACCAAGGCCGACAAGCTCAGCCGTACCCAGCAGGCCCGCCAAGCAGCAGCCATCAAAAAGCAGCTCAACGTTCCGGCCGAGAACGTAATCATCACAAGCTCCCAGACCGGCACCGGCATCGACGAACTCAAAAAGCGCATCGCCGAGGCTTGCCTCTAGTAAGGGTTCTTGGCAGGCAATAGTTTGCATCTATCTATATCACCCCAGTGATAGTTATTGGTACACTATCACTGGGGTGATATTTTTTGTTTGGAGGTCGATATGGAGCTTTGGCACGGGTCGGAGG
This sequence comes from Collinsella sp., assembly GCA_036302865.1. Taxonomy (GTDB): domain Bacteria; phylum Actinomycetota; class Coriobacteriia; order Coriobacteriales; family Coriobacteriaceae; genus Collinsella. The sequence goes on along the minus strand of JAXJBU010000073.1, from coordinate 44,153 downwards.
TTGTTGTCGAGCATCCGTCGTTGGATAAATGCAGACAATTCAATGACTATGGGTGTGGGTTTTATTGCACGCCACATGAGGAAATGGCAATGGAGTGGGCATGTCGGACTGAGTCTGATGGCATTGCAAATCGATATGAGCTCGATATGGATGGTCTCGCAGTCTTGGATTTGGAGTCCGGGGAGTTTTCAATTCTCAATTGGCTTGCGATTTTGGCTAACAATAGGGAGTTCAATGTTTCGACACCGCTGGCGCGCGAAGGACTTCGCTATCTGCTGGATAACTGCCTGATTGATATTTCTCCCTATGACGTAATTCGAGGTTATCGCGCCGACGACTCCTATTTTTCGTTTGCAAGACAGTTTGTCAGCGGCATGATCTCGCTCAGGCAGCTGCAACGTATCATGCGCTTGGGTGATTTGGGTATCCAATATGCTCTTATGAGCGAGTGCGCATTTTCGGCGATTAGATTCTGCGATTGGAAGCAGGCTTTGGGGTCTGAGTTTTATCCCAAGCGTTTTGAGCGAGAGCAGAATGCTCGACGCAAATACTTGGATACGGTTAACGGGTTCGATTCCGAAGGTATCGACATTAGGGATTTAATGGCAGGGAGGGTTGATTTAAATGATCCAAGAGTTAACGGATTGTGGGCCGAGTAGGACATACCCCGTCTACTACCTCGAGGATGCAATGAACAACCTCGGCGACTGCTTTGACTATGCCGTTAACGATTATGGAGCAGAAGGATCGGAAGTTGCTGAACTCTTTTGCCTGAGCGGCGTAGCTCGCGAGTTCGAACGCGGCAACGCATGGGTCGTATCGGGAAAATCGGGCGTTGAGCTGTTCGCGCTTATCGCTGAAAGGTCCGGCTATCAGAGCGGGTCTATACCGGATCGCACCTATCGTTTTGAGAAGACGCCAGAGTATTGGACAGGCTGGATACTGGCATATCTGCAGTGGCGTTTAGGGGAGTCTTTCGAAGACCTGCTGCATGTCGTTCCGTTTGACGCACTGCGCAGTCTGTACTATCCCTGGCATGAAGCCTCGGAGGAACGCGTGGCTCGCCTCGTCTGCGATATGGCGAAAAAAGCGTCCAGGCAAACCAAACTTGCGTTAGCAAGAAAGAAGCTTAAGAAAACCCAACAAGACCTGGCATACGAATCGGGCGTGTCCCTCCGCTCAATCCAAATGTACGAACAACGCCAGAGAAACATCAACGAAGCCTCGGTAACAACCGTAAGGGATATAGCAAAAGCCCTACACTGCAACATCGAAGACCTCCTAGAGCCAGTCTTCGAATACAAAGAAACCAGCGCCGCCTAAACCAGGCACGCAGCCGATGCCCGCCTCTAGGAAGTGCTCCAGTCTAGCAAGAGCCCCTACCAATAAAAAGCCAAACTATCAGCCCGGCGACTTTCCAGAGCGTAGGTCCCTGTAGCCGCCGCCGGCGAAGTTAACATAGGGGAGGCCAGGGGGCTTTGCCCCCAAATCTTTCCGCAGGACGGCAGGACCCCGCCGCACGAAGTGCGCAGCGGGGGTCCTGCCATGTCCGAGGACGATTTGGGGGCAAAGCCCCCTGGCCTCCCCGGCGAGTATACGGGACGGCGACTACAGGTATTCGATCTGGGCGCCTTCCGTGTCGCACGTCAGAATATGCGTATCACACTTAGGGAACTGCTCGCGCAGCTTGACCTGCAGGAACTTTGCCACGATGGTGTCGTCAGTCACGGCCATGAGAGTCGAGCCCGAGCCGCTGATCCAGATGGTCTTGGCGCCGCCGTTAAGGCAGGTGTCGCGCACGGCGTTGTAGTCGGGAATCAGACGGCGACGATAGGGTTCCTGGATGCGGTCGTCATTGGCGGCGGCAATCAGGTCGAGGTCACCAGTCTCCAAGCCGCGCGTCATGCCGGCGATGCGGCCCATCTGCCACACGGCGGTGGAGAGTGGAATCTCCTGCGGCACAACCTTGCGCGCCTCGCTCGTATGCACCTCGTAGGGCGGAATCACGGTAATAAAACGCAGGCGATCGCTCACCTCGTAGCGCAGGCACTGGGGGAGCGAATCGGTCGGCGTAAAGGAACAGACGGCGCCGCCCAGGATAGCGGGGGCGACGTTATCGGGATGGCCCTCGACTTCGGTGGCAATGCGAACCAGCTCGGCGCGGTCGACGGTGTGGCCTGTCAGTGCGGCGGCGGCCATAATGCCGGCGACGACGCAGGTGGAGCTGGAGCCCAGGCCGCGGGCGACGGGCACGTCGGTCTGGATGTCGATGGCAACGGGAAAAGCCGGCTCGCCCCATGCAGCCAGTGCATCGACAAAGCTCACGTAGACCAGGTTGTTCTCGTTTTGGAATTCCTCGGGGCAGCCCGTGATGGTGAGTTTGTCGGCGCGCTCGAAGGTGAAGTGCGAGTAGAGGCTGACGGCCATGCCGAGGGTATCGTAGCCAATGCCCAAGTTGGCGCTTGTTGCTGGGACGGTGATCTTGATCATGTGAGTCCTCCTGGCGTGCCTGGCTGTTTAGTTCGCTGCTCGGGCAGTCCTGCGCAAGACGGAAAGCACATTAAGTGCTTTCCTTTGCGTGCGGAACTCGCGACGAACTAAACAGCCAGGCACGCTATGCACGTTCGTCATCATCCCGGTAGGTATCTGATAAAAGAAGGTGCGCCGGCTTTCGCCGGCGCCTTATAAGGGGTTTAGTTGGTTGCTATCTTTTTTGCAGCCTGCTCTACGTAGCTGGCCATCTCATCGACGTCGCAGACGTCTTCGAAGCGGACGGGCTTGGACTCGAGTTCGGCGAGCTGGGCTGGGGCGACCGTGTTGGTTGCCTGCTCGAGCACGCGCATGGCCTCAAAGTCGTCCTCGGGAACGTCGAGGCCCAGGGCATCGCAGCAGGCGCGCGGGAACTTGTAGGGGCTGGCGGTCGAAAGCAGCACGCGGGCCTTGGCGCCCTCGGTGGGGGCGACCTGCTCAAAGACGTGATAGCCGCAAGCGGTGTGCGGGTCGATCACGTAGCCGTTGGCATCCCAGCAGCTCTTGATGGCGGCGCGAACCTCGTCCTCGCTGGCCCAGCCGCAGCCAAATACGCTCTGGATCTTGGCCAGCAGCTCGGCAGGCACCTCGTAGCGACCGGTCTGGGCAAGCTGCTCCATAAGGCCGGCAACGAGCTCGCAGTCGCCGTCGGACAGGAAGTAGAGCATGCGCTCCAGATTAGAGCTAATAAGGATGTCCATCGACGGCGAAATGGTCGTGAAGAACGGACGGTTGCGGTCGTAGACGCCGGTGGTCAGGAAGTCAGCGAGCACGTTGTTCTTGTCGCTGGCCACGACGAGTTTGGCGACGGGCAGACCCATGCGCTTGGCGTAGTAGCCGGCCAGGATATCGCCAAAGTTGCCGGTCGGTACGCAGAACTCCACGGCATCGCCGGCCTCGATGGCGCCGGCGCGCAGCAGCTGCGCATAGGCGGCAAAGTAGTAGACGACCTGCGGCACCAGGCGGCCGACGTTGATGGAGTTGGCGCTCGAAAGCACGGTGCCGGCGGCCTCCAGGCGCTCGGCCAGCTCCTTATCGGCAAAGATGCGCTTGACGGCACTCTGGGCGTCGTCGAAGTTGCCGCGGATGCCGCAGACGGCGACGTTGCCGCCCTCCTGCGTGGACATCTGCAGATTCTGCACGCGGCTGACCTTGCCCTCGGGATAAAAGACGGTGATGCCCGTGCCCGGGGCGTCGGCAAAGCCGGCGAGTGCTGCCTTGCCTGTGTCGCCCGACGTGGCGGTGACGATCATGATGCGCTCGGCGCCGCCGTCCTTGGCGGAAGTGCGGGCCATCAAGCGGGGGAGCATCTGCAGGGCGACGTCCTTGAAGGCGCTCGTGGGACCGCCAAAGAGCTCCATCACATAGGTCTGAGGGGCGTCAGCGCCCGGCGCAGCGTCGAGTTTGACGAGCGGCGTAACCTCTTCACTCGCGAACGTGCCGCGGTATGCCTCGTCGACACACGCCGAAATTTCTTCGGCCGTGTAATCATTCAGTAACATTCCCAACACATCTTGAGCGATTTCAAAGTACGATTTATCTGCAAGCGAGCTGATATCGACCTGCTGGGTGCCGAGCTCGTCCGAGACAAACAAACCCCCGTCGGGAGCGATGCCGGTACGGATTGCCACCTTACTTGAGCACGATAAAGTGCGTCCTCGTGTACTATGATAAGTTCCCATATAACACTGCTCCTCGGATGCCTTGGTCCCAATCGGTGAAACCATGGTATCAGAGCGCGCAAAATAGGTTCGCAGAGGCTTTTTAGAAAGGTAACCTCCAGCCCATGATTAAGATTGCCAAGTTTGGCGGCTCGTCGGTCGCCGACGCCGAACACTTCAAAAAGATCAAGGCCATCGTCGACGCCGACCCTGCCCGCCGTTTTGTGGTGGTTTCCGCCTGCGGCCGCCGCTTTAAGGGCGACACCAAGGTGACCGACCTGCTCTATCTGGTCAATGCGCACGTTAAGTACCACGTGTCGTGTGAGGAGCTGCTCGAGGACATCGGCCAGCGCTATTTTGATATCGCTGATGAGTTGGAGCTCACCTATCCCATCCGTGAGGAGTTCGCGGCCTTTGCCGAGCGCGCCCGCTCGGGCGGCTACTCCACCGAGGAGCTTGTGAGCCGTGGCGAGTACTTTACCGCTCGCCTGATGGCTGAGTACCTGGGCCTACCGTTCCTGGACGCCGCGACGGTTGTGGCGTTCCATCACGACGGTACGCTCAGCATGAATCGCACCTCCGAGCTGGTGCAGGAGTATGGCCAGCAGGGCGGCTTCGTTATGCCTGGCTTCTACGGCGCGACGCGCGAGGGCCAGATCAAGCTGCTCGATCGAGGCGGTGGCGATATCTCGGGCTCGATCTTGGCCAAGTGCCTGGGCGCCGACCTGTACGAGAACTGGACCGACGTCTCGGGCTTCTATTCTGCCGATCCGCGTATTGTTCCCGAGGCTCAGCCCATTGCGCGCGTTACCTACGAGGAGCTGCGCGAGCTTTCGTACATGGGCGCAAGCGTCCTGCACGAGGAGGCCGTGTTCCCCGTGCGCGAGGCGGGTATTCCGCTGGTCATCAAGAACACCAATGCGCCGCAGGACCCCGGTACCATCATTAGCGAGACGGCTGATGAGGGCGAGGCGGAGCCCATCATTACCGGCGTGACCGGCAAGCGCGGCTTTGTCGCCATCAACGTTGCCCGCGACCGCACCAAGCCCCGCGTTGGCTTTATGCGCCGTGCGCTTTCGGTGTTCGAACGCTATGACGTTTCCGTCGAGCACATGCCCACCGGTGTCGACCGTTTTGGCGCCGTGGTGCAGGAGCAGGACGTGCACGATTCGCTGTACTCGCTCGTTGGTGACATTCAGCAGGAGGTCGAGCCGCTCGAGATCGAGGTTGTCGAGGGTCTGGCGCTCATCGCGACCGTCGGCCGTAACCTGCGCGGTCGTGCAGGCATCTCGGGCCACCTGTTTGGCATGCTTGGCCAGGCCGGCGTGAGCGTGCGCATGATTTCGCAGAGCTGTGACGAGATCAATATCATTATCGGTGTCGAGGAGAAGGACTTCGACCTTGCGATTCGGACCATTTACCGTGCCTTCTCCGATGAGAACGGCATTGTGAAGGTCTCCGATCTGGAGGCTCCCGCGCCGGCCGATCCCACCCTGGCCGCGCTCAAAAAGTAGCGACTGCTCGGTAGATTTTTGGGTCATGTCTCAAAAATCTACGGCGGGGCGTTTCGTTTCGGTTTCGTTTCGACGGGGCGGGTTTCATGCCCGCCCTGTTCTTGTATAAACTGGCAACAATAATCGGCCTGCTCGGCGTGCGGGCAAAAGCCACAACCTTTAAAGGGGGAAGCATGAAACAGTACACGGTTGCTATTTTGGGCGCGACGGGAGCCGTGGGCACCCAGATGCTCGAGTGCCTCAACGAGCAGGAGTTCCCGGTCGGCAAGCTCAAGCTGTTGGCAAGCGCACGCTCCGCGGGCAAGACCGTCGAGTTCCGCGGCGAGCAAATCGTGATCGAAGAGGCTTGCCCCGAGGCCTTTGAGGGCTGTGACATTGTGCTTGGCGCTGCCGGCGACGATATCGCCAAGGAATTGCTGCCCGAGGCCGTAAAGCGCGGCGCCGTCGTGGTCGACAACAGCCATGCCTTCCGCATGGATCCCGAGGTGCCGCTGGTCGTGCCCGAGATCAATGCCGACGACATCAAGTGGCATCACGGCCTTATCGCCAACCCCAACTGCGCGACCATTATCGGCCTGGTTCCCACGTGGCCGCTGCATCAGCTCGCTGGCGTGAAGCGCATGATCGTCTCGACGTACCAGGCGGCTTCGGGTGCCGGCGCCCCCGGTATGGCCGAGCTCGAGGCTCAGCTGGCCGCCCTGGGCCGTGGCGAGGAGATTCCCGAGCCGCGCGCGTTTGCCGCCCAGCTCGCGAGCAACCTGATTCCGCAGATTGGCGGCGTCAAGGAGGAGGGCTTTACCTCCGAGGAGATGAAGTTGCAAAACGAGGGCCGCAAGATCATGCATCTGCCCGAGCTGCGCGTGAACTGCACCTGTGTGCGCGTGCCCGTGCTGCGCTCGCACTCCGAGAGCATCACACTTGAGTTCGAGCGCGACATCACGGTGGAAGAGGCCCGTGCCGCGCTGGCTGCCGCTCCGGGTGTCAAGCTAGTTGACGACATGAGCGCCGAGGATGCGCACGACCGCTTCCCCATGCCGATGGACACCTCCGACCAGGACCTGATTTGGGTCGGTCGCGTACGCCGCGACATCTCGAACCCCGAGGCCGCGCGTGGCATCACCTTCTGGTGCTGCGGCGACCAAATCCGTAAGGGCGCGGCAACCAACGCCGTCCAGATCGCTAAGCTGCTCTGCGAGTAGTGTGACCTGTCCGGCGGGGGCCGGGCTTGGTTTTCAGAACGTCCTCGACCATGTGTGGCGCCTTGTCCTGCTCCTTCGGAGCCGCGGACAAGGCGCCACACTGGTCTGCGGAGTGTTCTGAAAACCAAGCCCGGCCCCCGCCTGCGGTGACGCTGCTGCAAGCGACCTGCGATGGGGCCGTTGTTGGTTGGGGCCGCTGGGCTGATGTGGGGGCGCGTGGCTGTTGCGGGCCCTGGTCCCGGTGGCGGCCTCGGCGCTTTGCGCCTGCCGCCTTTTGGGACTGTGGGGCGCGGCCGGCAGCTGCGGCGCGTTGCGCCTGCTGCCTGCGGGGACTTTGGGGTCGTGCGGCAGCCGCGGCGCTGCGCGCCTGCTGCCTTGGGTGACTCTGGGGTCGATTGGGGTTGTCTGCACAATTCGCGGTATTATGTTGCGGAGTTTTGAAAGGAGCCGCTGGTGGTCACGACGACGTTTCCTTCGCCTTTGGGCGAAATCTTGCTTGCCGCTGATGGCCGCGGTTTGACAGGGCTTTGGTTTGAGGGGCAGGAGCATTTTGGCTCCACGCTTCTCAAAGAAGATGTCGAGCATATCGAAGGTGCCGATGCGGTTTCAGGTATTGGTGGCATGTCGTCGGTGAGTCCGACAAATGGCGCGGCCTCTTCGGTGCTTGAGCGTTCCTGGGCTTGGCTGAATGCTTATTTTGCAGGGCAGGAACCTCGGTTTACGCCGCCGTTGCATATGATTGGTACGGCGTTTCAGCGTGAAGTCTGGTACGAACTGCTTTCTATTCCGCGTGGCGAGGTCGCCACGTATGGTGAGATCGCCCAGCGTGTTGCCGCCCGCCATCGGGTGCCGGGAAACGAGGATCCCGTTGTGTCTCCTCGTGCGGTGGGGGCTGCGGTTGCGCGTAATCCCATTTCGATTATCGTGCCGTGCCATCGCGTGGTGGCGGCCGACGGCTCGCTTAACGGATATGCCGGCGGGCTTGATCGCAAGGAGTGGCTGCTTCGGCTTGAGGGCGCGTACGAGGAATAACGTTCGAGCACTTTGCATAGCCAAGACGCCGTGAAAGAACGGGATGCGCTTTCCGAATGGCGTCCCAAACGGAAACCGTGTCCCGGAATACAGCCTTAGAGTGGGATGCCGTTTCCGGTTGAGACCACTTGCTTGGACATCTTTCTACGCCCGCTTCTGCAGGGCATAGATCGACTTATCCATGTTGAACAGGTAAGCCGCGACGCAGACGATGAAGAATGCCAGCAGATTACCGAAACCGAAGACTTCGCAGCCAATCAGGATGGGTGCGAGCAGCGTATTGGTGGCGCTGCCAAAGACGGCTGCGTAGCCCAGCGCGGCGCAAAGCGCGATGGACATGCCGAGTTGAGCCTCGTTATGGCGACATCTGGGTAACAGAAAGGCCCGCGTTCCTCAGAGGCAAGATAGGCAATTCTGCTTTTGAGGTAGATCTCAATTCTGCCGACCGCATCAAACATTAACTGCCGGAGGGCTCGGTCAAATTCATACGTGTAGATGATGGTTTCGAATGTTGTGCCTTCGCGAAAGATGGTAATCCCGGACTTGCATTTGGTTTTGTAGGGAAACCAGTAGGCCGACAGTCTGTAGTGGCCGACTTCGACCAAAGCTCGCTCGAGTTCGCTTTGATCAGAGCACTTAAGACCCCTGTATTCTGTCAATAGTGCTATTTGTTCGTTGATGGATATCCGCGACTTCCGGTATTTCATTTAAGCCTCTTGATAGAAAAAGAGCTGGAGTTGCGCATCGTTGAGAGGCTTTCCAGCTTTAGCAAAACAAACTTATAAGATGCGACGGGCCGCGTCAAGATAATTACCGGACGGCCTAGGAGGCGGCTGGTTGGCTGGCTTAAAACCTAGCGCGTGAGATGACGCTCCACGCTATTCAGCGCGCTTGATAGGATGACGAACCACAGTCTTAAGTTTCTCCGGTGCACATTTGCGTGGATCGGAGAGATAGATTTCGTGATGGAAACGGGTGTCTGAGAAGTCGGGGACATAGCCCTGCTCGGTCGTGTATTCATTCATAGCGCCTACGGTCGCCGGTTCGTTGTCGTAGGGCCCGGTGTGCATGCATTGAACGCAGAGACCCTCGTCAACTTTAAGCAGTTCGACGGCGGAAAAGTCCAGTTTCTTTTTGGTCGTGGCTTCCGCGACCGCCCAGTCAAAGTCATCTCGGGTGACGAAATCGGGTAGGCGGATGCACGAGATATAGTTGAAATCGTCCTTGCGTACATAATCGATGTCGCCGCTCGGGGAGTCTTGCCACCAGAAACCCTCGAGCGGAGGTACCACAAAGTCGAAATAGCCCTCGATACTCCTTGAGCCTTTCTTCGACATCTTGACGGTATAGGCGATGCCGTAAAGCAGCGGCAGGGCGTTTTGATACTCGCCACCTTCGGTATTTGGGTCGCCCTTTCCGCGAACGGCAACGTAGCTCATAGGCGGGACAGTTACGATACTCGGCTTGCTCGCAGGTCTGTAGAGCTCCTTGCATTCCTTCTTAAAGTCGAACGCCATGTTGGCCGCCTTTCTGCGTATTGGCCTGCTTAGATAGCTGAATCATATCATAGAAACGAACAGCTGTTCGAATGATTTGGCTGACAGATTGAGATGCGTGCGTTGTGTTTGGCGGTCGGCCTGACCCAATCGATGATTTCTCTGCCTCCCCGGCGCCTCATCTATAGCTGCCGTTTCCCCATATAGAACCTGCCAAAATAAACCCGTCCCTTTTTAGTCGGTGCGAAATGGGTAATACTAAAGAGTTATCCGACCAGATGGGAACCGATCGATGGCTTATATCGAATTCAAAGACGTCATCAAGGCATACGGCGAGGGCGACGCCCGCATTCACGCACTCGACGGCGCGAGCTTTACGGTCGAGCGCGGCGAGCTCGCCATCATTTTGGGTGCTTCGGGTGCCGGCAAGACCACGGCGCTCAACATTCTGGGCGGCATGGATACGGCGACTTCCGGCACCGTGACGGTGGACGGGCGCGATGTGAGCTCCGCTAACGAGGCGCAGCTCGTGGAATACCGCCGCGCCGACGTCGGCTTTGTCTTCCAGTTCTACAATCTGGTCCCCAACCTGACGGCGCTCGAAAATGTTGAGCTTGCGGCGCAAATCTGCCCTGATTCGCTCGATGCCGAGCAAACGCTTTGCCAGGTTGGCTTGGGTGAGCGCCTCGCCAACTTCCCCGCGCAGCTTTCGGGCGGCGAGCAGCAGCGCGTGTCCATTGCCCGCGCGCTGGCAAAGAACCCCAAGCTGCTTTTGTGCGACGAGCCCACGGGCGCACTTGACTATAAAACCGGCAAGCAGATCTTGCAGCTGCTGCAGGACACTTGCCGCAAGCAGGGCATTACGGTCATCATCATCACCCACAACTCCGCGCTGGCGCCCATGGCCGATCGCCTGATCCGCTTTAAGAACGGTCGCGTGGAGAGCGAGACGGTCCAGCAAAATCCCGTGCCTATCGAGACGATCGAGTGGTAGCGCCCATGGACCAAGACCGCCAAAACAGCCTACGCCGCGACGCGCAGAACACGGAGCGCGAGCAGGATTTTACGACCTACCGCACTGCCCAAAGCTCAAACGATATGGTGCCGACGGTTTTTCGCCGTGGCATCTACCGCACAATCCGAGGCAGTCTTAAGCGCTTTTTGTCAATCGTGGTCATCACCGCGCTTGGCGTGAGCGTGATGTGCGGCCTTAAGGCGGGTTGCGAGGACCTGTGTGATTCGGTTGATGCCTACTTCGACCAGCAAAATGTCTATGACATTAACGTGCAGTCGACCTATGGCCTGACTGACGATGATCTCGACGCCATACAAGAGGTCGATGGCGTCGAAACGGCCGAGGGCATCTACACCGAGACCGCCTACACCGCCGTGGGCACAACGCGCGAGCGCGTGGTCGTGCAGAGTCTCTCCAAGGAGAACATCGATCAGCCGGTGCTCGTGAACGGCGATTTGCCCGAGAGCGCCGATGAAGTCGCGGTGACTTCGAAGTTCCTGAAGGCATCGGGCAAGAAAATCGGCGATACGGTGAGTTTTGCCGCCAATGACGCGAGCTCGTCCAATCAAAGCGCCAAGGACCAGTTTGCCGCGGGCGATTACACCATTACGGCTGAGGTCCTCGACCCCACTGATGTAAGTTCTGACTCGACAGTCAACGCCTTTCGCGCTGCTTCGGCGGCGGACTATAAGTTCTATGTGAGTGAGGACGCCGCGACATCTTCTTCCTGCTCCGCGGTCCACGTGATCGTCGAGGGAGCCAAGAGCCTCAACTCCTATTCGGATTCCTACGCGGTAAAGATCAATGAGGTCAAGGGCAATATCGAGAAGATCCGCGAGGAGCGTGAGAAGGCGCGCACCCAGGAGCTGACGGTCGACACGCCGGCGAGCTTGGACGCGGCTGAGCGTCAGGCGAATATGCTCTTTGGGATTGAGCAGGACAACATCAATCGCATGGCCGAGGGCAGCGACGAGCGTGCGCAGGCGCAAGCCGACCTGGATCAGCGTCGCGCCGCCGCCGATCAACAGTTTGCCGATGCCCGCGCCGAGCTTTCCGATCTGGGCGAATGCACCTGGTACATCCAGGACCGCGGCAATATCGCAAGCTACTCGAGCGTGGAGAGCGATAGCTCGTCAATTGAAGCCATCGCCACGGTGTTCCCGTTCATCTTCTTTATCGTCGCCGTGCTCATCAGCCTCACCACCGCCACGCGTATGGTCGAGGAGGAACGCACACTCATCGGCCTGTATAAGGCGCTCGGTTATTCGCTCGGACGCATCCTGTCCAAATACGTGGACTATGCGCTGTGGGCCTGTCTGATCGGCGGCGTGCTCGGCAACATCATCGGATTTGTGGGCCTGCCGCTGTTCCTGTTTACGGTGTTCGACGACATGTACTCACTGCCCCAGATGCTGCTTTCGTACGACATCGTGTCCTCGATCGTTTCGGTGGCGCTGTTTGCCGTGGGCGTGGTGGGCGCCACGATTATCGCCTGCCGCCACGAGATGGCCGAGACCCCGGCCTCGCTTATGCGTCCCAAGGCCCCGCGCGCTGGCTCGCGCATTCTGCTCGAGCGCATCGGCTTTATCTGGCGCCGCATGGGCTTTTTGAACAAGGTCGCTGCACGCAACCTTTTCCGCTATAAAAAGCGCGCCTTTATGACCATCTTCGGCATCGCCGGCTGCACGGCGCTCGTGATCTGCGGTATGGGCATCCGCGATACGTCGGTGGCGCTTTCGCCCAAACAGTACGGGCATATCACGCGTTATGACTTGCTGGCGGTCGCCAACCCCGATGACTTTACGCAGACGTGCGCGGCGTTGGATGAGCGCAGCACGGCCAATGATTCCAACGTGACGGTGAGCTCGACCCTGCCGATTATGACCGACAACGTTACCTTTACATTCGGCGGAAAGAGCGAGACCGTGCAGCTCATCGTGATTCCCGACGACCGCACGGGTGACTTGGGCGATTACGTGCGCCTGGAGGATGAGTCCAAAGAACCGCTGTCTTTGCGTGACGGAGACGTGTATCTGAGCAAAAGTTCACAGCTGGTGCTGGGGATTCAGCCGGGCGATACGGCTCACGTCCAGGATTCGTCGCTCAACGTCGCCAAGGTCAAGGTTAGCGACATTTCGCTCAACTATCTGGGCAACACGCTCTATATGACGCAGGGCACCTATGAGCACGCATTCGGTCGAAGCGCACGCCTCAACGGCGTCTTTGTGCTGCTTAAGGGTTCGTCGGCCGACCAGATTGCGTTTAGCAAGAATCTTAAGAGTGACGGTTGGCTTACGATTTCGAGTACGGCCGAGCATTGGGAAAACTATGAGGCGAACTTTACGATTATCAATTCGGTCGTGGTACTTGTGACCTTTATGGCGGCGTGCCTGTCGTTTGTGGTGGTGTTTACGCTGTCCAACACGAATATCTCCGAGCGCGAGCGCGAGCTGGCGACCATCAAGGTGCTGGGCTTCCGCCGTGGCGAGGTGCACCACTACGTCAACAAGGAGACGTTGATCCTCACGGCGATTGGCACCGCACTGGGCGTGCCGCTGGGTGGCCTGCTTGCCGAGAGCTTTACGTACATCCTGCAGATGCCGTCGCTGTACTTTGACGTTGAGGTCGAGCCGCTAAGCTACGTGCTCGCCGTAGTGCTTTCCTTCGGCTTTACGTTTATCGTCAACCTCGCCACCAACCGAACGCTCAACAAGATCGACATGGTCGGCGCCCTCAAAAGCGCCGAGTAACCTGTCCTGGGATTCAAGTTCTAGCGAGCTGCCGACGCACCCGCAGCAGTATTTTTGCATAAACCGCCCCGCCAAATGCATACTTTGACGGGGCGGTTGCTTTTTGCCCACAGGTACCCCAGGGGGCGCCGTGCAAATTCCGGAGTATTCAGCATCCCGGGGTCCGCGGGCGCGGGGGCGGGGGTGCAAAACTGCGCTGAAAGCCCCGATTCTGAGCCCCAACGCCTCTAGAGCCGCTCGTTTTTTTACAGGATGCGGCCCATGGTGCCTGCCTTTCGTCCAAAATCCAGTATGCAGGCACCCTCGGCTGCTGAATACTCCCAAAAATGCACGCCGCATCCTACCCCAGGCACTTGCAGCAAGAAGACGAATAGCCTCGGCCTCCCCAGTCACCGTAGGAGGCCCCAGGGCTTACCTCCCAAATCTTTCCGCAGGACGGAAGGATCCCGCCGCGCGAAGCGCACGGCGGGATCCTGACATGTCCGAGGACGATTTGGGAGGTAAGCCCTGGGGTCTCCGATGAGAGCAGTTTCGGCCGAGGCTATTCGTCGCCGAAGCTGATGCCCAACGCCTTGGCCTCGCGTACCAGGTCGCTCTGGGGATCGACATACTTGAGCTTGCCGGCGACATCCTCGAGCGGCATGTGGCACATCTTGCCATCGCGCAGGGCAATCATGTAGCCAAACTCGCCGCGCAGGCAGCCGAGCGCCGCCTCGACGCCGCACTGGGTCGCAAAGATGCGGTCCTGGGCGTCGGGCTGACCGCCGCGCTGCGTGTGGCCGGGGATGGCGACGCGGGTCTCGCGACCGGTCTTGGCCTCGATCTCCTTGGCGATGTCGTACACGATTGACGGCCTCGTGCGCTCGGCGAGCTTCTTCTTGTACTCCTTCTTGGACAGCGCTGCGTCTTCCTTGGAGATGGCGCCCTCGGCGACGGCCACGATAGTAAAGCGGCTGCCGGTCTCCATGCGATGCTCGATGGTCTTGATGACGTTATCCATGTCGTAGGGGATCTCGGGAATCAAGATGACATCCGCGCCGCCCGCGACGCCGGCATACAGCGGGATCCAGCCAACCTTGTGGCCCATGATCTCGATAACGAACACGCGCCCATGGCTCGAAGCGGTGGTGTGGATGTCGTCGATGCACTTGGTAGCGACGTCGATGGCGCTCGTAAAACCAAACGTCAGCTCGGTGCCCCAGGTGTCGTTATCGATGGTCTTGGGCAGGGCGATAACGTTGAGGCCTTCTTCGCGCAGACGGTTGGCGGTCTTGGTGGAGCCGTTGCCGCCCAGCATAAACAGGCAGTCGAGCTGCAGCTTATGATAGGTGTGGACCATCGCCGGCACCTTCTCGACGCCATCGGCCTCGGGAGTATCCAGGCGCTTGAACGGCGTGCGGCTCGTGCCCAAAATGGTGCCGCCACGGGTAAGGATGCCGCTAAAATCGGCGGGCGTCATGACGCGGAACCGGCTGTAGATAAGGCCCTGGTAGCCGTCCTCAAAACCATAGATCTCAATAGGCTCTTCGCTATTGGTCATAAGCGTTTTGACAATGCCGCGCATGGTGGCGTTGAGCGCCTGGCAGTCGCCGCCACTGGTAAGAAGACCGATCCTAAGCATGATGAATCCTTCCGGGCAAGTTATAACATGCGCATAAGTTTACCCCCGCACACTGTTGATACGGGGGTAAAACGTGTTAGCTCAAGCGTATAGAAATGTAAACAACGTCAGGCGAGCGTAAGGTCGACGAGCCTGGGTCCTTACAGTGCGAAGGCGTCGACGTCGCCCCAGTGGCGGCGCAGCGTAATGGCGGCGGCGGGTTCGGTATTGTCAAAGACGACCGACCATTGCGTATTGCTGGTGATGTCTTCCGGATTGGGTTCTTGCGCTGCGGCACGCAGGGCTTTCCAGACAATCGTTTCGTCCTGGGCACCGACATGGGCGTCAAGGACATCGGCGATTGCGACGGCGCGCTCTTTACCATGGCCCAGCTCGCCATTCTTTTGGTTGGGCAGCACTTCGTCGCCATAGCAGGCGTAGAAGTTCGTAACCTGGCGTACAGGAGTCGCTTTGAAAGCACGGTCCGGATCGCGCGGATCCCACTCTACTACGCGCGCGTCACCGGCGGCGTCGTTGATAAAGAAGTGGTAATCGCGTCCTGCCATGGCGTGCATGTCGTAGGCGGAAAGCAGGTCGACAGCTTCTTGCGTGGTGGCGGCACGGTCGAGCACCAGGCGGATGGCGAGCGAGGTATTGATGACGGGGCGCTGCGTGTCCTGGTCACAGGGCTTGGAGTCCAGAGTGAGTACGGCAATGGACACGCCGCATTCGTTAACACCGTCGAGCTGGGCAAACGGGCCCATGAGTGCGGCGGCGCGTCCGCCGACGGAGTCAAGCGGAGTGTTATCGCCCAGGTTGTTAAGGGCGGCAAACCCGATGGAGGCATAGCCGTCGCGTGGGTGATTGCGCACCAGCAGCGCCGAGGTGTCGTCCTTAAAGTCGTAATTGCGACCGGTGCGCACGCGGCCTTCGGCATCTACGGCGACAAAAGCGCTGCAGGCAAACTGGGGCGCCTGGACATGTACCGGCACACCGGGCAGCACCTGCGCCACCACGGCATCGATGTAGGCCTGGTCGTCGCGCACGCCAGCGGCGATGATGCGATCAAGATCGTAGTCGTAGGCGATGTCGATTGCGTACAGGTCATAGCTATCCGCGTAGCCGGTCAAGCGTTTGAGCGACGCGGCGGACTTGATTTGCTTGCGGTAAACGATACCGGTGGCAGCGGCAAGGCCGACGGCGACTCCCGCGACACCGCAGGCGATGGCAATGTTACGTGGCTTCATGACGGCTCCTCTCGTCCTGTTAGCGTAATTGTCGCAAAAGGAGCGCGGGCATGATGGCTCAACTTGGTGAGCGGCGCGGGATTAAACATGGAATGAAGAGTGCGGCGCTGGCGTGGCGGGGTATGCTGGAGGGGACCATCAACCCAGCGAAAGGGGAGAGCATGACGGATCAGGAAACGCCCGAGCGCGCGCATGTGACGGCCGACGATATCGAGGCCGCCAACGACCTCATCGACTTTATCGAGGCATGTCCCAGCATGTTCCATACGGCGGCGACCATTATGGCCGAGCTCGACGAGGCGGGCTTTACCTACCTGCCCGAGAACGCGGCGTGGGACATCGAGCCGGGCGGGCGTTATTACACGCAGCGCAATACCTCGAGCGTTATTGCCTTTAAGGTGGGCGAGGACCTGACCGCGACGTGGGGCGAGGACGGCGTTGCCGGTGACTATCATTTTCAGCTCACGGCGTCGCACAGCGATTCGCCGACGTTTAGGGTCAAGGCCGTGCCCGAGCTCGACGGCGCAGGCGAGACGCTGCGCCTGAACACCGAGGCCTACGGCGGCATGATCGACTACACCTGGTTCGACCGCCCGCTGGCGCTCGCGGGCCGCGTGTTGGTACGCGAAGGCGACCGTATTGAGAGCCGCCTGCTTGCCACCGAGCGCGAAGTCGCGATTATCCCGAGCCTTGCCATCCATATGAACCGCGGCGTTAACGAGGGCTTTGCGCCCAACCGCGCCGTCGACCTGTGCCCGCTCATCAGCGCCGGTGAGCTTAAGCAGGGCGATTTTGATGCCCTGGTTGCCGACGAACTGGACGTTGAGCCCGAGCAGATCCTGAGCCGCGATCTGTTCCTGGTCAACCGCCAGGATGCGCGCATTTGGGGCTGGGCTGACGAGTTCATCTCGACGCCCAAGCTCGACGACCTGGCCTGCGCCTACACCTCACTGCAGGCATTTTTGGGTGCCGAGAACGCGCGCGACGTCTCGGTCTTCTGCTGCTTTGATAACGAGGAGGTTGGTTCCGAGACCAAGCAGGGCGCCATGTCGACGTTCTTGGCCGACGCACTGCGCCGCATCAACGGATCGCTGGGCTTTGACGACGAGTCGTACCATCGTGCACTTGCTGCCTCGATGCTTGTGAGCTGCGACAATGCGCATGCCGTGCACCCCAACCACGCCGAGAAGTGCGACGCCCGCAATCAGGTTGTGCTCAACGGCGGTATCGTTATCAAGGAAGCCGCCAACCAGCATTACTGCACCGATGCCTTTAGCCGCGCAGTGTTCCAGGCTATTTGCGATGACGCCGACGTGCCCACGCAGGCCTTCGCCAACAAGAGCGATATGGCGGGTGGCTCCACGCTCGGCAACCTGTCGAACATGCAGGCGAGCATGCATGCCGTGGACGTGGGCCTGCCGCAGCTGGCCATGCACTCAAGCTACGAGACCGGCGGCGTACGCGACGTGATGTACGCCATCCGCGCTCTCACCGCGTTCTACGAGCGCAACCTAACCATCAACGGCGCCGAAAGCGTGGAGCTCTAAATGCAAGCCGAAGACGAGAAGACCGAGGGCAGGTCTCAACTAATCGATCAGGGGTCGAAGCTGTTCGCCACCGCTTGCCATGAATCGGGAATCGACGTGTCCAACGCGTGGCCAGCGAGCGATGAAGAACTCAAGCGTAGCGCCTATTCGGACCATTATGGTAAGGAGATGGACTGGCTCTAATAGGCGAAACGTCGAAAACGCCAGATGAATGCCTGATATCACTTTGACAAAAGTATCGCAGGCAAAACCAACGTAATGGTGCAAACTAACCTGACCCCATTGCACCAAAAAGGGAGAATGCCGCAGGTCGGACAAAAGTCAGCGAGAGCCCGCCAGAGCGAGCAAGGTGACGTGAAAGAGGAGGGCATTGACCTTCTGGTCATGCCCGACGATTGAAAGGCAGATTGCCGCTCTGGCGGGCTCGCAGCGTCGAGGGGTTCCGGCGTTTGGCAAAACGCCGGAACAATCAGTGTTCGATCCAACAGCGCAGGGTCTCGCCGGCTTGCAGGTGACGCAGATTCTCTGCGGCAATGTCGACCACATTGTTGAGCGTGGCTGCCAGGTGGAACCAGCCGGAGACGTGCGGCGTGATGAGCATGTTGGGCGCATCCCACAGGGGGCTTGTCTCAGGCAGCGGCTCGGGGTCGGTGACGTCGACCGCGGCGCCGGCGAGATGTCCCGACTCCAGGGCGGCAACCAAGTCGTCGGCGACCACAAGGTCGCCGCGGCCGCCGTTGGCAAAGAAGGCGCCCGGTTTCATCGCGGCGAAGAACTCGGCGTTCGCCAGGCCGCGGGTCTCGGGTGTGCTGGGCATAAAGGATGCGACGATGTCAGCCTCGGCCAGGCGCTCGGACAGGGCGTCCATGCCGTCCATGTCCTCAAACACAATGGGGTAGACGAGTGGATGGCGCTTGATGCCGCGGACGTGCGCGCCCATGTTGCGGCAGAGCGTGGCGAAGTGGCCGCCGATATCGCCCGCGCCCAGCACCAGCACATTGGCGTTTTTGAGCGAGGTGACCGGCCCCAAATCCTCCCAGCGATGCTCGCGCTGCAAGTCGTGATAGCCGGGCAGGCGCTTCATCATGGAAAGGACCATGGCAAACATGTGCTCGCTCACAGCCTGGCCGTAGGCGCCCACCGAGCAGGAAAGCTTAGCGTCGGCTGGCACGGTGCCGGCGGCCAAGTAATCGTCATAGCCCGCGGTCTGCAGTTGCAACAGCTGGAGATGCTCGCATGCTGTGAGCATGTCAGGGTCGATGTTGCCCAAGATCACGTCGGCATCGGCGACCTGCTCGCGCGTGGCGGCGTCGGCGCTCGTGTAGATAAAGTCCTCGCCCGGAGCGCTCGACTCGAGGATCGCGCGATGGCGGTCGTTGACGGGCAGCAAAACCAGGATGTTCACAAGCAGTCCTTTCCGCTCGACCTACCAAAAAGGGACAGGTTTATTTTGGCAGGTTGTATCAGGCAAAACGCTATAAAAACGCCGGGCTACGCGATGGTTAACATATCCATCGCGTAGCCCGGCGCATCCACAGCTACCAGCTGAGCAGCTCGTAGCCGTCCTCGGTCACCACGAGCTGTACCTCGCACTGGGCCGAATCGCTGCCGTCCTTGGTGCGCACGCACCAACCGTCACCCTTGCTAATCTTAATGTCGGGCGCTCCGGCATTGACCATGGGCTCGATGGTAAAGACCATGCCCGGAGCCATGATGGTGTCCACATCGGGCGCCTCGGTGGTAAAGCCCACAAACGGGTCCTCGTGGAACTCCTTGCCGATGCCGTGTCCGCCGTACTCGCGCACCACGCTAAAGCCGGCGTCCTCGACGGTCTTTTGCACGGCCTCGGCCATAACGGACAACGGCAGCCATGGCTTGACGGCCGCCAGACCCGCCTCCACGCTGGCACGGGTGACGTCGACCAGGCGCTGGCGCTCGGCCGAGACCTCGCCGATGCAGAACATACGGCTCGAATCACTAAAGTAGCCGTCCAGGATCGTGGAGCAGTCCACGTTGATAATATCGCCCTCGTGCAGCACGTCTGTATCACAGGGGATGCCGTGGCAGACGACGTCGTTGATCGAGGTGCACACGCTCTTGGGATAGCCCTCGTAGTTGAGGTCGGCCGGCGTGCCACCGTGCTCGACGGTGTAGTCGTAGATCATCTGGTCGATCTGGTTGGTGGTCATGCCCGCGGCGATGTGTTCGCCTACGTAATCGAGCACGCCCACGTTGATAGCGGCCGAGCGCTTGATGCCCTCGATATCGGCGGGCGTCTTGTAGAGCGTACGGGGCAGAACCTCCCAGCCCTCCTCCCACAGGCGCTCGAGGCGCTCGTCGAAGGCGCTGTGACATTTCTTATATTTTTTGCCGCTGCCGCACCAGCAGGCGTCGTTGCGGCCGGGTACGGGTCCTTTGTCATACATGGCTAACTTCCTTTCATCCGCAGCTAGTATAGCCCACTCACGCGTCCATAAAAGTTGCGGTGATATAGTTCCGATTTAAGCGGTTTAACAGCATAAACAGGAACTATATCACCGCAACTGATGGAGTGGGATGGCGGACACTAGCTGCTGCGTGGTTTTGCTAGTAGCTCACCTGGCAGGGAATGCCGAGGGCGCGCACGCGTGCAGCGATCGTGTCGAGCGCCTCGGGCGCTGCTTTGGCAAGGCCGGCGACCGGTGTCTCGCGCGCCACCGTGTAGATGGTCGCTTCTTGTGGGCGAATGCGCTCGAGCGCCGCGAGCCAGGGGGCAACGTACTCCTCGTCGGTGTTGTCGATGAGCTTGCCTTGATACTCGCCGGTCAAAAAGATCGTCTGGATAATAACGTGACCGTCAAAGCTTGCGAACGTCTCGATCTGGTGCTCGACGTCGTAGGGGCCAACGGGCTGGTCGAGCAGCTGGATAAACGCCGGGTCGACGGTATCGAGCTTAAGAATGTTGTCGTCGACCATCATGAGCGCGTCGTGCACCTCGGGGCGGTCGGCGCGCGTGCCGTTGGAGAGCACGGCGATCTTGGAGTTTGGGGCAAGCTCGTTGCGCAGCGCGACGGCGCCGGCGATGGCCTGCGGAAACTCCGGTGCGGCGGTGGGCTCGCCGTTGCCTGCGAAGGTGATCACATCGGGAAGTTCGCCCTCGGCTGCCATCTCGCGCAGCTTTGCCTCGAGCGCGTCGAGTACCACGGCGGCTGTGTTGTGCGGCTCATGGCAGGGGCGCTCGGCGTTGAGGCCGTTTTCGCAGTAAATGCAGTCGAACGTGCAGATTTTGCCGCTGGCCGGCATCATGTTGACGCCGAGCGAGAGACCAAGGCGACGGCTGCGAACGGGCCCAAAGATGGGGCTGGCATTCAAAAACGTAGACATAGGCATATGCTCCTCAAGACAATTGTGCCTAAGCATAGCATCGGCTCCAAAGCAGGGTGCGGGCTCTTGCTTTACAAGTTTCGTTTTTTCACGTCGCTCATTATGCCGTGTCATGAAAAGCCTCGGGTCGGGTAAAGTTAATCTGTTAACAAGGTGTAAGGCAATGCGGGTCCATCCAACCGCACTGACGTGCAACTGGATGAGCATTGATGATGGGGGCACAACATGGATTTTACGGTCGAGAATGCGGGCACCACGATTGCCTGTCGCGAATATGCCGGCCCGGATGTGTCGCCTGATACTCCTGCCTTGGTGTGCGTGCACGGCGCTTGTGTCGACGGCACATTTTTCGACGGCATTGCATGTGAGCTCAGTCACAACTACCGCGTAATTGCCTACGACCGCCGCGGCTGTGGCGGCAGCAGCGAAGCGGCAGACGGCAGCTATGATCTTGCCGCTCAGGCCGCCGACCTGCAGGCCGTGATCGAACACGTTGGCGCTCCGACAAATGTGCTTGCGCACAGCGCCGGTACGTTGGTGGCGCTGGAGCTTCTTCGCATCGAACCCCATCTCGTCGCCCGTGCGATTCTGCATGAGCCGGCTGTGTCGGCCGAAGGCGTCGGCATGGGCGCGGCTCCGATTTTGCTCGATATGATTGCGGCTGGAAAGGTTTCAAGGGCGCTTCGGCTTTTCTTGGGAGCTCTCGGCGACTTGGACCCCGAGGCTCCTGGGACGACCGAAGCGGAAGCCAAGCATGCCCTGCGCAATGGTCGTTGCTTTATGGCCAATGAATACGGAACAAATATGACATATGCTCCCGACTGGGAGCGCGCCCGAGAATCAAAGGCGGTGTCGGCTGTGTTTTTGGGCGAGCTTTCGGTCGGTACACCCCGCGAGGCGGGCACGAGGATGGCGGCTGAGCTTTTGGGCTGTCCACTCGTAATGGTTCCCGGCGCGCACAACGGCCTGCGCGATCGCCCGGCAGCGGCTGCCCAGACTGTCCGTGGCATCCTGGGGTTCTAGCAGCTGCAAAAAAATAAAACAGGCTTCATCCGCAAACGTTTCGGCCGTGTTAACAAATGCGCTCAAAACCTTACGTTTGCGGCTTCAATTGCGCCGTCTGCCAACTCATAAAAATGTAACAGCATTCACGTGCCTACCTGCATCGGCAAGGTGTTACCCTTGTAGCATTTGGAACCCACCGCTACCATGCGAAGCTATCGAAAGGGCCCCATATGCTCAATAATCACGAGGTCAATCTAACCGACGAGGAGGCTGCCGCTGAGGTCGCCCGCGTCGCGAAGACCTACCCCGTGGTGCGTTTGCTGTCGGCCGATCAGATTAAGAGCGAGCCTAACTGCCTGCTCGCCGGCGATTGCTGCCCTTGTCTGCGTCAGTCGAGTCTTGAGGCTTTGGCAGACTCCGATGAGGTGTCGGAGCAACTGCTCAACGATGGTGTTGAGTACCGCGCTCGCCTACGCCCTCTAAAGGTCGAGGGTGAGCCTCGTGTCTTGCTGATGGTGCGTCCGATCGATGAACAAGAAGCTACAGAAGAGGACCTTGTCTACACCGACGTGCTGACGAATGTGCGCAATCGCCGATATTACGAAGAAAAGCTCCGTAGCGCCCGCATGAAGGCCGGTGTTGCGATGATCGACCTTGATGATTTTAGGGTCTTCAACGATACGTGTGGCCGCCATGCCGGCGACCTTGCGCTCGGTGCTGTGGCAACAGCCATACGCAGCGGTATTCGTTCGACTGACGAACTTGTGCGCTATGGCTGCGACAAGTTTGTAGCTGTCATGCCCAATATTCCCTCCGATGACTTTGCCCGTCGTCTGCGTCAGGTTTCCGATGCCGTCCATTCCACGATTATTCCGGGCCATGAGCACGTGAGCTTGACGGCATGTGTTGGTGGCGTTCGCATTCATGGCGAGACGGTCGATGAGGGCGTTGGCCGCGCTGTCCAGTTACTGAGCCGTGCCAAGGCAAAAGCCGGTACGGTCGTGACCGATGGCGATTCCATCGAGGCCTTCCAAAGCGAAAAGCCTTCGGTGCTTATCGTCGATGACTCCGAGATGAACCGAGCCATTCTCAGCGAGATGCTCAAGGACGAGTATTGCATCCTCGAGGCCGATAACGGTCGTACGGCGCTCGATATGGTCGACCGTTATGGCGATGAGTTGTCGCTCGTGCTGCTGGACATTGTCATGCCGGGCGCGAGCGGCTTTGAGGTACTGGCCGATCTGTCGCGCCGATCGGGTATCGACAATCTGCCTGTCATCATGATTTCGAGCGAAGATTCCGATGATATGGTTCTGCGCGCGTACGAGCTGGGCGCCTCGGACTATATCAACCGCCCGTTTGACTCCCGTGTCGTGCGCCGCCGTGTAAGCAACACCATCCGCCTATACGCCAAACAGCGCCGCCTGACGAACCTGCTGTCCCAGCAGTACAACGAGCGCGTCAAGAACAGTCGCATGCTCATCGACATCATGGCCGGCGTCATGGAACTTCGTAACGGCGAGAGCGGCAGGCACGTTACGAACATCGAGAAGCTGACCGAGCTGCTGCTTGGCTGTCTGGTCCAGCGTAGCGGCACGATCTCCCTCGACAATGAGGAGCGCTCCACGATCGCCCTGGCTTCGGCGCTGCACGATATCGGCAAGATGTCGATTGACGATGCGATTCTCAACAAGCCCGGACGCCTTACGCCCGAGGAGTTCGAGATTATGAAGACGCATACCACGATCGGCGCCGACATGCTGCGTGAGCTGGGTAGCCATCACGCCGGCAATGCGCTTATGGAATATGCGTACCAGATTGCGCGTTGGCACCACGAGCGCTGGGACGGCAAGGGTTATCCCGATGGCCTTAAGGGCGACGATATCCCCATCGCCGCGCAGGTGGTCTCGGTGGCTGACGTGTACGATGCACTGACGAGCGTGCGCGTGTACAAGGACGCTATCCCGCACGAGGAGGCGATCCAGATGATCCTGGACGGTAAGTGCGGCACCTTTAACCCGCTGCTGCTCGATTGTCTGCTCGAGGTGCAAGACCAAATTGCCGAGACGTTGGCACGCCCCGCTGACGTCGTTGCGTTTCCCACGATTTAGTTTGACCAAAGGAGTTTTTAATCCATGATTTCCATGCGTGAGGCGTATGAGAAGATCGGCGCCAATTATGATGACGCGTGCGCTCGGCTGATGGGCGAGGAAATGCTCGCCCGCTTTGCCCTCAAGTTTTTGGATGACGAGAGCATGGACAAGCTAGAGGCCGCCATGGCGGCGGGAGACGCCGAAGGTGCGTTTATGGCAGCGCACACGCTCAAGGGTGTGAGCCAGAACCTGGGATTCGATAATCTGTACGAGCCGGCGGTTGTGGTGACCGAGGCACTGCGTGGTGCCGATGCCGTTGACGGCGCTCGCGAGGGGATGCATGCGCTGCAGCAGCAATATGCGGCTACGATGTCGGCCCTGCGCGAAGCGGCTGAATAAGAGCTTGCGAGCCTTGGGCTGCGTGCCGGCAGCAAATAGGTAAAAGGGTGCCCCGTCGGACCATGTGGCCGGCGGGGCACCCTTATCTGTTGTGCTGTCCGTGAACTAGCGAGCCTGCTTAACCTTTGCCGCTGCCTCGACAAACGACTTCCACAGGTTAAAGTCGGTCTCGAGCGTCTTCCACGTGTACTCAGGGTGCCATTGCACGCCCAGGCAGAACGGCTGGCCTTCGACCTCGATGCACTCAGGAACGCCGTCGGTTGCCTTGGCGACCAAGCGCGTGCTTTTACCCAGACGATCGACGCAGCAGTGATGTGCTGAGTTGGTCTGGATCAGTCTGTGGCCGCCAAGCGCGCGCTCCAGCAGCGAGCCCGGCATGACCTCGACAGGGTGCACGGGATCGTTGAGCACGTGGGTATGGCGCCACTGTGTGCGGCCCTCGCGAGCGCCCAGGCTCGGCACGTCCATGCACAGAGTGCCGCCAGTGGCGACATTGAGCAACTGCGTGCCGCGGCAGGTGGTAAAGAGCGGCTTTTTGGCGCGGAGCACCTCGGCGACCAGCTTAAACTCAAAGCTATCGCGGATCTCACAGCAGAGGGTGGGGTCGTAGGGTCGATCATCGCCCCAACGTTTGGGATTGACATCGGGGCCGCCGGGAATGGCGATGCCGTCGGCGATATCGACGTAATGACGGATGACCTCAATGTCCGCGGTGATGGACATCTGCAGCGGCAGGCCGCCGGCGGCAAGGATGGCATCGACAAAGACACTTGCGATTTCCTCGTTGGGGGAGAGCGTCTCGCTTAAAAACGGCTTTGCCTCTTCCCAACGCGGCGCGACGAGGATGAGCGGGCGGTCGGCGGGATCGACGTCGACGTGCGGGGTGTATGACGATGAAGTGCGAGTTCCGATCATAGGTGTTGCTTTCGAATCTAAAGGTGACAGGGCGCATGAGAGACGTAGGACAACACTTTCAATGGATTTGTCCCACGGGGTGGCTGGCTAGTGGCCCTTAATGGAGTTGAGGAAGTCCTGGGCGCGCTTGGTCTGGGGGTGGTCGAAGAACCCGTCGGGCGTGCCGGTTTCCACGATCTGGCCATCGGCCATAAACACGACACGGTCGGCCACGCGGCGGGCAAAGTTCATCTCGTGCGTAATGACGATCATCGTCATGCCCTGCTGCGCCAAGCGCACCATGACCTCGAGCACCTCATTGATCATCTCGGGGTCAAGGGCACTCGTGGGCTCATCGAAGAGCATGGCCTTGGGCTGCATGGCAAGAGAACGGGCGATGGCCACGCGCTGCTGCTGGCCGCCCGAAAGCTGTGCGGGCACCTTATCGGCCTGCTCGGCAACGCCTACGCGGCTCAGCAGGTCCATGGCGCGCTCGCGGGCCTCGTCTTTGGAGACACCCAGCACATCGACCGGTCCCAGCATGACGTTCTGCAGCACCGTCATATGTGCAAACAGGTTGAACTGTTGGAACACCATGCCCAGTTCGGCGCGCATGCGGGCAAGGTCCTTGCCTTCTTGCGGCAGGGGCTCGCCTTCGATGAGGATCTCGCCCGAGTCGATGGTTTCCAGGCGGTTGATGGTGCGGCACATGGTCGACTTGCCCGAGCCCGAGGGGCCAATTACAACGACGACCTCGCCGCGGTCGACCGAGAGATTGATGTCGTTGAGGACGTGCAGGTCGCCATAGTGCTTATCGACGTGTTTGAGCTCGATCAGCGGCTGATTGCCGGTGGAAGAGGTGCTCTGTGCCATGGTGCTCGGCTCCTTATGACTCGAAATGGTAAAGCGTTAGCGGATGATGGTCGCGCCGGTCTTGTGCGAAACGTAGACGGCGGCCTTGTTGATCGCGACGTTGATGAGGATGTAGATGACCGCGATTACCAGGTAGACCGATACGAGTGCATCGTAGTTGGTAATGAGCACGCGGGCGTTTTGCATGAGGTCGGGGTAGCTCACCACATAGGCGACGGTGGTGTCTTTGACTACGACCACGAGCTGCGAAATCAACGACGGAATGATAAATCGAATCGCCTGCGGCAACACGATTTTAAAGGTGATTTTAGCTTTGGAGAGACCGAGCGCCTGGGCCGCCTCGACCTGGCCGCGCGGCACGGCATTGACGCCGGCGCGGAAGATTTCGGCAAGTACGCCGGCTGCAGCGAGCGCGACGGGGAGCGTGAGCATCCAAAACGACGGCAGCGCGATCTTGTACTGGGGCAGCACCAAAAAGAAGAAGTAGATGAACAGAAGGCTCGGCACGCCGCGGAAGAAATCGGTGAGCACGCGGCAGACCAGCTGCAGCGGCTTAATGTCGCTGGTGCGGCCGAGCATAAGGGCTAAGCCCAGTACCAGCGCAATGACGCCGGCGGTGAGTGCGACTTTAACGGTGCCCTCAAAGCCGGCAAGCAAGAACTTCCAGGTGGTGAGGTGCGTGAAGAAATACCAATAGTGGACCGAAAGCTGGCCGGTCACATAAAAGCGCTGCAGTACCAGGACGACGAGTGCGGCGACGGCAACAAGCGAGATGGCGGTGCCGATGCGAATCTTGGTGCGCATCTTGGGGCCGGGAGCCTCGTAGAGCGCATCGCGCATGGTGAGCGCGGAGGTGGGGTGCTTGCTCATCGGAGGATCCTCACCTTCTTATCGATGTAGTTGCCAATGTGGCTCACCACAAAGGCTGTGCCCAGGTAGCCGAGCGCCGAGATAAAGAACGCGGCGACGCCGCCGAGCGAGCGCGTGTTGATGTAGCTCACCACGCCGGTGAGCTCCTGCGGTTTAAGCGGCACCTGGCTGCCGAGTGCGGTGGTGAGCATGACGGCGATAAAGAGGTTGGTCATGGGCAACACGCTCGAGCGCAGCGCCTGCGGAATCACGATCTTGGCGAGGATACGGCTGAAACTCATGCCGAGCGAACGTGCGGCTTCGACCTGACCGACGCCGACGGTGTTGATGCCGCTCATAAAGTTCTCGGAGCCAAAGGCCGAGCCCAAGAGGACCGTGGCGACTATAACGCAGGTGCGGTAGGGCAGGACGACCTTGAGCGGCGGCAGTGCGTAGACGACGATGATGAGCAGCGCGATGCCGGGGATGTTACGGAAGACCTGGACATACAGGTCGCCAAAGATGCGCAGCGGCTTGAGCGGCGACACGCGCATCACTGTGACGGCGACGGCCAGCACCATGGCGATGGCAAACGACTCAAGCGTCATTCCCCAGGTCGCTAGCAGCGCGTCGATATAGTTCTGGCCATAGAGCGACCAGAGTTCGGAGAGACTCATGCGGACCTCCCGCCGATAAGGAAAGGGGCTCCCGTGTGTACGGAAGCCCCGACAACTCAGTGAGGAAACAGTTTACCGCAATAAAGCGCATCATGCGTTTCCGTATGGTTTCGTTGCGGCCGTTACCAGGCTCGCTGCCTAGGCGCCGATCTCGGGCAGCTCGGGAACATTGGTGTCGCCCGTACGGTCGCCGATGCAGATCTGCCACAGCTCAGTCCAGGTGCCGTCGTCCTCGATCTTCTTAAGGAAGTCGTTGACAAAGGCAACGCCGTCGGAATCGAGCGGCAGGCCGATGCCATAGGGCTCCTTGCTGCCGAAGGGCTTGCCGGCGATCTTGTACTTACCGGGCTCGCGGACCAGGGCGCTCTGCTGCATGTTGTTATCGATGACGTAGGCGTCAACGCGGCCCTGCTGGAGTGCCTGGCGGGCCTCCTCGTCGGTCTTGAACTCCTGCTGGCTGGCCTTGGGAGCGAACTCCTCCAGGATGGCGGGGCCGTTGGAGCCGGACTGGACAGCGACGTTCTTGTCGGCCAGGTCGTCGACGCTCTTGATGTCGTCGTTATCGGCGAGTACCAGGATGGCCTGCTGGGTGTAGTAGTAGGGACCGGCAAAGGAGACGAGCTTCTTGCGCTCATCGGTAATGGTGTAGGTGGCGAAGACGGCGTCGACCTGGCCGTTCTGCAGGACGGACTCACGCGTGTCCGAGGTTACCTGGGTGATCTCGACCTTGTTCTCGCCCAGAATGTAGTTGGACAGGAGCTGTGCGATACCGGCATCGAAGCCGCGGGTCTGACCGTCTTTCTCGTTGAGGAGGGAGAAAAGCGTAGAGGTCTGAACGCCGCCGATCTTAAAGACGCCGGCGTCCTTGACGGCCGTGGCCCAGGTGCTGGCGGCGATGGCATCGTCGTCGGCTTTGGGGCCGTTGTCGACGAGCTTGTCGAATGCCTTAGCATCGAGCGTGGTGGAAATTTCGGTATCCTCGGAGCTCTTGGAAGAGCCGGCGGCGGAACCCTTGTCGGCCTCGGCGCTGGTGTCGGAGCAGCCGGCAAGACCAAGGCCGGCGACGGTTGCGAAGGTGGCGGCAACGAAGCCGCGGCGGTCGAGAACGACCTGCTGGGAGAGGTTCTTGCTCATGGTAGAACACCTTTCTCAATAAAATCCCTAGCGGTTGAGTAGAGTTATACCCTATCGCGCTCAAATGGGTCAACACGAAATAACTCAGAAACATACTTACCTTATGGGTTATTGTACCTACTAAAAAGGGACAGGTTTATTTTGGCAGGTTTTATCTGGGAAAACTCCGAATATTGCAGCTGAGATAGCGCTTTGCAGACGGCACGGTCGCTCGCAGCGGTCGCTATAATGGCGGCAACGAAAACCACCACAAAGGTGCCTGTCCCCTTTGTGGTGGTTTTCTCTAGTGCTGATTGAGTAGTCTTACGGCTTCGGCGGCCATGTTCTCGACCGTCATGCCGTTCTGAGCGAGCAACTCGTTGGGGTCGTAGCGGTCGGGGAAGCCCTTGGCGATGCCGAAGGTGCGCGTGCGTACGGGCGTGCAGGCCAGGTAGCACGCCACGCGCTCGCCCCAGCCGCCGTCCAAGATGCCGTCCTCGAGGGTGACGACGACGCGATGCTCGGCGGCAAGGTTGTCGAGGAATTCGCGGTCAAGCTCGGTTGCAAAGCGCGGGTTGACGAGCGTGGCCTCGATGCCGTATTCGGCAGCCAAGCGGTTTGCAACGCGCTCGCCCAGCTCAAAGAAATCGCCGAGCGCGAGCACGGCAACGTCGCGGCCCTGACGCACCACGTCGTAGCGAATGGCGCTGTAGTCGGTGTCCTCGGCGGGCGCCAAATCGGGACGGCCAACCAGGCCAATGCCCGGTACGCGGATCGCCACGGGATGCTCGCGGTGGTCGAGCGACCAGCTCAGCATGGACAGATATTCCTCCATGCAGGCCGGCGCTAGGTAGCGCATGTTGGGAAGAGCGCCCAGCATGGAAATATCAAAGAACGAGAGGTGCGTCTCGGACGTGGTGCCAAAGATCGATGCGCCAAACACCAGGATGGTTGCGGGGGCGTCGTTGAGGCACAGGTCGTGCCAGAGCTCGTCGTAGGCGCGCTGCAAAAACGTGCCGTACACACCAAAGACTGGCTTGGCGCCCGAGCGTGCAAGCGCGGTGGCAAAGGTCACAGCGTGCTCCTCGGCAATGCCCACGTCGACAAACTGCTTGCCGGCGGCAGCGCGAAGCTCGGGCGTAAAACCCATGATGTAGGGCGTGGCGGCCGTGATGCCCACGACCTGCGGATCGCGCTCGATGGCGGCGCTGAGCGCCTCGCCCGTAATGTCGGCATAGGTGCGCGGCGCAGGCTCGCTCGGATGGCCCGGGCAGAGCTTGCGGCCGGTCGCCATGTCAAAGGGGCCTACGTGATGCCAGCGCTCGGGGTCGTTTTGGGCTGGCTCAAAGCCCTTGCCCTTGGCGGTCGAGGCGTGCAGCACGATGGGGTGGTCGATGTCGCGCAGCTCCTGCAGCGCGTCGACGAGGGCCAACACATCGTTACCGGCGTCCAGATAGCGGTAGTCGAGCCCCATCGCGCGGAAAACGTTGCGCTCACAGGTACCGTTACTGGCGCGCAGCTCGGCCAAATTGCGATACAGGCCACCGTGGTTTTCGGCGATGGACTGGTCGTTGTCATTGACGATGATGATTAGGTTGCTATCGAGTTCGGCGGCATTGTTAAAGCCCTCAAACGCCAGGCCGCCCGAAAGCGAGCCGTCGCCAATAACGGTAATGACGTTGTACGCATCGCCCGCCAGGTCGCGCGCGTGGGCAAGGCCGCAGCCCAAGCTCACCGAGGTCGAGGTGTGACCCATGGCGAACAGGTCGTGCTCGGACTCGTCGGGATTGGCAAAGCCAGAAGCCTCACCATAACGCTCCGGATCGATATAAGTGTACGCGCGCCCCGTCAGCGCCTTGTGGGCGTAGGTCTGGTGCGAAACGTCAAAGACAATCTTGTCGATGGGGGAGTTAAACACGCGATGAAGCGCAACCGTAAGCTCAACGACGCCCAAGTTGGGGGCAACGTGCCCGCCGACGGCGGCGGAGCTTTCGAGGATTGCCTGACGGATCTCGCCGCAGAGCAGCGGAAGCTCGGCGCGGTCGAGAGCCTTGACGTCCTCGGGCGTTGTCGTTTGCGTAAGCAGCATCGTTGTGGGTTACTCCATGCGAATCGAGCGCCGGCGCTCCCTCGGCCGGCACAATTGCACAAAACAGTCTCGCACATTTTGGCGTTTGATATGTGACGGCGGCGCGGTAATTCGCCAACTGGCGGGGCAAAACGTTTTGTCCGATGCCATACTGATGTGTTCCATGATGTTTTTATCGATTGCGCACAGGCCGTGGCTTGTCGCCGTGAGTCGCTGGAAGGAGGCAGCATGTCCGATGTCGTTCGTGCCGAGAAAATCGCGTGCGAAGTGGACCATGCTGCCCGTCAACTGGCACAGGCGGGCCGTCTGGACCTGACGCGCGAGTTTATTCAGCATGGCGATGTGACGGTGTATGCGCATGTGACCTCGGTGGCGCGGGCAAGTCTGTCCTTTGCCGAGCGCCTGGGCCGCGTCGGTGTCTCGGTCGACCGCGCCTCGTTGCTACGCGGGGCCCTGCTGCACGATTACTTTCTCTATGACTGGCACGATCCCGACCCAAGCCATCGGCTGCATGGCTTTCGCCACCCGTTTTTTGCCCTGGCACGTGCGGAGGAAGATTTTGAGCTGACGTCGCGCGAGCGGAATATCATCGTGCGGCATATGTTTCCGCTGGTGCCAGTGCCGCCGACGTGTCGTGAGGCTTGGATTGTATGCCTGGCAGATAAATGGTGCGCGCTGCGCGAGACGGTCGCCGGCCGTCTACCGCGCAAAGGCGGCGCGAACGATTCGAACGAGGGCTCGAACGAAAAGAGGAGAGGGTAGACGGTGGGAACCGCGATTGATATGGCATTTGACGGCGCGACGCTCGCCGCCTGTCCGCTCTCGGCGCTGGTGCTCTCGTTTGCCTTCTACGGTTTTTGCGGCTGGGCATGGGAATCGACAGTCTGCGCCATGCTCAACCACGGACGATTTGCCAACAGTGGCTTTTTGCTGGGGCCGTGCTGCCCTATCTATGGCGCGGGCGGCATTGCCTGCTGGCTGCTGTTGCGTGGGATTCCGGATGCCTCGAGCCAGTTTGTCGCTGCAGCGCTCGTATGCAGCGTGATTGAGTACAGCGTGGGCGTGCTGCTGGAAAAAACAACGGGCGCTCGCTTTTGGGACTATTCGCACCTACCGTTTAACCTGCACGGACGTATCTGCCTGTACTGGGCTTGCGCGTTTGGCCTGGGTGCGCTGTGCATTTGCCGTTTAGTGGAGCCGGCATTGCTGGGGCTGCTTGGCCATCTGCCGGTGCTGATTGTGCGGCTGTCCGCCTTTATCGTCGCGGTCGCGATGATGGTCGACGCGGCGTGCTCGTTGGCGAGCTGGCGGCGTCTGTCCGATCAGCTGGAGCGCGTGCGCGCCGACCTTGCCGACCGCATCAATGAGTCGCTTGCCGATGCCTCGGACTCAATGCTCGAGCGCATTCCCGAATCGACGATTGACTCGGTGACACAGACGCACATCCGTAGCCGTGCCGTTAACGCGTGGCTGGCCGAGCTGGGTGACGCGACGCTCGATGCCCTGCGAGAGAAGGCTTCGATGCCGACGTTTATCGCGGACGGTGCCCGCGGTCTGGCACTTGCTGCCCGCCGCGTGGCCGATGCCGCGCCGAGCATGCCGCGTCCGTCGCTCAGCCGTCGCCTTGCCGGCAAGCGCATGAGCCGTCCGGTGCCGAGCGTGTCACTCAGCCGCCGCGACCTACGCTTCTTTAACGCCTTCCCGCGTCTGCGCATCAACCGCTACGAGGGCGTCATCCGAGCTACCGACCTCCGCGACCGAGCCCGCGAGCTGTTCCGACGCTAGCCGGGATGGGAGCGCTCGCGGCTTCCTTGCTCGCGTATTTCCCGTTCGTTTCGCGCCCGTTGCCGCGCCGTTTCCAAGATTGCGGCGCCGTTTCCATTCGACAACGCAGCGTTTAACAACGCCGTATCTGGTCTACACCAGTTGCTCCTCGGTCGCATTATGGGCGCCGACAACGTTCATGCGATCAAGGGGGAGCGAATGTACGATACGGGATCGACAACGTTTATGCTCATCTGCACCATGCTCGTGTTTTTAATGACACCGGGTCTGGCGTTTTTCTATGGCGGCCTCTCGAGGCGCAAAAATGTCATCAACACCATGCTCATGTGCTTTGGCGCCATTGGCCTGGTCGGCGTGCTGTGGATTGTTGCCGGCTGGTCGCTGGCCTACGGCGGCGACGGTTCCAGCCCGTTTATTGGAGGCCTTGACCAGCTGCTGTGCTTGCCGGTGCTCAACCAGGTGCTGCAGGCGGCTGAGGGCACCGCGTCGGACGGTGCCGTCTACCCTCAGATCATCAACATCGCCTTCCAGATGGCATTTGCTATGATCACGGCTGCTATCGTCACGGGCAGCCTGGCCGGCCGCGTTAAGTTTGGTGCCATGGCGGCCTTCCTAGGTATTTGGCTGCTCGTGGTCTATGTGCCGCTTGCCCACATGGTGTGGGGCGGCGAGGGCTCCTTTATCGGCGACATCATCGGTGCGCTCGACTTTGCCGGCGGCGACGTGGTGCACATCTCGTCCGGTCTGACGGGCCTGATTCTCTGCCTGATGCTCGGCCGTCGTCGCGGCTTTGGCATGGTGAGCTACCGTCCGCATAACGTGCCGTTTGTGACGCTGGGCGCCGGCCTGCTTTGGTTTGGCTGGTTTGGCTTTAACGGCGGCAGCGAGTTTAAGGCCGACGCCGTGGCGGCGCTCGCCATCCTCAACACCGTGACGGCCAGCGCGGCGGGCATGGTCTCGTGGCTTGCCGTCGAGCGCGTGCACACCGGTCGCCCCACGCTGGTGGGTGCCAGCACCGGTCTGGTTGCGGGCCTCGTGGTGGTCACGCCGGGCGCGGGCTTTGTCGAGCCGTGGGCGGCGCTGGTCATGGGCCTGATTGTATCGCCCGTCTGCTACCTGGCCATCAGCCATCTTAAGACCAAGTTCGGCTACGACGATGCGCTCGACGCGTTCGGCTGCCACGGCATCGGTGGCATCTTGGGCGGCGTGCTCACGGGCCTGTTCTGCGTGCCGGAGCTTTCGTGGACCGGCAAGGGTGGCTTGTTTTACACGGGCGACATGTCGCTGCTCATCTCGCAGATTTTGGGCATTGTGGTGACGGTCGCTATTGTACTGGTGCTCGATTTGGTGATTGCCGCGGTGGTCAAGATGCTGTTCCACGGCAGCCTGCGTGTGGACGAGGCCGACGAGGCGCTGGGCCTGGATGTGAGTCAACACGGCGAGAGCGCATATCCCTCGTTCTCCGGACTCGATTAGCAGCACGGCTTTCCCAGGCACCCGACCTTGCCCCTCAAACCGTCGCTTGCGTACCGAAGTACGCGGCGCTCCTCTTTCGGGGCAATCTCGGGCACCTGGAAAACCCGTGTTATGTGAATGAGCGGTTCATTTCTATATTAAAGAGAGGAATTCACTATGAAGAAGATTACGGCGGTCGTTCGTGCCGAGAAGCTTGAGGTTCTCAAAGATGCGTTGTTTGCTGCCGATGTTCGTGGCATGACTATCAATCAGGTGCAGGGCTGCGGCGCGCAGCATGGCTGGAAGGAATACGTGCGCGGCAACGAGTTGCTTGTCAACACGATCCCTAAGGTGCAGTTCACGCTCATTTGTGCCGACGAGCACGTCGACGGAATTGTCGACATCATCTGCAACGCCGCTCGCACCGGTGCCGTTGGAGACGGCAAGATTTGGGTCGAGCCGGTCGAGGAGGTTATCCGCATCCGTACCTGCGAACACGGCCCCGCCGCGGTGTAGGGCCGACCGTTTGCCATCCGCAACGTTAAAATATCGCAATAAGGAATAAGACTTGCGTTGCGGATGGGCGGATTATGGGTCGCAATAAATATCCCGAAGAGACGGTCGCGAAGATTCTCGACGCGGCGTTGGAGCTATTCTGCGCACAGGGTTATGAGGGAACGAGCATCCAGGATATCGTTGACCGTCTCGATGGCATGACCAAGGGCGCTATCTATCATCACTTCAAGAGCAAAGAAGAGATTTTCAACGCCGCGTTTGATCGAGCGATGGCTCCGATTGTTGAACGCCGCCGCGCGACGCTCGGTGCTGGCAATATGACGGGCGCCCAAAAGCTCAAGCGACTTTATGCGCCTGAGTCTGTCGTACCACAAATTGAGCTTTGGGCGCGCATACATCCTGCGGCGGATCCGGTAAAGAGTTCGCGTCTGCTGGCGATGCAGTATCAGAGTTCGTTTGACGAGTCGGCCGATGGATATCTCTTGCCGGTAATCGAGGAAGGCGTCGCCGACGGCTCCATTGCGTGCGAATGCCCGCGCGAAGCAGCAGAGGCCGTATCGTTGCTAGCGAATCTTTGGCTGCTGCCATTGTTCCGTCCGCTCGAGCCCAAGGAGCGAATGGTCGCTCGCGCGCAATGTTTGACGCAGATGGCGGCCGCAGTGGGTCTCGATTTGGGGGAAGAAGTGCTTCAAACAACGTGCCAAATTTGGGACGTTTGGAACCGTGTCGGGTGGTAATATACATACTAACGGTATATATATTGATGTAAGAGGGTGGCTACGGTCGCCCTTTTCGAGCCGTTAAATACATACCAATAGTATGTATAGGAGGCAAAGCTCTATGGACGGGATGAGAGACTTCGATGCCGTATCAGCATCAAAGACAGCGCTGCCTATAAGACTCGTCGGTCTTCTCGTTGCGCAGCTGTGCGTGTATTCGACGTTGTCGGCGCTGTGCTTTGCGTGCCCGCTTTACTTGCTCGACCGCAGTGGTTCGTCAACGCTATATGGTGCCGTCGCGGCTATAGCGTTTATACCGGGCGTGCTTGCGACTCCGGCTGGCGGAGTATTAGCTGATCGAGAGGGGCATCGCGGCGTTCTAGCAGCTCTCGGTATTGCTTTAATGGTTGCAGCGATGCTATTTGTTCCCATGAAGTGCTCGTTGCCCCTTGCGGCTGTTGTGGCGGTGATGCTGTGCGTCCAATACGCCGTTCAATCTATTCTGAAGCCGATACTTCAAATTGAGACGCTGCACATGGTCGGCAAGGAAAAGGTCGAGCGGGCCACCGCGTTAGTGTCGCAGACGACCATGGCGAGCAATATTCTAGGTCCCGTGGTTGGAACAGCCGTCTACGGATGCTTTGGAATCGACGTCCTTTGCGCGATCGCGGCGGTGGCGTTTGCAATGTCGACGCTGCTGTTTTGGGCCACACTCAAACAAAATGTCCCCTCTGAAATGACGGGGGATAGCTCGACTCGTATGGCATGTCAAAGCGATTTTATGTCAGCGATTCGGTGCCTGCTCCAAAACACCTCGTTGCTCGCCGTGATTTTGCTTGCGGCTGTTTTGAATCTTGCGTTGGTTGGGTTAACGATTGGTGCACCCGTTATTGTTACCAGGCATCTCGGCATGCAATCTTCCTGCATTGGGATTATTGAGGCAGCTATGGGGCTGGGCGGTCTTGCAGGCGGCGGTTTGGTCGGTATTAGGCCGAATCGTTTTTCCTTCAATGACATATGTCGATACGTTGCGATGATCTGTTTTGGAGTCGTGCCGATTACTGTCACGCTGCTGAGCGGCGCTGGCCAAATTGTGTTTGCTGCGCTTGCGGTCGGTTCGGCATGGGTCATGGTGTGGGCGAGTATTGCGTCGGTCGAAATCGTTGCATTCGTTCAGCGGGCGGCGCCGGCGGAACTCTGCGGAAAGGTGCTTTCGGTCGTATATATGGCTCTTTCCTGCGCAACGCCTATTGGCCAATTGACATACGGATTTGCATATGATCGATGGGCGCCGGCGGCTGTGTTCGCAGCTATGCTGGTGGTACTGGTGCTGACGACGGTGCTGTTTTATCGCTTGAAAAGTCGCTCACCACAAACAATGTGACGTTCGCAGTGCAGCGGTTTAACAGATACGATTGCTGCGGCGTGGAACGCCCATACGAGAACGAGCCTCTCCTTCGCCTACAATATCGTGCAGACGAAGGAAAGGCATGCCCATGATCAAGATGTTTGCGAGCGACTTAGACGGAACGCTGCTCAACGCCCTGCACGAGGCAGATGGGACCATCCGCCATGCCATTCGCGAGCTGACCGAGGCTGGCTTGCATGTGGTTCCCGCGACCGGGCGCTCGACGCTGCCGATTGGTGAGCATGGCTTTACGGGCCTGGCGCTTGACGCCTGCTGCTCCAATGGATCAATCGTGCGCGACAGCCATGGCGAGGTGCTCAAGACCTGGACCATCGACCCACAGATCACCGAGGAGCTGCTCAAGGAGTTTCCGGATATTTGCTTCGACTGCTCCACGCCCGATGGCATGTTCTCGAGCGGCTCGTTCGAGATGCATCAGACGGGCTTTAAAAAGGACAGTCCTATCAAGCGCATCGTGATGCGCGGCATGCGTGCGCGTGGCGGCTATCACGAGGAGCAGTATTTCGACCAGTCGATCGGCGACATCTTGCGCCACGATGTGTGCAAGATCAACTGCCGCGTGACCTCGCCCGAGCTGGAGCGCGACCTAAAGGCGTATTTGGCCGAGCGCTCGGACCGCGTGGTCAACGCACCGTTCGATCCGGTGATGTTCGAGATCACGGACGTGGCGTGCAACAAGGGCGAGAGCGTGGCCTGGCTGGCGGGCTACTACGGTATTGCCGAGGACGAGGTCGCGGTCTATGGCGATGGCGGCAACGATATCGCCATGCTCAAGCGTTTCCGTCACAGCTACGCGACCAAAAACGCTAGCGATGCAGCTAAAGCCGCCGCGAGCGCAACTATCGGCAGCTGCATGATCCACGCCGTCCCCAAACACATGCTCGCCACCATGCACAAGCAAAACTCCCGCACCATCATCGAATAATGTGACAAAGGAACAGCCCTTTTGTCACAGGGGTCTGTGTGCTTGGAATACGAACATATATTCGTATATATAACTAGGCTCTGGTAGAATCGGTATCGTTGACGGCAGTTCCATGTGCCGGGCAGCGCCCTCCATCTGATGGGAGGTGATGCCCATGACCGATCTGATTGATTTCGTGAGACTTCTGACCGCTTTGGTCTCGTTCTTCACGGCGCTTGTCGGCCTTTCCGAGGCACTCAAGCAGCGTTCGAAGCGCAACAGAAGGGGTCGCCGCCGCTAAGGCATTGACCCCCTAATGCAAACAACGGCGCTGCCCAGCTAGCTACAACTTGGGCTGCCGTCGACACTATTCTACCCACGAATGACTTTTTGGACAATCGGTACTGCCGCTTCAAAAGCCAGGCACAACTGGCACAACCTAGGCGGTCGCTGAATGTGACATGGGAACTGTCCCTTCGCCACATCCCAAATATTGCCTTTACGTGTTGATACACACGGTGTGCAATAATACTCGCACTGTGCAATAGCGCACAGGCTGAGTAACAAGGAGGACGCTTGTCCCAGCTCGAGAAATGCGATCGCCGGTCCCTTCGCTCGCAGCGTGCCCTTCGCCAGGCACTTGCCAGCGAGCTTGCCGAAAGCGGCGACCTTTCGCGCATTAATGTCGCGTCGCTCACCGAGCGCGCCGGCCTTACGCGCCGCACGTTCTATTCGCACTACCGCGATATTCCCGACTTTATCAATCAAATCGAGGACGGCTTGCTGGCCGAGATCCATGAGCGCATTGAGCTCATCACTGCAGCTCAGCTGCCCGATCTCTATCACAACATCGATGAGCTCGAGCCGGCGCCCGGTTCGGTTGAGCTGCTGCGTTATCTTGCGGCCAACCGCGACTTAATCGGTGCGCTGCTGGGTCCGGGCGGCGACCAGGCCTTCATTAAAAGGATCATCGACACCGCGCGTGAGGCTGTGGTGCCGCGTGCGCAGACGGGCATTTTGGGCCTGGCGCTGGGCACGTTCTTTGACTACTACGTCACCTATGTCGTGAGTGCCGAGGTCGGCATGATTCAGCGCTGGTTTGAGCGCGGGCTCACCGAATCGCCCGAGGCCATGGCGCGCATTATGACGGTGCTCGCTTTTGTGCGCCCTGGTGACCTGTATGGCCAACCCATCGATATCAACGTGCCGGAATACGGCATGAAGCTATTGAACCTGCAGCTCGAGGACGCGGCCGACACCGCCGCAACCGTCGAGTCCAACAACTAAGAGGAGAGACAATGAGCAAACTCGTCGAGGGCATTAAGGACCGTATGGTCGCTGCCGCGCGTGAGGCTGCGCCCGCCGTGGTGGATGCCGCGCAGAAGGCCGCGACCGCAGCTGCCGAGAAAGTTGCCGAGGCAGTTGCCGATGCCAAGAACGCGGCAGGGGAGACGTCCGTCGCTAGCGAGCCCGCCACCGCCGCTGAGCCCGTAGCCGCCGCCCACGCCCCCGAAGGCGCGATCTTCAACCCCGAGGCCGCCCGCGGCAACCTGCACCTGGGCATCGACGTGGGCTCCACCACCGTCAAGCTCGCCGTGCTCAATGACGACAACCAGATCGTCTACGCCAAGTACCAGCGCCACCACACCGACGTCCGTGCCTGCGCCCGCGACTTGTTCGAGGGTGCTGCGACCGTGCTGCCGACGGCCCAGATGACCTGCGCCATTACCGGCTCGGGCGGCCTGCTGCTGTCCCAGTGGCTCGACCTGGAGTTTGTCCAGGAGGTCATCGCCAGCAAACGCGCCGTCGAGACCCTCATCCCGGCCACCGATGTCGCCATCGAGCTGGGCGGCGAGGACGCCAAGATCATCTACTTCGACAACGGCATCGAGCAGCGCATGAACGGCACCTGCGCCGGCGGTACGGGCGCGTTCATCGATCAGATGGCCACTCTGCTGCACACCGACGCCAGCGGCCTTAACGAGCTCGCGGCCAACGCCACCACCATCTATCCCATCGCCAGCCGCTGCGGCGTCTTTGCCAAGACCGACGTCCAGCCGCTGCTCAACGAGGGTGCCCGCCCCGAGGACGTGGCCGCCTCCATCTTCCAGGCCGTCGTGACCCAGACTATCTCGGGCCTGGCGTGCGGCCGTCCTATCCGCGGCAACGTCGCCTTCCTGGGCGGCCCGCTGCAGTACCTCTCCGAGCTGCGCCACCGCTTCTACCTCACGCTCAACTTGGACGAGGAGCACCGCATCGTGCCCCAAAACGCTCACCTGTTTGTGGCGAGCGGCGCCGCCATGGCGCACGAGTCCAACAAGCTCAGCACGTTCCCGCAGCTCATCGAGGCCATCGATGCCCTGGGTGACACGCAGGGTGCCGAGGTCGAGCGCCTGGATCCGCTCTTTGCCACCGACGAGGATTTTGCCGAGTTCAAGACCCGCCACGACACCGAGGTCGTCCCCAAAGGCAAGCTCGAAGGCTACACCGGCCGTGTGTTCATTGGCATCGATGCCGGTTCCACCACCATGAAGGCCGCGCTCGTGGGCGAGGACGGTCAGCTGCTGCACACCTGGTACGGCAACAACAACGGCGACATCCTGGGTACGGCCAAGGTCATCATGGCCGATTTCTACAACCATATCCCCGCGGGCTGCACCATCGGCCACGTGACCACCACAGGCTACGGCGAGGCACTGCTCATCGAGGCCCTCAAGGCCGACTCCGGCGAGATTGAGACCGTCGCGCACCTGCGCGGCGCCAAGGCGTTCCTGCCCGGCGTCGAGTTCATTCTGGACATTGGCGGCCAGGACATGAAGTGCCTGCGCGTGAAGGACGGCGTCATCGAGCACATCATGCTCAACGAGGCCTGCTCGTCGGGCTGCGGCAGCTTTATCGAGAGCTTCGCCGTGTCTATGAACATGGACGTGCGCGCATTTGCCGACGCTGCCATCCATGCCAAGGCCCCGGTTGATTTGGGCAGCCGCTGCACGGTCTTTATGAACTCGCGCGTCAAGCAGGCGCAAAAGGAAGGCGCCACGGTGGGCGACATCGCGGCCGGCCTGTCCTATTCCGTCATCAAGAATGCCCTCTTCAAGGTCATTAAGCTGCGCGACCCCAAGGAGATCGGCAGCCAGGTGATCGTCCAGGGCGGCACCTTTATGTCCGATGCCACGCTGCGCGCGTTTGAGCAGCTCACCGGCGTTCATGCCGTGCGTCCCGACATTGCCGGCTGCATGGGCGCCTACGGT
This sequence comes from Collinsella sp., assembly GCA_036302865.1. GTDB lineage: Bacteria > Actinomycetota > Coriobacteriia > Coriobacteriales > Coriobacteriaceae > Collinsella. The sequence continues at coordinate 3,149 of JAXJBU010000073.1, read as the reverse complement.
GCGGCCCTGCTCGCCCGCGATCGCGCCGGTGCCGACGGCACTTCGACCATTCTTTCGGCCGAGGACATCGCGCACCTCACCGTGACGCAAAAGCATGTCCGCTGCGGCCGTTGCTCTAACAACTGCCAGCTTACCGTCAACGACTTTGGCGGCGGCAGGCGCTTCATTACCGGCAACCGCTGCGAGAAGGGCGCTGGCCACAAAAAGCAGAAGACTGAGGCCCCCAACCTCTTCAAAAAGAAAAACGAGCTGCTCTTTAACCGCGAGGTGCTGAGTCCCGACGAGGCCCCGCGCGGCACCGTCGGCATCCCGCGCGCGCTCAACATGTACGAGAACTACCCCTTCTGGCATGCGTTCTTTACGCGCCTGGGCTTTAGCGTGCAGCTGTCCGACCAGTCGAGCAAAAAGACTTACCAGGCGGGCATCGAGTCCATGCCGTCCGAGAGCGTGTGCTATCCGGCCAAGATGAGCCACGGCCACGTGATGAACCTCATCGACCGCGATGTCGACTTCATTTGGATGCCGTGCGTGCGCTGGGAGCGCAAGGAGGATCCGACCGCCGGCAACTGTTACAACTGCCCCATTGTCATGAGCTACCCCACGGCGCTGGCGCTCAATATCGACGAGATTCGCGAGCAGAACATCGAGTTCCTGTACCCGTTTGTGCCCTATCACGACAAGACCGAGCTCAAGCGCCGTCTGTACCAGGTGCTCGCCGTCGACCGTGTGGCCGATGCTGAGGCCGGTCGCGGTCGTGTGCGTGGACCCAAGATCACGCGTTCCGAGGTCGATGCCGCCGTCAACGCCGCCTACGAGGCCGATGCGCGTTTCCACGAGGACATCCAGACCATGGGCGAGGAGGCTCTTAAGTGGGTCGAGGACCACGGCGGCCACGGCATTGTGCTCGCCGGCCGTCCCTACCATAACGACCCCGAGATCAACCACGCCCTGCCCGAGCTTATCTCGAGCTTTGGCTTTGCGGTCTTTACCGAGGATTCGCTCGCGCACCTGGTAAAGCCCGAGCGTCCGATTCGCGTCGTCGACCAGTGGATGTACCACAGCCGCCTGTACGCCGTCGCCCGCTTTGTGACGATGCGCAACGACCTGGACCTGATCCAGCTCAACTCCTTCGGCTGCGGTCTCGATGCCCTGACTACCGACCAGGTGCAGGAAATCCTTGAGGCCAGCGGCAAGATCTACACCGTGCTCAAGATTGACGAGGTGTCCAACTTGGGCGCCGCGCGTATCCGTATTCGCTCGCTCATGGCAGCGCTCAAGGACCAGGAGGCCGAGCGCCTGGCAGAGGCCACGGCTGCGGGCGAGGCCTACGAGCAGGGCGATGCTGCGCCGGTGGCTCCCTCCACGGACGCTCCCGCGTTCGCGAGCCGCAAGTACACGTTCGAGGCGCAGCGTGAGAGCGCCTCGACCGCATGGCCCAAGGTGCCCTTTACCGAGCAGATGCGTGACGAGGGCTATACCATCCTGTGCCCGCAGATGGCGCCGATCCACTTTGACCTGGTCAAAGAGGTGTTCCGCGGTGCCGGCTATAACTTGGAGCTGCTGCCCTCAACCGATCACGACGCCGTCGAGGCCGGCCTGCGCTATGTGAACAATGACATTTGCTACCCGTCGATTCTGGTGACGGGCCAGATTATGGAGGCCATCGAGAGCGGTCGATACGACCTGTCCAAGACGGCCGTGGTTATCAGCCAGACTGGCGGCGGCTGCCGTGCCACCAACTACATCGCGCTCATCCGCAAGGCCCTGCGCGAGAGCGGCCACCCCGAGATCCCGGTGATCTCGCTTTCGGCCGTGGCGCTGGGCGAGGACAACCCCGGCTTTAAGATTACGCCGGCGCTGCTCAAGCAGGCCGTGTACGCGGTGCTCTTTGGCGACGTGATGATGCAGATGCTCTACCGCTGCCGCCCGTACGAGGCCACGCCCGGTGCCGCCAACGCGCTCTACGAGGAGTACATGGCGCGCGCCCGCAAGCTGGCGCCTAAGTTCAACAGGCACAACTACACCAAGTTGTGCCGCGAGGCCATCCGCGCGTTCGACACCATGCCGCTTGTGGGCGAGGGTACCAAGCCGCGCGTGGGCGTGGTTGGCGAGATCCTGGTCAAGTTCCATCCCACGGCCAACAACCACGTGGTCGATGTCATTGAGCGCGAGGGCTGCGAGGCTGTGGTGCCGGGTCTGCTCGACTTCTTCCTGTACTCCATGAGCAACGCCGAGCTACAGAAGGACGAGCTGGGAAGCTCTGCTACCACGCGCGCTGGTATGCAGGCGCTCATCAAGCTGGTGGACTGGATGCGTACGCCGGTGGAGGAGATGCTCGAAAAGTCCAGCCGCTTTGAGGCGCCCGAGCGCATCGACACTATGGCCGACAAGGCTCGCACGGTGCTCTCGGTGTGCAACAACATGGGCGAAGGCTGGCTGCTCACGGCCGAGATGCTCGACCTGATTGACCATGGTGCACCCAACATTATCTGCACGCAGCCCTTCGCGTGCCTGCCCAACCACGTGGTGGGTAAGGCCGTGATCAAGGAACTGCGCCGTCAGCACCCCGAGAGCAACATCGTCGCAGTGGACTACGACCCCGGCGCGTCCGAGGTCAACCAGCTCAACCGCATTAAGCTCATGATCAGCGTGGCCAAGGAAAACATGCGCGCCGGTAAGGGCTTTAAGCTCGAGAAGGTGGCGCCGCTCGCGATGGACGAGGTCACCGGCCAGATGCGTGCCCACGATGGCTGCGTGAGCTGCGGCTCGGTCGACGAGAGTGCCGTGGCGTCGGTCGCTGAGCGCCTGGGACGCGGCATTAAGAAGTAACTGGCCTGCTATGGGCTGGATATGAGACAAACGGGTGGTGGCCGTACCGGCTACCACCCGTTTTTGCTTGGACATATGTTGCGTAAATCGTTTTGTTGCAGCCTTCTGTGCACTCGAATTTCGGAAGTGCGGGGAAAAATGCGAACCTCCTGAGCACACCGCCTTTTTAGACTCTCGCGACCTGCACTGATAATTGTCCTTGGGGGAAGCGGGCACTGCGGGGGCGCGTCAACAGCGCGCGATTTCCGCGTCGCAGCGCTACCCTGATGCTGAACGCCGGGACGATGACCCACTGACCTGCTGACGCCTCTTCGGCCGTC
>JAXJBU010000072.1:0-12667 GCA_036302865.1 Collinsella sp. | reverse complement strand
CAATCTGTACCGTAATTTATACAAAACGAAGAGGCAGACAGCGTAGGGTGGGTGCATTGGGGTGCTTGGTGCACCAAAACGGGGATCCCATGCGCCGTATACTCTGGCTGGATGTGAAAGCGGCTTGACGCGTTGCCAGGCGTAGGGGAGGGTGCCTCGATGAGCGTATTCGAAATTGTGTTTAGTCCGACGGGTGGAACGCGGAAGGTGTCTGGCCTTGTGGCCGGGGCACTGGGCAAGAATACCGTTATCGTTGATCTGACCGATAGCGGGTTGGATTTCCACGGGGTCTCGATGGCTGAGGACGACGTGGCCGTAATTTCTGTGCCGGCGTATGCCGGTAGAATCCCGGCTGTGGTGGCTGACCGGTTGGGCATGGTGCGCGGCAACGGGGCTCGGGCTGTTTTGGTTTGTGTATACGGAAACCGCGCGTTTGAGGACACGCTCGTAGAGCTGGAGGACGTTGCGAAGCGCGCCGGATTTAGGGTGGTTGCAGCTGTTTCTGCTATTGCTGAGCATTCCGTTGCTCGTCAGTTTGCTGCTGGGCGACCGGATGCGCAGGATGCGGCGCAGCTCGCAGAGTTTGCGCAACAAATTCAGCAAAAGCCGTTGGCTGAGGATGCGTCCGAGCCCTCTATCCCCGGCAATCGTCCTTATAAACAAGCTGGAGGTCGCCGTATGGCACCCGAGGCAACAGAGGATTGCGCCTCCTGCGGTGCATGCGCCGCGGCGTGCCCCGTTTGTGCTATCGACAAGGGCGACCCCAAGCGAGCAGCTGGCGAGGCGTGCATCTCCTGCATGCGCTGCATCGCCGTATGTCCGCGAGGCGCTCGCAAGCTTGATCCCAACAAGCTATCCGCTGTTTCCCAGATGTTGAGCAAGGTTTGCGTCGTGCGGAAGGAATGCGAGCTCTTCATCTAGCGCATACGAAATTGCTGCATTGGGGACAGGTTAATCTGCACCAACCTGGTGCAAACAAACCTGTCCCCAATGCACCAGAGTGAGGAGTGCCCCTGGGTGCCGGCGGGAAAGGAACGTCCCTAAGTGCCGCCTAAATACCGTTTATCGGAGAAAAAATACCGTTCGCCGGTCATAATGATTGTTCCGGCTTTGGGCTTGTCTACAATAACCTCAGTGAAAAGAAATGCGGAAGGTTACCGAGTCCCTTGGACGTGGGCCTAACCAAAGTCTTTGATCGCGTGCGTCTCAAGGGGCGCATTCGATTGATTTTGGTTGGGCTATATTTATGAAGGGACATGCCACCATGGGTTTCTTTTCTCGCCTGATGGGCGGTTCGGATGAGCAGACGACTGCGGCTTCCGAGTTCGAAATCCTCGCTCCCGTTTCCGGCGAGCTTGTTCATCTGGAAAATACCAATGACCCTGCTTTTAGCAGCCGTGCCGTGGGCGATGGCGTTGCCGTGGTTCCCCAAGAGGGAACGGTGTGCGCTCCTGTTTCCGGCACCGTCGCGGCGCTGTTTCCGACTGAGCACGCGCTGGGCATCATGTCCGACGACAGCTCTGCTCAGGTGATGCTGCATATCGGAATCGATACTGTTAAGCTTGAGGGCAAGGGCTTCCACGCGCTTGTTGCCCAGGGTGACCATGTCGACGCGGGCCAGCCCCTCGTCGAGGTCGATTTCGACGCGGTCCGCGCCGCCGACTTCGATCCCACGGTCTTCGTTATCGTGTGCGAGCGCTCGGAGAACTCGACTCTTCGTGAGCATGCTTCCGGCCCTGTTGCTGTTAAAGAGCCTGTCGTCTGGCTTTCCGAGTAAATTCTTATGGTGGGTACCGTGGTTATCAAGCGAGTTTTTAACAACAACGTCGCAATGGTCACTTCGGACGATGGCTCCGAGCTCATCGTCATCGGTCGAGGCCTCTGCTTTGGCCGTCATGCCGGCGATGCCATCGACGAGGCGTCGATCGAAAAGACCTACGCGTTGCAGGAGGGAACTTCTCAGGATTCGCGTACGATTGACCGCTTGGCACATCTTTTGGAGTCCATCCCCACCGTCAACCTCGTGATTTCCGAGGACATCGTTCAGATGCTTCGTCGAGAGCTCAATGTCGATATCAATGACAAGATCCTCATCGCTCTCGCAGACCATATTAGCCTCGCCCTCGATCGCGAGCGCAAAGGCGTTCCCTGCGAGAACCCGCTGCTGCTCGAGATCCAGCAGTTCTATCGCAAGGAGTACGCGCTTGCGGGCCGTGCCCTTCAGATTATTAAGGACTATCTGGGCATTGAGATGAGCGAGGAGGAGCAGGGTTTCATTACCTTGCATATCGTCAACGCCACCATGCCGCAGCGCTCTGACCGTCTAATCATCTCGGTCCAGCTTGTTCGCGACGTGCTCGCGATTGTTTCCAAGCGCTATGCTACGACCCTCGATGACACCTCGCTGCCTTACGAACGTTTCGTTCGTCACTTGCAGTTTTTCGCACAGCGAGCGCTCGATCCTACGGCAGGGCAAATCAACGGAGACGCGCTGTTCCGAATCGATGAAACGGCGTATCCGTGCGCATTCTCGTGCGCGGACGCCATAGCCGCCCACTTGTCGTCTACCTATAACGTTGTCGTTACCGATGCTGAGAAGAGTTATCTCGCATATCACATTGTTAACCTGCTTGGAGAACCTGGTCTCTAGGCATAGCGTGCCCACACATCGATTGATATAAGGCAAGGCTCGCGGTCTTGTCCAGGGCACATCTGTCTTAATTTGCGGAAAAGGAAGGGGAGTACCGCTATGACCGCAAAAAAGAAGTTCAATTTCAAAGCGCCGTTGGAGGTGTTCGCGAAGTCGATCGTTCAGCCGATGATGTATCTCTCGGTTGCCGGCATCCTGCTCATCGTGGGCATCATTCTGACCAACAAGACCATCTGCGCTTTGGTCCCCGTACTGGGCTCCGGTCCGTTCCAGCTTGTGGGCGCCGTTGTCTATCAGTCGCTGATGTTTATCATCAACAACCTCTCGATTCTGTTCTGCGTGGGCATCGCCGGCGCCATGGCAAAGAAGAACAAGGGCCATGCTTCGCTGATTGCCCTGATGTCGTTCTTCCTGTTCCTGCAGGCTAACAACATCGTGCTCAACGCCACCGGCTCTCTTGCCGATGCGAGCGGCATGCTCGGTCTTACCGGAACCGGCCAGGCCACCGTTATGGGCATTCAGGTGCTCGATACCGGCGTGTTCGGCGGCATCATCCTTGGTTGCATCACCGGTGCCGTGTTCAACAAGTACTCGAACAAGCAGTTCCCCATTGCCCTTTCGATGTTCTCGGGCGTCCGCTTCCCGTTCCTGATTATGATCATCATTTCCTGGATCATGGGCGCTGGCTTCTGCATCGTTTGGCCTCCGGTTCAGGGTGCCATCTCCTCCGTTGCCGGCATCATTAAGGAGTCGGGCAACATCGGTCTGTTTATCTACGGCATGCTCAACAAGCTGCTCGTTCCCACCGGTCTGCACCACCTCATCTACACCCCGTTCCAGTTCTCCGATGTGGGTGGCACCCTGACGCTGGGTGATCAGGTTATTGCCGGCGCCTATCCCATCCGTGTTGCCGAGATGGCAATGACGGGTCAGCCCTTCTCCGATAGTACGTATTTCAACAGCTACACCTTCAACAACCTGTGGCCCTACATCGGTATCGGTCTCGCCTTTATCGTCACCGCTTACAAGGGGAACAAGGATAAGACCAAGGCCGTTATTATCCCGCTGATCATCACCGCCGTGCTCTCCTGCGTGACCGAGCCCATGGACTTCCTCTTTGTCTTTGCCGCTCCCGTGCTCTTTGTCGTTCACTCGGTTCTTTCCGGCATCTTCCTGGTCCTGCTCAAGGCCCTCTCCGTGCCCGCTTCGACTGCAGGCGGCATCATCAACATCGTGGTTTCCAACCTGGTCCTCGGTGTCGACAAGACCAACTGGCCGGTTATGCTCGTGCTCGGAGTCGTCAACGCCGCTCTGTACTTCTTCCTCTTCACCTTCCTTATTAAGAAGCTCAACCTCCACACGCCTGGTCGCGAGGAGGAGTCCGAGCTCGCCGAGTCCGTTGCCGAGGGCGAGGCCGCCGCGTCTGTCGCGGTGAAGCAGGGCGCTGTTGCCGCAGCTCCCGCAGAGGGCGTCGATGCAGGTATTGCCGACCTGGTCGCAGGTCTTGGTGGCAAGGACAACATCGAGGAGCTCGAGAACTGCTTTACGCGTCTTCGCGTGAACGTTAAGAACCCGGACCTCATCAATGAGGACCTCATCAACCACGTGCCCAACAGCGGCATCAACCGCAACGGCAATAATATCCAGATCATCTTTGGCATGAAGGTCGCCGAGATGCGCGACAAGGTCGAAAACGCAATTGAGAAGGAGCAGTAAACAATGATCATTACTCTGTGTGGTGGCGGATCCACCTTTACCCCCGGCATCGTCAAGTCCATCGCCCTGCGCAAGGACGAGCTCGATGTTGACGAGATTCGTCTGTACGACATCAACGAGGAGCGCCAGCGCAAGATCGGCGTGCTCGTGGACTGGATTTTGCACGAGGACCTCGGCCTGGACATCAAGCTCACGGTGACCACCGACAAAAAGACGGCTTTTACCGACGCCAGCTTCGTGTTTGCCCAGATGCGCGTGGGCGGCTACGCCATGCGCGAGCAGGACGAGAAGATTCCGCTGCGTCACGGCTGCGTGGGTCAGGAGACTTGCGGTTGCGGCGGCCTTGCCTACGGCATGCGCACTATCTTCCCCATGGTCGAGCTGATCGATGACGTTGAGAAGTACGCCAAGAAGGACTACTGGATTCTCAACTACTCCAACCCTGCCGCCATCGTCTCCGAGGGCTGCCGCGTGCTGCGTCCCAACGCTCGCATCATCAACATCTGCGACATGCCGATCGCAATCATCGACGTGGTTTGCGCCGCGCTCGATATCGACAAGAAGGATGTCGAGTACGATTACTTCGGCCTCAACCACTTTGGTTGGTTCACCTCGATTCGCCACAAGGGCGAGGAGGTGCTCCCGCAGCTGCGCGAGTACATCAAGGAGCATGAGATCCTGCTGCCCGATTCCTACCTCAAGGGCATGGGCTCGCTCATGGCAAAGAAGCCCGAGGAGGCCACCGACGAGCACCCCGAGCAGAACCGCCACACTAAGGGCAGCTGGTACTACGTCTGGAAGGGCGAGTACGAGATCCTGGAGTGCTTCCCGGAGTACCTGCCCAACACGTATCTGAACTACTACCTGCAGCAGAAGGAGTTCGTCGAGCATTCCAACCCCGAGCGCACCCGTGCTAACGAGGTTGAGGAGACGCGCGAGAAGAACCTCTTCGACGGCATCGACCACTACGAGAAGACCGGCGAGATCGACGAGAGCACGTTCTATGCGGGCAGCCACGGCGACTGGATTGCCGACCTGGCTATCGCTCTGAAGAACGATACCAAGCAGCGCTTCCTGGTCATTTGCGAGAACAAGGGCGCTATCCCCAACATGCCCTACGACGCTATGGTCGAGCTGCCTGCCTACATTGGCAAGAACGGCCCCGAGGTCATCAGCCGTGACAACATTCCTCTGTTCCAGCAAGGCCTCATGATGCAGCAGCTGAACTCCGAGAAGCTCGTGGTCGAGGCCACGATCGAGGGTTCGTACGAGAAGGCGCTCAAGGCCTTCACGCTCAACAAGACCGTGCCGTCGATGAAGGTCGCCAAGGAAGTTCTCGACGACATGATCGAGGTCAACAAGGGTTACTGGCCCGAGCTTAAGTAAAAGCAACAGGGTCGCTGGCCGCATACCATGAGCAATGCCCCGTCCACGTGATTGCGTGGGCGGGGCATTGTCATTTGGTAACGCGTTTTACCAAATATGGCATTTATCTGCGGTAATGTTCTATTTCACCGCTGAGGGTGACATTTCATGCCGCCTGCCGAACTGCGTGGAGACCTAACAACTTTTTAGGTCAGTGTTGTGCGTGTAGCAATTTCGCCCGGCCTCGCCTCCGGGCTGCCATGTGAGAGGGGATCTTATGGCTCGACTGCATGTAATGGAACGCAGCCACGCTCAGGCCGTCATGGACGACCTGCACGATGCGCTCGGACGCCGTCTGGCGGTGAGTTCGCTCGCCCCGTGTCCCGTTGAGTTTACGGCGGCGCTCGTCAACCTGTGCTCCACCCAGAGCTGCGGCAAGTGCACGCCCTGCCGTGTGGGCCTGAGCGCGCTGAGCGACCTGCTTGCCGATGTGCTCGAGGGTCGCGCCGATGAGTCTACGCTCAACCTGATTGAGCGCACGGCCCGCACCATCTACCTTTCGAGCGACTGCGCCATCGGCTACGAAGCTGGCGCCATGGCACTCACGGCCATTCGCGGCTTCCGCGACGATTTTGAGCACCACATTCGCGAGCACTCCTGTGGCTTTGACCGCGAGGCCCGCGTCCCGTGCGTCTCGGGCTGCCCGGCGCACGTCGACATTCCCGGTTACATTTCGCTGGTCGAGGCCGGCCGCTATGCCGATGCCGTCAAGGTCATCCGCAAGAACAACCCACTGCCGCTCGTCTGCGGCTTGGTGTGCGAGCATCCCTGCGAGATGCACTGCCGCCGTGGCATGGTCGATGATCCCATGAACATTCTCGCCCTCAAGCGTTTTGCCGTTGAGCACAGTGACCTCAACGACCACAAGCCGCATGTAGTGGACAACACCGGCAAGCGCATCGCTGTGATCGGCGGCGGCCCGGCCGGCCTTTCCTGTGCCTACTACCTGGCCGTGATGGGCCACAAGGTGACCATTTTTGAGCAGCGCCACCACTTGGGCGGCATGCTGCGCTACGGCATCCCCAGCTATCGTCTGCCGCGCGAGCGCCTGCAGGCCGAGATCGATTGGATCTTGAGCGCCGGCATCGACGTTGAGCTCGATCACTCCGTCAACGGCGAGGAGCTTGTCCGCCTGCGCGACGAGTTCGATGCCGTCTATCTGGCCATCGGTGCCCATAGCGACAAGAAGCTCGGCCTTCCGGGCGAAGAGGCGCCCGGCGTGGAGTCGGCCGTCAAGATGCTGCGTGCCATTGGAGACGACGAACTGCCCGACCTGAGCGGCCAGCGCGTGTGCGTCATCGGCGGCGGCAACGTGGCCATGGACGTGGCGCGCTCTGCCGTGCGCTGCGGCGCCGAAAAGGTAAGCATCGTCTACCGCCGTCGCATCTGCGATATGACGGCTCAGGACGCCGAAATCGCCGGCGCCCAGGCCGAGGGTTGCGAGGTTCTGGAGCTTACGGCCCCGCTCGCCATCGAGACGGGCGAAGATGGTCGCGTGAGCGGCCTGCGCGTGCAACCGCAGATTATCGGCGAGCCTCGCCGTGGGCGTCCGGCCCCGCGTGCCGCAGCCACGCCCGAGCGCGTCATTCCCTGCGAGCGCGTGTTTGTGGCCATTGGCCAGGACATCGATTCCAAGCCGTTTGAGGACATGGGCATCGCCTGCAAGTGGGGTCGCGTCGTTACCGATTCGGACGGCGCCGTGCCCAACTTCGATGGCCTCTTTAGCGGCGGCGACTGCCAGACCGGTCCCGCCACCGTCATCCGTGCCATCAACGCCGGCCGCGTGGCTTCGGCAAACATCGACCGCTACCTGGGCTTTGACCACAAGATCAAGCTCGACGTGGAGCTGCCGACCGTGCAGTTTAAGGGCAAGCACGAGTGCGGCCGCTGCGAGCTGGGCGAGCGCGAGGCCGGCGAGCGCATTCACGATTGGAATCTGGTCGAGCAGGGTCTCACCGAGGAGGAGGCGCGCCAGGAGGCGAGCCGCTGCCTGCGCTGCGACCACTTTGGCTTTGGCGCGTTCCGCGGAGGGAGGAACCTGGAATGGTAGAGCTCAACAAAACCACCGTCGGCGACAACAGCGAAAACGGAGCGCACAACATGGTCAAGCTCACTATCGATAATTGCGAGGTCGTGGTACCCGAGCACACCACGATCCTGGACGCGGCCAAGTCCGTCGGCATCCAGATTCCCACCCTGTGCTACCTGCGCGATCTAAACGAGATCGGCGGCTGCCGCGTGTGCGTGGTCGAGGTTGAGGGCTGCGACCAGCTGGTTGCCGCCTGCAACAACTACGTGCTCGATGGCATGGTGGTCCACACCAACAGCCCCAAGGCCCGCGAGGCGCGCCGCACCAACGTGCAGCTGCTGCTTTCGCAGCACGATTCACGCTGCACGAGCTGTGTGCGCAGCGGTAACTGCAACCTGCAGACCATTGCCAACGACCTGGGCATTTTCTATCTGCCGTTTCAAAGGCATTTGGCGGGCGAGGGCTGGGATTTCGATTTCCCCATCATCCGCGAAAACGACAAGTGCATTAAATGCATGCGCTGCATCAAGGTGTGCGAGAGCGTACAGGGCCTAGGGATTTGGGACCTGACCAACCGCGCCACGCATACCGCCGTGGGCACCCGCGGGCGCGTGCCGATCGGCAAGACCGATTGCGTCGCGTGCGGCCAGTGCATCACGCATTGCCCGACGGGCGCGCTGCGCGAGCGCGACGACACCGAGACCGTGTTTGACGCGCTCGCTAATCCCGACAAGATCGTGCTGGTGCAGATCGCGCCTGCCGTTCGCAGCGCCTGGGGCGAGGAACTCGGCATTCCGCGCGAGGAGGCAACCGTCGAGCGTCTGGCTTGCGCGCTGCGCCGCGTGGGCTTTGAGTACGTGTTCGATACCGATTTCTCGGCCGACCTCACCATTATGGAGGAGGGCTCCGAGCTGCTCGAGCGCCTGGGCGCCGCCGCTAAGGGTGAGGGCGACAGCCGCGGCTGGCCCATGTTCACGAGCTGCTGCCCGGGCTGGGTGCGCTTTGTGAAGGCACGTTACCCCGAGTTTGTCGACAGCCTGTCCACGTCAAAGTCGCCGCAGCAGATGTTCGGCGCCATCGCCAAGACCTACTACGCCAGGGTGCTGGGCGTGGAGCCCGAGCGTCTGTTCGTGGTGTCCGTTATGCCGTGCACGGCCAAGAAGGCCGAGTGTGCGCTGCCGAGCATGATGGGCGAGGACGGTACGCCCGACGTGGACGTTGCGCTGACGGTACGCGAGATGGTGCGCATGATCCGCGCGAGCCACGTGAGCGTGGACACGCTGGTCGAGGAGCCGCTCGATACGCCGCTGGGCTTTGGCACGGGCGCAGGTGTGATCTTTGGCGCCACGGGCGGCGTGATGGAGGCCGCCGTGCGCTCGGCCTATTACCTGGTGACGGGTGAGAATCCCGACGCCGACTTCTTTACCGACGTGCGCGGACTCGAGGGCTGGAAGGAGGCCGTGGCCGATATCGACGGTACCAAGGTGCGCGTCGCCGTGGCGCACGGGCTGGGCAACGCCGCCCGTCTGCTCGACGCGATTCGCGACGGCCGTGTGAGATATGACTTTGTTGAGGTCATGGCGTGCCCGGGCGGCTGCGTCGGTGGCGGCGGTCAGCCCATCCACGACGGCTGCGAGCTGGCGGCTGAGCGTGGCCAGGTGCTGTGGAGCCTGGATGCGAAGGCGGACATTCGTTTCTCGCACGAGAATCCCGATGTCCAGGCGTGCTACCGCGAGTTTTTGGGCGCGCCGCTCTCGCCGCTGGCCGAGGAGTTGCTGCATACCGACCATCATGCCTGGTCGATGCCTAACGAGGGGACATGCTAGCGATGCGCGCGTTTGATGTTGAGATGTCGCGCCGGGGGTTTGCCTCGGCGCTCGCCGCGGGCGCCCTGTCACTTGCGCTCGCGGGCTGTGGCGGCGGGGCTGCCGGTGCCGGGTCCGCCGCGGGCTCGGTTGCCACGGACGGCGCCGGTGCTGCCGCAGAGCCGGTCGAGGTGCACGTCGCCTCGCTCAAGGGTCCGACGTCGATCGGTCTGGTGCAGTTTATGGACCAGGCAGCCGATGGCGAGACAGACAATGAGTTCGACTTTGCGATCAACACTGCCGCCGACGAGATCGTGCCCAAGGTGATTCAGGGCGATGTCGACATTGCCTTGGTACCCGCCAACGTGGCGAGCGTTCTCTACAACAAGACCGAGGGTGCGGTACAGGTCATTGATATCAATACGCTTGGCGTGCTGAGCGTGGTGACGGGCGACGCGGACGTGACTTCGTTTGGTGACCTGGCGGGTCGTACCGTCTACATGACGGGCAAGGGCACCACACCGGAGTACGTCATGAACTATCTGCTGGAGCGCGCGGGCCTGACCGGTCAGGTGGCGCTTGAGTTTAAGAGCGAGCCCACCGAGGTGCTCTCGGCGCTGCTTGCCGATCCGTCTGCTGTGGGCGTGCTGCCCGAGCCCTTCAAGACCGCTGCCATTGCAAAGAGCGGAGGCAAGCTGTCGGCGCCGGTAAGCCTGACCGATGTGTGGGATGAGCTGGCGGGCGACACGGGCTCCCGTTTGCTGACGGGCGTAACCGTGGTGCGCCGTGCCTTTGCCGAGGAGCATCCCGAGGCCGTGGCGGAATTCTTGCGCTGCCATGCGGCGAGCGTTAAGGCCGTCAATGCGGCGCCGGCAGACTGGGCGCAGGCCGTGGTCGATGTTGGCATCGTGGACAACGCCAAGATTGCCGAGAAGGCGATTCCCGGGTGCATGCTTGTGTGCCAGACGGGCAAGGATATGAAGGCGGCACTTAGTGGGTATCTGCAGGTGCTGGCCGACGCGGACGCGAGCGCCGTGGGTGGTAAACTTCCGGCTGACGATTTCTACTACATGGAGTAGCCCGTGCGTGTGTTTGCTCGACAAATGACAGAGCGTATGAAGGCGGTGGCGGCAGCAGGTGCCGTCGCCGCCTTTTGGCTTGCCGTGTGGGTCTTCGCGGCGGCGCTGGTGGCACAGCCGCTGATTTTGCCGGGTCCGGGTGCTGTTGTGGTGGCGTTGCTGCGGCTGGTATGCGATGCCGGCACGTGGGCGATTCTGGCGGGCTCGGGTGCGCGGATTCTAGGCGGTTTGGCGCTTGCCGCGGTGTGCGGTGGTTTGCTGGCCGGAATTTCGTCGCGCTCGCAGGCGTTTGTCCGCTTGGTGGCTCCGGCGCTTTCGTTTGTTAAGGCGACGCCGGTTGCCTGCGTGGTGGTCCTGCTGCTCATTTGGCTGGGGTCGGCGCGCGTGAGCATTGCGGCGGTCTTTTTGATGGCGCTTCCGGGCGTGTATTTTTCGCTGGTCGAGGGTTTGACGCAAGCGGATAAGCCGCTGGAGCAGATGTTTCGTCTGCATGGCGTGCGGGGTTGGCGACTGTTTTGTGCCCACACCTGGCGCGAAGTCCTGCCGTTTGTGCTTTCGTGCGCCCGCGCCGTGATTGGCATGAGCTGGAAGGCCGGCGTGGCGGCGGAGCTGATCGGCATGGCGACGGGCACCGTGGGCGAGCGCATCTATCAGGCGAAGCTGCTCATCGAGACGGCTGACCTGCTGGCTTGGACCGTGTTGGTCGTGGCGGCATCGCGGGCATGCGAGCGTGTGCTGGTGTGGTTGCTGCGGGCTTCGGGGCCCGCGGCGTGGCGTGCTGCCGTGTGGGCACATGGGCGTGGTACTCGCGGGCGTTCGGGCGACCCTGCTGGCGCCGGCGCTGCGGCGGAGCTTGCGCTTGCCGTGGGCGATCGTGCGCCCTGGGCGCCGGCGCTCGACGGGCTGGTGCTCAACGTGCCTGCGGGTGGGCGTATCTGTGTGATGGGCACCTCGGGCGTGGGCAAGTCGACGCTGCTTGCGCTGGCGGCGGGGGAGTGCGCGCCGTGCTCCATGGTGTTTCAGGATGTGCGCCTGGTAGAGGGCGCCTCGGCTTTGGATAACGTGCTGGTGTGCGCCGACGCGCGCGTGGACGCCTCGAGTGCCGCGGCCCTGTTGCGCCTGCTGGTGCCGGGGGTCGATGTGCATGCCCGCGTGGCCGAGCTTTCGGGTGGACAGCGCCGTCGTGTCGAGATTGCCCGAGCCCTGCTGTGTCCGGGCGGCGCAGTGATTCTGGACGAGCCCTTTACCGGCCTAGATACCGCTGCGCGCGACGCATGCGCCGAGATCGTGCTCGACTTGCTCGACGGCCGCATGCTGTTGCTTGCTACACACGATGCCGTCGACGCTCAGGCCCTCAATATCTCGGACATCATCACGCTGTAAATACTTACTCAGCAACAAAATGATCCGTTTTTTCTCCGTCCCCATGGGGTCGGGTATGGTATTCTATCTGCGGGGTAATACTTAGGAATACCAAGTAATACCAACGCCGTAGAACAAACTCCAGATGCGGGCCAATCGGGTTGCCTTCACAGCCCGTCGCCCAGCCGCGTGGCCCGCATCCATTCGCACCACCGTCGTTTCAAAAAGGAAGCGCCATGGCAGAACACATGACCCCGGTTGTCGCGAAGGTCTTGCCCGAGGAAAAGGCGGCCTTCGCGGCGGCAACCCAGCTCGTGGGCACCACGCCGTCCAACGCCATCCGCATGTTCATCGCCGCCTTCAATCGCTGCGGCACCTTTCCGTTCGACATCTCGCCGAGCGGGGCTTTTGGCGCTGCGCCCGATTCTCATCAACAATGACTGTCCCAAACTGCCGGCACTTGGGGACGTTCCTTTTAATATGAGCAGGACATTGTCAAGAGGCAAAATCGGGCCTGGCCCCAACGATATGGGGTCAGGCCCTCTCCCTATATCAACCCTTCCGCGGCGACCTCGGCGTGTCTTCCCGACGCTCGTCTTTG
>JAXJBU010000071.1:0-30664 GCA_036302865.1 Collinsella sp. | reverse complement strand
TTCATGGTTCTATGCGATTGACCGTTCCCTAAAGAACAATGACCAAAAAGACATCCCCTTGGATGGTCGAGATTGGGCCAAGGCCCGTGACGCTTTCATTGTAAGACGTCACGGGCACGCTGGGGATATGTGATTTGTCATGTATTGGCAGGCGGTCGATTGTGACCACGGACGTGCCGAGGCTCGTGTTCCTTGCGCCTTATTTCCATATTGCGAGTGCGGCAGTGCCTAGAACGATGAGGGCGAGGCCGACGGCGTTTCGATGTGACAGCTTTTCGTTGAAGGCCAGGCGCGCGAACAGTACCGAAACAAGGATCGAGAGCTTGTCGACCTGCACCACGACGCTTACCTGCCCGGCGGCAATGGCGTAGTAATAGAGCAGCCACGATGCACCGGTCGTAATGCCCGATGCTGCGAGAAATGTGAGTTCATGTCGGTCAGCGCGTGCGACCTGCTCCAGCTTTCCCTTGGCCGTCACAATCCCCCACGCCATGGCGAGTACCACGCAGGTACGGATCGCCGTTGCCAGATTGGACTCGACGCCCTCGATGCCAACCTTGGCAAGGATGGACGTGAGCGCCGCGAAAACGGCGGCGCCGATGGCGTAGACGAGCCAAGTCCGGTCTTGCTTCTGGCCCATGCCGGCTGACTGCTTCTTCTCAATCATCAAGAACGTGCCGAGGGTGATTACGGCCGTCCCGATAAGCTTTACGGCAAGATTGCTCGTCTCGCCAAAAAGAACAATA
This sequence comes from Collinsella sp., assembly GCA_036302865.1. Classification (GTDB taxonomy): domain Bacteria; phylum Actinomycetota; class Coriobacteriia; order Coriobacteriales; family Coriobacteriaceae; genus Collinsella. Next base: position 29,918 of record JAXJBU010000071.1, on the reverse strand, counting down.
GCGATCAGCGCGGCGAGTACGGTGCTCATCTTGTCGACCGGCACGACCTTATTGACGTCTCCAATGCTGAGCGCCTTAAAGTAGCAGATCCACGAAGCGCCAGTGGCAAGTCCTGAGAGGACGAGGAAGAGCCACGCCTTGGCGGGGATGCCGCCGATGGACCCGATGGATCCGGAAACGCCCGCCATTATCCAGGCAAAGACGAGTACCACGCAGGTGCGGATGGCGGTTGCGACATCGGAATCGGTGTGTTTGATGCCACATTTGGCCAAAATAGATGTGATGCCGGCAAAGAATGCCGATGCAAACGCTGCAACAACCCACGACACGGGTGCGGCGCCTCCTCAAGAACGACTACGCCAGGTCTACGGCGCTCGTCCGATGATACCGCTTGCGGCTACAGGTCGCGTGCGCGATAGATCTTGGTGCTGACGGCGCAGCTGATTATGAATAGCACGAACGCCAGGACGGCTATGCCGACGCACAGACATCCGATGACGGCGGGGTCGGGGTTTGCTCCGGCAAATGACATAAGCCAGATGCTAATGGGGTTGGAGGAGCTCAGTATTGCCACGGTGCCGCAGCCAAGCAGGGCAAACAAGCCGACGGATAGGCGCAGCGCCTCCATGTGTCCAAATCGGAAGAATATCGGCTGTGCCAAAAACACCATCATGAGGGAGATGAGCATCGATGCCGCCGAGGCGGTTGCGATTTCAAAGATCGTCTGGCCTGTCGAAGGGATGCCCATGTGGTCGAAGAACGGAAGGGCGAGGATATTCAGAAGCGTAGCCGCGCATGCCATGACGGCCGAGAAGGCGATAATGCACAGGTAGCGTGCGCAGACGATGTCTTTGCGCGAAAACGGCAGCGTTGCTCGATAGCGCTCCCAGCCGTTTTGGTTATCGTAGCCAGCCAGCGAGTTCATGATTATGATGGGCGACATGGCGCTGACCGCGCAGGTGCCGGCGCTCATGCCGGAGTCACCATCCGTCGCGTTGGCAAGGGTCAGCACGACAAATATGAACAGGCCGACGCCGGCGATGCTCGGGAGAAACGAGCGCATGATGGCGGTCTCGGACATAAAGGCGCGTTTCATTTGGAGGCTCCTTTCAGCGTAAGGCGCAGATAGTCATCGATGGAAATCCGGTCACAGGGAATCTCGGGAAAGGCCTCGAGCGCTTCTCGTCGGTTGGGCACGAGCACGTCAACGCTGTAGGCATGACGGGCGGCGCGGGCGCCTTCGACGCAAGTCATCAGCTCGGCAGCTTGTGCCTGGGTGCAGTGGGCAATGCCGGCGCGGTCGGTAATGTCCTCGCGCGGCAAATCGAACACGATCGAGCCGTTATCGATGCAGACGACGCGGTCTGCCGCACGTTCAAGGTCGGATGTAATATGACTCGAGAACAATACGCTGCGCTGTCCGTCGGCGACAAAGGAGAGCAGCTCGTCGAGCAGTTCCTCGCGCGCCATGGGATCGAGACCCGCGGTGGCTTCGTCCAAGATGAGCAGCTCGGCTTTGTGACTGAGTGCGCACGCGAGCTGCAGCTTCATGCCCATACCGCGGGAGAGGTCTTTGACCTTTGCCTTGAGTTCCAAGCCAAATCGGTCGATGAGGCCGGCGAAGGCGTCATGGCTCCAGGTGGGGTACGCTGGGCTAACGAGCGCTTCGACCTCCGTCACCTTGAGCGTGGAAGGGAAGGGGCACGTGTCCAGTACGAGACCGATGCGGGAGCGCATGCGGCGTTGTTGTTCATCGGACGCATTGGCATTGCAGTGCTGCCCAAACAGGTACACCTCGCCGGCATCGAGCTTTATGAGTCCGAGTGCGGCGCGGATGGTCGTTGTTTTACCGGCGCCGTTTGCGCCCACAAAGCCGACAATCTGACCGGGTTCTACGGTGAGTGTGACATCGCGCAGCGAAAAGCGATCACTTACGCGGCGTGAGACACCTTTGAGTTCTAGCAAGTTTTGCATGGTATAGCCTTTCTTGCAGATGGCTACTGCATGGTTTCGGGGGCTACCAGGTCGAGCATCTCGTGCAACTTATCGCGCGTGACGCCCAGGGCTTCTGCCTGTGTCGCTGCCTGTGCAAGCAGCTCTTCGACATGGCAGAGCTGGTTTTCGCGCAAGAGCTCCTGGTTGCCCTCGGCGACAAAGCAGCCTTTGCCCTGCACAGTGCAGATAAACCCAAGCTGCTCTAAGTCGGCATAGGCGCGCTTGGTGGTGATAACGCTCACGCCGAGGTCGCTGGCGAGCGCACGGATACTCGGGAGTTTGGCTCCCGCAGCGAGCGCGCCCGAAAGGATTTGAGCCTTGACCTGCGAGGATATCTGCTCGTAGATAGGTTTGTCGCTCGAATTGGATAGGATGATGTCCACAGCGGCTCCTTAGCTGATGGGCTACACGTGTATATAACCGGTAAGCACAGTATATATACACTATGTACAGTTACGCAAGAGGAAAATCGGAATGATTGGCCACCGTTTGTCTAAATCTGTAACAACAAGCCCCGAATATCCCAGCTAGTTGTTACAGATTAAGATGCTGTTTGTCCGCCGGTCCTTTTGTCTCGATTTGTAACATCTGGAGCGGTTTTGGGCGGCTAGATGTTACAGTTCGAGATTTTGCCGGCGGATCCGTTCGTTTGTCTCGATCTGTAACAGGTAGAGGCTCAAAAACCGCTCCAGATGTTACAGGTCGAGACAAACTGCTGCGGAGTGCCGCCGCCGACCGGTATCCAAGTGCCAACTGATGAATTTGTCCTGATAGGTGCTCTGTTGCAGCATTTCGCGGCTACAATAATGCGGTTACAACGACGTAATGCACTCAATGCAAGAAAGGATCCGCATGGCAAGCCTGTCGGATGAAATCTCGTCGCGCCGCACATTCGCGATCATCAGCCACCCGGACGCCGGTAAGACCACACTTACCGAGAAGCTGCTGCTCTATACCGGCAGCATCCAGACTGCCGGCTCGGTCAAGGGCAAGAGCTCGGCCAAGCATGCCGTCTCGGACTGGATGGACATCGAGAAGGAGCGCGGTATTTCCGTTACCTCCTCGGTGCTGCAGTTCACCTACAACGGCGCCTGCGTCAACATCCTCGATACCCCCGGCCACCAGGACTTCTCGGAGGATACCTACCGTACCCTTATGGCCGCCGACGCTGCTGTTATGGTCATCGACGGCGCCAAGGGCGTCGAGGCCCAGACCAAAAAGCTCTTTAAGGTCTGTACGCTGCGCCACATTCCCATCTTCACCTTTGTGAACAAGCTCGACCACGAGGCTCGCGATCCGTTTGAGCTCATGGAAGAGATCGAGAACGTTCTGGGCATTAATACGTATCCCATGAACTGGCCGATCGGTAGCGGCCGCAATTTCCGTGGCGTGTTCGACCGTCAGACCCGTCGCGTTATCGCCTTTGAGGGCGACGGCCACGCCAACGCCACCAAGAAGGTCGCCGAGGTCGAGGCTGAGCTGGGCGATCCTTCCATGGACGAGCTCATCGGCGAGGAAAACCATAAGAACCTGATGGACGACATCGAGCTGCTCGATGGCGCCGGCGACGAGCTCGACTTGGATGCCGTGGCCTGCGGCAAGCTGAGCCCGGCGTTCTTTGGCTCGGCGCTCACCAACTTTGGCGTGGAGCCCTTCCTCAAGGAGTTCCTGCGTCTGGCCCCGACGCCGCGCGCCTATACCGATACGCTCACCAGCGAACCGGTCGATCCCTGCCGCGATGACTTTAGCGGCTTTGTGTTTAAGATCCAGGCCAACATGGACAAGAACCACCGCGATCGCATCGCCTTTGTGCGCATTTGCTCGGGCAAGTTCGAGCGCGGCATGGATGCCTTTCACGTGCAGGGCAACCGCAAGCTTAAGCTCGCCACGGGCACGTCGATGATGGCCGACGATCGCGCCATCGTGGACGAGGCGTACGCAGGCGATATCGTGGGCCTGTTCGATCCGGGTATCTTTAGCATCGGCGACACCGTGTGCTCCGGCAGGCGCCACGTGCAGTATCCGCAGATTCCGACGTTCGCCCCCGAGATGTTTGCCCGCATTACGCAGGTCGATACGCTCAAGCGCAAGCAGTTCGTCAAGGGTATGGAGGAGCTTGCCCAGGAGGGTGCCATCCAGATCTTCCGCGAGCTGGGTGCCGGCATGGAGAGCGTCATTGTGGGCGTGGTCGGCGTGCTGCAGTTTGAGGTGCTCGAGCGCCGCCTCAAGGCCGAGTACCGTGTTGAGGTTCGTCGCCAGCCACTGCCCTATACGGACATCCGCTGGATCCAGAACGACCCCGACACCATCGATATCCCGGCCCTTTCGCTCACGCGCGACACGCTGCGCGTCGAGGACATGCGCGGCGGTAAGCTGCTGCTGTTCACGAGCCCGTGGAACGTGGACTGGGCAACCGACCACAACCCCGACCTTATCCTGTCGGAGTTTGGCAACGTGGCCTTTTAACGCATCGGCGCGGTGGCCCTGCGGGGCTGCCGCGCCGTTTGCTTGCCTTATGCCGTGTGAGCGGCTATTATACCCACCGTCGTCTCAAGACCGAGGCGTCCGAGCAGTTCGGGTCCGATATCCTGCTCGTTAAACCTAAAACCAAAGGAGTACATAATGATCAAGAAGGTCATGGAGGACTACAAGGTCCTGTTGCGGAGCATTCCCGCGGCAACGGTTTCGCTGTTTTTCGTGAGCGTCATCATGATGAACCTGCTGGCCAACAAAGAGCTTATCAGCCTGCCGTATCTGGCACTCGATTGCGGCTTTGTGGTGAGCTGGGTTTCGTTTTTGTGCCAGGACATGATCTGCAAGCGCTTTGGCGCCAAGGCATCCATCAAAATCTCTATTCTCGCACTGGCGGTCAACCTCGCCGTGAGCCTGTGCTTTTGGGCATGCTCGCTCACGCCCGGCATGTGGGGCGCCTACTACGACACGGGCATGATCGAGGTCAACAGCGCCCTTAACGCCACCATCGGCGGCACCTGGTACGTGGTGCTGGGCTCTTCGCTGGCAATGCTCGTTTCTGCCGTGGTTAACTCCACGCTCAACCAGTCGCTCGGTCGTATGCTCAAAAAGAATAACTTTGCGAGCTTCGCCTTCCGCTCCTATGTGTCCACGGGTGTTGGCCAGTTTATCGACAACTTGGTCTTTGCCATTGTGGTGAGCCACACGTTCTTTGGTTGGACCTGGGTGCAGGTCCTTATGTGCTCGCTGACCGGCGCTGTCGCCGAGCTGCTGTGTGAGGTCTTCCTGAGCCCCGTGGGCTACAAGGTCGTGCGTGGCTGGGAGCGTGAGAACGTGGGCTCCGAGTACCTCGAGCGCCACGCAACCGCCTAAGGAGCAAGTATGCGGGTTTTGATCACGGGCGCTTCGGGCGGTATCGGAGCCGCATGCGTGCAGCGTTTTTTGGACGAGGGCCACGAGGTCGTGGGCTTTGATCTTTTGCCGGCGGCGATTGAACACGAGCGCTACCGCCATCTGATTGTTGATGTCCGCGAGCCGGACGCGTTTCCAGACGATCTTGAACCTCAGGTAATCGTGAACGTTGCCGGTACGCAGGATTCGGCTGACGACATCGCCGCCAACCTGTATGGCACCATCAACGTGACCGAGCGCTACGCCTTTGCGGGGAAGGGGCTCGCCGCCAAGCCGGTGCCGGCTATCAAATCCGTGGTCAATGTGGGGTCGGCGAGCGGGCATACGGGATCGGAGTTTCCCGACTATGCCGCCAGCAAGGGCGGCGTTATCGCCTACACCAAGAACCTTGCAAACCGTCTGGCGCCGCAGGCTATCGCCAACAGTGTGGACCCGGGTGGCGTTATCACGCCGATCAACCGTTGCGTGATGGAAGACGAACACCTGTGGAACCAGATTATGGAGCTCACGCCGCTTAAGCGCTGGGCCACCGCCCAAGAGATCGCCGAGTGGATCTACTTTGTGGGCGTGACCAACCGGTTTATGACCGGGCAGAGTCTGCTAATCGATGGCGGCGAGGCCGGCCGCACACAATTTATTTGGCCCGAATAGGAAACGCGCCCGATGGAAAGCTGTCGGGCGCGTTTTTGATGTATCGATTGTTAGCCGAGGCAAGTCCAGTTGACGGGGGTCGAGCCGTGCTGTTCGAGTAGCTGATTGGCTGCCGAGAAGGGACGCGACCCCATAAAGGCGGGGAGTTCTGCCGTGGCGCGGTTGGCCGAAAGCGGCGAGGGGTGCGTGGAGGCCAGGCAGGACTTGTCGGTTGCTTTGCCCGTGCCAGTTGCGACGAGCTTACCTTCGACCATCTGCTGGGCAAAGCGGCCCCATGCCAAAAAGACAACCGGTTGGGGCAGCTGACAGCAGCGCTCGATAACGTAGTCGGTGAGCGTGTTCCAGCCAAGCTTGGCGTGCGAGTTAGCGGCATGCTCGCGCACGGTGAGCGTAGTGTTGAGGAGCAGGACGCCCTGTTGTGCCCATGGTGTTAGATCTCCCGTGGCGGGAATGGGACAACCCAGATCGGCTTTGAGTTCCTTATAGATGTTGCGCAGGCTCGGCGGCAACTTGGTTTGCGTCGCGGGGACCGAAAACGACAGCCCCATTGCCTGGTTGGGTCCGTGATAGGGGTCTTGACCTAAGATGACAACCTTGACCTGGTCGGCCGGCGTGTAGGCGAGGGCATTGAGGATGTCGTCTTGTGCCGGGTAGATGGTCTGTTCGGCACGCAAGAGGGCGATGCGCTCGAGCAGCTGGTTCGTAGTGTCACGTACCGGCTGCGGCGCATCGCCCAACCAAGTTGCTATGTTGCGGTCGCGAGTTGCGGTGTCCATGGGGCTCCTTTATGGCAGATGTTCTGTTGGCATCTATTGTAAAGGCGCACCGGTTGCCTTTATGCCGCGGCTGTATGAAGAGCGAGGTCTACGAGACGTGCTCGGGCGCTCCTGCCATGCGAGCCTGTCCATGTGCGCGGAGGCGCGGAAGCTCGACGGTTGCCACCATGACGCCGGTGAGGATGAGGGCGGCGCCAAAGAAGGCGATGGGGCTCAGGACCTCGCCAACCAAGAAGAACGAAAAGACGGCGGAGCAGACCGGCTCGAGCGAGAAGGCGAAGCCGGTGGTCTCGGCGGGCACGTGGGGCTGCACGAGCGTCTGGGTGATAAAGCCGTAGGCAGAGCAGATGAGTGCGAGCGCGACGACGACTACGACCTCGCCCGGCGTGCCGGGAAGCGTGAAACCGCCAAAGGTGAATGCCGCGACGCCCGAGAACAAACCGCCAAAGCCTAGCTGCCAAACGCCCAGAGCAAGCGGATCGACTTCTTCGACAAAGCGCTTGGCCACAATGATATGGCCGGCATAGACAAAGGCGGAGAGCAGCATGATGAGCGCGCCCGGATTCAGACTGGTGAAGTCGGCGCCCGAGAGCAGCAGCATGCCGCAGGTGACGATGGCGGTGCCGACGAGCACCTTGCGCTCGGGGGCGCGACGCAGTAGGGCGGCGTTGGCAAACGGCACGATCACGACCGTCAGGCTCTGCAAAAAGCCGGCAGTGGAGGCAGAGGTGAGGCTAGAGCCCAAGCACATGCAGGTGAGTTCGGTTGCCATAATGGCGCCGATGATGGCGGCTCGGACCATAAGGTCGCGGTTGATGCGCAACGCGTGCTTGTGGAAGAGCAGCAGGCAGACCACAAAGGCGATGATGCAGCGTAGCGCGACGATGCTCGTGGCGTTCATGCTGTCCATGCCGATCTTCATGAGGGGATACGAAAAGCCCCATGCGACGGGAACGGAAAATGAGAGCGCGATTGCTTTTTTGCGATCCATGGGACTCCTTTTGTTACAGAACGGTTTCGCAAAAAGGATTCTGCTCCCAGATGTGGATGTAGTAAAGCGAATGTGTCTTCAGTATGATTAAGAAATACTAATGTTGGCAGAAAAAGCCCTGGCAAAACGTTTTACGGCTGCATTGATGTGGAGGTGCGATGGCATCGCGGTATCAGATTGTTTGTATGGTGGTCGATCGCGGCAGTCTTAAGGGCGCGGCGGACGAGCTGGGCTATACGCAAAGTGCGGTGAGCCAGGCCGTCAAGGCACTCGAGCGCGAGCTGGGTACCACGCTTATCGAGCGCGGTAAGCAGGGCGTTTCGCTTACGCGCGACGGTAAACAATATCTGCCGTATCTGCGCCAAATCGTGACCGCCGAGGCCGAGCTCGAGGGCAAGCGCCAGGAGCTGCTGGGGCTTTCGTCGACCGATATTCGCATTGCGACGTTTACCAACGTGAGTCGAACCGTGTTACCGCGCGTGATCCGCGACTTTGGGGCGCTGCACCCGGGCGTACGCTTTACCCTTAAGCAGGGCGACTACACGCGCAACGCCCAATGGGTGCACGACGGCGTAGTGGATTTTTGCTTTACGGCACGCGGGTTTACCGCTGGCCTCGAGAAGCGCGTGGTCTATCACGACGAGTTGGTGGCACTGTTGCCTGTCGCGCATCCGCTGGCGGCAAAGGAAAAGGTGACGCTCGCCGACCTGGCGTCCGAGCCGTTTGTGCTGCTGGATGAGGGCGAACAGAGCCTGGTGCTCGATGCATTCGCGGCGCATGGCCTGTCGCCGCACGTGACGAGCGAGGTCACCGACGACTACACCATCATGGCGATGGTGGAGGAGGGCCTAGGCGTGAGTATGCTCTACCGTCGTACTGTGGAGGGCATGCGTGCCGATATTCGCGTACGTCCCATCGTGCACGCCCCCTCGCGCGACGTAGTGGCGGCCTGGCGCAGCTGGGACACCATGCCCATCGCCACGAGGCGCTTTATCGACTATATGAGCTCTCATATTGTCAATTAATGACTGGCGCGGCGTTGAGTACGGTGTTTAGCGGGCTGCCGCTTTGGCTTGGGTGACACGATAGGTGCGTGCCGGGTGGCAGAGTAGCACCGCCACGACCATAAAGAACGCCGTGGTGCCCAGGCTGATGGGGTAGACCATCATAATGTTCGCAAAGGTGCGGAAGTGCGGGAACACGCAGAACACCCAATAGAAGCGGATGCCGCAGACGCAGATCATGGTGATGAGGGCGGGCGTGAGCGAGATACCAAAGCCGCGCAGGTAGCCGGACATGTTTTCGTAGAACATGCTAAAGGCGTACGCCGGGAAGATCGAGCACACGCGGATATAGCCGATCGAGACGATGTTGGGATCACTGTTGAACAGCGACAAGATCTCACGCCCCAGGCCGACAATAACGATAATTGTGGTGAGCGCGACGATACCGCCTTCGACCAGGCAGACCTTGAGCGTTTTGGTGCAGCGGTCGATCTGGCGGGCACCGTGGTTTTGTCCCACAAAGGTGGTGCAAGCCTGGCTAAAGCTGTTGAGCAGGTTATAGCACACGTACTCCAAGCTCATAGCGGCGCTCGATGCCGCCATGACCTCGGTGCCCAGGCTGTTGATGGCGGACTGGATGATGATGTTGGCGACGGCAAAGACGGCGCTTTGGATGCCGGCGGGCAGGCCAATCTTGACGATGCGCTTGAGGGCGACGGGGTCGATAGCCAGGTCGCGTGGGGTGACGCGGACGACGGAGTCGGTCTTGAGTAGGCGGATAAAGAGCGTAGCGGCGCTGACGGTGTAAGCGATGGCGGTGGCGATGGCGACGCCCGCGACGCCCCAGTGGAGTACAGGGACAAAGATGAGGTCCAGGCCAATGTTGAGGACGGTGGACACGGCAAGCGCCTGCAGCGGCATGCGGGTGATGCCGACGGAGCGGAAGATCGCGGCCTCAAAGTTGTAGAGCAAAATCGAGGGCATGCTCAGCAAAAAGACGCGCAGGTAGAGCGAAGCGAGCGGCATGGTCTCGGCGGGAACGTTGAGCGCGGCGAGCATGGGCTCGGCAAAGATCTCGCCCAGCGCGATGACGATAAAACCCACGAGCGCCATTAAAATCGAGGTATGGACGGCGCGGTTGACCATATTCTGATCGTTGCGGCCGATAGCGTTGGCGATGACCACATTGGAGCCAAGCGACATGCCAATAAACAGGTTGAGCATAAGACTGGTAAGCGGAACATTGGAGCCGACCGCCGCCATGGCGAGGGTTCCCTGGTCGCCCGAGAAGTTACCGATAATGACCGTGGCGATGAGGTTCGACAGCTGCTCCAAGATGCTCGTGGCGGCCACGGGGAAGGCGAACAGGGGAATATTGCGCCACAACGAGCCGGTGGTCATGTCAATGTGCTTAGATGCGGTATCAGCCATACGCTCTCAATCTCTAACATGCTCTTTCGTGCTTATTTGCGCAGATGATGATACTCATAATCGACTAGTCATTGGGTGTTCCTATCGGCACTTAGGGACGTTCCTTTTCTGTCGGCAGCTGGGGACACTCCTTATCTCTTCTAACTAGTCATTCAAGAACGTCCCCAATGACTAGGTGGGGAAGGCGTGCGACAATGGTGGGCGTTGTGTTGTTCGCGCTAAGGAGTTGCCATGTTGTTGTGTCCCGTTTGCCATGAACCGTTGGTGGACGATGAGCGTGGGGCCGCATGCGCGGGCGGACACCGGTTTGACCGTGCGCGCGAGGGTTATCTATATCTACTGCGCTCCTCCAAGAGCGGCGACTCCATGGGCGATCCCAAGTCGCAGGCGCGCAGCCGTCGTGACTTTTTGAACCGTGGATACTACGCGCCGTTGCGCGATGCGATGGTCGAGCTGGTGCGCAAGCAGGTGTCTGGGCGCGCCACGTCTGCGAACGGCCCCATGACGCTGCTCGATATTTGCTGTGGCGAGGGCTATTACACCAGTGCCATGGGCGCGGTGCCGGGCGTAGATGCTTACGGTTTTGACCTGGGCAAGGAGATGGTGCGCCTGGCCGCCAAGCGCGGCGATGCGACCTACTTCGTGGCCAACATGAAGGACATCCCCGTGGCCGATGGCGCCTTCGATATGGTGACCGAGCTCTTTGCCCCCTTTAACGAGCGCGAGTTTGCCCGCGTGCTGGCGCCGGAGGGTTCGCTCTACACCGTGGTGCCGGGTGCTCGTCACCTCTTTGGGCTCAAGGAGGTACTCTACGACACGCCGTACCTTAACGATGAGAAGCTGCCGAAGACCACCGAGCTCGAGTTGGTCGGAACGCAGCGGGTGTCTGCGAATATTACGCTTCAGACCCAGGCGGACATCGAGGCGGTGTTCCAGATGACGCCGTACTACTACCGCACGCGCCCCGCCGACAAAGAGCGCCTGGCAAATTTGGATACCCTTCAGACCGACATCGACTTCATCATCGCCGAGTACCGCCACAGCTAACAACCTGCCAAAAAGGGACAGGTTTATTTTGGTAGGTTTTATCTGGGCAAACGTAAAGGGCCGACCGCGGAGATGCGCGATCGGCCCTTTTTAGTTGCTTGGCTGCAGAGGTTATGAGAAGCGAGCGCTTATAGGCGGTCCTTGTTCTCGGCCTTAACGGCGTGTGCCTGCTGAACAAAGAACAGGTCGTACACCACGATGACAAAGGCGCCAAAGTTGATGGCGTCGCCGCCAAACGCGGGAAGCGTGAGCACCGCTTGGGCAAGCGTGGCGACCGCGGCAACAATACCGAGCTTAAACGCGCCGTCCACCTGCGAAGGCTTGTTGGCGCCCTTGATACCGGCGACGCCTGCGGCAAGGTCGACGAGACCCTTGGCGATAAGCACGACCGCTGCGAGCGTGGCGTACGAACCGTACGTGGAATCGAGACCGCCCGTGGCGATACCGACGCCGGCGGTGACGAGGCTGGCGATGCCCAAAACAAAGTAGATGAGAGCAAGGATTTTGAGAGTCTTGCGAGTGAAGCTCATGGCTGGTCCTTTCGATACGAGTACGCCAACTTGGCGCACCCAATGTACTGCACATATGGTGAAGCACATTGTAGTTCAACGCGGCGATGCATGCGTTTGAAAGCGTCTCTTGCCCGCACGGTCCAACCTTTCAAAAAAGAAAGCTGGGCGTAAGTCAAATCGATGGCAGCGTATGCGCGGCGCTGCGATGATGGGTCCATGGTAAGAGCTGGTCTCAAGGAGGAGCCATGATGTACGGAGCAGGGCAAGTGCGTGAACCGCGGTCGTTGGGAAGGCGCATAAGTGATTCTGCGATCGCTGCCGTGTGCACGGGATTGATGGCGGTGCTTTGCATTGGGATGCTGTGGGCCATGTCGCATGTGGGACAATAGCGGACGGTTGGGTGCCGACATGAACGGCGCTCACGTATTCGTTTTGCTTGTTAAGGAGTGTCCATGGGTGTCGTCGATCCCTTTTCTGTTGCTCGGGCCGCGGGGCTTGAGCTGACCGGGAAGCCCGAGGGCCTCACGCTCACCGACGGCACGATGGAGCTGCGTGCCGATTTTGGCCGCATGCTTCCGCGGCTCAAGCGGGGCCGTCTGCAGCAAGAGCTGCTGGTAAAGGCCGCGCGCACAAAAGGCATCGAGAGCCCATGGGCGATTGACGCCACGGCAGGCTTTGGCGAGGATTCGCTGCTGCTGGCTGCCGCGGGCTTTTCCGTCGATCTGTATGAGCAGGATTGCGTGATCGCGGCGCTCCTCAAGGATGCCTTGGATCGCGCGGCAGATGATCCGGCGCTTGCGACAGCCGTGGCGCGCATGCGCTTACATGCGGGCGAGGACAGCATTGCCGGCCTTCGCCATACAGCTGAGCTGATCGGGCAGGGCGAGCTCACCGTTCCTGACGTGGTGTATCTGGACCCCATGTTTCCCGGACGCACCAAGAGCGCGGCGGTTAAAAAGAAGTTCCAACTCTTGCATCATCTGGAACAGCCGTGCGCCGATGAGGAGACGTTGGTCGAAGCTGCGCTTGCGGTGCACCCGCGCAAGGTCGTTATCAAGCGACCGGTGAAGGGGCCACTGCTTGCCGGCGTTAAGCCGAGCTATCAACTTGCGGGCAAGGCCGTTCGTTACGATGTTTTGGTGCCGCCGCGCCCGTAGCTTGCGTGCGATGGCTGGCGCTCCGTCAGTGCCGTGCCGATGCGGCGCCTATTTCCAAGGGTGCGACGTCAGGTGCCATCCACCGCAGTATTCGCATTTGTAGCAGGCCAAACCGCGCCGCCCGCGGTTTTCGCAGTCGGCCATAACGGCCTCGGCCTCGGCGCGCGTGTCGTAACGGTTTTTGCGCTCGCACGACTTGTAGCGCCAGGCCTCATCGCGCTCGGCGTCCAGGGCGTCGCGGCGCTCGTCCTCGCGTGCAAACAGGTCGCTCATATCGCCGCCGGTGGCAGTGCTCAAAAACTCGCTTTTTGCTTTTGACCAGGCGGCTCGCTTTTTGCTCCCCATCTGCATCGCGCCCCTCTCCAAACGTTGGTATCATTGCTCAATCAAAGTGATACCAATAAACGTGAGGTCGCCGCGTGATGATCAGAAAAACCCTCGATACCGACATTCCCGCTGTCATGGCTATCTATGACGCGGCCCGCGCCTTTATGCGCGCGCATGGCAACGCCACACAGTGGCCCGAGGGCACGCCTTCTGCCGAGCAACTGGCTGCCGATATCGCCGCCGGTGGCAGCTATGTGTGCGAAGTCGATGGCCGCGTGGTGGCGACGTTTGCCTTTTTGCCGGGCCCGGACGAGTGCTATGACGTAATTGAGGATGGTCAATGGCGCAGCGACACTCCGTACGCCGTGCTGCACCGTGTGGCGTCCGATGGCACCGTGCACGGTATCGCGGCTGCGATGTTTGCCTTTGCCAAGGAGCGTGCCGATCACCTGCGCATCGACACGCATCAGGACAACCTGCCCATGCAGGGCGCGAGTATTAAGGCGGGGTTCGAGCGTGCCGGCGTCGTGTATGTGTCGGACGGCACGCCGCGTGTTGCGTTCGACTGGCTGCGTGAGGCGTAAGAGTAGGGGCACGTGTCAACAATTCGCACGAACGAAAATGGTCCCGGGTGGGGCCATTTTCGTTCGCTGCGCTGATTTGCAAGCCGGCTTTCGCAAGGCGCGAACCTACGAAAATCGCCGCGCGGCAACGCAGGGCGATGAGCTTGGTCGGGGGATAGGGCCCGCTTCGCCCGCCGGCCCGTAAATTGTATCATCCAGTGTGGAGCGTGAACGCCCGTTGCCGCGTGCGATGGGCTTGCAATAAGAGGAGAGCCATGTCGAAGCAAGCGGTCGTTGGAATCTTGGCGCACGTCGATGCCGGCAAGACCACGTTGGCCGAGGTCATGCTGTTCAACGCGGGTCGCATTCGCAAGCGCGGCCGCGTGGACGATGGCGATTCGCATCTGGACACGAACGCGATCGAGCGCGAGCGTGGCATCACGATTTTTTCGTCGCAGGCCGTGCTCGACCACGGTGATACCCACGTCATGCTCGTGGATGCGCCCGGCCACGTCGATTTTTCGGCCGAGGCGGAGCGCACGCTGCGCGCGCTTGACTATGCGATTTTGGTTGTGGGTGCCAACGACGGCGTGCAGGGACACACCGAAACCCTGTGGCGCCTGCTTGCACGTTATGACATCCCGACATTCATCTTCATCAACAAAATCGATTTGGAGAATCCCGGCCGCGATGTTTTGCTGGCACAACTTGGGCAACGTCTCTCCGAGGGCTGCCTGGATGCCGGCGAACTGCTGGCGGGCGGGGCCGTTCAGGAGGACGCTGCCGCGTTAGACGAAGAAGCGCTCGAGGAGTTTCTTAAGGCGGGTGAGCTTTCCGTCGCGACGCTGTCGCGCATGGTTGCCGAGCGCAAGCTCTTTCCCTGTTTTGCCGGGTCGGCGCTCAAGGACCAAGGCGTGGACGAGCTGCTGGATGGCATATGCGCGCTGATGCGTGAACAGGCGTGGCTCCCGGAGTTTGCCGCGCGCGTCTATCGTGTCAGCCGCGGGGATCGCGGCGAGCGCTTGGCATGGGTTAAAGTAACCGGCGGCACACTGCATGCCAAGCAGATGATTGGCGGACGTTCCGGTGCCGAGGCATGGGAGCAGAAGGTCGATCAGGTACGCATCTATAACGGCGAGAAGTATGAGCTTGCCCAGGAAGTTGCTGCTGGCGGCATTTGTGCCGTGACGGGCCTTGCGCACGTTCGCCCAGGGGACGCCCTGGGCGCGGAATCCGCGTGCGATGCGCCCGTCATTGCGCCGGTCCTCACCTATACGGTGCTTCCGGGCGAACACGACGTCCATGTGGTATTCAAAGCGTTGACTGAGCTGGCAGACGAAGACCCCATGCTCGGCGTAAGCTGGAACACGCATCTTGAGCAGATTCACCTTCAGTTGATGGGCGCCGTGCAGCTCGAGGTCGTGCAGCGGGTGCTGGTCGATCGCTTTGGCCTTTTGGTCGAGTTTGAGCCCGGCGGCATTCTCTATAAGGAGACTATTTCGCAGCCGGTTGAGGGCGTGGGCCACTTTGAGCCACTGCGCCACTATGCCGAGGTACATCTGCGCCTGGAGCCGTTGCCGGCGGGCTCGGGCGTGCAGTTTGGCACCGTGACCTCGACCGACGAGCTCGATCTTAACTGGCAGCGTTTGGCGCTCACCAACGCCATGGAGCGCGACCATCTGGGTGTGCTGACCGGCTCGCCCATCACCGATGTGCGCATTATGCTCACGGGCGGCCGCGCGCATGCCAAACACACCGAGGGCGGCGATTTTCGCCAGGCCACGTATCGCGCGATTCGCCAGGGACTCATGCAGGCACGTGAGGCCGGCGCGGCGGTGCTGTTGGAGCCGTGGTACCACTTTGAGCTCGAGGTGCCGGGAGAGTGCGTGGGCCGGGCGCTCTCGGATGCCACGCGCATGGGTGCCGAGTGCGAGCCGCCGACGATGGCGGGCGACCGGGCGAAGCTTGTGGGTCGCGTGCCAGCATCCGAGGTGCAGGATTACGCGCTGGAGGTGGCTGCCTATACGAGCGGTCGCGGGCATCTGTACCTGGAGTTTGCCGGCTATGCGGCTTGCCATGATGCCGAGCGCGTAATCGAGACGGCCGCCTATGAGCCCGAGGCCGATCTGCCCAACACGCCCGATTCGGTCTTTTGCTCTCACGGCGCTGGTTACACGGTCAAATGGTACGACGTGCCTGCCGCGGCGCACGTAAAGATCGATCCCGCCACCTTCCGCCCCTGGCGAGCAGCAGACGCCGAGTTTTTCGGCCACATGTGACAGAGAGGCAGCCCCTTTGTCAGATTCAGTTGGTATAACTCGGTACAAGTTGGTATAACTATTACCAGGGTTTGCCAATCCGAGGAGGCCGACATGAATCCAAATCCCTTTAAGCCCACGGCTGGCAAGCGGCCTCCGATACTCATCGGTCGCGAGTCGGTCATCGAAGATTTTGAGGAAGGGCTCGATAACGGCGCCGGAGCGCCGGGCAGGCTCATGCTCATTACGGGAAACCGCGGCTGCGGCAAGACAGTTCTCCTGCGGGAGCTGCAACGTCTGGCCAGCGAGCGCGGATGGGCGGTTGTCTCCGATTCCGCTTCGCTTGGCTTATGCGACCGCTTGGCCGACGCGCTTCGCTCGAATAAACCCGTTGTGACGTCAATGGAGTTCGGTCCGTCGTTTGGGCGGATGTCGGTCGAGGCGGCGCGAGCAAAGGGCGAGACGTTGCGAGGGCTGGTCAACGAGCGCCTCAAGAAGCTCGGCCCAGGCAAGGGCATACTGTTTGCGATTGACGAGGCTCAATCTGCGTCTATCGAGGAGCTGGCGGCTCTTGCCGTTCTCTATCAGCAGGTGCTCGGAGACCAGGATGCCACGGGCTTGTCCGATAGCGACCAGCGCGGCCTTGCGCTTGTTTTTGCCGGCTTACCCAGTATGGTTGACGATCTGCTCGAAGAGCCGAGTGTGACGTTTTTGCGGCGTGCCCAGCAGCGTACGCTGGGGGCGATATCTTTGCCCAAGGTGCGCGATTCGTATATCCAGACGGTCAAAGACGCTGGTCTTTACGTTGACGCGGAGACGGCGGACCATGCGGCGCGCAAAAGCATGGGGCATCCCTATATGGTTCAGCTGGTGGGCTATTACATGTGGCGGTCTGCTGTCCGGCGTGGCTCGCAGGTCATCGAAAGGCGCGATGTCGAGGATGGCCATGCGGATGCCGTCTCCGAGTTCTATGAAGCGGTTGACGCGCCCCTGTATTACGGGCTGCGCAGTCCGCAACGCCTTTTTATCGAGGTCATGGCGGTTGACGAGGGTAAACCGACGCGAATGGCGGACATCATTGAGCGCTGCGATCGCACTCAGAGCTGGGCGAGTAAATATCGCGCAAGCCTGATTCGCGAGCGCGTCATCGAGGCTGCCGGATACGGCCTCGTCCGGTTTACCGTGCCCATGCTGGGCGAGTATATCCGCGACCGCATTTTATGGCACGAGTAGGGTGATAAAGGTGACGGAACAGAAGATGAGCCCGCAGGCTATCGAGGTGCGTGGTGCACGCGTCCACAATCTCAAAAACATCGATATCGATATCCCGCTGGGAAAGCTCGTGGGTATTGCCGGCGTGTCGGGCTCGGGCAAGAGTTCGCTGGCGCTGGGAGTTCTTTATGCCGAGGGCTCGCGCCGTTACCTGGAGGCGCTCAGCACCTATACCCGCCGTCGTCTGACGCAGGCCGAGCACGCCCAGGTGGACGAGGTGCTGCATGTGCCAGCGGCGCTCGCATTGCATCAGCGCCCCAGCGTGCCGGGCGTGCGCTCGACCTTTGGCACCATGACCGAGCTCAACAACAGCCTGCGTCTGCTCTTTAGCCGTTGCGCCCATCACGTGTGTCCGCACTGCGGGGCGCGCGTGGAGCCGAGCCTTAACGTGGCTGCGGGCCTGTCGCTCACGTGCCCTGCGTGCGGCCGCGAGTTCTACGCGCCGAGTGCCGAGGATTTGGCTTTCAATAGCGGTGGTGCGTGCCCTACCTGCGGCGGCACCGGTGTCATGCGCGAGGTGGACGAGGCAAGCCTGGTGCCCGACGAGTCAAAGACTATCAACGAGGGCGCGGTGCTTCCCTGGGGTACGCTCATGTGGGATCTGATGAAGCAGGTGGCAGGCGAGATGGGCGTGCGTACCGACGTGCCGTTTAACCAGCTCACGCCTCAAGAGCGCGACATCGTGTTCCATGGTTCGGCGGTTAAAAAGCACATTCTCTACGTTCCCAAAAACGGCGAGGGCGCCACGCCGCTCGACTTTACCTATTACAACGCCGTCTATACCGTTGAGAATGCGCTCGCCAAGGTTAAGGACGACAAGGGGCTTAAGCGCGTGGCTTGCTTTTTGCGTGAGGGCCCATGTCGTGATTGTGGCGGCACGCGTCTTTCCGAGGCTGCGCGCCAGCCCCAAGTGCGCGGTATCAATCTGGCGCAGGCCGCGGCCATGACGCTGGGCGAGGCGAATGAGTGGGTGCGCGGGGTGCCCGCATCCTTGCCGCCCGAGATGCGGCCCATGGCGACGGATATATGCGATTCGTTTTTGAGCGCGGCCCGTCGTCTGGTCGACCTGGGCCTCGATTACCTTTCACTCGATCGCGCCGGTGCCACGCTCTCCACGGGTGAGCGCCAGCGCGTGCAGCTTGCTCGCGTGGTGCGCAACCGATCGACGGGCGTGCTTTATGTGTTGGACGAGCCTTCGATCGGCCTGCATCCTGCCAATGTCGACGGCCTGGTAGGCGTGATGCACGATCTGGTGGATGACGGCAACACCGTGGTTGTTGTCGACCACGATACGCGCGTACTGGCGGAAGCCGACTATCTCGTCGAGATGGGCCCCGTTGCCGGAGCAGACGGCGGTAATGTGATTGCCACTGGTACGGTAGGCGAGGTCGAGCAATCGCGGGGCAGCCGCATCGCTCCGTTTTTGCGCGCAGAGCCCAAGCGCTTGCGTCCGCAGGTGACTGACGACGAGATGTTCGACCAGGGCCATATCCGCATGGCAACCGATGCCATCCATACCGTCAAGCCACTCGAAGTCGATATCCCGCGCGGTCGCTTGGTTGCGGTGACGGGCGTTTCGGGCTCGGGTAAGACGACGTTGGTGCTCGAGACGCTCATTACGGCACTCAAGGCGCAGGCAGCCGGCGAGCGCCTGCCGGGGCACGTGCGTTGGGTCGATGCCGAGGGCATTGCCCGCGCAAATCTGATTGACGCTACGCCCATCGGCGCCAACGTGCGCTCGACGGTGGCGACTTATGCCGACATCCATGATGAGCTGCGCCGCGCCTTCGCCCGTACGCCCGAGGCCAAGGCGGCCGGCTACAAGGCGGGCGCCTTTAGCTACAACACTGGCGCCTTGCGTTGCCCTACGTGCGATGGCACGGGTTCGATATCGCTCGACGTGCAGTTTTTGCCCGATGTCGAGATCGTCTGCCCGGCATGTCGCGGCTCGCGTTATGCGGATGCGGCTTCGCATATCCATCGCGAGGGCAAGGACGGGAGCTTGCTTACGTTGCCGCAGCTCATGGACATGAGTGTGGACGAGGCCCTCGACGCCACGGTGGGACTCAAGAAGGTTCAGGCGCGCTTGCAAACCTTGCACGACCTGGGCTTGGGTTATCTCACGCTCGGTGAGCCCACGCCGGCGCTCTCGGGCGGCGAGGCACAGCGTCTTAAGCTTGCGAGCGAGATGGGCCGCGTGCAGGATGATGCCGCGTTTGTGTTTGACGAGCCCACGATCGGCCTGCATCCGCTCGATGTTCAGGTGTTGCTGAGTGTGTTCGACGGCCTCGTTGCCAAGGGCGCCACAGTTGTCGTGATCGAGCACGACCTCGACCTTATCCGTAACGCCGATTATGTGATCGACATGGGCCCGGGCGGTGGCGATGCCGGCGGGCAAATCGTCTGCGCCGGCACGCCGGGCGACATCGCAGCCTGCTCCAAGAGCATTACCGGTCGCTACCTATAACCGAATGTGACAAAGGGACAGCCTCTTTGTCACATTCCCGGAAAGCCTGTTTGGCGCAGGGCCTCGTAGAGGACGATGGCGGCGCTGTTGGAGAGGTTGAGAGCGCTGATGCGGTAGTCGTCCGGGTCGACGAAGTTGCCGCAGATATCCTGCCGAAGGATGGCCTCGTGGCTGTCCTGGGTATGCCCCAGCGATTCCTCGTGGGCTTCCCAGGCCTCGGCGTTATCGAGTGAGTCACAATCGCGCAGCATCGGGATGCGCTCGCAGCGCTCGGACGCCGCGGCAAGCAGTGGCTCGGGAATGCCCGAGCTCTCGCTGCCAAAGACCAAGTAGTCTCCATCGCGGTAGGTACTCTGCACATAGGTGCGGCGTGCCTTTTTGGTTAGCAGATGCAGGCGTTCGTCGGCAGGGGAGAGACCATTGCGTGCAAGGAAATCCTCCCAGCCGGCATAGGTGGTCACGTCCAAGTTTTGCCAGTAGCCCAGGCCGGCGCGACGTACTGTCTTGTCGTCGAGCGAAAAGCCCAGTGGCTCCACCAGATGTAGACGGGCGCCGGTAACCACGCAGGTGCGGCCGATATTGCCCGTATTGGCCGGAATCTCGGGCGCATACAGCACAATGTTGAACATGAATCTCCTTGACTCAGAACGAAAAACCACCACGAAGGGGACAGGCACCTTCGTGGTGGTTTGGCGGTTACGTAGGCAGACAAATGCCCGCTTGGATAAACCTAGGCGCGGTGCCAGTCGGTCAGGCAGGCATCGAGGGAGGCGATGAGTGCATCCTTGTCCATGTGACGGCCGATGATGCACAAGCTCGTCATACGGTCACCCGTCTCGTCGTCCCAAATCTGCATGATCTCGGGGTTTTCGTCGATGATCTTCTGCTTCTCGCCCTCGGGCGCGGAGTCAACGAACAGACCGTTCTCCATCAGGCGCATCTGGTGGCCGGCCTGCTCGAACATGTAGCACATGTCCGGATCGCCGGTCTGCCACAGCGGGCCCTTGACGCGAATGACCTCGTCGGGCCACTCCTGCTCAACATAATCGGTGAACTTCTGCAGGTCAAACGGCTTGCGGCGCGAGTAAACAAAGGTCTCGATGTCGTACTCGAGCACCTCGGGGTCGTCGTGCTCCTCGGGATGCTCCATGGCCTCGATCCAGGCGGCGGAGTTGTAGGCGCGCATAAAGTCGAAGCGGTCGGTGTCGAGCAGCTCCTCCATGGGGACCTCGCCGTTTTGGGCCTCGACGATCACGGCGTCCTTCTGCAGGCTGCGCACGATGGCCTTAAGCTCGGCGATCTGCTCAGGGCTCACGGTATCGGTCTTGTTGAGGATCAGCGTGGAGCAGAATTCAATCTGCTGGATGAGCAGGCTTTCGATGTCGTCCTCGTCGATATCCTCTGCCAGTAGATCGCGGCCGCCGTTGAACTCGTCGTACATGCGAGCACAATCGACCACGGCCACGATGTTGTCGAGCGCGAGCTTGGGCTCGCCGCCCACCTTGGCCTCGTCGCAGAAGCTCGAGATGGTGTAGGCGATGGGGATAGGCTCGCAAATACCCGATGCCTCGATGATGATGTAATCGAAGTTGCCCGAATCGGCGATGCCCTGCAGCTGGTTGGCCAGGTCATCCGAAAGCGTGCAGCAGATGCAGCCGTTGGTGAGCGGGATGAGGTCGTCGGTCTCGGAAAGACCGCCGTCGGCGATGAGGCTGGCGTCGACATTGATCTCGCCGATGTCGTTGACGATCACGGCGGCGCGGATGCCGCCGTCGTTAGCGAGGATGTGGTTGAGCAGCGTGGTCTTGCCGGCACCGAGGTATCCGGTAAGCATGATAATCTTCACGGGTTTGTTGGGCATGTGCCCTCCTTTGTTAGACTTGGCTTACAGTTGAATCTTATGCCAAACGCATGCTCTTATACCCACGCGCTGGCAAATAACACAGGCTACTCCCAGGCTCCCCATACATCGGGGCAATAACCGACGGTGGCCTTTTTGCCGTTGCGTACGATGGGCTCGGCTAGAACCTGCTGGTTCTCGAGTAGCTTGTCGAAGCGCTGGCTAGGGGTGAGGTGCTGGATGAGCGCGAGCGTCTCCTCGTCCTTGGCTTTGGGGTTGAGCAGCTTATCGATGCCGCCGACCGCCTGCATCACGCTCGTGAGCTCGCCCTTGCTCATTTCCTTTTCCTTAAGGTCAATAAACTGCACCTTAATGCGGCGCTCCTTAAAATAGCGCTGGGCCTTCTTGGTATCGAAGGACTTCTTGGTGCCGAAGATTTGCACATTCATAGTATGTTCCGCCGTTCTACCTGATGAAGTTGGTCGTTGCGCGATCGGCTTCGGGTGCGTTGATACCAGCGGCCTGTCCTGCCTCGATACAGCGCAGGAGCCAGGCCATGTTTTTGCCGATGTTTCGCATGGTGGCAAGGCCCTCGGCATCCCCATCGGCGTCGCCGGGCACGCGACCAAACACGTTGTTCCAGTACGTGGAGGCGACCACGGGCATCTGGTTGATGGTGAAGTACTTGTTGAGCACATCGAAGGTGGTCGACGTGCCGCCACGGCGGGCGACGGCAACCGCGGCACCCGGCTTGTGCGCAAAGGCCTTGCTGCCAGCATAGAATGCGCGGTCGAGAGCCGAGAGGATGCGTCCGCTGGGATGCGCATAGTAGACGGGGGAGCCAAAGACAAAACCATCTGCCTGCTCGGCGGCAGCGATGAGCTCGTTCACCACGTCATCGTCAAAGGTGCAGCGATCGCCAAGCTTGCCGCACTGGCCGCAACCGATGCAATCGCGAATGGGCTTGGCGCCCAGCTGAAACGCCTCGGTATCAATGCCTTCGCCATTGAGCTGCTCGGCGACCTCGGCGAGTGCACGGGCGGTGTTGCCGTTTGCCTTGGGACTGCCATTGACCAAAAGAACCTTCATCACAAACTCCCTCTGCTGTCGGTGACTTCTGCGGAGGATTATCGCACGAGAGGGCAGATGGCGTGGGGCGCGATTCCAGCGACCGCCCATCATACGCCCCGTCTCGATCGGTAGCTTCATCCGAGGGCCAACGGCGGGCTCGCTCACCAGGTACGAGAGGGACACGGTCCAGAGGATGTTGGAGCGCGGGGCCTCATGCAAGCCGATTGTGAGGAGTCTGGGCAGGTCGCCTTCGATGGCGAACTCTGAGGTCTTAGAAGGCGGGCTGCTGTGCGGCTTGAGGAACGATCTCGGCGGGAAGGAAGTGGCGGCGTGGCAGAACTGGCAGTTCGACAAATACGGAGATCGAAAACCCCGCAGAGGTTTCGCCGGAGGCCAATTGCTTTTCACGCTGCCGTCGCTTGCGGGTGTTTTCAAGCGGGTGAAGCTAGCGGGTCGTCGACACCTTCATGTCCCGCACGATGTAGTTCATAGTGCGGTAAATTTGCATGCGCAGTTTTATCGCGCAGATGAATTCATGATAGGTGAATCTGATCTGTGCCCCCGTCCTGCGGTATGTGACGTAGTCCGGCCTCGCCCCGTTTATATTTCGACCTTAAGGCGAGTGCCGCATGTTTAAAACGTATTGGGAATGCGTTTGCGAAAGAGCAAGCCAAAGGGTACAAATTCTCCTATTTCTTTCATATCGTTCTTTTTCTTTAAACAGACAAAGATAAGGCGAAAGATTGTCCTATAATAAAAACATCAAATTGAGTTTTAATGTGGGCTTATATAACGGTTTTCATGATTGGGGAATCTGCCATCCACTTTAGGTCCGAGGAAGCCGCCAATGTCTTTAATATGTAGGACTCAAACCTACAGCTTTTGAATCCATTACATACTCATTACAGATAATTAGAAATAAACGAGAATTGCTAGGTCCATAATTGCAATTAAGTATTTCGTAAGCACGAAAGAGAGCGGATTGTATATGAATTATCTTAGCTCGGCCTCAGTTGATGTGACCTATCGATGCAATTTGCGATGTCGGCATTGTTTTGATTTCGGCGGGGAATGTGCCTATGAGGAAATGAATGATGACGAACTGATCAGCGTTTTTCGACAGCTTGCCTTGATCGATCTTTCGTCGATTTGCATTTGTGGCGGAGAGCCCATTCTTAGGTTTGATTTGATTCGTCGCGCCGTGAGGTTAGTTAAGGAGCTTAATCAAGGCACTCTCGTGTCAATGGTCAGCAATGGCATTCTTTGGACAGAAGAAATTGCTGACGCCCTAAAAAGAGATGGACTGGATTTAGTGCAGTTTAGCCTCGATGGGCTTTCAGATGCGTCTTATGACCATGTGAGGTTGAGTAACGGTAAGCTCCATCGAGTACTGGATGCGATTAAGATCGCACGAAGACACGGAATAAGGGTCGCAGTTGCTTCTCTCCCCCATGCTAGGAATATAAAGGAATACCCTTCAATAATAAGTTTTTGTGAAAAAGAAGGTGTAAGTGATTTTAGAGCACAGCCTTTGATGCCGCTCGGACGAGGTGAGCTGAATTATAAGGATCTGTGCCTAACGCCCGAGCAAAATGATGCGCTTGCTGCATATTTGAGCGCGCGCAATGCTGTTTCTCAAATGCAGATTACCTGGGGTGACCCCGTAGATCATTTGTATATGTATAGGGAGACAGGGAGAATTCCGCAAATATGCGTCAATGCGTATGGGGAGCTCTCGGTGTCTCCTTACCTGCCGATTACCATTTGGAATCTAAATCGAAATACTCTGCGGGACTATATTGATCTCGAAATAGATAGATATGCGTTACGGCACCCAATTGTCGAGAAGTGCCTAGCTCGTATAGAGGAGCTTTCGGACTTCACAAGTATCCAACAGGGGCTTCCTGTTCTTTTCAAAGAAAGGAACATAGATATATCTCAAGAATTGGAGGATGCTGCACGTGTGCACGGGGGTAAGTTGCGTAAAAGCAGTTAGGGCTAAAGAGAGCGACTGCAAAGAGGTTTTGTCTTTTGTTTATAGAGCCAATGAAAGCATGGATCAATATGTCGTGCTTGACCCATTCTCAACTATACAAAATGGAAAGATGAGAGGACGTCTAATTAGGCAGACTCTATTTGATGGGCGTTATCAGGTTTGCCTGATCAGGGCTGATTCTATCGAACCTTGCGGAATGCTGATTACGGCTAAGGGCGCTGCACTAAGAGGCAGGTCTAGCAGTTTGGTTTTATTTATATTGGAAAGGGGGATTCAAATTGCGGAGTTGCGCTGGGAAGGTTCGGAAACGCCATGTCGAGTAGCCGCTATCACTAAGGATGGCTGCGAATCTGGGCTCGAACAGTTTGGGTTTAAATGGTCGGTGGCGGTAGAACTTGCGAACGGAAGCATGAATTACTATTTCCTAGAGGTAGGGTAAGGAAATATGAAGAAAAGAGAGATGCTGGGTGCTGTTCCGAGAATGCGGTATGCCGTACGCGTAAGGCACACTCAGACCGGTAGCGTTTTGACCGCGAACAGCTACTATATTCGTCTCAATGAAGATGCGCTCGCTATCGTTAATTTGATAGATGGAGAGCGGTGCATTAAAGATATCGCTAACGAAATTTGCGCCAATAAGAAGTTGTCCGGCAGCGATAGGTCAATCGTTGCCGATAAAGTTCTAAATACAATTTTGAAAATATGGAAAACAGGCTTATTTCTCGAGGGCGATTTAGACGATCTTGCACCTAGGTTTCTGTATCAGCGTAACAATATCATGTATATTCCCTACTACGCGAAAGCCGCTTCACTGAGATGTTCGTATCTGTCTCCGATTGTTGATGGGTCTATAGTTCAAACGGTCAATGACATCTCGGATAACTTCGGCTCATCATCAGTCGTATTGGAGCTTCAGGACAACCAGCAAGAGTGTATGACGCAAATTGCTTTTGTAAGAACGATTGTTGAAGATGCCTACTTCCTATATTCAATATTTGGCGTAATTCCAAACTTGCAGCAATGGCAGGGAATTCGTGACTACATGTCGGTCTTCGAGCTTGTTTTTAAGAGCGAAACGACTCAAGAGGATTTGAAAAGTGATGGAATGCGAGATCTGAATTACCTGATCTATTCGGTGAGCGAAACAGATCGGTGTCTTTTGCCGCCCACTCTCCTGAAGGGAGTGATACCTAATGAGTTAATGGAAGGTGATATGGAGATTAGAGAATTGCAGATTGATCTGTAGTTTTGGAGACTATTGCCAAGTTAGAAAGAAGGTAAAAAATGGATTTTGATCCGCGGGTTGGTCCAGTTAACTTAAATGGTGGCAGTCAAGATCCGGAGCCAGCGGTGGGAGTTGCTATATTCCCGGCTGCAGTTTGGGCAGTTGCAGTTTATGACATCGTAGTTGGTGTTAACTACGGCGCAGTCGTTAATGCTGCTGCAGCGGCTATGGTTTATACGAAGGCGGTTGCTATCGAGTAATTCGCACTTGGTTTGATTCGATTGTGAATGCGAAACTAGGACGGAAAGCAAAGGAAGTTCTATGGAAACAGGGGATGCTGTCTGCTTGATGACTTCGATTGCCCTGATTATCCTTTCAATCCAATACAGAAGAGGAAGATGGCTCTGCTCAATTGCTGGATATGATGTCACAAAAAGGGAGAGCGGGATTGATATACGCCCTTACGCAAAGTTGATTTCTTCTGTGACGTTATGGATGGGGCTGCTGTTTTTTTTGTTGGCGGTAGAGGGCTGGGTACGCGATTGGAATACCAGTGTTTTTGAAGCTTTGGTTCTACTTCTTTTCAGCTTGGCTTCTTTGTCGTTCGTGCGGCTAGTTAGGTTTGTGTTTATGAGACGATAGCCAGCGGAAGCGGGATGGACGACAAAATGGACCAATACAGTCAATTGTCAAAAGAATTTGATAGGGTTGGCTTAACAGATTTACTCGAGGGCATATCCGTGGCGGGGGATAGGTTTTATGTTGTTGAGCACTTATTTGCATCGGGTAAAGTAAACCAAGAATATCGAGGACTAGTGAGGCTTCTGTATCTTGGAGAGTCTGTGGCGCAAGCTGAAATGAAGCCATTTATTGAGCTGATTAAACTATTAGTGGACGCTGGCATCGTTATTTTAGAGGACGGGATTGTCCACTCAACGGGTCTGGTTTTAAATCGATATAGAGGTGTCTGGATTGTCGCGGATGCTCCACGGCCAAACCCTAAAAGATATTTCGGCCCAGATTCATTAGGACTTGCCAGGCGGCTGTCTCCTCAGCTCGGGAAGAAGGGGCTTGATTTGTGTGCGGGCTCTGGGATTCAGTCGCTGATCATGGCAGCGGGTGGCATGACGGTTACATCGGTGGAGATAAACGCCGAAACTTGTGCAACTAACATGCTTAATTCCAAGTTGAATGGGCTGGACGGTGCGATAAAAACGGTTCAAGGGAATTTGTATGAGAAGCTCGAACCTGATAGTAAATACGACTATATTGTTGCAAATCCTCCGCTGGTCCCCATTCCCAATGGACTTGAATATCCTTTTGTCGGAGATGGGGGATTTGATGGATGCCGAGTTAGCAACGAGATTATCGAAAAGCTCCCAGATTATTTAAGCGATGATGGTACCGCGTTGATGGTGGGAATGATGGCTTGTGCTGATAAGGACAGCCTGGATGCAGTCTCAATAGTGCAAGACATAATAAGCAGCGAGTTGTCGGGAACGATGTCTTTGCTGGGATATGACGAGGTCTATCCATGCTCTTCGTTTGTTGAGGGTGTTGCATGGAGTGCGTATTTGGCTAATCCAACAAGGTGGACATCAGTAGATGAGGCAATTGATGATGTTTACGAACTCTATCGAAATGACCACACTGCAGGCGTTTATTACTATGTGTTACGGCTGCGAAAGGACAGTTCTTTGGATAGAGGGTTGAATATAATTGACAACTCAAATAAAAGGCCCTGTTCAGAGGCGTGGTTGATATAATGATGCATTTCAAATGGCGGAGAGACGAGTGCGCGTTGTTCTGGCATGTGGTCAAAACAACGATGTCATGCCACGGTGCAAAGATGCTGATGGTCATGGTTCTGGTGAGCTATGCTCTGACATCGCTGTCACCGTATTTGAACGGGCAGTTTGTTGATATGCTCGTTTACGGTCAGGACATGCATTCGAATTAACTTTTAGCCTTTGCTATAGCATTATTGGGGATTATTTCGGCGGTCTTCTCTTACTTTGCAAAGATGCTCCAGACGTCAGTCCTGAACCTCTCGTATTTCAGTTTTTTAAAAGAAATCGTGTCAGACTTTCAACATTTGCCACTTACGGACATAGAGTCGACTTCCCCGTTGTACTCTGCTCAGAAAATAAACTCGGACACCTCTTCAATAACATCGTTTGTTGTCATAAACATGATTCCATTGTTCATGAATGCGATTACAATGATTGCGGTTTTTTTGCTAATCGCTTCTCTCGATTTATCGATATGCACCGTCGGCATAACGCTTCTTGGGGCGTATTGTATTATGGTGCTTATGCTTCAACCTTCACTGCTTGCCGCTTCATTTCAAAAGAAAGAGGAAGATGGGTTCCTGTTCAGCTCCATAGCATCACGTATCGCACGGACGTTCGAGATTAAGCTGCTAGCCGGTTATGAGAGCAGCTTCGAACATGTAGAAAAACAGTTTGATGCTGCGTACTATCCTTCAGTTCTTGCACTCGCGAAAGTACAAAGTATAGTAAGTTCTAGCGATCGTATGGCGGCGGCAGGATTTCAAGCTGTTTTGTTGCTGGTTTCGGGAGCAAGAATAGCCACAGGAGCTATGACAATTGGGGAATTTACCATGATAAACTCTTATTATTCCCTATTGATGAGCTGTGGCAAATACTATATCGGCGTCTTTCAGTCTTTGCAGGAAACGAGGGCATCAATAGCTAGGCTGAATGAAATAAAGGCGCGAAAACGGGATTACCGAAATTGCCTTGCGGTTAATAATGTGGGCCGCATACAGGTCCTAGATTTAGACTTCAGTTTAATTCGCGACGAAGAGCTGGTTGATATAACTTGCGGGGTGAATCTTCAATTTGACGTGGGCAGAACGTATGTAATTACAGGCCCTAATGGTGTTGGAAAAAGCACACTATTAAAGCTGCTCCTGGGTTTTTACGAGCACGCAAATGACAATATCGAGTACGATAGCACAAAGTTGACCGCTATCAATCTTGACCGAGTTCGGTCGGAGTGTTTCTCTGCTATGCAGCAAACGGCTTTCGTCCCCGGTGACACAGTTGAAGACTATTTGCATGAATACGGCATCAGCTATGAGTTAATGGCGTCGTTTCTCAAGGAATGCGGTTTCGAACCAATTGATAAAATAAGATGGGAAAAATGTTCTAATTTATCTGGAGGAGAGCTGCAAAGGTTGCGCTTGGCTATGGCGTTATGCCGAAAAGCGGATTTTGTAATTCTCGATGAGCCGACCAATGATCTTGACGGATCGGCATGTGGCTGCCTGATAGAGTACATTAAACAAAATAAGCGAGGTCAGGCCTTTTTGATCGTTTCGCATGATTCTAGATTGCTCGATGTCGCCGATCATATTTTGGTAATGAGCCGTGAGGGGGCTATTGAATTAGCCAAATAATGGATTCCTGGTTGTGCTGGAATGATATTGGGACGTATATTTGGTTGCTTTTTAAGGCGGGCATAATAATCGGGTGATCAACTCTTTCTCGTCCCATATGAATTTAGCGCCTCCCGAATGAATGTAATGGGCGGCTCCGGAACCCCCGCTGTCCTGGCCTAGGGGAAACGGAATAGACGGACCGACCGTTCGACTTTGCCTGGGAAAAGATGTCGGGCGGTGGGCGGAGTATGGCCACCGGACTCATCGAACCGCATCTCCGCCATTCTTTCAACTGGGATAACGGTGCCCCCGGGCTCTGGAGAGACTGCGGGGGGCGTTCGGCTAACTGCGGGTACGACCTATTTGCCCAATGTGTTCGCCTGAGATCGGAAATTAACTATCATGCGGATCGCGTGCCGAATGTTGGTGTAAGGAGCCGCTTCCCTGGCCGTAGAAAGCAGGAAGCGGTTATCGCCTAGAATTCTAATTGCTGAAGTCAGGATTCGTGGAAAGGCAATAACCGCATATGGACAAGATACACGAGA